>NZ_AXVU01000001.1:0-608874 GCF_000482585.1 Streptomyces sp. CNQ329 | reverse complement strand
CCCTCGCCCACCACCGCACCCGCCAAGGCCACCCCACCACCAGCCTCGCCTGGGGCTACTGGGAGCAAACCACCGACCTCACCGGCCACCTCACCACCCACCAGCAGAGCCGCACAGGCACCCCCCTCACCACCGACCATGCACTCCACCTGCTCGACACCGCCCTGGCCACGCCGCAACCCCACCACCTCTGCACCCCCCTCAACCCGAGCACCCTGCGCACCGCACCGCACCTCCCCCCGCTCCTCCGTGACCTCGTCCACCGCTCCGCCCGGCGCACCGCCGCGGCCTCGGCGCCGGGTGTGCCCCGCGGCACCGCACTGGCCGAACAGCTCGCGGCGCTGCCCGAGCCGGAGCAGCGGCACAGGGTCGTCCTGGACGTGGTTCGCAGCAACGTCGCCGCAGTCCTCGGCCACGGCACCGCCGACACCATCGACCCCCACCGCCCCTTCAAGGAGCTCGGCTTCGACTCCCTCACCGCCGTGCAGCTCCGCAACCAACTCGCCGCTGCCACGGCACTACGCCTCCCCGCCACCCTGATCTTCGATCACCCCACCCCCGACGCGATGGCCGGCCGGATCCTGTCGGACCTGATGCCGGAGGCGGTCAGCCCGTCGCGGCGGGTGATGGCCGATCTGGACGCGCTGGAGCTGGAGTTGAAGCAGCTCGCGGCGGACGAGGCGGAGCGCTCGCGGATCACGCTGCGGCTGCAGACGTTGCTGTCGAACTGGAACGACGCGCGACCGGCCCCGGCCGAGGACGTGAGCAACAAGATCCAGGAGTCGTCCACGGAGGAGATCTTCGACTTCATCGACCGGCAGCTCGGTCGTACGGACGGCGGGGAGGCACCTTCGACGCCCGGTCAGTGAAAGACCGGTGAAAGGAGAACCGCCCGCCGTGGTCACGGCGGGCGGTTCCCTTCTGGGTCTGTTCGTTCCGTACCAGGCTGTCGAAGCCGCGCCGCCGTCCGCCGATCGACTCGTTCATGAAGCCGAGCCGGGTCGCCCCGCGCGACCTACTCGGCGGGCCGGTGTCTGGGCCAGGGCGCCCGGGCCTACCTCGCCGCCCGCAGCACCGCCGCCTCCGCGTCCTTCAGCGGCGCAGCCGTCAGCGGGGGCCGGGAAGGCTGGCGCAGCGCCGCCAGGAACTCCGGCGTCTCCAGGCTGCCCAGCGGTGCGGTGAGCGTGGTGACCGCGGTGAGGGCGTCGCAGACGCGCTCGTTGACCAGGGAGGCGCTGGTGACCATGTCGGCGAACCCCTGCCGCTGCGCGGCCTGGGTGGTCAGTCGGGGGTCGCTGACCGAGGCCCTGTTGTCCGGGTAGCAGAGGTCCTGTGAGGCAGAGAGCAGCCACGGCGCGTCGGCGACGGCGGCGATGGCCTTCTGCGCCGTGCCGGCCAGGCCCGGCTTCAGCCCGCCCGCGCTGCTCAGGCAGGTCTCCAGGGCGCGGGCGGACTGGGCGGCGACGCTCATGCCGTGGCCGTGGATGGGGTTGAGGGAGACGACGCAGTCGCCGAGCGCGACGAGACCTTCGGGGCGGTCGGCGAGGCGGTCGAGGTGCATGCGGCGGTTGAGGGTGCTGCGGGTCGTACGCACCGGAGTCAGCGGCTCCGCGGCCTCGATCAGGTCGGCGATGATCGGGTCGCGCAGGCCGCGGGCGAACGCGGCGAAGCGCTCGTCGTCGGCTGTCGGCTCACCGCCGCGGGTGCCGGAGAGGGTGATGATCCAGCGGCCGTCCTCGATCGGCAGGAGCAGGCCGTTGCGGCCGGGCATGCCGGTGCGGTGGTCGGCGTAGACGCTGACGACCGGGAAGGGCAGGGGGGTGCCTGCGGGGGCGCGGAAGACGCGGGTGGCGTAGGTGAGTCCGGTGTCGACGCTCTCCTCGGCGGCGGGCGGCAGGCCGAGGTCGGTGAGCCAGTGCCGCAGCCGGGAGCCGCGGCCGGTGGCGTCGACGACGATGTCGGCGGTCAGCTCGCGGGTGGCACCGTCGGAGGTGCGTACGCGTACGCCGGTGACACGGTTGCGGTCGCCGAGCAGCCCGTGTGCCTCGGTCCTCGTCAGCACCTCGGTGTCCGGGTGGTCCAGCGCGGCCTCGCGGACCGTCTGGTCGAGGAGGGGGCGGCTGCAGGTGAGCGCGTAGTGGGAGCCGGGGAAGCGGTGCTGCCAGCCGTAGGCGCTGTAGAGGACCATGTCCTCCTTGACACCGATGCGGCGGGCGCCGGCGGCGCGGAGCCGGTCCAGGGTGCCGGGGAGCAGTGCCTCGACGGCTTCGGCACCGCCGGACCAGAGAATGTGCGCGTGCCGGCCCTGCGGGACGCCCTTGCGGGGCTCGGGCCGGTCCGGGTAGGTGTCGCGTTCGACTACGGTGACGTGGTCGACGTGGTCACGCAGTGCCCGTGCGGCGAGCACGCCGGCGAGGCCGCCTCCGAGTACGACTCCGTGCACTCGGGTGTTCGGGCCACGGGTTGCTTCCGCCATGTGCTGTTCCGCCCTTTCCGCATGGTCCGGTCCGGGCGGTTGCCGTATGCCGCCCGGCTCACCATGCGGGCTCGGGCTTGGGGGCGACTTGCCGGTTTCTAAAGCCTTTTCCGGCTACGAATGCGACCGTGAATGGCCTTACGCTACGGCCGGTTCAACGGATCCGAGTTTCCGGAAGGATGCCCTCATGCGGGATTCCTCCATGCAGGTCGAGACGGAGAGCGAGCGGTGCGTGGCGTCTGGCATGTGCACACTCCTGGCGCCGGGGGTCTTCGACCAGGATGAGGTGACAGGTGAGGTCGTGGTGCTGGAGAGGCACCCCGCCCAGGAACAGTGGAACACGGTGGAGGAGGCGGTGCGCTCCTGCCCGGCCCAGGCCCTCCGGTTCGAGACGTCGGCCGAGCCCGCCGAGGCGCCTTAAGCACGCCCAAGTCCGCCTTAAGGCCGTGCCCCGAGGGTGGACGGAAAGGCGTGGACCGGCAGTGCCGGACCGCGGCTTCGCATGCGGAGGAAGGAAGAACGCGTCATGTCGGACACGCTGTCCACGCCGCCCCGGCGGCTGCCGACCGAGCGCCCGCGCCCGCTGGATCCGCCGGAAGAGCTGGGCCGGCTGCGTGCCGAGGAGCCGGTCAGCCCGCTGCTGTATCCGGACGGGCACGTGGGCTGGCTGGTGACGAGTCATGCAGCGGCCCGGAAGGTGCTCAGCGACCAGCGGTTCAGCGCCCGGGGCGACATCAAGAAGGTGCCGTTCGAGCTGCCCTCCGGCGGCCGGCCCTGGGAGCAGGTGCCGCCCGGCTTCTTCATGCACATGGACCCGCCGGACCACACCCGCTACCGGCGGCTGCTCACCGGCCAGTTCACGGTGCGGCGGATGAAGGCGCTGGAGCCGCGGCTCGAGCAGATCACCGAGGAGCACCTGGACGAGATGGAGCGGCAGGGGCCGCCCGTCGACCTGGTGCCGGCGTTTGCGCTGCCGATCCCGTCGCTGGCCATCTGCGAGCTGCTGGGCGTTCCGTACGGAGAGCGCAAGCGTTTCCAGGACCACTCGACGACCGTGATGCGCATCGGTTCGTCCGGCGAGGAGGTGGCGGCGGCCTTCGCCGCGATCTACGGGCTCATCCACGAGCTGGTGCTGCTCAAGCACAAGGAGCCCGAGGACGATCTGCTGAGCGGTCTGATCGCCACCGGCGAGCTGAACGACGCGGAGCTGACCGGCATCGGGATGCTGCTGCTGATGGCGGGGCACGAGACGACGGCCAGCATGCTGTCGCTCGGCACGTACGCGCTGCTGCGCCACCCCGGCGAGGTCAAGCGGCTGCGGGAGGACCCGAAGCTGTTCGGCAACGCCGTCGAGGAGCTCATGCGGTACCTGACGATCGCCCAGTTCGGCGTTCCGCGCACGGCGCTTGAGGACGTCGAGCTGGAGGGCAAGCTCATCAAGGCGGGCGACGGCGTCACCGTCTCCCTGGCGGCGGCCAACCGCGACCCGGGGCGCTTCGAGGACGCGGACAGCTTCGACGTCGGCCGCTCCACCTCCGGGCACATGGCGTTCAGCTACGGCATCCACCAGTGCCTGGGCCAGCAGTTGGCGCGGGTGGAGATGCGGATCGCCTACTCGGCGCTCTTCCGCCGGTTCCCCGAGCTGCGGCTGGCGGTCGACGTGGAGGACGTGCCGCTGCGCTCGGAGGCCACGATGTACGCCGCGAGCTCGCTCCCGGTGGCCTGGTGATCACGTGCTCGTTCTGAACCCGGAGCAGGATCTGCGGGTCGCCGGCCTCGGCACGGCGTCCCCCGGCCCGCCGATCGACAACGCGACGCTGGGCCGCCGCATGGGCCTGGGCCCGATGTGGGAGCAGTGGGCGGAAGCGTTCGTCGGCACGAAGTACCGCCACCTCGCGGTGGATCTGGAGACGGGTGAGCCGCGGTTCTCGCTCGCCGACCTCGGCGAGACCGCCGGCCGGCGGGCACTGGCCGCGGCCGGCCTGGAGCCGTCGGGCGTCGACGTGATCGTGATGGGCACGGCGATGCCCGACATGCTGATGCCGACGACGGTCAACGTCGTCGCGGACCGGCTGGGCATCGACCAGGTGCCGACGTACCAGTTGCAGTCCGGGTGCTCGGGCGCGGTGCAGGCGCTGTCGGTGGCGGCAGGACTGCTGCTGTCCGGCAGCCACCGCACGGCGCTGGTGCTCGGCGGCGACGTGTCGGCGAAGCTCGTCGACCCGGACATGGACGCCGCCGCGCTGCCGCCCGCGCAGTTGGTGAACCTCATGCTGTTCGGAGACGGCGCCGGCGCGCTGGTGCTGACCTCGCAGCCGTCGCCGGGGCCCGCCCTGCGGGCGGTGTTCACCAAGCTGGTGGGTCTGGGCCGCCAGCCGGGGCAGACGCTCGACTGGTACGGCGCGAGCCGCCGGTTCGACGGCCCGCCGGTGAGCGAGGACTACAAGGCGATCGAGGCGGCGGTGCCGGAGATGGCCGCCGAGTCGGCCGAGGAGCTGCTGGACGGGCTGGGCTGGAAGCCGGACGAGCTGGCGTACGTGCTGCCGCCGCAGCTTTCGGGGCGGATGACGGCGCTGATCCGGGAGCGGATGGGCGCGCCGGAGGCGCAGGAGGTCTCCTGCGTCGACGAGACCGGCAACAACGGCAACGCGCTGGTGTTCTTCCAACTGGCGCGGCTGCTGCCGAAGCTCGCCGCGGGCGACCGGGCCCTCGGCGTCGCCATCGAGTCGAGCAAGTGGATCAAGTCGGGCTTCGCGCTGGAGGCGACCGCCTGACGACGTCGCCGATGGTCCGTACGGGCGCCGCGCGCCGCTGTTCACGCAGCGGCGCGCGGTGGCTGCGTCGTGGCTGTGCCGTAGAGGCGTACGGCGTGCCCGGCGCGGAGGTGCGCCCGGGTGCCCGCCGGGCCCCGGCCCGCCATGGCCGCCCCCTTCGCTCCGCACGGCCGCTTTAGACGCCTCCAAGGCCCCGTCAAGCTCCGCTGGCGAGCCTGATGACGGTCCGCCCGCGCCCCCTACCGTCGCGCCGTCCGGCGGTCCGCCGCGATGGTCCACCAGGAGGTGTGAGTTTCCGTGTCCGCTGCCCCCGCTCCCCCGCCGTCCGCTCCGGATCCCGTTGCGGAGCTGCACCGGTCCGGCGGCCTGGTCGCGGCGTACCCGAGACTCCCCGGACTGCTGCACGGCCTCGGCGAGGACGCGCGGCAGCGCGCGGGGCGGCTGCTGTCCCGCCTCTCCCCCGACGAGGTGCTCGCGGCCCATCCCGGCGTCCCGACCGTGTCCGTAGCGGTCACCGGGCACGGCACGGTCGCCGGCATCGTGCCCCCGCTCACCATGGAGCTGGCCCGGCACGGCATGCTGCTGCGCCCCCACGTCGCGGACTACAGCGGCTGGCTGTTCGACCTCGCCGACCCCGCGAGCGAGGTCTACGCCGCCGGCACCGACGTCGTGGTGTGCCTGCTGGCCGCCGGGATCGTCCTGGACGAGGTCCCGCGCCCGTGGCGGCCCGAGGACGTCGAGCGGGTGCTTGCCGAGAAGGTGCACCTCCTCGGCAAGCTCGCCGCCACCCACGGCTCCTCCGGCTCCGGCACCCTGGTCTACACCACGATGCCGCTGCCCCGGGAGTTCGCCGCCCAGCTCGTGGACCACCGCTCCCGCGCCCGGCTCGGTGCCGTCTGGCGCGAGGGCAACGCCCGGCTGCTCGGGCTGATGGACGACCATCCGGGCCTCGTCGTCCTCGACCTCGACCCGCTGCTCACCGGCCCGGCCGCCCTGGCCGAGGCCCGCCTTGAGACGTACACCGGCACGCCCTTCGCCGCCGACCTGACCGCCGCCGTCGCGCGCGAGGTCGCGCACCTCGCGCGCGGCCGGTCCGGGCGGGCGAAGAAGGTGCTCGCGGTCGACCTGGACAACACGCTGTGGGGCGGTGTGCTCGGCGACGACGGCCCGGAGGGCATCGAGGTCGCCGACGGCCGCACGGGGCGGGCGTTCCAGCGCATGCAGCGGGTGGTCAAGCAGCTCGCCTCGCGCGGGGTCCTTGTGGCCGCCGTCAGCAAGAACGACGTGGAGCCCGTACGGGAGGTGCTGCGCGAGCATCCCGAGATGACCCTGCGGGAGGACGATTTCGTCCGGGTGGTCGCCAACTGGGCGCCCAAGCACGACAACCTGCGGGCGCTCGCCGAGGACCTCAACGTCGGCCTCGACTCGTTCGTCTTCGCCGACGACAGCCCCTACGAGTGCGGCCTGGTGACCCGCGAGCTGCCCGAGGTCACCGTGCTCCACCTCGACGGCGACCCGGCGCTGCACGCCGAGCGGCTGCTCGCCGACGGCTGGTTCGGCGTACGCGACCTCACCGAGGACGACGTCCGCCGCCCCGAGCGCTACCGCGAGGAGCTCGTCCGCAAGGACTTCCTCGACTCCTTCTCGTCGCTCGACGACTACCTGCGCGAGCTGGACGTACGGGTCGAGCTGACCGCCGCCGCAGAGGCCGACGTGCCGCGCGTGGCCCAGCTCACCCAGCGCACCAACCAGTTCAACCTGACCACCCGGCGGCTCCAGCAGGACGAGGTAGCCACCCTGGCGGGCTCGCCGGGGAGCCTGGTCCTGGCCATCCGCTCGGGCGACCGCTTCGGCGACAACGGCCTGGTCGGTGCCGTGTTCGTACGGACGGACGGACCGGTGTGGCACATCGACAACTTCCTGCTGAGCTGCCGGGTCTTCGCCCGCGGCATCGAGCAGGGCTGCCTCGCCGCGCTGCTGGAGCACGCCCGGGCCGAGGGGGCCGAGGCCGTCGCGGCACGGTACGTCCGGTCGCCGAAGAACGGCAAGGTCAGGGACTTCTATTCACGGAACGGCTTCGACGCCCACGGGCTCACCGAGGACGGGACCGCCGACTTCCGTCACGATCTGCGGCAGATCGACGCGGTTCCCGGCCACCTCGCCCTGACCGTGCGCTGGGAGCGGGAGGGAACACGATGAACGACGTCACCGAACTCAAGGAGTTCGCGCTCGTCCACGCCAAGGCGCTGCAACTGCCCGCCGAGCGGTACGAGAAGGTGCTGGACGCCATCACCAACGACGAGGACGGCGCCCCCGGCTCGTGGACGGCGGAGTGGTCCACGGCGGCCGGGGAGTTCGAGGACGCGGGGCAGTTGCTCCCGGCCTTCCTCTGCTACACCATGGCCCGCTTCCCCGTCGTCGACGGCCCGGCGCGGCAGGCGGCGTACGAGAAGTGCCGGTCGGTGTTCGACCGCTGGCGCGCCGACCAGCCGGGCATCGAGCGGGTCACGGCGCCGCTCGCCGACGGCGAGGTGGTCGCCTGGGCCGGCGGGCTGTCGGCCGCGGAGCCGAAGCCGGTGCTGGTCGTGGCGGGCGGGATCGTCAGCCTGAAGGAGCAGTGGGCGCCGGTGACGCTCCAGGCGGCGGCGCTGGGCATGGCCATCGTCGTCACCGAGCTGCCCGGCGTGGGCGAGAACACTCTCCCGTACGACCGGGAGAGCTGGCGGATGCTGCCCGCCGTGCTGGACGCGATCGCGGACCGGGCGGACGTCGCCGACACCTACGCCCTCGCGAACAGCTTCGGCGGGCACCTGGCGCTGCGCTGGGCCGGGCATGACGTCCGGCTGCGCGGCATCGTGACGTCGGGGGCGCCGGTGAGCGAGTTCTTCGGCGACGCCGACTGGCTGCGCGGCGTGCCCGGCATCACCCGGCACACGCTGGCCCGGCTGACGGACACGGACGAAGGCGACGACGCGGCACTGCACAAGACGCTCGCCGACTGGGCGCTGACACCCGGGGAACTGAGTGCACTGGAGATCCCCGTCTGCTACTCCGCCAGCCTGCGCGACGAGATCATCCCGGCCGGGGACCCGGCGTTCCTGCGGCAGCACGTGCAGCAGCTCAGCATGAACGAGTTCGACGACGTGCACGGCGCGCCGGCGCACGTGCAGCAGACCGTGGACTGGACGTTCGGGTCACTGCTGGCGATGCGCCAGGGCCTCGCCCCGCGCTGACGCGCCGGCCCCGCCCCCTTCCGTCTCCGGCCCGTCCGCCGGAGCCCCACGACGGCCGCTGCCGTTCCTCCGGTACATCTGGAGGGCCGGCGGCGGCCGTTGCCGTTGCCGTCACTCCTTCGGGGGAGGCGGAGGCCGGGGAGATAACGCAGGCGGCTCAGCCGCTCGGACACCGGCAGCGGATAAGGGCAGGGGAATAACGGGCATTTGCGAGAACTGCGGATGATCAAGACGCGCTACACGGGGGCGTGAATGCTTCCCACACGCCCCTGCGCGGACTGCGCAATACCCCGGACAGCACCTAGGGGGGACTTAGGGGTGAGTAGGGGTTTCGGCACCCCCTACCGTCTTCATAGCCTGCAAAGGCTTCCGCAGCATCGCCGCGTCTCCTACATGCCCCCTGCTTGTAGCGGCTTGCGGAATTGAACAAAGGTGCCATCAAGCCCGAGCAATTCGGGCTGGAAAAATTCATCGGGGGTTGAAAAAGTGCAGTACGAAATACTCGGACCCGTCCGGGTCGTGGACAACCGGGGCAGCAGATTCGTAAGCGCCAAAAAGATGCAGGTGCTCCTCGTCCTGTTACTGATCCGCGCCCGGCAGGTGGTCTCGATAGACGAAGCCATCGCCGAGATCTGGGGGCAGAACCCGCCGCGCCGCGCGACCGCGGGCATCCACGTCTACATCTCCCAGCTCCGTAAGTTCATCGGGGAGCCCGGCAGCCGGAACAACCCGATCCTCACCCGCCCGCCCGGCTACCTGCTCCACCTGGAGGACGACGAGTTCGACGTGGACCGCTTCCAGGAGCTGCTGCACCGGGGGCGGCTGCACCTCAAGGAGGGCCGGCCGGAGCAGGCCGTGACCGCCTTCGAGGAGGGGTTGTCGCTGTGGCGCGGGCCGGTACTCGGGGACCTGTGCGACGGCCCGATCATCGCGGGCTTCGCCACGTGGCTGGAGGAGACCCGGCTGGAGTATCTGGAGTGGCTGATGGAGGCGCAGTTGAGCCTCGGGCTGCACCGTGAGCTGATCGGCCGGCTGTCCGCGCTGACGGCCGAGTATCCGCTGCGGGAGACCTTCTACCGCCAGTTGATGCTGGCCCTGTGCCGCTCGGAGCGGCAGGCGGACGCGCTGCGTACGTACCAGCAGGCAAGGAACCGGCTCAACGAGGAACTCGGCCTGGAGCCCTGCCGGGCACTGCGTGATCTGCAGCAGGCCATCCTCGTCGCCGACGAGCGGCTGGAGCTGCCCGCGGCGGTGTGACCGGCGTCCGATCGCGCAGGACCAAGGGCGGGCGAGGCCACCGGCTTCGCCCGCCCTTTCGGCTTGCCCGCCGCGGGCCCGTCGCCCGCCGCGCAGCCGGTGACGGGCCCGCGGCCCGGCTTCAGGCGTGTACGGGCTGCCGCAGCCGTGCGGCCATCTCCGCCAGGACCCGGGGCCCGCTCTGGTCGCCGTGGACGAAGAAGTGATCACCCGGTACGACCAGCAGCTCGAACCCGCCGGCCGTCAACGGCCGCCACCCGTCGGCGTCCCGCTCGGCGACCACCGGATCGCCGGCGCCGTGGAACGCGGTCACCGGCACCCCCAGGGGGGCCTCCGCCGGGTCGTGCCGGTAGCTCTGCACCACGCGCAGGTCGGAGTAGCCGGGGCCGTCCATGGCCACGTCCGCCTTGCCCGCCAGGTGTTCGCCCAGCTCCGCGCGCAGCGCGGTGTCGTACAGCCGCGGCTGCGTCCGCCGTACCCGTGCCAGTTCCTCGTGCTCCGGCATCCGCTCGAAGCCGAGCCGCTGGGTCACCGACCGCAGCCGGGCGCCGAGCGGGTTCTCCCCGCCGGTCGGCGCGCTGAACGCGCCGACGAACAGGTGGCGCAGCAGATCCCCGTACTCCGCGCCCAGCCGGTGGGCCAGGCGGTACGCGAGGAGAGCGCCCATGCTGTGCCCGTAGAAGGCGAACGGCCGGTCCAGGTACGGCTTGAGTGCCTGCGCGACGGCGTCGAAAGCCTCGTCGGCGTCGACGAGGCAGCGCTCGTCGGCGCGCTCCTCCCGGCCGGGCAACTGCACGGGGACCACCTCGACGCCGGCATCCACGGTGCCCGGCCAGTCCCGGTACAGGGAGGCACCGCGTCCGCCATACGGCAGGCAGAACAGCCGTACGGCGGCGTCGTCCCGCGGTGTGACCGGCAGCCAGAGCCGGCCGTCCACGTCGTACGGGCGCGGCGCGGCCGGTCCGTCGCCCGCGACGGATCCCGACAGCCGCTCCACCACCTCGTCCAGCGAGGGTCCGGCGATGAGCAGGTCGACCGGGAGGTCGACGCCGGTCTCGGCGCGTACCCGCTGCCGAAGCTCCAGCGCGGCGAGGGAGTCGAGGCCCGTCTCGGCCAGCGGCCGGCTGCTCGGCACCTCGGCGGGCGTCAGTTGCAGGAGTTCCGCGACCATGCCGGTGAGCAGGTCCCGCAGCGCCGCGGCGCCGTCGGCACCCCGCCAGCGTTGCTGCGCGGCGTCGTCGCGTACCTCGTCGGCGGGCGTTCGGGTGCCGGCGCCCGGGCTGATGACCCGGATCTCGGTGCCGCGGCCCCAGCCCACCGCGGCGCCGTCGGCGGCGCAGAGCAGGTGGTCGCCGACAAGAAGGTCGCCGACCGGCGCCGTGAGGCGGACGTGGCACCACAGGGCACCTTCCGCGGGGGCGCCGAAGCCGACCTCGCCGAGGCGGGCGGTCATGAACAGGTCCCCTTCGGCCAGTTGAGGGCCGGCGGCCAGTGCGTAGAGCTGCACGCAGGCGTCCAGCACCCCGGCGGGCACGGGGAGCCGGCGCTCCGGACCGCCGGCGGCGCCCGTCTCGGCGGGCGTCGGCGGGCGGAACCTCGCCAGCACCTCGCCCTCACCGAGCCACGCCTCGTCGACCCACTCGACGGACGGGCCCAGGGGCACGCCGCGCTCGGCCATCTGCCGGTAGAACTCGGCGCCCTCGAAGCGTACGGGGCAGCGCTCGCGGATCTCCGCACGCGTCGCCTCGGGCAGCGCGCCGGCCTCCGCTCCGCCGCCGGGGCGCAGCCGCCCGGCGGCGTGCCGGTTCCAGCCCTCGTCACCCGGCTGCCCGGCGGACGGGTCGCCGGCCTCCCGGCTGTGCACGGAGAACTCCGCCCAGCCTTCGCCGTCCTCGGGGCCGACGGCCAGATGCACGGTGCGCTCCTGGCCGCGGGAGAGGGTCAGGGCCCGCTCGAACCGTACGTCGTCGAGCCGCAGTCCGGCGCCGGTACGGGCGGCGGAGGCCAGCAGTTCCTGGTAGTAGCCGACGTGCAGCACGCCCGCGGTGTCGGCGAGTTCGGGCAGGACCGCGCGGCTGACGGCGGTCGTGTACTGCCGCTGCGCGAGCGGCGAGGCGACCTGGCGCAGCCCGAGCGAGCCCACGGGGGCACCGGACCCGGACGCCGCGGGAGCGGCATCGAATGCCGCGGCGTCCGGCCGGTGCGCACGGCGTCGGAACGTCTGACCCGGCAGGTCCAGCCGGATCCGCTCGTAGCCGTCGTCGCAGGCGGACCAGTCGACGTCCTGGCCGGAGACGTGCCGGTCGGCCAGCCAGTCAAGGAGTTCACGCCAGATGTCGTCGCCGGGCAGCCCCCGGATCTCACCCGCGGCGGGCCCCGCCGCGTGGCCGCCGAGGTGGACCAGGGTGTCGTAGCCGTGCGCGGCGAGCGCCGCCGCGGCGGCCTCCGGCCGGACGCCGGCGCCGGGGCGCAGCCAGAAGCCGGGGTCGGCCGCCTGCTCCGCGCCCGCTTCGCCGGCGTCGGGCCCGTGCAGCAGCCGCAGCACACGGGGGCGCCGGGGCGCCGGTGCGGGCGGGGCGGCGGCGCCGTACCGGGCGGCGAGCAGGGCGCCGGCGGTCGCGGCGTCGAGGGCGCCGCTGAGGACGGCGGCGGCGAGGTCACCGGGGGCGGCGCCGCCCGCGACGGCGCCGGCGGCGATGCCCCAGTCGGCGAGCGTGCGCACCAGCGCGATCTGGCAGACCACGGTCCGCACATCGGCGACAAGGGCGGCGTCGTGTCCGCCGTCCGGTTCCGCCGGGAGCCCCAGTTCGGCCGTGCACCGCTCGGCGTGCGCCCGGAAGCCGGGGTGAGTGGCGTGGAGCGTCGCGGCGATGCGCTCCGCGGCGGGCGCGGTGGCGTCGAGGAGGAAGGCGACCGGGGGCGCGGGCGCCCGGTCGCGGGCGCCGACGGCCTCGGCGGCCGCGGTCTGCCGCGGGCCGGTGGCCGGCTCCGGCCCGTCACCCGCGGCGAGCGCGGCGAGCCGGCGCGCGAGATCGTCGCGCGAGGCGGTGACGAAGGCGGTGCGGTGGGCGAAGTGCCCGCGCCGCGCGGTGGCGGTGTGGCAGACGTCGGCGAGCGACGCGTCGGGGTGCGTCGCGAGCCAGTGGGCGTGGCGGGCGGCGGACTCACGCAGGCCCTCGGGGTCACGCGCGGAGAGCGCGAAGACGTGTGCGGGGCGCTCCGGCCCCGCGGATCGCGGCGGTGCGGCGTCCGGCTCGGTGAGCACGACGTGCACGTTGGTGCCGGAGAAGCCGAAGGAGCTGACGCCCGCGGTGCGGGCCCGGCCGTCGCTCCGGCGCGGCCACGGAACCGTCCGGTCGCACAGCGCCACCGGCAGCCGCTCGACGCCGAGCCGGGGGTTGGGCTTGTCCAGGTGCAGCCCGCCGGGGATCTCCCCGTGCCGCAGCGCGAGCACGGTCTTGATCAGGCCGGCCACCCCGGCGGCGGCCTCTAGGTGCCCGATGTTGGACTTGACGGCACCGATGCGCAGGGGCGCCCCGGGGTCGCGGTCGGCGCAGAGCACGTCGGCGGCGGCACGCACCTCGATCGGATCGCCCAGGGAGGTGCCGGTGCCGTGCGCCTCCAGGTAGTCCACCGCCCGCGGCTCGACCCCGGCCGCGGCGACGGCGTCGGCGATCAGCTCGCGCTGCGCCCGGCCGTTGGGCACGGTCAGGCCGCTGGTGCGGCCGTCGTGGTTGACGGCGGAGCCGCGGATCAGGGCGAGGACCGGGGCGCGTACGGCGGCGGCGTCCGAGGCGCGCATGAGGGCGACCATGCCGCTGCCCTCGGAGCGTACGTAGCCGTCCGCGGCGGCGTCGAAGACCTTGCACTTCCCGTCCTCGGCGAGCGCCTCCATCCGGCACAGCGCGACCATGACGGCGGGCGACATCATGGCGCTCACCCCGCCGGCCAGGGCGGCGCTGCACTCGCCGCGGCGCAGACTCTCGACGGCCAGGTGCACTGCGAGCAGCGACGACGAGCACGCCGTGTCGACCGCGAGGGCCGGGCCGCGCAGTCCGAAGGTATGCGCCACCCGGCCGGCGGCGACGCTGATCGCGGAGCCGGTGGCGGTGTACGGCCCCGCCGCGCGCGGCGACCGGGGCAGCAGGGTGTTCTCCGAGCCGGAGACGCCGACGAAGACGCCCACGCGCCGTTCGGCCGTGGTGCCCGACAGCAGCCCCGCGCTCTCCAGCGCCTGCCAGCCCGTCTCCAGCAGCAGCCGGTGCTGCGGGTCCATGTCGCGGGCCTCGGCGTCGGTGATGCCGAAGAACCCGGCGTCGAATGCGTGGGCGCCCTCGGCGAGGAACCCGCCGCGGCGGGTGTACGAGGTGCCCGGCTCGCTCCGGTCGGAGGAATACCAGCCCTCGACGGGCCAGCGGTCGTGCGGGACGTCCACGACGCCGTCGCGGCCCTCACGCAGGAGGTCCCAGAACCGCTCCGGGCCGTCCGCGCCGCCGGGGAACCGGCAGCCGAGACCGACGACGGCGATGGGCTCCGCGGCCCGCGCGCGCAGCTCGTCGACCTGCTCGCGCAGAGTGCGTACGGCTTCCAGAGAACGCCTGAGCAGTGCTTTGTCCGTCATCGCCGTCTTCCTCTCCCCCGCGTGCCGTGTGCTAGAGCCCCAGCTCGGCCAGGACGCCCTTCAGCTCGATCTCGACCGTCGAATCGCCCTTCGCCGGGGCGGACTTGCGGCCCCCGGCGGTGGGGGCCGCGGCCTTCTTCCCGTCGGCCTTCTTCCCGTCGGCCTTCGTCTCCTCGGCCCGCGCCCGCGCCGACTCGGCCGGCGGCTCGATCCGCAACATCCGCTGCAGCTTTTCGCGTTCTGCGTGCACCACGCCGAACTCCGGCACCGCGTGGTGCAGCGCCGCGTCGAACGCGTCCACGCCGACCGTGTTCTCCAGCGGCGTCAGCCCCAGCCGGCGGCGTACGAAGCCTTCCGTGGCCTCGTCGACCCGCATGCCGCCGTCGCGCCAGAACGGCCAGACCAGCGCGATGCTCGCCCCGGACCGCTCGCCCGCGGCACGCAGGTCCTCGCGGCGGCGGCTGAAGGCGTTCAGGAAGCGGCTGGCGAAGGCGTAGTCGACCTGGCCGGGGTTGCCCGCGAGCGCGGCCAGCGACGAGAAGACCATGAAGAAGTCGAGGTCGTCGCCCGCGGTGGCGGCGTCGAAATGGACCGCGCCGTCGACCTTGCCCGCGAGCACCGAGTCGATCTCGTCGGCGGTCTTGTTGGGCAGCAGTCCGTCCCGCAGGACGCCGGCGGAGTGGATGATGCCGTTCACGCTGCCCCAGCGGTCGCGGGCGGCGGCCAGGAGCCATTCGACGTCGCCGCGGTCGGAGACGTCGGCGCGCTCGTAACGGACGTCGGCGCCGAGAGCGCGGATCCGCTCCAGCGCCTCCTGGCGTTCGCCGGTGAGCGCCGAGCGGCCGACGAGGAGCAGGTTCACCCGGGCCCGGCGGGCGAGGTGTTCGGCAAAGAGCAGGCCGAGGCCGCCTCCGCCGCCGGTGACAACGTACGTGCCGCCCTCCCGCACCGCGACGCCGGCCGGCTCACCGGCCCGTACCGCGGGCAGCTCACGGAGCCTGCGCACCCGGCGGCCGTCCGCGTCGTGGCGGACCTCGGCGTCGGCGCGGGCGTCCGCGGCGAGTTCGGCCTCGCAGGCGCGCAGCAGGGCGTCCGCGGGCTCTTCGCCGGCGGCGGTACGTACGGTCACCGCCTGCTGGACCAGCCGCGGGTTCTCGTGGTCGACGCTGCGGGCGAAGCCGCCGAACGCCTCCGCGAGAGGATCGGGCCCGGCGTCGGCGTGGGCGTGGAGGCGCAGCAGCCGCACCGGCGCGCGCAGGCCCTGCCGCAGCATCGCCTGGCTCAGGTGGAAGACCGAGGTGAGAGCGGTGCGGGGGTCGCTCCAGGCGTGCAGCACGGTGACGGGCGGGGCGTCGAGGCCCGCGACGAGCGCGGCGTGGTCCTGCGCGGACTCGGCGCGTACCGTGCGGCCCTCGCCGGCGACCTCGTACGCCTCACCGGGCCGGACCCCGACGACCGGCGCGGCGCCGGAGTGGCGCTCGCGTACCCGCTCGGTGAGGGCGCCGTCGTCGTCGAAGACGAGCACGGGGCCGGTGAGCCAGGAGGCGGGGCCCCCGGGGGCGGCGGCCGGCTCCCAGCCGGCGGTGAAGTGCACGACCTGGAGTGCATCGGAGGGCGCGGACTCCGCGGTCTCGGCGGCGGGTGCTTCGACGGCCGGAGCGGGGGCGGGGGCGTCGTCGAGGCTCAGCTCGTCCAGCAGGTACGTGGCCAGGTCGTCGAGGCACGGGTAGTCGAAGACCACCCCGGCGTACAGGACGAGACCCAGGGCTTCTTCCAGCAGGTTGCCGAGGCGTACCGCCATCACCGAGTCCATGCCCAGCTCGAAGAAGCCGCGCTGGCGGTCCGGCGGGCTGCCGGGCGGGAACTCCAGCAGTTCGCCGAGCGTACGCTGCATCCGCGTGGCCAGCGCGGTGTGGCGCTCACTCGCGGGTGCGGCGGCCAGCGAGGCGAGCAGGTCCGTCGCGGCGGGCTCCGTCTGCGCCGCGGGGGCCGTCACGGAGGCCGGGGCCTCCGGGGCGGTCCGGGGCGCGGGGACGGGGGTCGGCACGGCCGGTGCGGTCGGCCGTGCCGGGTTCGTGGCGCTCGGCTCCAGCCAGTAGCGCTCCTGGGAGAAGGGGTACGTCGGCAGCGACACCCGGCGCCCGCCGGTGGGCCTGGCCGACCAGTCCGCCTCGCCGCCCGCCGCCCACAGAGCGGCGGCCTGCTCCGGCGCGGCGTCGGCGGGGACCGCGGGCGCGGCGCCGGACCGGCCGGGACGGCGGCCGATGCTGATCCGCCCGTCCGCGGCGTCGCCGGCGGCGACGCGGGCGAAGCGCTCGGCGGCCTCGGCGAGCGTGCGGGCCGCGAACGCGGCGCGGTGCTCCATCGCCTCCCTGCCGTGCTGGAGCGTGTAGGCGACGTCGGCGGCCCGCGGGGTCTCCGGGTCGTCGGCGCCGGGCTCGGCGGGCAGCGCGTTCAGGAACACCGCCATGCGGGCCGCGTACGCGCGCAGGTTCTCCGGCGTACGGGCCGACAGCGGGAACACCAGCGGCCGGCCGGCGCCGGCGGCCGGGGCGGGGCGGGCCGGTGCCTCCTCCAGGATCAGGTGGACGTTGACGCCGCCCGCGCCGAAGGAGCTGACGCCGGCGCGGCGCGGCCCGGCCACGGCGCCACCGGGCCCGGGCAGCACCGGCCGCTCCCAGGGCGCGGTCTCGCGCTGTACGGCGAACGGCGTGGTGTCGAGGTCGAGGTTCGGGTTGAGGTCGGGGGTGTGCAGCAGCGAGGGCACGAGCGTGGCGTGGCGCAACTGCAGGACCACCTTGGTGACCTGGGCGATACCGGCGGCCGCCTCGGCGTGGCCCATGGTGGCCTTCACGGACCCGATGGCGCACGCCGGCCGCCCGTCGCGGCGGTGCGGGGCGGCGGCGTCCGCGTACGCCTCGGTGAGGCCCCGGACCTCGATGGGGTCACCGAGGCTGGTGCCGGTGCCGTGCGCCTCGACGTAGCCGATGGAGCCGGCGTCGACCCCGGCGTCGGCGAGCGCGGCGCGCACCAGCTCGGCCTGCGCGACAGGGTTGGGGACGCCGTAACCGTAGGTGCGGCCGTCGCTGTTGACCGCCGAGCCCTTGAGGACGGCGTGGATCCGGTCGCCGTCGGCCAGCGCCCTGTCCAGCGGCTTGAGGAGCACCGCGCCGACGGCCTCGGCGGGTACGTAGCCGGTGCCGCCCTCGGCGAAGGCGCGGCACCGGCCGTCCTCGGCGAGGAATCCGGCCTCGGCGAGCATCACGTACTTGCTCGGGTGCAGCGACAGGTTCACCCCGCCTGCCAGCGCCATCGTGCACTCGCCGCGGCGGATGGCTGCGACGGCGAGGTGGATGGCGTAGAGGGAGGAGGAGCAGGCGGTGTCCAGGGTCAGGCTGGGACCGCCGAGGTTGAGCAGATGCGAGATGCGGTTGGCGACCGAGAAGGTCTGCGAGCCGACGATGCGCCAGACGCCCTCGTCCAGGTCGTTGCCCGCGAACATCTGGTAGTTGTTGTACGTCACCCCGGCGAAGACGCCGACCGAGCCCCGTTCGTCGCCGAGGTCGGGGTCCGCCAGCGAGGCGGGGGTGTAGCCGGCGTCCTCCAGGGTCTCCCACGCGGTGGTGAGGAAGAGCCGCTCCTGCGGGTCGAGCAGCCGGGCGTCGCGCGGCGAGATGTGGAAGAACTGCGGGTCGAAGGCGTCGACGTCGTCGAGGAAGCCACCCCAGCGGGGCCACCGGTCGCCGAACTTCTCGCGCGCCAGCTCCGCGAAGCGGCGGTAGCCGGGCCGGTCGAGGGGGATCTCGTCGACGCAGTCGTCGCCGTTGCGCAGCCGGTCCCAGAAGTCGGCCAGCGTGGGGGCCTTGGGGTAGCGGCCGCTGATGCCGACGATGGCGATGTCCCCGGTGCCGGGGCTCGCGCCGGCGGGCGGGGCGGCGGGGAGTGCGGGCGAGGTCGCGGCGGGCGGGGTGCGTACCCGGCCGGTCATGTGCCGGGCGAGCGCGTCGAGGTTCTTGTAGGTGAAGAGGGTGGCGCTGTCGACCGGCCCGTAGTGTTCCTCAAGCCGCCGGCGCAACTTCTCCACCAGCAGGGAGCTGAGGCCCAGGTCGTCGAAGCCGGCCCGCGGGTCGATCTCCTCCGGCCGCCACTTCAGCTCCTCGGCGAACAGCCGCACCAGGTGCGCCAGTACCTCGTCCTGCGTCGCACCCGCGCCGCTGGGCAGCGCGGCCGGCGCCGCCGCGGCGGTGAGGGCCGCGGGGACCGCCCCCGCGGCGAGGGCGGGCGGTGCCTGGCCGGGGGTGAGCAGGACGTGCGGCACGAGGTCCTGCGGGCGGATCCGGCGCCGCTCGAAGGGATACGTCGGAAGGGGTGTGCGGCGTACGGACCTGTCGCCGCGCAGCAGCGCCCAGTCGAAGTCCGCGCCGGCCGCCCAGAGGCGGGCCAGGGCCGCGGTCTTGCCCGCGGTGGCGAGCGCGTCGAGGTAGGTGTTGCCCTCGGGCCCGGCGAGCAGCGCGCGTGAGAGGTCCGCCGCGCCCGTGGCCTGCCCGCTCCACCAGGTGTCGCCCTGGTCTTCGCCGCGCAGGAAGTGCACGAGCGCGTCGTACAGTTCGTCGGCGTCCTCCGCGACGACCGCGAGCCGTGCCTCCATCGGCTCCCGGCCGAGCTGGAGGGTGTCGGCGAGCGCGGTGAGCGTGAAGTCGGCGCTGCCCTCCGCGGGCGCGTGCAGGTCGAGGTGGCGGACCAGCTCGCGGGCATAGGTGCGCAGCGCCTCGGGCGTCCGGGCGGAGAGCGGGATCAGCAGCGGGGCGCCGGGCGCTTCGGCGGCGGCGGGCTCGTGCGCGTACTCCTCCAGGACGACGTGCGCGTTGCTGCCGCCGAAGCCGAAGGAGCTGACACCGCAGCGGCGCGGGGTGGGAGGACCGTCCTGCGGGGTCTGCCGGGGCCAGTCACCGGCGCGGTCGCCGATGCGGAAAGGGCTGCCGTCCAGGCGGATGTACGGGTTGAGCTTCTCGAAGTGGCGCAGGGCGGGCAGCTTCCCGTACCGCAGCGCCTGCACCATCGTGACCAGCCCGGCCAGCCCGGCCGCCGCCTCCAGGTGCCCGATCGCGGTCTTGACCGAACCGAGCGTGCAGTGCGGCCCGGCGGGGGCGTCGTGGCCCCAGGCGGCGTAGAGGCGGGCGAACGCCTGCTTCAGGCCCTCGATCTCGATGGGGTCGCCGAGGCTGGTGCCGGTGCCGTGGGTCTCCACGTGGGTCACGGTCGCCGGGTCGAGACCGGCGGCACGCCAGGCGTCGACGATGACGTCGGCCTGCGCCTCGGGGCTCGGTGCGGTCAGCGAGGCGGCGCGGCCGGAGTGGCCGACGGCGCTGCCGCGGATCACGGCGTGGATGTGGTCGCCGTCGGCCTCGGCGGCGGCGAGCGGCTTGAGCACGACGGCGACGACGCCCTCGCCGCGGACATAGCCGTCGGCGGACTGGTCGAAGGTCTTGCAGTGGCCGTCCGGTGCGAGCATCCCGGCCGGCTCGAAGCACTCGAACGGGGTGGGGCTGAGCATGAGGTTCACGCCGCCGGCGATGGCGAGCCCGCACTCACCGGCGCGCAGGCTGCGGACCGCGCGGTGGACCGCGACGAGCGAGGAGGAGCACGCGGTGTCGATCGCCTCGCTGGGGCCGCGCAGGTCGAGCTGGTACGAGACCCGGTTGGGCAGCACGGCGTGCGAGAGTCCGGTGGCGGTGTGCGCCTGCGGGCCCGCGGCGCTGTGGCCCAGCACCTCCGCGTAGTCCATCGAGCTGAGCCCGACGAACAGGCCGGTGCGGCTGCCGGCGAGGGTGTCGGGGCGGCGGCCCGAGTCCTCGACGGCCCTCCACACCGTCTGCAGGAAGAGCCGCTGGTGCGGGTCCATCAGCTCGGCCTCGTGCGGCGAGATGCCGAAGAACGAGCAGTCGAAGGAGTCGACGTCGTCGAGGAAGGCACCGTGCGCGCGGCGGGCGCGCTCCGGTCCCGCCCAGTCGCGCCAGCGGTCCTCCGGTACCCGGGAGACGAGTTCGTCGCCGGCCAGGAGGCGCTGCCAGAAGCCCTCCAGGTCCGCCGAGCCCGGCAGTACGGCGCTGAGGCCGACGACCGCGACGGGGTACGGGTCCGGCAGCGGCGCGTCGTCCTGCGCGCCTCCGGCTCCGCGGGGTCCGGTGCGCGGGGTGTCGTCCCCCGCGTCGGGGTAGCGGGCGGAGACGAGGTCGTGGTGTTCGGCCAGCAGGTGGCGCGCGAACGCCTCCAGGGTGATGTGCTCGAAGAACACCGAGGGGGTGAGGTCGACGCCGAGATCGCGGCGCAGCAGGTCGGCGAACTCGATGAGCCGGATCGAGTCGAAGCCCAGCTCGCTCAGCTCCGTCTCGCTGCGGACGACGGCGGGTTCGACCTTCAGCACCTGGGCGACGGTGGTGCGCAGATCCTTCAGCAGGGCCTGGTGCAGTTGGACCGCGGGGGTGCCCTCGGAACGGGTCCGGTCCCGCTCGGGACGGCGCAGGCGCAGCTCGCCGGCCGGGGTGTCCGCCGCTCCCGGGGGCTGCGCCGCCGCCGCGGCCGCCGCCGCTTCCTGTGCTTCCGCCGCTTCCTGCGCGCGGCGCTCCTCGTCACGCCGGGTGGCCTTGATGAGCCCGCGCATGGCCCGGCCGGGCCCGACGGGCTTGATGTCCGCCACGCCGCGGGCGATGAGGTAGCGGACGGTGTCGGTCCAGCGCACGGGGTGGTCGAGCTGGCGTATCAGCGCGGCGGCGACGTCGTTCTCGTAGGGCAGGGCGGTCACGTTGGAGATGACGGGCACGCCGGGCGGCGCGAGTGTGAAGCCGTCGAGGAACTCGGCGAACTCGCCCTGGATCGCCGACATGTACGGGGAGTGGAAGGCCCCGCTGACACGCAGCACCGTGAACAGGCCGGCGCCGGCCTCCTCGAAAACGGTGCGCGCGCCCGCCACGTCCTCGCGCGGGCCGGCGATCACCATCTGCGTGGGGTTGTTGTCATTGGCGATCGACAGGTTCTCCAGGCCCGGCCGGCCCAGGAGTTCGGCCACCTGCTCCGCCGTCAGCCCGACGACGGCGGCCATACCGCCGTCCGCCACCCGGGACATCAGCTCACCGCGCTTGGCGACCAGGCGCAGCCCGGTGGCGAAGTCGAAGGCGCCGGCCGCGTGCAGGGCGTTGTACTCGCCCAGGCTGTGCCCGGCGAGAAAGTCGGGCTCCGCGCCGCCGTCGGCGAGGTGGGCGAGGTGGCTCAGCGCGTTGACGACGAAAAGCGCGGGCTGCGTGTACTCGGTGTTCTGCAGCCGGCCGTCGGCGTCGTCGCGG
The DNA here is from genome assembly GCF_000482585.1 of Streptomyces sp. CNQ329. Classification (NCBI taxonomy): domain Bacteria; kingdom Bacillati; phylum Actinomycetota; class Actinomycetes; order Kitasatosporales; family Streptomycetaceae; genus Streptomyces; species Streptomyces sp. CNQ329. Next base: position 587,173 of record NZ_AXVU01000001.1, on the reverse strand, counting down.
CACAGCTCCTCGATCGAGTAGCCGAGTATCTCATCCGCGCGGGCGGTCTCCTCCGGGAACCTGCCGAAGAGCTGCGCACCCATTCCTTTGTGCTGCGAACCCTGGCCTGGGAATGCGAGCGCAAACATGTCGAGTCGTTCCTTCAGTATGCGTCGGTGAAATCCCGGTACGGGACCGCGGGGACTTTTTCGGCCACCTGCCTTCGGCACGCAGCACTATTCTGGCGAGCCCATCGTGACCAAGTCGACTAAGGAGGTTCTAGCGGCCCGCTAAAGCCTCGACCTGCACATACCCGACTTGACGCCGCTGTTGCCCGCCGCGCATCATGACGCTACCTCAGCCAGCCCATTTCACGCCGCGACCGCGGCAGTCAATTCGGGGGTATGGAATGACGATTGCCGTTTCGACCGAGGAATTTCACGGGGACCGCGCGGGATTTCAGCCCGTGCCGGACCCCGCCCCGGTCGCGATGACGTCGGCCGCCACGATCGGCGCGGCGCTGCTCGACCTCGCGGACGGCGACCCCGACCGCCCGCTGGCGTACGTCGAGGGCTCCGGGGACCCCGTCCGGCTGACGGCGGCGGAGCTGGCCGAGCGCGCGGGTGCCGCCGCGACGACCCTCGCGGAGCACGGCGTACGGCGCGGTGACCGCGTCGGCGTCTGCATGGACACCAGCGCCGACGCCTATGCCACGCTGCACGGCTGCTTCCTGTTGGGCGCCATCCCGTTCGTCAGCGAACCGCCGCTGGCGACGATGCGCCGGCAGCGGTGGGCCGACCGGCTGCGGCTGCTGATCAGCCGCGCGGAACCGCGCGCCGTGGTCGTGGCGCCGGAGTTCCTCGACGCCGTGACGGAGCCGTGCAAGGAGGCGGGTGTCGCGATCATCGAGCCGCCCTTCGAAGGCGGGCTCGACCTCGCCACCGCGCAGGCGAAGCCCGACGACATCGCGCTGCTGCAGTTCACCTCGGGCACCACGGGCGACAGCCGGGGCGTGACGCTGACCCATGAGTCGATCTTCGCCAACGCCTCGGCCATCGGCGAGCACTGCTACCGCTCCGGCGACCTGATCGTGAGCTGGTTGCCGATGCACCACGACATGGGCCTGATCGGGCTGAACCTCGCACCGCTGCTGCACGGGCTGCCGGTGGCGAGCATGCCGCCGCTGTCGTTCGCGGTGCGCCCCGAGCGCTGGCTGTGGGCGATGCACCGCTACCGGGGCACGTTCACCTCGGCGCCCAACTTCGCGTACCGCATGTGTGCCTCGAACATCCCCGACGCCAAGCTCGCGGGCCTCGACCTGAGTGCCTGGCGGGTCGCCGGCAACGGCGCGGAGGTCGTGCAGGCGAACACACTGCGGCTGTTCGCCGAGCGCATGTCCGCATACGGCTACCGCGAGCATTCGATGATGCCCTGCTACGGCATGGCGGAGATCACCCTCGCCGCGACGATGTGCGTGCCCGGCGAGCCGCTGGTGACGCTCACCGTCAGCCGCGACCGGCTGGCCGCCGACGGCGAGGTCGTGGAAGCCGGGGCCGGCGCCGCCGACGCGCAGGAGCTGGTCTCCTCCGGTACCCCGCTGACGGGGATGGAGCTGCGCGTCGTCGACGACGCCGGCGCCGACCTTCCCGACCGTAAGCAGGGCACCATCCTGCTGCGTACCGCCTCGATGATGTCCGGCTACTACCGCCAGCCCGAGGAGACCGCGAAGGTCCTGGGCGACGACGGCTGGCTGAACACCGGCGACCAGGGCTTCACCGACGGCGGCCAGACCTATGTCACCGGTCGCATCAAGGACGTCGTCATCATCGCCGGGTCCAACTACCACCCGTACGCCTTCGAGTCGGCCGCGGCTGCGGTGGAAGGGCTGCGGGCGAACTCGATCGCCGCGGTCGGCTGCCCCGACGAGGAGCGCAGCACGGAGGCGCTGGTGCTGGTGGTCGAGTCGAAGAACCACGCGGACGCGGCTGCCGTCGCGGAGATCCGCGAGGGCGTCATCCAGGCGGTCTCCGCCGAGACGGGGCTGCGCCCGGACCGGGTGGAGGTGGTGCCGCGGGGCACGCTGCCGAAGACCCCGAGCGGCAAGCTCCAGCGGCGCCAGGTGGTGGACGCGCTCGTCAACGGCACGCTGCCGACGAGCCACTGACCCGGAGCGCAGCACCGGTACGACGACGGCCCCGCGGGGTCAGACGCCCGGCCGGCCGGGCGGCGGTGAGCCGCCCAGCCGGCCGAGCAGCATGTCGTCGGCGTACGGGCCGTAGAGGCCGACGACGGTGTCCAGCTCCATCCCGGCGAGCGGTTCGATCGGCACCACGTAGCGCCCGGTGACCAGCCCGACGAGCAGCGAGGCGACAAGCGCGGCGCGCAGTTCGGGGTGGGGGGCCGGGATACGGCGGGCGAGTGGCAGGAGCAGCTCGCCGCCGGCGACTTCGCGGAAGAGCTGCGACGCCTCGGGGTGCTCCATCGCGGAGCGGAAGACCACGAGCAGCGAGGAGCGGGTGGCGGCGTCCTCCCACCGGGTGAGGAAGCCGCGCAGCAGCCGGCTGCCCGGCCCGCCGGGGCCCGTGCCGTCCGCGGCGGGGTCGTCGGCGTTGTCGGTGTCGGCGACCTCGTCGAGCAGCCGGGGCAGTTCGGGCAGCAGCTCCTCCGCGCGCATCGTCTCGCGGATCACCGTGGAGAAGACGTTCTCCTTGCTGCCGTAGTGGTACATCACCAGCGCCGGGTCCACCCCGGCGCGTTCGGCGATGGCGCGCACGGTGGTGCCGCGGTAACCGTGGCGGGCGAACAGCTCGACCGCCGCGAGCCTGATCAGCTCGCGGCGGTCCTGCCCGGCTTCCGCCGGCCGGTCGGCCGCGCGGTCGGCGGGCGCGTCGCGCCGTGCCATCAGGCCGTCCGGGTCGCGGCGGCCGGGGCCTGGCTCACGGCGGAGGCGGGCACGATGACCATCAGCGGGTAGAAGGGCCTGATCCGCTCCCTCGCCAGCGCGACGAGCCAGGCTCCGGCCGCCCACAGCAGCAGCGTGAGCAGCGGCCCCCCGACGGCGTTGCCGTCGAAGTACAGCACGCGGCGCAGCAGCGAGACCGTGCTGCCCATGGGCAGGTATGGCGAGACGGCACCGTAGAAGGCGGGTTGGAAGTGCGGGTCGACGACGCCGCCGGAGGAGGCGAGGCCGAGCGGGAGGACGAGCAGCGCGCCGACGGCGATGCCGAGCGCGCCGAGAAGCGCCTGGCAGGCCGCGACGACGCCGACGACGGTCAGCGACAACAGCGTGGTGATGCCCATCAGTTCGAGGAAGTGGCCGTCCAGGGTGCCGGTGAGGGGCCCGGCGAAGACGGCCCCGGCCACACCGGCGACGACCGCGTAGGAGACGCAGGACAGCCATCGCTTGCCGGCATTCACATGGGCGGCGGCCAGGCTCAGGATGAGCTGGAAGATCAGCGCGCCGATGGTGAGGGCGACGCACAGCAGCACGGCGCTGACCCCACGGGAGTCGTTCTCGGGCAGCGGGGCGACGTCGTCCACCTTCTGCGGTGTGCCGAGCCGCTTGGTCAGTTGCTCGTACGCCGTGGTGGCCGCGGTCGTCGGGGCGTCGCCGGCGGCACTGGCGATGAGCAGGCCGGGCGGCTGCTTCGGCGACGGCCCGACGACGATGGCGCCGAGCACCTCCTGCTCGCGCAGGGCGGTGCGGGCCTCGTCCTCGTCCGCGTACCGCTTGACCTCGAACGCGTCGGGAGCGGCGGCGGAGAGCTGCGCCTCGACCTGTTCGACGGCCGGGCCCGGGCCCGCCACGCCGAGCGGCATCTCGCTGGGGGCGGGGTTGCGCAGTCCGGGGATCATCAGCCCGGCGAACGCGAGGACGAGGAAGAGCCCGAGCGCGACCGGGCCGAACAGCACGCCGTACTGGCCGGAGCGGCCCGCTTGCGGGGGCGGTCCGGCCGGCGCCGGGGCCGGCGCGGCGCCGTCGGGGGACCCTGCTGCCGGTGTGGTCACGATCTGCTCCCTGTCTTCGTAAACAGAACACTTCTGTTCAACGGACGTTGAGGATCCAGTCTGGCGCGGGTGCCGCCGCACCCGCAACTCCCCCGGTGCGCCCGTGATTCGCCTCCGCGAAGGGGCCGGTCAGCGGCCTTTTGGCGGGAATTTAGCTGCTCCTACCAGCCTGTCGGGGCGCGCGTGACACGCGACTGCCGCACGAGAGCCACCGTCACGCCCCTTGACACACCCGTTCCGCCGTCGCCGAATGATCGAATGGCCCTGATGCACGGAAGATTGCTGGCCGTCAGCGACCTGCATGTCGCCTATCAAGAAAACCGCGACATCACCGCAGGACTGCGCCCCACCACGGCCGATGACTGGCTGATCGTCGCCGGCGACGTCGGTGAACGCGTCTCGGACATCGAATGGGCCCTCGGGCTGCTCAGCGAGCGGTTCGCCAAGGTCGTCTGGGTGCCGGGCAACCACGAGCTGTGGACGCACCCCGACGACCCGGTCACGCTGCGCGGCGAGGAGCGCTACCGGCACCTGGTCGAACTCTGCCGCGGACTGGGCGTCGTGACCCCCGAGGACCCCTACCCTGTCTGGCGCGGCGAGGGCGGCCCGGTGACGGTCGCGCCGCTGTTCGTCCTCTACGACTACTCCTTCCGCGTGCCCGGCGCGGCGACCAAGGAGGAGTCGCTGCGGCTGGCCCACGAAGCCGGCGTCGTCTGCACCGACGAATACTTCCTGCACCCCGACCCGCACGACTCGCGGGACGCCTGGTGCCGGGAGCGGGTGGCCCTGACCGAGCGCCGGCTCGCGGCCGTCGATCCGGCTCAGCGCACGGTGCTGGTCAACCACTGGCCGCTGGTACGGCAACCGACGGACGTCCTGCGCTATCCGGAGTTCGCGCAGTGGTGCGGTACGACGCTGACCGCCGGCTGGCACCGCCGCTTCCGCGCCGCCGCCGTCGTCTACGGCCACCTGCACATCCCCCGCGTCACCTGGTACGACGGGGTCAAGTTCACCGAAGTCTCACTCGGCTACCCACGGGAGTGGAAGCGCCACCCGCGACGCGAACTGCTGCGCACGGTCCTGCCGCCCTCGACGACGCGGGCTTCGGCGGCGCGGCCGAAGGAGCCCGGGGCGCACGAACCCGCCCGGCTGCTCCAGGGGTTGCTGCCGGGATCGGTGACCGCGGCCGAGGCGTTCACCGACCCGCCCGAGCCGCCCGCGGAGCGGCTGTACCCCGAGGAGGCGCGCGCGGTCGCGCGCGCCGTACCGCACCGGCAGGCGGAGTTCGCGACCGTACGGCAGTGCGCCCGTCGCGCCCTGAGCACGCTCGGAGTCGCGCCAGCCCCTCTGCTCCCGGGCCACCGCGGCGCACCGCAGTGGCCCGCCGGGGTCGTCGGCTCCATGACGCACTGCGCCGGCTACCGCGCCGCGGCCGTGGCCCGCCGCGGCGAGGTGCTCGGTATCGGCATCGACGCCGAGCCCAACGAGCCGCTCAAGGACGATCTGCTCGACACCATCGCGCTGCCCGAGGAGCGGGAGCAGGTACGGGCACGGATGCGCGGAGCGTCCGGGGTCTGCTGGGACCGGCTGCTCTTCAGCGCCAAGGAGTCCGTCTTCAAGGTCTGGTATCCGCTGACCCGCAGGGAGCTGGACTTCGACGAGGCCCGCATCGACGTCGACCCCGGGAACGGGACCTTCACCGCCCGGATCCTGGTCCACGCGCCCACCGTCGACGGCACGCCCCTGGCGCACCTGACCGGCCGCTGGCTGTGCCGCAGCGGGCTGCTCGTCACCGCCGTGGTGCTGGCCGCGGCTCGGGGCGCGCGTGCCGGGGACGGCGGGTAACGTGCGGCCGGCGCGGGACAACGTGACGGTCAGGGTGTCCCGGTCCTTACCGTACTCACCGCGTGACGCGGTCGGCGGGGAGCGGACGGTGGGCGTCGTGTACGACGCGGGGTCGGCCTGCGCCGCGGAGATCGCGGCCGCGGCGCGCTGCTGCGACGCGGAGTTGTTCCTCGTCGTGGACCGGACCTCGGCCCACGTACGGGAGCTGCTGCCGGTGCTGACGCGGCGGTTCGCGCTGTGCGACATCACCGGTCTCGACGCGCGGCGCGCGGCGCGGGCGGTCGCCGAGTTCGTCCCCGACGGGCTGCTGACCTTCAGCGAGCATCGGATGGAGATCACCTCCACGATCGCGGAGGCACTCGGCATCCCGTACTGGCACTCCCCCGCGGTTACCGGCCGGCTCGTGGACAAGCTGCAGCAGCGCCGGACCTTCGCCGAAGCGGGCCTGGACGACCTGCCGTTCGCGCCGGTGCAAGACGCCGCGGACCTCGACGCGGCACTGGCCGCGGTGGGGCTGCCCGCGGTGCTGAAGCCCCGGCGCGGCGCCGGCAGCCGGCTCGTCCACCGGCTCGACAGCCTCTCCGGCGCACGGGCGGCCGTCGCGGCGTGCGCGGACGCCGCGCCCGGGACGGACCTGCTGGTCGAGGCGCTGCTCCCGGGCGACCCCACGGCGGCCGGGCCGCAGTGGGGCGACTACGTCTCCGTGGAGACGGCCGTGCACCGTAAGGAGTGCCAACCGCTCTGCGTCACGGGGAAGTTCCCCCTGGTCGCACCGTTCAGGGAGCGCGGCTCCTTCGTCCCGCACACCCTCGACCCGCCCCTGGCGGAGCGCGCCGAGAACCTGGCCGAGGCGGCGATAGAGGCGCTGGACATCAGCGACGGGATCGTGCACACCGAGCTGAAGCTCACCGCGGACGGGCCGCGTCTGATCGAGGTCAACGGCCGGCTCGGCGGGCTCATCGGCGATCTCCTGCGGCGCGGGTCGGGCTTCGACATGGTCGCTGCGGCGATGCGGCTTGCCCTCGGGCTTCCGGTGTCGGACACGCCGCGGTTCGACGAGGTCACCTACCAGTACACGCTGGTCCCGCCGGCCCGCGAAACCCCGCACGCGTCGGCGGCCGGCTCTTCGGACCCGTACGCCCCGCTGGAGGGGCTGCGCGACCTCCCCGGTGTCGACCTCGCCGATTTGCCCGCCGGCGACGCGTCGCCGCCCGATCCCCGGGACGGGGCGGACGCGCGCCTCGGGAGCCTGCACGGACGGACGGCGGATCACACCGAACTCGCCCGGCTGGCGACGGCGGCCGACGAGCTGTGCCGCGCGGTCCTCGGCGCGGTCTGACGTCCGAGGCCGGCGCGGGCAGCCGAGAAGGAGGGCTTCCTGTCGCTCCTCGCCGGATGAGCACCGCAGCGGAGGAGGCGGGGCACGGTGGCGTGGGAGGGTCCGCCACCACCGTGCCCCCGGTACCTCAGCCCTGGTACTGGGCGAGGATCGAGGTGAACTCCCACGGCTCCTGCGGGATCCCCCCGCAGGTGTCGGCGCCGCCGCCGTTGCAGGGGCGGTCGCGGTTGGCCGACCAGAAGGTGAGCCGGCCCAGACCCTTGTCCTGCGCGTAGCCGAGCATGGTGCGGAAGTCGTCCTGGTCCACGACCTCGCCGACGTCGGTGTTGCCGTTCATCGAGGAGATGCCCATGCGCGGGTACACCTCCTCCTCGCCGTAGCCGTACGCCTCCTGAAGCGAGCCCTTCAGCCCCTCCGCCGCCTGGACGGACAGGTGGCCCATGTCCCCGCCGTTGCCGCCGAAGTTGAAGGGCATGATCGTCCAGACGTCCACGTCGAGGCCCGACTGCGCCGCCCGGTCGATGAGGCTCGTGTCGGGACCGTTCTGCCCGGTGCCGATGGTGAAGATGACCTTCAGTCCGGGGTTGGCGGCCTTGACCGCCTTGAGCGCGTCGACCGTGCGCTGCTGTACCTCGGGGCTGTCGTAGGCGTCGGCTTCGAGGTCGATGTCGATGGCCGTCAGGTCGTAAGCGTCGATCACCTTCTGGTAGGCGTCGGCCAGGGCATCGGCGCTGCCGCAGGAACTCTCCAGCTTGTTGCCGCTCCAGCCGCCGAAGGACGGGACGACGTCGCCGCCCGCGGCGCGGACCGCGGCGACCGTCTGCTCGTCGACGCCGCCGGTGAGCGGGCGCTGTCCGTCCCACTGCGGGTCGCAGGTGCCGTTGCTGAGAACGAAGGCCAGCGTGAACCCGCCGACGCCGGTGGCGTCCATGACCTCCGCGGGGTCGGGCGGGCTGCCCCAGCCGTTGTACAGATAGGGCGCCACGGCCATCGACGCGGCGGTCGTGTCCGCGGCGGGCTGTCCGGCGTCCGAGGCGCCGGCGGCGGGCATCAGCGCCCAGCCGCCGGCCACCGCGGCCGCCGCCGCGGTAGCCACGAGTGCCCGGCGGGTGTTCCTGCGGTCGGTTCGGTGCGTTCCCATGTGCTGTCACCGTCCTCTTCTGGCCGGCGCCCAGGGCCGTCGCCCGCCGCGTCCGGGCACGCGTGCGCACGGGATCATCGGACGGCGGGCCGCGGCGGCCGAAGGCGGCGGCGGTGAAGTCGAGTGGGGGGTCCGGCTACTTCACGGGGTGAAGTTAAGGGGGCGCCACGAAGCGGTGTCAAGACCCTGGTCCATACCAGAGAGAGCGCTTACCAGGCGCCCCCCGCGGAGCTGCGGCGCTAGGAGTTGAGCGTCCACTTCTGGTTCGCGGCGCCCGTGCAGGTCCACAACTGCGTCGGCGTCCCGTTGGCCGTCGAGCCGTCCACCGCGTCCAGGCACTTGTCCGCGGCCAGGTTGACGATGTCGCGGGTGGCGGAGTTGTACGACCAGCGCTGGGCGGACGTGCCGTTGCAGTCGTAGAGCTGTATCCGCGTGCCGTTCGCGGTGCCGGCGGCGGCCGCGTCCAGGCACTTGCCGAGGGCGCGGATGGTGCCGTCGGTGGCCACGGTCCAGCGTTGCGCGGTGGTGCCGTTGCAGTCGTAGAGCTGGATCGGGGTGCCGTTGGCGCTACTCGCCCCGGCCACGTCGAGGCACTTGCCGCCCGCACCGGTGAACGTGCCTGAGTCACCCCCGCCGCCGTCAGAGGTGCTGACGCGGACGTAGTCGACGACGAGTTGCTGCGGGAAGGTCGTGCTGCCGTCGGGGTCGCCGGGCCAGTAGCCACCGACCGCCAGGTTGAGGATGAGGAAGAACGGCTTGTTGAACACCCACTGCCGGCCGCCGAGGTCGGCGGGCGTGCGCCGCTGGTAGACGTTGCCGTCGACGGACCAGGTGATCTCGTTCGGCGACCAGTCCACGGCGAAGGTGTGGAAGGCATCCGCGAACTGCTGGCCCCCGGGCAGCGTGTATCCGCCGCCGATGCCGCCGGAGCCGGAGTAGTCCGGCCCGTGCAGGGTGCCGTGGACGGTGCTCGGCTCGAAGCCGACGTTCTCCATCACGTCGATCTCGCCGCTGGCGGGCCAGCCGATCTGGCCGATGTCGTTGCCGAGCATCCAGAACGCGGGCCACATGCCCTGCCCGCGCGGCAGCTTCATCCGGGTCTCGACGTGGCCGTAGGTGGTGGTGAAGCGGCCGGAGGTGTTGAGCCGGGCGGAGGTGTACTCGCACCGGCCGTACCAGCACTGGTAGTTGCCCGGATTCTCCCGCCGGGCGGTGATGACCAGGTTGCCCTGGCCGTCGAGCGCGGCGTTGGCGTTGCCCGCGGTGTAGTACTGCCGCTCGTGGTTGTTGACGTTGTCGCCGGTCTCGATCAGCCACTTGCCGCCGTTGACGGCCGAGCCGGCCGGGCCGTCGAAGTTGTCCTCGAACGTGACGGCGTAGGGCGCGGCTTCGGCCTTCCCCGCGGGTTCAGGGGCCGGTGCCGCCCCGGCGGTGCCGGGCAGCGGCACGGCCAGCACGGCGGCGAGGGCCGTCGCGACGAGCACGGCCCTGCGGAGCGGATGTCTGCGTCGTCGTACGAACATGGAAGCTCACCTCGATGCGTGGTGGGGTCGAGCGTGGAGCATGGTCCATACCTTTGCGCGAGGTGAGTGAACTCCCTTCATGTCATGCAGTCAATGGGTCCGGCGGGCACGCACGGTGTTCAACTCCCGGAGGGCGTACGACCGCACCTCTTGACAACACACCCGCCCCTCACGACGCTCTGAGAGCGCTCTCTGTACGCCCGGCCCGCCGGGCAGCTCCCGCCTCGGGCCGGTACGCCCCCACAGCGAAGGAGCACGGTCGGCGAGGACTACGCGACCTTCCAGGAGTCCCGTGAGACCACGTGGCGGGAGTTCGCGGACGCCATGCCGCCGGAGTTCGCGTCGCTGACGGAGGTGCAGGCGCCGTACCGCATCCCCTCCCCCGGCAACGTGCCGGACTTCCAGCCGGGCGGGCAGCACGCCGCCTACATGAGCGACTACGCCCGGTCCGTCGGCCGGAACGCCTCGACCCAGGAGATCTTCGGCTGCTCCGGCCCGCTCGCGGGCGACGCACCCGGCTGCGCGGCGCTCAACCGGCACGTCGCCGAACTGCCTCAGGATCAGTGGAACGACCCCAGCCGCTTCTACCGGCAGGGCCCGGCGAACTACTACGCCGCGTTCTGGCACCAGCACTCCATCGACGGCCTCGCGTACAGCTTCCCGTACGACGACGTCTCCGAGCAGTCCTCCTTCGTATCCGTCCAGAACCCCCGGTGGATGGTGGTGGCCGTCGGCTGGTGAGAGCCGTACGCGCCGCGCCCCCGGTCCGGCCGGTCCCGGTCAGCGTCCCGCAAGCGCGGCCAGGACGTCGGCGGCCGGTCCGGGGTGCACCAGCCAGCGCAGGTGGCTGCCGGGAACGGTGTGCACGTCGAAGGGATTGCCGGGGGTGAGCGCGTCCGCCTCGCGGATCAGCCGGTCCTGCATGGCGGCCGGGATGCTGGCGTCGTCGGCCAACCGCACGAAACTGCGCGGGATCCGGCCCCAGGTGTCCGCCTGCGCCCGGTCCGCGGACGAGCCGACGTCCAGGTTCTCGTCGGGCTGGAAGGTGTTGAGGAAGGTGTGGAACTCGTCATCGGTGAGGTCGGCGGCGAACGCCTGCCGGAAGGCGGCGAGGGCGTCGGGGTCCGCGGTAGGGAAGTTGGTACGGATCAGGCCGAGTTCGGCCGGGTCGCCGGCGAGGGCGCGGGCGAGGCCGGCGGCGTCCACGCCCGCCATCTCCGGCTCGGCGTAGTAGTCGCTCACGTCGAGGTCGACCGGGCACCAGGCGGCAACATAGACGACCCGGTCGAACAGGTCGGGGCGGGCGTTGCCGGCGGCGGTAACGGTGATGCCGCCCCGGCTGTGGGCCACGACGATCGTCGGGCCGTTCCGCTTCGCCCGCTCCAGGACGCCGATGAGATGGGCCGCGTTGTCGGCAAGCGTGACGCCCTTGAGGGCGCCGGGCGTCGTGGCGAGCGCGCCGGGATCCTGCGGGGCCTGATAGGCCGCGGGGAACGTGGCGGCGAATCCGTGGCCCGGCAGGTCGATGGCGAGCGAGCGCTGTCCCCGCAGGGCGAGCTCCGCTTGCAGGGGCGCGAACGAGAAAGAGTTCGCGAAGGCCCCGTGGACGAGAACGAAGGTCGGCGTGTTCTGCATGGTGCCACCCTCACACACGATGATCGGGCGGGGGCGGTGGGGGGCGCGGGCGGTCGGTGGTGTTCGGGGTGAATTCCCCGGTCGCCCGCAAGGAAATGCGCGGGTACCGCCGGGCCGCGGCCCGTGGCCGGGAAGTCTCCTGCCCGGCCACGGGAGGTGCCGTACGTGCGCTCCGGTGCTCAGGGCGCGTCGACGACGATGCGTCCGTCCATCGGGACGAGGCTCGCGAAGCCGCCGCCGTAGTTGGCTTCCACCTGCGCCCGCTCGGTCGCGTCCGGGACCGGGTTGGTGCAGCTCACGCCAGCGGTGGAGCCGGACATCAGCGACGAGCACGGCCCGGGCTTCATGTCGGGCAGCCCGAGGCTGTGACCCAGTTCGTGCGCGGCGATGCGTGTGGTGTCGTAGCCCTCGTCGACCGCCTGGCGGCCGAACCAGACCGTGGCGCGCCCGCCGGGGCGGACCGGGCCGAGAGTCGCCCGCGGCCAGCCGTCGTCGGCGATGACCGTGATCTCGGCGCGGGTTCCCGACGGAGCCTTCGCCAACTGGACGTTCTGCACGGTGGAATTCCACTGCTCGGCGCCCGCGGCGACGGCGCTCTTGAATTCGCCGGCCTGGCTGTCGTCGTAGTACAGCGTGGTGGCAGCGGTACGCTCCGGTGCCGGAGCGGGGGCGGCGGTGGCCCCGGGGGCCGAGGACAGAGTGACGATTGCGGCAGCGGCCATCACGCCGATACCCAGCTTTCGCAGCATGCGGGGAGCCCTCCTCTTGGTGTGAGAATCGAGCACTACTGCGCGAACCCTGATAAGGGTCGGCCCGAGTGTAGGAGGGCGCTCCGGGGGCCACAAGAGGCGGCAATGGCAGTAGATTTCACCTTCTTACGGCATCTCGGCGCGGCCCGCGCTATTCCGTGAAGCGGGGTGCACGGCCGATTTCGTGCGGAAGGAATCCGGCCGCGCGCCGCGGGATCATCCTTCCGGTGTAGTCGGAAAGTTGAGACGTATCGCGCCTCTCAGCCGATCCGCCGCGCCGGACGTCTTGTCACACTGCACCGGTACGCTGAGCCGCGGGCGGGGCCCGCAGAACCGCGAGGATCGCCGTGGAGGGGACGTGGGCACGCAGACAGGACCCGGCGGGGCGGACCGGCCACCGCGGGTGGTGATCGCCGACGACCAGGCGCTGGTGCGGACGGGCTTCCGGATGATCCTCGCCGCGGACGGCATCGACATCGTCGGCGAGGCGACGGACGGCGAGGAGGCGGTGGCCGCCGTGCGCCGCAGCCTGCCGGATGTGGTGCTGATGGACATCCGGATGCCCGGCATGGACGGCCTGGAGGCCACCCGCCGCCTCCTCGGCGCAGGCGGCCCGGCGCCCGGGCCGGGCGCGCCGCGGGTCATCATCCTCACCACGTACGACCTCGATCAGTACGTGTACGCGGCGCTCGCCGCCGGCGCCAGCGGCTTCCTGCTCAAAGACGTCACCCCCGAGCATCTGGCCGCCGCGGTCCGTCTCGTCCGCTCCGGCGACGCGCTCCTCGCCCCCTCCATCACCCGCCGCCTCGTGGAGCGCTTCGCCACCCGCGACGACCGCGCGGCGACGGTCCACCGCGACCTGTCCACGCTGACCCGGCGCGAGCTGGAGGTGCTGGAGTCTCTGGCACGGGGACACAGCAACGCGGAGCTGGCCGCGCGGTTCCGGCTCAGCGAGGCGACGGTGAAGACGCACGTGGCCCGTATCCTCGCCAAGCTCCAGCTCCGCGACCGCGCCCAGGCCGTCATCGCCGCCTACGAGACGGGGCTGATCACCCCCGGCTCCCCGCAGTCCCCGGCAGCGCCCTGACCCGGCGGCCGTGTGCCGGGGCGTCGTGCCGTCGAGGCGGCATCCGCCCTCTGCTTCATCCGTGAGCGATGAGTTTTCCCGGCTGATCGAGTCTGGCCTGGTATGACTTGCATCATCGCCGATATCTCCCTCGCTCGCGACGGCCGCGACGCACCTGACCCACGACCTCTCCGGGTGATCCGATGACCACGGTGCATCTCAACGGGGTCACGCTGGGCATCGAGTCGTTCGGTGCCGACGACGCGCCACTCGTCCTGCTCGCGGGCGGGACGACGATGCTCTCCTGGCCGGACGCGCTCTGCGAGCGTCTCGCCGCCGGCGGGCGCCGCGTGGTGCGCTACGACCTGCGCGACAGCGGCGAGTCGACGACGGCGGACCCGCAGGCGCCCGCCTACACCCTGCGCGACCTCGCCGCCGACGCGGCGGCCCTGGTGGGCGCGCTCGGCGGCGGCCGGGCGCATCTCGCCGGGATCGGCGTCGGCGGGATGGTCGCCCAGGTCGCCGTGCTCGACCACCCGGAGGCGTTCTCGGCGCTCACCCTGGTCGGCACCCGCCCGGTCGCGCCCGGCCCGCCCGACGACGACCTTCCCGATCACGATCAGGCGACGATGAGCCGGATGTTCGCGCACGCCATGCCCGACTGGACCGACCGGGAGTCCGTGGCGCGGTTCGCCGCCGCGGGCGCGGAGCTTCTGGGGGACGACCCCGGCGCCGCACACGCCACCAGCGCGCGCATCTGGGACCGCACGCCCGGCACCGCACCCGAGGTCCAGATGGCCAACCAGTTGGGCATGGTGTTCTCCCGACTGGACTGCACGCCCCGCTGGCGCGAACGGCTGGGCGCGATCACGGTTCCCACGCTCGTGGTCCACGGCCGCCGCGACCCGTTCTTCCCGGTCGGCAACGGCGAGGCGATCGCGCGCGAGATTCCCGGGGCACGGCTGCTCGTCCTCGACGAGGCCGCCACCGCGATCCCCGCTGCGGCGACGGGCGAGGTCGCCGAGGCGATGCTCGGGCTCGGATAGCGGCCGGGCACCTGCCGCCCGGGTCCCGGCTCAGCGCTTGACGAAGAGGCTGGGCGGCGGGCCGAGGTAGCTGTGGCGTACCCCACCGGTGTCGACCACCAGCTTCTGCACGACCACCGTCGGGTCCACCATCCACAGCTTCAGCACGTGCACGCCCGGCCGGGTCACGCGGTGCCGGGTCACGGTGACGGCGGCGTTGTCCGAGGTGTTGCGCTCCCACTGGCGGTTCATCAGTCCGTCGTCCGCGCCCGTGACCCGCGTGACGTTCACCGTCTGCGGGGAGTCGTCGTCGAAGGCGACGGCGTAGCGCAGCCCGTCGGGCGTCAGGACGCTGTTGCGCGGCGACAGGTACGCGGCCACGCTCAGGGTGCCGGTGGTGAACAGCGTCATCGTGTACTCCAGCCGCGGCCCCTGGCCGGCCGGCCGCGGTGCGGCCGTGACCGGGAACGGCGCCATGCCGCTGCCGGTGCGCCCGATGTCGGGAATGCGGCGCCAGGCGACCCCGCCCGCGGGGACGGCGCGGGTGTGGTGGTCGGCCTCCACGGAGACACAGCCGCCCGCCTCGATCGAGCCGGCGAGTGCGGCATGGCGCACGGACGGGCGGTGTACCCGGGCGTGCACCTCCACGGTGCGGCCGACGCCGCGGACGAGGACGGGCACGGTGGTGAGGCCGCGGGGGGCGCGGGCGAAGTCGACCCGCAGCCGGGCGCGGATCTGGGTGGTGACACGCCCGCGCGGGCGGTCGACGCGCAGCCAGGACACACCGGGCTCGATCTCGTAACCGAAGGGGGTGCGGCCCCGGTTGAAGACCTCGATGTACGGGGCGGGGTCCCTGTCGTACGGGCTGACCACCGGCAGCACCGCGGGCCCGGCCGCCTCCGGCCACCACTGCTCGGAGCCTTCGACCGCCACCCCGAGCAGCGCGCCCGCGACGGGGTCGACGCGCCTGACCGCGGGGAACACCTCGTCCGGCAGCGCCTCGTTGTCCTTCTCCGGCTGCTGCCAGGGGGCGTTGGGGCCGTAACGCTCGACGTCGCCGTAGCCGATCTTCGGCTGCGTCTGGAAGCCCTGCCATTTCCCGCCGGAGAGCGTGTGGTTGTAGTAGCCGGCGAGTGCCTGGTCCTCGGCGAAGAGGGCGTCGGTCTCGGCGGCGAGCGAGTTGGCGGCTGCGCGGCCCTGCGCGGCGTAGAGGAGGTTGGTGAACTCGGCGCGGCGCAAAGCGTAGACGACGGCGGTGCCGCGCACCGCGTAGCGGACGAGCTGGAAGTACGCCGCCCGGTCGGCGGGATCGAGGCGGGCCTCGATGCGGTCCGCCGTACGCGCCAGCTCCTGCCACTCGTCGGTGACCCGGTCCAGCTCTCCGTAGTTGACGAGGCTGAAGGGGGTCGCCTGGTCGTCGTAGACGACCGCGCTGGAGTCGGTGGCGGGGTCCTTGGCCGGGTCGAGGGTGATGCGGCGGTTGAGCAGCTCGGGCTTGCGCCGGGCCTGGAGGCGGCCGTACTCGTGCAGGACCTCGGCGATCTCGGCGGCGTGCCCGGGGCCGAAGTTCTCGGCGGCGTAGCGGCGTTCCCATTCGGGCAGGGCGTCGACCGGCCAGCGGTCGGGGTTCCAGGCGTAGTCCAGGAAGAACTGGGTCGGCAGCTCGTTGGACTTCAGGTCGCCGACGTTGGCGACCCACAGGTGCCGGATGCCGTACGCGTACGTCTGGTGCAACTGCTCCCAGGTGCCGGCGAGGTTGGCGGTGTCGACCCACTTGTAGTTGCGGCCGCCGCCGACGTAGTCGAAGTGGTAGTACAGCCCGTAGCCGCCGGAGCGCGGCGGCAGCGAGGCGTCGGGGACGCGCCGCAGGTTGCCCCAGTTGTCGTCGGTGAAGACGACGGTGACGTCGTCGGGCGCCTGCATGCCGCTGTCCCAGTAGTGCTGGACCTCCTTGTACATGGTCCACACCTGCGGCACCGCCGCCGCGTCGCCCAGCTCCTCGGCGAGGATGCCGCGCTCCGCGGCGATGATGCGCTCCATCAGCTCGATGCCGTCGCCGTCGGGCAGGGAGGTGTCGCCGTTGCCGCGCATCCCGAGGGTCACCACGCCCTCGAAGCCCTCGTCGGCCATGCGCCGGATGCCGTCACGCCAGTACGCGCGGACAGCGTCCTCGTTGCGTACGAAGCTCCACTCCCCCGTGCCGCCGTACGGGTCGTGGCCCTCGGTGACGATGGTCCCGTTCTCGTCGCGCACGGCGGGGACGGCGTGCCGGTTCCACTCCTCGATGCCGCGCATCATGGGCGCCTCGTGCGAGGTGCCCATGACGATGCCGTAGTCGGTGGCGGTGGCGTGGTTGGCGGGGTCGTCCTCGGCGAAGGCGCGGCCCCAGACGGCCGGCCACAGGTAGTTGGCCTTGAGCCGCAGCATGGCCTCGAAGACCTTGGCGAAGAAGTCGCTGTTGAAGCCGCCGGGGTGGCCCTCGGCGTGGCCGGGGCCGAAGAAGCCGGGCGCCCAGCGGCCGAGGGCGGGGTTCTCGTCGTTGAGGAAGATGCCGCGGTACTTCACCGCTGGGGTGCCCTGGGAGAACCGGCCGGGGAGCACGTAGAGGGCGTCGTGGCGGCGGGGCGGGACATCGGCCCAGAAGTGCCAGGGGGAGACGCCGATGCCGCGCGAGACGTCGTAGATGCCGAAGATGGTGCCGCGCTGGTCGCTGCCGGCGATGACGAAGGCGCTGTCGAGGCCGGGCACCGGGTCGGCCACGACCTGCTGCAGCGAGGTCTCCCACCGGCCCTCGACGCCGGTGACGTCGAGCTTGCCGGCGGCGATCAGACCGTCGATCAGCGGGCTGCGCCCGATGGTGCCGACGAGCACCGCGGTGCTCCCGGCAGGAGCGCGGCCATGGGTGACGCCGGGGCGTACGCCCGTGACCCGCTCCAGGTCCGTGCGCAGGTCGCCCAGGGCACGCAGCACGCCGGGGAAGTCGTCTCCGTCGGCCACCAGCGGCGCGGCCCGGCCGTCGGCGACGAGCGGGAACCGGCCGCGGCCCGGGCCGTGAGCAATGTAGGCACCGGGGTCGGTCGGCTGCGGCGCGTCCGGCGGCGGCGCGGCGGCGGCCGTGCCCGGCAGCGCGAGGACATTGCCGGCGGTGGCGGAGAGCACGCCGAGGCCCAGGCCCGCACCGAGGACGCGGCGCCGGCTGACACCGTCGCCGGTCAGGTGGTCGGACAGGGAGGACGGGTCATGCCGGGAGTCGCTGCTGTCCATGCCGGGCCTCTCTTCACCGAGCAAGCGGCAATGTTTCGTAAAGCATCACGAATATTTCTGGCAACTTAGGGTGAGGCCATCAGGCAGGTCAAGTCATCGCGCAGCGGCGGGCGGCGGGGCTACCATCCCGGCATGAGTGGTGCTGGAGTCCAGTTCGACGGAGAGGCCCCCGCGGCCGGCGAGGAGCCGCAGGCCACCGCCACGCTGGCGGCCATCGCGGAGGCCGCCGGGGTGTCGGCGTCGACGGTTTCGAAGGTCCTCAACGGCCGCTCCGACGTCTCTCCCGGCACCCGCGCCCGGGTCCAGAACCTGCTGCGCGAGCACGGTTACCGGCGCCGCGGCGGCGGCGCGCGCCAGGCCCCGCTACTCGACCTCGTCTTCCACGAGCTGGAGAGCGCGTGGGCGATGGAGGTCATCCGGGGCGTGGAGAACGTGGCCAGGGAGGAGCGGCTGGGCGTGGTCCTCTCGGAGAGCGCCGGGCGGCTGACGCCGGGGCAGACGTGGGTGGAGGACGTGCTCGCCCGCAGGCCGGCGGGTGTCATCCTGGTGCTCTCGGACCTCTCCGCCGACCAGTGGGCGCAGTTCACCGGGCGCGGCATCCCGTTCGCGGTGCTGGACCCGGCCGGTGACCTCGCCGAGGACGTGCCGTCCATCGGGGCCACCAACTGGCAGGGCGGGCTGGCAGCCACGCGCCACCTGGTGGGCCTGGGACACCGCCGGATCGGCGTCGTGGGCGGGCCGCCGTCGATGATGTGCAGCCGGGCCCGGATCGACGGCTACCGCGCGGCGCTGGGCGTCGCCGGGCTGCCGGTGGATCCCGAGCTGATCCGGGAGGGCGACTTCCACCACGAGGCGGGCTACGCCGCCGGGCGCGAGCTGCTCGCCCTGCCCGACCGCCCCACCGCCGTCTTCACCGGCAACGACCTGCAGGCGCTCGGCATGTACGAAGCCGCCCGCGAACTGGGCCTGCGCATTCCCGACGACCTCAGCGTCGTCGGCTTCGACGATCTGCCGGTGGCCCGCTGGATCGGCCCGCCGCTGACGACCGTGCGGCAGCCCTTGAGGGAGATGGCCGAGGCTGCGGCCCGGCTGGTGCTGGACCTCGGCCGCGGCCACGAGCCGGTGACGCGGCGGGTGGAGCTGGCGACGAGCCTGGTCATCCGGAACAGCACGGCACCCCCGCCCGCCCGCTGACATCGCCCCGGATCACCGAAACTTTCGGAGGGAAGAAGGGCCGTCCCGTCATCCCCGGACGGCGGCCTTCCCGGACTCCGGCCCCCGCGTGGCGCCGGGATCGTGCAGTGCGGTCGGCAGCGCGCCGGCGCGTACGACGGGGACCGGCCTGCGGCGGCCGGGACTCACCGCGAGCGTGTAACCGACGAGGACCCCCACCGACAGGACCGCCAGCCGGCCGGCGGCCGGCGGGCTGTCCGGCGGCGGGTCGTAGCCCCCGTCCTCCAGGCCCGCCGCCCGCTCGAAGTGGTTGTACGCCCCGGGGAAGAACACCTCGTCCGCCGCGTACAGCGCGGGAAACGCGGCGGGACCCGCCAGCAGTGACCCCAGTGCCCACTGGTCGGAGTGGCGCGCCTCGTGCTCCGACAGCTTCCGCATCCGCGGCGACTGCGTCTCCGCCCGCTGGTCGGTGAGGAAGACGGTGCCGTACATCGTGCCCGCGCGGGCGAACCCGTCGTCGAGGATGACCGCCGTCGTGCCGTCGGCCGCGCAGTGGTACATCTCGCCGCCCTCCCCCGCGGCGTACAGCAGCGCGGCGCCGGAGACGGGCGCGTTGAGCACCGTACGGGCCGTCTGCCACAGTCCGCCGCCCTCCCCCGCCGCCGGGCACGGCCGCATCTGGGCACCGGGCCCGAGGACGGCGAAGGCGCACGCGAGCACCGCCTGCACCACCGTGCCCCAGACGACGACCAGCACCCTGCGCCGCGACGGCCGCGCGCCGCGCAGGGTGCCCGCGACGGCGAGGACCAGCCCCGTGAGTCCGCCGCAGATCAGACAGGCGGCCCACCAGACGGCTCTGCGCTCGACCGGTCTCGCCGGGACGGCGTCACCGGCCGGGGCCGAGGGGGTGGTGGGTCGCTCCAGAGTCGCTGTGCCGGCCGCCATCCGTCACCCCTGTCATCACGCCGACGCACTGGGCTCTGCGCACCGACGCGGACCGGGCCGCAGTCGAACCCCGGCGTCACGCAGCGGGGTTCGGCACCTGAGTCGTTGCATGCAGTCGCAGACAAGCTCTCAGATTACGGTACCGTAACGAATTGACGTCAAACCGGCCTCGAAATCCGGCCTCTTACCCCGGGACGGGTGTGAATGGGGCTGAAGGCGGGATCCGGCAGGTGATCCCGTACGGAACAGGGAGGGGGCGCCGATGGGAGCCGAGGACGAGAAGGAGCCCGCGCCGACGGCCGAGCCCGCCGCCACCGGCGCGGCCGGACCCGAGGGCGGGGAGCCGGTGTGCTGGCTGGAACGCGTCTGCCCGGAGTGCGGGCGGCTGGCCGACACCGCACCCCCGGTCCGCTGCACCCGCTGCGGCACGCCGGTCACCGGCTGAAGCGGGCCCGCGGGTCTACGCGCCTATCTCCAGGAGCCTCCGGTCAGCACCACACCGAGCGCGGCCAGCCCCAGGATGACCCACCCGAACCAGAGCCATCCGCTACTGCCCACCGACACCGTGTAAGCCGTGATGACCACAAGACCGGCCACGGTAGTCACGACCATGACCTTCGCAGAACCGGGCTTTTCCATGCCGCCTCCAGCAGCCGGCGGCCGTCCCCGTGCGACCGCACGCAACCTTCACCCCATGGTCCCTCGCCGGGAACCGGCGCGATAGTCGAAGGAGCGCCGGGTGTGCGCGCGGCTACTGTTCGCGAGCCTGGAGGGAGGCCAGATAGGCGTTGTACGCCGCCAGCTCCTGATCGCCGTCACGGTCGGCGGTACGGTCGACGCGCCTGGCGCGTCGCTGCTCGGAGTTGTACCACTGGTAGACCAGCGCGATGAGGACCAGCACGGAGGGGATCTCGCTGAACGCCCAGGCGATGCCGCCGGCGGCCTGCTGGTCGTCCAGGGCGTCGATGCCGAGCGAGGCGGGCGGGGTGCTGTAGACGTCCACCATGGGCTCGCTGCCCATCATCAGCGCGATGCCGAAGAAGGCGTGGAACGGCATCCCCGCGAACAGCGTCAGCATCCGCATCACGTACGTGGGCCGGTTCGGCCCCGGGTCGACGCCCATGATGGGCCAGAAGAAGACCAGGCCCACCGCCAGGAAATGGATCATCATCCCGACGTGTCCGGCCTTGCTCTCCATCAGGGTGTCGAAGAGCGGGGTGAAGTACAGCGCGTACAGGCTCGCGATGAACAGCGGGATCGTGAACACGGGATGCGAGATCACCATGAGATAGCGGCTGTGCAGCAGCGAGACCACCGCGGAGCGGGGCCGGCCCGCCGGCAGGGCCCGCAGCAGCAGCGTCACGGGCGCGCCCAGGAGCAGCAGGATCGGCGAGAGCATGCTGATCACCATGTGCTGCACCATGTGCACGCTGAACATGACCATGCCGTAGTCGTTCAGGCCGGTGCACATGACCAGGACGAGGGTCAGCAGACCCACGGTGAAGGCCACGGTCCGCCCGAGCGGCCAGTCGTCCCCGCGGCGGCGCAGCCGGAAGACCCCGTAGCCGTAGAGGGCGAGGGCCGCGAGGGAGCCGACGAGGAACACCGGCTCGCCGGTCCACTCCAGCCCGCGCCCCAGGGTGAAGGGCGGAAGGTCCAGGTGGCCGCCGTGCCCGCCGTGGTCCATGTCGGTGTTGCTCCTTGTGCCGGTGATGCCCTCACTCAGGCTAGACCCGGCCCGTTCCGCCGCTTCGCCGGGGTACCCCGCGGGAGCGGGCCGGGACCGGCGGTGTCAGCGGGAGGCGCTGGCGGCGGCGATGCGCTCGTTGCGCAGGGCCTCGTACCAGCGGTCGTCGACCGGCGGCAGGCCCGGGGACTCGAGCGCGAGCCGGATCAGCAGGTCGGCGATCTGCGGGTTGCGGGCGAGCACGGGGCCGTGCATGTACGTGCCGAAGACGTTGCCGTTCCACGCGCCCTCGGTGCCGTCGCCGGTGCCGTTGCCGTGGCCGAAGCGGACCCGGGCGAGCGGCCTGGCGGTCGGGCCGAGGTGGGTGACGCCCTGGTGGTTCTCGAAGCCGGTGAGCTGGGGCAGGCCGAGCTCCGGGTCGATGTCGGCGAGCACGTCGCCGACGCAGCGGCCGGCCTGGCCGCGCCCGCTGGTGACGTCGAGCAGACCGAGGCCCGGCTCCTGCCGGTCGAGGTCGTTGATGAACTCGTGGCCGAGGATCTGGTAGCCGGCGCAGACGGAGAAGATGATCGCGCCGTTGCCCGCGGCCCGGTTCAGCCCGCCGTCGCGGCGGAGCCGCTCGGCGGCGAGCCGCTGCGGGCGGTCCTCGCCGCCGCCGATGAGGTAGATGTCGGCGGAGGCGGGCACGGGCTGGTCGGAGCGGACGTCGACGCGGGTGACGTCGTAGCCCCGCTGCCGCGCGCGGCGCTCGACGACGAGGGCGTTGCCCTGGTCGCCGTAGGTGGACAGCAGGTCGGGGTAGACCCAGACGAGGCGCAGGCTGTTGTCGTTCATGCGGTCGCTCCTTGGCGTCTCGTAGGGATCAGTTGCCGACACGGCGGCGCAGGTCCTGGAACGCGGTGTAGTTGGCGATGACCTCGATCCGGCCGGGCGGTGCGGCGGCGACGGCCTCGTCGACGTGCTCGCAGACACGGAAGCTCTGGTTCGCCACCTCCAGCCGGACGGCGAGGTCGAGCTTGCGGTCGCCGATGACGTACAGCGGGTGGCCGGTCAGCCGGGTGTAGTCGACGTCCCACAGCCAGGACGTGTCGGTTCCGTCGGCGCCGCGGGCGTTGACGGAGAGCACCACGGGGGTGGGCGGCGGGTCGATGAGGGAGAACGTCTCCAGCCAGCCGGCCGGGTTCTTCGCCAGCAGCAGCCGCAGGTCACGGCCGCCGAACTGCACCGTGTCGTACCGCCCGGCGACCGCGGTGACCTCCCACATGCGCTCCAGCGCGGTCTGCGGGTGCACGCCGAAGGCGGCGGCCACGGCGGCGGCGGTGGTGGCGTTGGCCCGGTTGGCCCGGCCGGGGAGCTGGAGGCGGATCGGCCAGGCGGCGCCGTGCGGGTCGAGCACGTGCTCGCCGGAGAGCGCCCAACTGGGGACGGGCCGGCGGAAGCCGCACTCGGCGCACAGCCAGTCCTCGCCGGGCCGCTGGAGCACGCCGCCGCAGGAGGGGCAGGACCAGGCGTCGTCCTTCCACTCCTGACCGACGGCGACCCAGACGACGTTCGGGCTGGAGGAGGCGGCCCAGACGACGAGAGGATCGTCGCAGTTGGCGACGACGAGGGCCTTGTTGCCGTCGAGGCCCTCGCGCCAGTGCTCGGCGAGCATGCGGGTCTCGGCGGCGCGGTCGAGCTGGTCGCGGGAGAGGTTGAGCAGCGCGATGGCCTTGGGAGTGACGTCGCGCGCGACGCCGGCGAGGTACTTCTCGTCGACCTCGATGACGCCGTAGCGCGCGTCGGAGCCGCCGGCGAGCGCCGAGGTGATACCGGCGGGCATGTTGGCGCCGAGCGCGTTGGAGACGACCGGCCCGGAGGCGCGCAGGGCCTCCGCGATCAGCCGGGTGGTGGTCGTCTTGCCGTTGGTGGCGGAGACGAGGACGACGTCGAGGTGGCCGGCGAGCCGGCCGAGCAGGTCGGGGTCGAGCCTGAGCGCGACCTTGCCGCCGATCACGGAGCCGCTGCCCTTGCCCGCGGCGCGGGAGACCGCTGCTGCCGCCCTGCCCGCCGTGACGGCCAGCTTGGACCGTGGCGACAGCGGTTCCGTGTTGCCTGCCATCGTCGTAGCTCCTCCTCGCGTGCCCGCGCGCGTACGCCGTCGTCCGCGGTGCTCCGGTGTCCTTCGTCCGCTGCCCGGCCTGCGCCGCGGCGCGGTAGCCGCCAGCCTATCGAGATCCGCGGCCGGCCCCGAATCGCGGCACGTCGCGGGGCTCCCGGGCCGGTCCCGTGGCGGTCCTAGAGACCGGGTCCGCCGGCCTTGTCCGCGGCGGCGGCGAGCCGGCCCCAGAGCAGATCCGCCAGGCTCTGCACCAACTCCGCGCGGCTGCAGGGCCGTTCGTGCAGCCACCAGTCCCCCGCGGCGTGCATCATGCCGACGATGCCGTGGCCCCAGGCACGGGCGGTCACGGCGCCGCCGGGGCCGAAGTCGATGCGGTCGGCTATGACCTGGGCCAGTTCCTCGCCCAGGCGGCGCAGCAGCGGCGCGGAGTGGCGCCCGACCTCGAAGCCGCGCTCGCCTGCCTCGGCGGACGCGGCTGGCTCCGGGAAGTCGGCGGCGCCGCCGTCGGCGGGGTGCATCAGGAACCGGTAGACCTGCGGGCGCGCCTCGATGGCCGTGAGATACGTATCGAGGGTGGCCTCGACGCGCTCGCGCCGGCCGGTGGGGGCGTCCAGCGCGGCCCGCAGGGCGGCGAGGAGGGCGTCGGTGTGGCGTACGGCGAGGGCACGGTACAGACCGCCCTTGTCACCGAAGTGGCGGTAGAGGATCGGCTTGGTGATGCCGGCCTCGGCGGCGATCGCGTTCATCGAGGCTCCCGGCCCGTCGCGCAGGACCACCCGGTCCGCGGCTTCGAGCAGTTCGCGGCGCCGGTCCTCGGTCGCCTGCTCCCTCTCGCCGCGCCGGTCGTCCATGGAAATCGCTCCCCTGCCTGGTCGATTGCCCGAATGCCTGCGCAACCTAGCACCCCGGTCACGGGGTCCCCGCGGGCGTACGGGAGTTGACATAGTCTACTCACGGGTAACAGACTGGGGTTACCGAGGGTAACGATTAGCGAGGGCTGCGGAGGCACGATGTCCGAGTTCACATTCGAGCTCAACGAGGACCAGAGGTCCGTCCAGGAGTGGGTGCACGGCTTCGCCGCGGACGTCATCCGCCCGGCCGCCGCCGAGTGGGACGAGCGCGAGGAGACGCCCTGGCCGGTGATCCAGGAGGCGGCCAAGATCGGCCTGTACTCCCTGGACTTCTACGCCCAGCAGTACTTCGACCCCACCGGGCTGAGCATCCCCATGGTCATGGAGGAGCTGTTCTGGGGCGACGCGGGCATCGCCCTGTCGATCGTCGGGACGGGGCTCGCCGCCGTCGGCGTGCTGGCCAACGGCACCGAGGAGCAGATCGGCACCTGGATCCCGCAGATGTACGGCGACGTGGACAACGTCCAGCTGGCCGCCTTCTGCTCCTCCGAGCCGGACGCGGGCTCCGACGTCTCGGCGATGCGCACCCGCGCCGTCTACGACGAGGCCAAGGACGAGTGGGTGCTCAACGGCACCAAGACCTGGGCCACCAACGGCGGCATCGCCGCCGTGCACGTCGTCGTCGCCGTCGTCGACCCGGAGCTGGGCACGAAGGGGCACGCCTCCTTCATCGTCCCGCCGGGCACGCCGGGCCTGTCGCAGGGACAGAAGTTCAAGAAGCACGGCATCCGCGCCTCGCACACCGCCGAGGTGGTGCTGGAGGACGTGCGCGTACCCGGCTCCTGCCTGCTCGGCGGCCGGGAGAAGCTGCAGGAGCGGCTGGCCCGTGCCCGCGAGCGGGCGAAGACGGGCGGCGAGCGGGTCAAGAACGCCGCGATGGCCACCTTCGAGGCGTCCCGCCCGGCGGTGGGCGCGCAGGCGGTGGGCATCGCGCGCGCGGCGTACGAAACGGCGCTGGAGTACGCCAAGACCCGCGTCCAGTTCGGCCGTCCGATCATCGACAACCAGGGCGTCGCCTTCCAGCTCGCCGACATGCGCACCCAGATCGACGCGGCCCGGCTGCTGGTCTGGCGGGCCTCCTGGATGGCCGCCACCGGCAAGGGGTTCACCTCGGCGGAGGGGTCGATGTCGAAGCTGTACGCGGGTGAGGTGGCCAAGGACGTCACCGCGCGGGCGATGCAGATCCTCGGCGGCAACGGCTTCACCCGCGAGTATCCGGTGGAGCGGATGCACCGCGACGCGGCGATCTACACCATCTTCGAGGGCACGAGCGAGATCCAGCGGCTGGTGATCGCCCGTACCCTGGCCGGCGTCCCGATCCGCTGAGTTCGCGCGCCCTCTCCCCCCGGCGGGCGGCGCGCGGCTACTCTGCGAGCGCACGAGACCCGACCGGGGGGAAAGGCGAGGCCGCGGTGTTCTACCACCTGCTCAAGTACCTGTTCTTCGGGCCGCTGCTGCGGCCGCTGTTCCGGCCGCGGATCGAAGGGCTGGAGCACATACCGCAGGAGGGAGCCGCGATCGTCGCGGGCAACCACCTGTCGTTCGCCGACCACTTCCTCATGCCCGTGATGCTGAAGCGGCGCATCACGTTCCTCGCCAAGGCCGAGTACTTCAACGGACCCGGCCTCAAGGGGCGGCTGACCGCGGGGTTCTTCCACAGCATCGGCCAGATCCCGGTCGACCGTCGGGGCCGCAAGGCGGCTCAGGCGGCGATCGAGGAGGGCTTGGGCGTGCTGGCCAAGGGCGAGTTGCTGGGCATCTATCCGGAGGGCACCCGCTCGCACGACGGACGGCTGTACAAGGGCCGGGTGGGGGTCGCGGCGATGGCGCTGAGGGCGCGCGTGCCCGTCATCCCGTGCGCGATGATCGGCACCCGCGAGGTCCAGCCGCCCGGGCAGAAGATTCCCAGCCTCGGCCGGGTCACGATCCGCTTCGGCGAGCCGCTGGAGTTTTCCCGGTACGAGGGGATGGAGGACCAGAAGGCCGTCCTGCGGGCCGTCACCGACGAGATCATGTACGCGATCCTCGGCATGTCGAACCAGGAGTACGTCGACCGCTACGCCCCCGAGGTCAAGGCCGAGCAGGAAGCCGCGAAGAAGAACCCGCCGGCCGCGGCCTGAGAGGCGCCGGCCACCGCGCCGAAACCCGGTGGTCGTGGCCCGGCCCCGGTGCGTACGGTCCTGGCATGACGAGGACAGCGGACAGCGCCGCCCCGGCGGCCTGCGGCAGGGTCCGGACCGGCCCGGGCGGTGCCCGGTGAGCGCGCGGCTGCGCCAGGTGGCGCGGGACAACGAGCGGATCCTCGCCGAGGGCGGGTACGAGGTCGCCGGCCGGTGGGTGCCGCTGGCCGAGGCCGCCGCGCGGGCGGCGGACGGCACCCGGATGTACGGGCCGGGGCCGGTCACGGGCGCGGGGAAGGCACCCGCGGCCGGGTCGCCGTCCCGGCCCGCCGAGGTGACCGCGGAGACCTCGCTCTCCGCCGCCCGGCGGCTGGTCGCGGACGGGGCCGGCCGTGTCGGCGTGCTCAACTTCTCCTCCGCCCGCAACCCCGGCGGCGGCTACGTCAACGGCGCCCGCGCGCAGGAGGAGGAGCTGTGCCGGGCCTCCGCGCTCTACCCGGCGCTGCTCCGCGCCCCGGAGTTCTACGCCGCCCACCGCGCCGACCGCAGCCCCTTCTACACCCACCGCGTCATCCACTCCCCCGCCGTCCCGGTGTTCCGCGACGACGCCGGCGCGCTCCTCGACGAACCGTACGCCGTGGACTTCCTCACCTCCGCCGCCCCCAACGCGGGCGTCATCGCCCAGCGCACACCGCGGGAGACGGACCGCATCCCCGCCGCGCTCACGGCGCGCGCGGAACGGGTGCTGGAGGTGGCGGCGATCGCGGAGGTGACGGCGCTGGTGCTGGGCGCGTGGGGCTGCGGGGTGTTCCGCAACGACCCGGCGCAGGTGGCGGCGGCGTTCCGTACGCACCTGGAGCCCGGCGGGCGCTTCGAAGGGCTGTTCCCGCGGCTGGTGTTCGCCGTGTGGGACCGGCAGCCGCGGTCGGCGAACCGCGCGGCGTTCGAGGCGGTGTTCGGCACCGGCTGAGCGACCGGGTCATGGTGCGTGAGCACCAGGGAAGGTGACGCACTGGTCCGGGCGCACCAGGGAGAACCGGTGACGGCGGACGATGCCCGGCCGGGCACCGGAAGGGAGTGTGGAAGGCGCGCGCATCCGGCGCACTTCCCCTTCCCCGCGGTGTCTGGAGTGATCCACAGGTGGCGGTTCTCCCTGCCCGTGCCGGGTGGCTGCCGATCGGCGCCCTCGGCTTACTGGCCCTCGCCCTCGGCACGCTCCAGTCGGTGGTGGAGCCCGCGCTCCCGCTGCTGCAACGCGAGTGGGGGGTCAGCCCCTCCGAAGGGGCGCTGGTCGCCAACGCGTTACTCGTCACCGGCGCCGTCATCACCCCCGTCGCCGGCAAACTCGGCGACCGCTACGGCGGAAAGCGGGTGCTGCTCGGACTGACGGCCCTGGTCGCGACCGGCGGCCTGCTGGCCGCTCTGGCGCCGAACCTGCCGGTGCTCCTGCTCGGCCAGGTGCTCCAGGGCGTCATGGTGGGGGCGCTCCCGCTCTCCTTCATCCTCGTCCGCACCCACCTCCCGGCGGCGCAGTCCCAGGTCGCGATCGGATGCGTCGTCGCCCTCTTCACCGGCGGCGGCATCGCGGGAACGATGCTCGCCGGGCCGGTCGCGGACGCGCTGTCGTGGCGGTGGATATTCGCCTTGCCGACGATCGTGATCGTCGCGACGACGCCGGCCGTCATCCGGCTGATGCCACACGACCCGCCGGTCTCCTCGGAGGAGCGGATCGACTGGCCCGGAGCGGTGCTGCTGAGCGGCACCCTGCTCGCGTTCATGGTCGGTCTCGTGACGATGACGCGGCACAGCCTGCCGCCGTACGCGATCGGCGTCCTCGCCCTGCTCGTGACCGCTCTGGCCACCGGATGGGTCGCCGTGGAACGCCGGGCGAAGGCGCCGATGGTCGATCTGCGCATGCTGGCGAGGCCCGTCATCTGGCAGGCGTGCCTGCTCACGTTCGTCGTCACCACCGGCTTCGGCATGGTGGTCTTCCTGCTCCCGCAGTTGTTCGCGGTACCGGCCGACGCGTACGGCTTCGGGGCGGACACCACCGGCATCGGCTGGTATCTGCTGCCCGGCGCCGTCGCGGGCGCGGTGAGCGACTCCGCCGGCGGGGTCGCGGCGCGGCGGTTCGGGCCCCGCGCCGTGGTCCTCGCCGGGGCCGTCGTCACCGCGGTCACGATGACCGCCCTGGCGGTGCTGCACACCGCGTCGTGGCACCTCGTCCTCGCCAAGGTGCTGACGGCGTTCGCCGCGGGCCTCGGCACGACGGCCCTGGTCGCCCACACGGCGGCGGCCGTCGACCCCCGGGACACCGGGATCGCCACGAGCCTGCTCGTGGTGACACGGGTGATCGGCGTCGCGCTGGGCATCCAGATCGCCGGCGCGATCCTCGACGCCGGGGCCGGTCCGGCGGGTCCGCCGGCCGAATCGGCGTTCGTCACCGGCTTCTCCGTCGTCGCGCTCGTCGCCGCGCTGTCGCTGCTCGCCGTACGTATCACGAAGAAGGGAGCCCACCCATGAGCGCGTCCGGGAAGCGCAGGGTACTGATCTCCGGGGCGAGTGTGTCCGGCCCCGCGCTGGCGTACTGGCTGCACCGGTCCGGACACGAGGTCACGGTGGTGGAGAAGGCCGCCGCGGTGCGGGACGGCGGCTACCCGATCGACATCCGCGGCACGGCGGTCGAGGTGGTCCGGCGGATGGGCATACTGCCGCGCCTGCGCGACGCGCACATCGACTCGCGCCGCTTCACCTTCCTCGACGCCGGGGGCGGCGAAGTGGCCGTGGTCAGCCCGCGGGCCGTCACCGGCGATGCGGAGGGCGGGGACCTGGAGGTACGCCGGGGGGACCTGGCGGCGAGCCTGTACGCGCTCGTCCGGGACGACGTGGAGTTCCGCTTCGGCGACTCCGTCGACCGCCTCGACCAGTCAGGCCGCGGGGCCGACGTGACGTTCCGCAGTGGACTGCGGCGTACGTACGACCTGGTGATCGGCGCGGACGGGATGCACTCACGCACCCGGGAGTCGGTGTTCGGCCCTGAGAAACGGTTCCACCGCTATCTCGGCTACCGGTTCGCCCTCTTCACCATGCGGAACGTCTTCGGGCTCTCCCGCGAGGTGGTGCTCTGGAACGCCCCGGGGAGGGCCGCCGCCCTCTACGCGGTCGGCACGACGGACGAACTGCACGCCTTTCTCACCTTCCACCGGCCGCACCCTCCGCTCGACGGCCTCAGGCACCCGGACGGCCAGCGCAAGCTGGTCGCGGACGCCTTCGCGGACGCGGGATGGGAGGTCCCGGCGATCCTCGGCGCCATGCGCGACGCGGACGACCCGTTCTTCGACACCGCGAGCCAGATCCGCATGCCGCGCTGGTCACGCGGCCGGGCCGCGCTCGTCGGCGACGCCGCCTACGCGCCCTCGTTCCTGACCGGTCAGGGCACCAGCCTGGCGCTGGCCGGTGCGTACATGCTCGCCCACGCCCTGGACACGCACCGCGACCACGCCTCGGCCTTCGCCGCGTACGAGCACGGTGTGCGCGACTTCGTCGCCGCGAACCAGGCGCTGGTCGACGCCGGCGGCGCCACGCTCTTCCCCACCACGGCCCGGGCCCTGGAACGGCGCAACGCCGTGCTGCGCGGCCTCGTCAGGATGCCCGCCGCGCCCCCGCAGCCGGCTTATTCGGCGCTGACGCTGCCGGAGGCAGGAACCTTGCCCTGACCGTCACGGCCGGCGGTCGCCGTCACCGTCCGGGGCGGCGTGCACCAGCCCGGTGCGGTACGCGATGACGACGAGCTGCGCCCGGTCGCGGGCCTCCAGCTTCGTCATCGCGCGCTGCACGTGGGCGCGGACGGTGAAGGGACTGAGGTATATCCGCTCGGCGATCTCCTGGTTGGACAGGCCGGTGGCGACCAGGGCGACCATCTCGCGTTCGCGCGGGGTGAGTACGGAGAGCCGTTCCGGATGGTGCCGCGGGACGTCGTCCGGGGTGGCCAGGAAGCGGGCGACCAGGGAGCGGGTCGCGGCGGGCGACAGCAGGGTGTCGCCCGCGGCGATCGTACGGACCGCCTCCACCAGTTCCTCCGCCCCGATGCCCTTGCCGATGAAGCCGCCGGCCCCGGCGCGCAACGCCTGCGCGACGTACTCGTCGGTCTCGTACGTGGTGAGGATCAGGATGCGGCTGCCGCGCAGCTCCGGGTCCGCGGCGATCTCCGAGGTGGCGGTGAGCCCGTCGACCTCCGGCATGCGGATGTCCATGACGACGACGTCCGGGCGCAGTTCGCGGGTGAGGCTCACCGCCTCCCTGCCGTCCGCGGCCTCGCCGACGACGGTGATGCCGTCGGCGGTGTCGAGGAGCATCCGGAACGCACCGCGCAGCAGCGCCTGATCGTCGGCGAGCAGTACCCGTAGCGTCACCGCGTCTCCCCCGTCTCCCGCGCGTCGGTTCCGCGCGTCGTCTCCCTGACCGCCGGGAGGGGCAGTTCGGTGGAGACGAGGAAACCTCCCTCCGGGCGGTCGCCCGCAAAGAGGCGGCCACCGACCGCGGTGGCGCGTTCACGCATCCCGATCAGGCCGTAGCCCGGCGGGCGCTCGGACGCGGTGGCTCCCGGCGGCGTACGGGTTCCCCCGCCGTCGTCGGCGACGGTGAGGGTGACGCGGTCGCGGTTCCAGACGAGGCGCACCCGCGCCGTGCCGGTGCCGGCGTGCTTGGTCACGTTGGTCAGTGCCTCCTGGACGATGCGGTACGCGGTGAGGTCCACCCCCGGCGGCAGCGGTCTCGCCGTGCCTTCCTGCTCCAGTGAGACCTGAAGGCCCGCGCGGGCGAAGGAGTCGAGGAGCGTGGGCAGCCGGGACAGCCCGGGCGCCGGTTCCGCGGGCTCGGCCGCGTCCCCGGACTGGCGCAGCAGCCCGACCGTGGCGCGCAGGTCGTCGAGCGCGTCACCGGTGGTCCGGACGAGCTCCGCGAGGCTCTTGCGGGTCTGCTCGGGGCGGGAGTCGAAGAGGTGGGCGGCGACCGTGGCCTGCGCGTTGGCCAGGGTGATCTGGTGGGCGACCAGGTCGTGCAACTCGCGGGCGATACGCAGCCGTTCCTCGGCCACCCGGCGGCGTGCCTCGCTCTCCCGGCTCTTCTCCGCCCGGCGGGCCCGCTCCTCCACGGCCGCAAGATAGGCCCGCCGGTTGTGTGCCGAATGCCCGAGCACGCCGGCGACCAGCCCGAACGCGGCCACCGAGCCCATCCGGCTCGCGTCCTTCCACGACAGGTCCCCGAACCAGGGGGTGGTGGCGAGCATCAGCGCCGCGGAGGCGAGCGACACCACGAGCGCGGCGCGCCGCTCCGTACGGGCGTGGAGCGCGTACGCGTAGGCGGCGATCACGGCGGGAGCCATGAGGGGCGGGCTCAGCAGGAGGCCCAGGGGCGGCGCCAGCACGCCCGCCCCGGTGGTGGCCGCCAGGGCCGCCAGGGGCGCCCTGTGCCGTACGGGCAGTACGGCACAGGACGCCACGGCGATGACATAGGCGGCGGGGGGCGGCGCCGACAGCGTGTCGTCGACCTGCACCACGCCGCCGAGCAGGCAGAGCGTGAAGGCCGTCGCCAGGACCGCCGCCTCCCGCCACCACGCGCGGCGTGCGCGCCGGCCGCCGTCGCCCGGGTTCTGCATCCCGGTCAGTACCGGCCGGCCGGGAGCCGGGACACCGCCGTGTCCGCCCCGCTCGCCGGCGCGGGCGCCCGCTTGCTCAGCGCCTCGCCCTCGATGTCCACGTTCGGCAGCACACGGTTCAGCATACGAGGCAGCCACCAGGCCCGGCGGCCGAGGAGCGCCAGGACCGCGGGCACGATCGCCATCCGGACCACGAAGGCGTCGAAGGCGACGGCGGCCGCCAGGCCCACGCCCATCGTCTGGATGGTCGGGCTGCTCATCCCGATGAACCCGGCGAACACGCTGATCATGATGATCGCCGCGGCGGCCACCACCCGGCCGCTGTGCCGGAACCCCTGGACGACCGCCTCGCCGGGGGACGCGCCGTGGACGTAGGTCTCCCGCATCCGGCTGAGGAGGAAGACCTCGTAGTCCATGGCCAGGCCGAACACGATGCCGATGATGAGGATCGGCATCAGCGACATGACGGGGCCGGTCTGCTCGATGCCGAGCAGGTCCGCACCCCAGCCCCACTGGAAGACGGCGACGAGGACGCCGAAGGCGGCGCCGACCGAGAGCAGGAAGCCGAGGGCGGCCTTGAGCGGGACCAGGATCGAGCGGAAGACCACCGTCAGCAGGAGGACCGCCAGGCCGATGACCACGGTCAGATAGGGCAGGAGGGCATCGGACATGGCTTCGGAGATGTCGATGTTCATCGCGGTGGTGCCCGTCACCAGGACGCCCGCGCCGGTGTCGGCCTCGATGCCTGCGGCGGCGTCCCGGAGCGCGTGCACCAGGTCCTTGGTCTCGCCGCTGTTCGGCGCGGTCTCCGGGACCGCGGTGAGGACGGCGGTGTCCCCGGCCTCGTCGAGCACCGGGTCGCCGACGGACGCGACGCCGTCCACCTCCCGTACGGTCGTGGTGACCAGGTCGGTGACGGCCTCGGTGTCCGCGGACTGCGAGGTGTCCACCACCACGGTCAGCGGGCCGTTGAAGCCGGGGCCGAAGCCGTCCGACAGCAGGTCGTAGGCGCGCCGCTGGGTGGTCTCAACCGACTTGGACTCGTCCCCGGGCAGGCCGAGTTCGAGGCTCAGCGCCGGTGCGGCGACGGCACCGAGGCCGAGTCCGGCGACCAGCAGCACGGCCACCGGCCGCCGCAGGACGAACCGCGCCCAGCGGACGCCGAGACCGGGTCGGCCGGCCGCGGCGGGCACCGCGTGCGGGCGCTCTCCGGCCCGCCGGGCGGCCTTGCGGGCGGCCCGGGACAGCACCCGCCGGCCGGCGAAGCCGAACATCGCGGGGACCAGGGTGAGCGCGGCGAGCACGGCGAGGGCCACGGCGCCCGCACCGCCCATGCCCATCCTGGTCAGTTCCGGGATGCCGACGACCCCCAGCCCGACCAGGGCGATGAAGACGGTCGCGCCGGCGAAGACCACGGCGGACCCGGCGGTGCCCACCGCACGGCCCGCGGCCTCCGCCGGCTCGCTGCCGCGGACGAGTTCGTCACGGAACCGGGAGGTGAGGAAGAGCGCGTAGTCGATGCCGACCGCCAGCCCCAGCATCAGCGCCAGGATGGCGACGGTGGACGTCAGGCCCAGCGGCACGGCCAGCGCGGAGACCAGGCCGAAGGCGAGGGCCACCCCCGCGAAGGCGGTCAGCAGGGACAGCCCGGCGGCGACGAGCGAGCCGAGGGCGAGGACCAGCACCACCGCGGCCACCGCCACGCCGAGGATCTCCGTCGTCCCGCCCGGCTCCTCCTCCGCGTCCAGGGCGGAACCGCCGATCTCCACCGTCAGCCCCGCGTCCCTGGCCTGGTCAGCGGCGTCCTCCAGGGCGCTCTTCGTCGGCCCGGTGAGGTCCACGGCACCCGCGGTGTAGGTGATCGTGGAGTAGGCGATGGTGCCGTCCTCGCTGACGTCACCGGACTCGTAGGGGTCGGTGGCCGACGCGACCTGGCCGCCGCCGTCCAGGGAGCCGAGCGCGTCCGCGACGGCCGCCTTGTGCTCCCGCGCGGTCACCCGCTGCCCGTCCGGCGCCTGGAACACCAGACGTGCCTCCGCGCCCTGGGCGTTGTCGTCGGGGAAGCGCTCGTCGAGCAGGTCGAACGCCTTCTGCGATTCGGTGCCGGGCATGGAGAGGTCCTCTTCCTCCCCGGCCGGCGCCACGGCGGCGGCGACCCCGGCCAGCACCAGGGCGACCAGCCACGTGCCGCCCACGAGCCGGCGCCGGCGGAAGGCCCACCGTCCGATCCGGTAGAGAAAAGTCGCCACTTCTCGATCACTCCAGACACCGTTGGGAGGGGGAAGAGCGCGAGATTTCGCGCGCTTCCCACACT
Organism: Streptomyces sp. CNQ329; assembly: GCF_000482585.1. Taxonomy (NCBI): domain Bacteria; kingdom Bacillati; phylum Actinomycetota; class Actinomycetes; order Kitasatosporales; family Streptomycetaceae; genus Streptomyces; species Streptomyces sp. CNQ329. The sequence goes on along the minus strand of NZ_AXVU01000001.1, from coordinate 552,692 downwards.
CCCGGGCGGCGCCCGGCGGGGCATCGTCCGCCGTGGCCGTCCTCGCCTGGTGCACCCGGACCAGGCACCGCCGTGTCCTGGTGCCTCCGCACCAGGACACGCCCCCGGCCGGGGGCTACCCCGGGCCGTCCCCGCCGCTTTCCCCGCCGCTTGGGAAGTCCTCGACGAAGAAGCTGTCGTGCCGGATGCGGAACTGCTTCAGCTCCTCGCCGCCGCGCCGCGACATCTCCGCCACCCGCTCGAAGTACTCCTCGCGCGGGGCGCCCGGGGAGAAGAGCATGAGGACGCGGACGGGGTCGTCGGTGGTGTTCCTGAAGCCGTGCAGCCCGCCGACGGGCACGTACAGGAAGTCCCCGCCGCGTCCCGTCACCCATCTGTCGCCGTCGTACAGCTCAAGTTCACCGGAGACCACGTAGAAGGACTCCGACATCGTCTTGTGGAAGTGCGTCTTCGCCCCGGGTGAGCGCGGGCCGAGCTGCACGTCGTACAGCCCGAACTCACCGCCCGTCGACTCCTCCGTGGCGAGGTAGCGGGTGAAACCGCCGGGCGAGGTGAGGTCCGGCGGGCTGCCGGCGGGCCGGAACGTCGCGTTCACCTCGCCCCTCCCACCGTGGTAGCGGGGCTCGGGGTAGACGAGGTCCTCCGGGTACGACATCGGTGCGCTCCTTTCGCCGGGGTCCGCCTGCATCGTGTCCCGGGTGCCGCGGGCGCGGCATCCGGCAACCGGCTGATCCCCGGCGGCCGCCGGGCCGGGGCCCGCAGACCTAGGCCCGGCGGTACCGGAACACCGGCGGGGCTAGGCGGGACCCTCGCCGCCGGCGCGGGTGTCGGGGGCGCGGTGCTCTGCGGCGATACCGAAGCGGCGTTCGCCCGTGGCAGATCCGGCGGGGTGGGCGGGGCGGACGCCCGAGACCGTGGTGATCACCTGTTCCTCGGCCGGCGGGTTCTCGAGCTCGTCGAGTTTCTCCAGGTCGGCGGCGGAGACGAGGGCCACGAGGGGCCGGCCGTGGCGCGTGACCACGACCCGCTCGCCGCCGTAGACCACGCGGTTGATCAGGTCGGCCAGCTCTGCACGGGCTTGCGTCACCGGAATTTCGTACGCCATGCTCCCAGCATAACCGGATGTACGTCCTGTACATTTTGCACTGAGGATCATGAAACCGAGAGAGGGAGGTGCCGACGGCCATGGACAGCCCCACGGCGCGCTACGTGCTGCCGGAGTTCACCGAGCGGACGAGCAGCGGGGTGCGCACGCAGGATCCGTACTCGAAGTTGCTGGAGGAGCGGATCGTCTTCCTCGGCACACAGGTCGACGACACATCGGCGAACGACGTGATGGCCCAGCTCATGCATCTGGAGCACGCCGCGCCCGACCAGGACATCTCGCTGTACATCAACTCACCCGGCGGCTCGTTCACGGCGATGACCGCGATCTACGACACGATGCAGTTCGTCACCAGCGACATCGAGACCGTCTGCCTCGGGCAGGCCGGCTCCGCCGCCGCCGTACTGCTGGCCGCCGGGACCCCCGGCAAGCGGTTCGTGCTGCCCGGGGCGCGGGTGCTCATCCACCAGCCGTCGTTCGCGGAGCCGGTGCAGGGGCAGGCGAGCGACCTGGAGATCCATGCGCGCGAGCTGCTGCGCCACCGCGCGCTGCTGGAGGAGCTGCTCGCCAGGCACTCGGGGAATCCCATCGAGCAGATCCGCGAGGACATCGAGCGGGACAAGATCCTCGACGCCGAGCAGGCCATCGCGTACGGGCTGGCCGACCGGATGACCGAGAGCCGCAAGGGCACCAGCACGCCGCGCTACGGGAGGTGACGGACCGTGCTGCCGCCCGAACTGCCTCCTCTGCCCGCGCTCACGCGCGCGGAGGCGGAGGTGATCGACCGCTACCTCGACGCCGTCGACCAGTTGGGCCGGATCAACCCCGCGCGCGGCGCGGACACCTACTCGGGGTTGCGTGCGGCGCAGGCGCTGGTGCGCACCGCGGTCGGGCTGCGCGACGCGCTGGCGCTGATGCACGAGCGGCGCGAGACCCGGATCCACGCCGCGACGATGGCCCGCGCGCTGCGGGTGCTCGACGGGGAGCGGCGCAGCAGGCTGGTGGCGGTGCCGCCGGGGCCGCGGGAGCCCGACGGGGCGCCGTGACGGTCGGGCGCCGGCGGGTGGGACGGGTCCGGATAGGTTGGCCGCGTGACGCCCGCCGCGCTCGAGGAGCGAGCAGCCATGAGTCCGCACTCCGGTGATCCCGTGTCCATGACGACGCTCGCGCACGCAGGCGGCCCGGACGGCGGCCGGCTCGCCGCGCTGCTGTCCGCCGCCGCCCGCGGCTCCTTCCCACCGCCGGACGGTGCGGTCGCCGTGCTCCCGCAGCCGTCGCCGCGGGACGCGGGCGTCATCGCCCTCACCGGCTGCCACGTCGTCTTCGCGGACGCGGATCCGGCGTGGATACGCGGCCTGCTGCCCGCCGGGGACCTGTCCGCCCCGCTCAACCCGCCGTTCCTCGCCGCCCTGACCGCCCGCCTCGGCCGCACGGTGAACAACATCGACGTCCTGATGGTCGCCGATTCCCTGCCCGGCCCGCCGCCGCTGCCGCTCGCGGACGGCGACGACGAGACCCACCCCCGGCTGCGCCGCGCCCTGCGGCACCGCGACGACGTGCGGGCCTGGGCCCTCCCCGGCGCCACCGTGCTCCTCGGCCGCGGCGTCGCCGGGCGCTGGGAGGCCGCCGTCGAGGTGGAGCCGGACGCCCGCGGGCACGGGCTGGGGCGCCGGCTGGCGACGGCGGCCCGGCACCTGGTCCCGCAGGGCGAACCGCTGTGGGCACAGGTGGCGCCGGGCAACGCGGCGAGCGTACGGGCGTTCCTGGCCGCCGGGTTCCGTCCGGTGGGCGCGGAGGCGCTGCTGGTGGTAAACGAGGAGTAGGACGGGCCGATCGGGCAACCGGGAAGGGCATGGACCGAGACCGGAACGAAGACGAGCGCGGCACGGCCGCGCGGGCCGCGCGAGCGGAGGATCCGGAGGCGTTCGGGCCTCACGCGCGCCGCGAGACCGCGCTGGAGCGGGACGACCGCAACTTCGTGGAGTTGCTCCAGGAGCTGCGGGTGACGCAGACGGGCGTACAGATCCTCTTCGCCTTCCTGCTGACCCTCGCGTTCACCGAGCGCTTCACCGATCTGGACGCGGTGCAGCGCGGCACGTACGTGGCGACCCTGCTGCTGGCCGTGGCGGCGGCGGTGCTGCTCACCGCGCCCGCGGCGGTGCACCGGGGGCTGTTCCGGCGCCGGGCGAAGCGGCGCGTCGTCGACGTCTCCTCGCAGTTGGCGGCGGGAGGGCTCGCGGTGCTGGCGTTCGCGCTGTCCGGGGCCGTGCTGCTCGTGGTGGACGTCGTCCTGGGACGCGCGGCGGGGATCGCTGCCGGCGCCTCCGTGCTCGTGTTCACCGCGGGGCTGTGGGCGGCGCTCCCGTGGGGCCTGAGCAGGAGCCTCGCCACGCGTGCGGCGAAGCCGGACGACCGAGGGCGCTGAGCCCGGCGTCAGAGAGTGCCGGGGTCGGTGTTCGCGCCGCAGAGGACGACGGCCACCCGTTCCCCCGCCCGCGGCTTGTACGCGCCCGTGGTCAGCGCCGCCAGCGCCGTGCCCGCGGCGTGCTCGACGACGAGCCGGTGGTCGTCCCACAGCCGCCGCCGGGCCGCCACGATGTCGGCGTCGGCGACGAGCACGGAGGTGGTTCCCGGCCGCCGCGCCCAGGCCAGCGCGTCGCGCGAGGTGCGGGAGGCGCCCAAGGAGTCCGCGGCGACGGAATCGACCGGGACGTCCACGACCTCCCCCGCCGCCAGCGCGGCGTTCAGCGCACGGCAGTTCTCGGGCTCGACGGCGACGACGTGAATCCCCCGGTGCGCGGCGGCGGCGGCCACGCCCGCGTACAGCCCGCCCCCGCCGACAGCGACGACGACGGTGTCGATGCCGCCGGGCACGGCGGCGGCGATCTCCGGCAGCAGCGTCCCGGCCCCCGCGGAGATCAGCGGGTGGTCGTAGGCGTGCGAGGCGAGCGCGCCGGTCTCCGCGGCCATGGCGCGCGAGGCGGCCAGCGCCTCGCCGTACGTACGGCCCGTCAGTCGTACGTCTGCGCCGAGCGCGCGCAGCCGCCCGACCTTGAAGTCCGGCGCGGTGGCGGGAAGGAAGACGTGCGCGGGGACGTCGTGGCGGGCGGCGGCCCAGGCGCAGGCGAGGCCGGCGTTGCCGCCGGAGGCGATGAGCACGCCGGCGTCCGGCATGGCGCCGGCCGCGGCGTGGGCGGCGGTGAAGTTCAGGGCCCCGCGCGCCTTGAAGGAGCCGGTGTGCTGGAGGAACTCGAGCGCGAGCCACACCTCGGCGTCCGGCACCACCCCGGCACCCGCGGGTGCGACGGCAACCGGGCGTGCCCCTCCCGCGATGCGCTGCGCGGCGGCGTGGACGTCCTCGTGGCTGATGGGCTGGTCGGTCATGTCTCCAGGGTGGACCACCCCGGTGCTCCGGCGTGACCGCGGGGTGTGTGCCTCAGGCCACAGGCGCGGGCCGCCAGGGCAGGGTGACCCACACGGTCTTGCCGCCGTCCGCCGTCGGCGTCACGGACAGCCGTCCGCCGGACTCCGCGACCAGGCACCGGACGATGACCATGCCGCGCCCGTTGTCCTGCTGGACGGCGGCGGGAAGCCGGCGCGGCCGGCGGGGGTGGCTGTCGCTCACGCCGACGCGCAACTGCTCCCGTACGAGCACCAGGCGCACGGTGAACGTGGGCGACAGCCCGCGGGTGTGCTGGACGGCATTCGTGGCCAGTTCGGAGACGACGAGGCGGACGGTGTCGGTCTCGTCCGCGTCTTCCGGGAGGCCCCATTTCGCGAGAATGTCAGTGACATATGTACGCGCCTGCGTGACCGAAGCAGCCTCACTCGGCAGCGTGACGGATGCTTCCTGCTGGTCTGCCATTGCGACGCCGTCTCTTTCGCACGACTGTGCCGGACTCCGACGCGTGCCTGGTGAAGTCGAGGACCGCTTCAGGTTGTTGTTCGTGCCACCGTGTCATCGATCGTGCCCGGCGCGCGAGCCCTCCGCCAGGTTATGCATATATCTGTCGCTCGAAGCGGTGAACTGTGCCGCGAGAGACCGTATGTGGGCGGCAGACTGGCCAGTTGTTACGCGTTCGGCTGAGCGGGCCGGGAGGGTCGTCATGCGCAAGGAGCCGGCGGTACGCCGCGCCAAGCTGGGTGCGGAGCTGCGCAGGCTGCGCGGCAGGGCCGGGCTGACCAGCGGCAGGGCCGCGAAGCTGGTCGGCTGGCACCAGTCGAAGATCAGCCGGATAGAGACCGGCACGTCCGCGGCCAAGGCCGCGGACGTCGGCCGGCTGCTGGACGCGTACGGGGTCACCGACCCCGGGCAGCGCACGCTGCTGGAAACACTGGCCACGGCGCCGCACGGGGATCGCGAGGACCGCTGGTGGAGCGAGTACCGCGACCTGCTGCCGGCCGCGTACCGGGACTTCATCAGGCTGGAGGCGGAGGCGTCCGGGGTGCGCACCTTGGAGACGTCGGTGATCCCGGGACTGCTGCAGACCCGGCGATACGCCCGGGCGGTGACCCGGGCGGCCGTCGCCGGCGCCGGAAGGCGGGAGGTGGAGTCGCTGGTGGAGGTGCGGATAGCCCGGCAGGCGGTGCTCCGCGCCACCAGGCCGCTGCGGCTGCACGCGGTGCTCGACGAGGCGGTGCTGCGGCGGCCCGTGGGCGGGCCGGGGGTGATGGCGGAGCAGTTGCGGCACTTGCGGCGGATGGGCATGCTTCCGCACGTACGCGTCCAGATCCTGCCCTTTGCCGCGGGCGAGCATGTGGGGCTCACCGGGCCTTTCGTTATCTTCTCTTATTCGCGCAGTTCTGATCTCGACGTGGTCGTTGTGGACCATTTGATGAGTAGCCTTCACCTGGAAAGGAAAGAAGACTTACGGGCGTATGTGAGCGCCTTTGCTTCGCTGCAGGCGACCGCCCTTTCGTACGAGGAGTCCCTGTCGTTCATAGCCGCGCTCGCCGCGGACGCAAAGGAGGCACCATGACCCCACCGCCTCGGTACGTCTCCTCCAGCACGGCACTCGACGACGTCCGCTGGCGGCGCAGTTCGTACAGTACGGGGGCGAACAACTGCGTCGAGGCCGCCTGTCCCGTGGGACCGGAATCCGCCGGACTGCTGGCCGTGCGGGACTCCACCCATGTGGAGGGGCCGGCGCTGCTGTTCCGGGCCGAGGCGTGGCGCGCCTTCGTCGCGGCGGTCAAGGACGGCGAGTTCACCGGCGGCGTGCGCGTCGCGCACGCCTAGCGCGCCGCCGCCGGGCCCGCGGGCGCGGTGCGCACGACGGTCTCGATCGCGGTCTCCACCTGCTCGTCGGTCAGGTCCGCGCGGGCGGTCAGACGCAGCCGCGAGATGCCGTCGGGCACCGACGGGGGGCGGAAGCAGCCGACCGCCACGCCCGCCTCGCGGCACGCAGCCGCCCACGCCACCGCCGCCTCCGGCGCCGGGGCCCGTGCCGACACCACCGCCGCGTCGGGGCGTACCGCCGTCAGCCCCGCGGCCGTCAGCCCGCCGTGCAGCGCCGCCGCCACCCGCCGGGCCGCCGCGGCGCGCTGTGGCTCGCCGCGCAGCAGGCGCAGCGCGGCGAGCGCGGCGCCGGCGGCGGCGGGGGCGAGGCCGGTGTCGAAGATGAACGTCCGCGCGGTGTTGACCAGATGCCGGATCACCCGCGCCGGGCCCAGCACCGCGCCGCCCTGGCTGCCCAGGGCCTTCGACAGGGTGACGGTGGCGACGACGTCGTCGGCGCCCGCCAGGCCGGCGGCATGCAGCGAGCCGCGCCCGCCCGCCCCGAGTACGCCGAACCCGTGGGCGTCGTCCACCAGCAGTCCGGCCCCGTACGCGCGGCATGCCCCCGCGAGGGCGGGCAGGTCCGCGGCGTCGCCGTCGACGGAGAAGACCCCGTCGGAGACCGCCAGCGACCGCCCGGCGAAGCCGTCGAGCGCCTTGGCCACCGCGTCGGCGTCGGCGTGCGGAACGACGGCGACGTGCGCCCGGGAGAGCCGGCAGCCGTCGATGAGGGAGGCGTGGTTTGCCGCGTCCGAGACCACCAGGGTGCCGCGGTCGCTCAAGGTGGTGACGGCGGCGAGGTTCGCGCCGTAGCCGGAGGAGAAGACAAGCGCGGCCTCGAAGCCGCAGAAGGCGGCGAGTTCGGCCTCCAGCTCCGCGTGCAGTGCGGTGCTGCCGCTGACGAGCCGGGATCCCGTGGCACCCGCGCCCCAGCGGCGGGCCGCGGCTGCGGCGGCGGCGGTGACCTCGGGGTGGCGGGCCAGGCCGAGGTAGTCGTTGCCGCACAGGTCGAGCAGCGGGGCGTCGTGCGCGCGGGGGCGCAGGGTGCGTACGAGACCGGCGCGCCGCCGCTCCTCGGCCTGCGCGTCGATCCAGTCGAAGGCGTGACGGGGCATGCGGTTCCTCGGCTCGGCGGGCTGTTTCTGCACCGTAGTGCGCACGCACGCGCGCCGAGGTGTGGCGATGAGCACAGAACAGGGGGGCGGCCGTTGTGCGATGCCCCATTGGCCCGGATGGGTCCGGTGGGCGAGGATCGGCGCCATGGACCTGCTTTCGACGCTGGTGGACAAAGGGCTGCGCCGCGAGGCGCCCAGCCGTGACGAGGCCCTGGCCGTGCTGCGCACCCCGGACGAGGACGTCCTCGACGTCGTCGCCGCGGCCGGGAAGGTGCGCCGGGAGTTCTTCGGCCGCCGGGTGAAGCTCAACTACCTGGTCAACCTCAAGTCGGGGCTCTGCCCCGAGGACTGCTCGTACTGCTCGCAGCGGCTGGGCTCCGAGGCGGGAATCCTCAGGTACACGTGGCTCAAGGCCGACCAGGCGACCGAGGCCGCGGCGGCCGGCGTGGCGGGCGGCGCCAAGCGGGTCTGCCTGGTCGCCAGCGGTCGCGGGCCCACGGACCGGGATGTCGAGCGGGTCTCGGAGACCATCGCCGCCATCAAGGAGAAGCACGGGCACGTGGAGGTGTGCGCCTGTCTGGGGCTGCTCTCCGACGGACAGGCGGAGCGGCTGAAGTCGGCGGGCGCGGATGCCTACAACCACAACCTCAACACCTCCGAGGCGACGTATGCGGACATCTGCACCACCCACGGCTACGAGGACCGGGTGCAGACCGTGCGGCAGGCGCAGGCGGCCGGGATGTCGGCGTGCTCCGGGCTGATCGCGGGGATGGGCGAGAGCGACGAGGACCTGGTGGACGTGGTCTTCGCGCTGCGCGCGCTGGACCCGGACTCGGTGCCGGTGAACTTCCTCATCCCGTTCGAGGGAACACCCCTCGCCGGCGAGTGGGATCTCACGCCGCAGCGCTGTCTGAAGATCCTCGCCATGGTGCGGTTCGTCTGCCCGGACGTGGAGGTGCGGCTGGCGGCCGGCCGGGAGATCCATCTGCGGACGCTCCAGCCGCTGGCGCTGCACCTGGCCAACTCGGTGTTCCTGGGCGACTACCTGACCAGCGAGGGGCAGGCGGGCAAGGCGGACCTGGAGATGATCGCGGACGCCGGGTTCGAGGTGGAGGAGGCGGGGACGACGACGCTGCCGCCGCACCGGGCGGGCGGCTCCGCTCCGGATGGCCGGCCCGCGCCCGGCGCCGCCGGGCCGGACGAGCCGGTGCAGGAGGCGCGTACGGACCTCGTCGCCGTACGCCGCCGCGGGGCCGGCACGGAACTCCCGCCCAATGCCTGAGCCGTTGCCGCCCCGGCGGCTGCTCGACCTCGACCGCGAGCACGTCTGGCACCCGTACGGGCCCATGCCCGGCCGGCAGGAGCCGCTGGTCGTCGACTCCGCCGCGGGGGTGCGACTGCGGCTGGCCGAACCGGCATGGGGTGTGGACGAGCTGGTCGACGGGATGTCGTCGTGGTGGTCGGCGATCCACGGGTACCGCCACCCGGTGCTCGACGCGGCCGTCCGCGGGCAGGTGGAGCGGATGAGCCACGTGATGTTCGGCGGGCTCACCCACGAGCCGGCGGTACGGCTTGCGGCGCGGCTGGTGGAGGTCACGCCGGAGCCGCTGCGGCACGTGTTCCTCAGCGACTCCGGCTCGGTGTCCGTCGAGGTGGCGGTCAAGATGTGCCTGCAGTACTGGCGTTCGCTCGGCCGTCCGGGCAAGCGCCGGCTGCTGACGTGGCGCGGCGGCTACCACGGGGACACCTGGCAGCCGATGTCCGTCTGCGACCCGGACGGCGGGATGCACGAGCTGTGGTCCGGCGTGCTGCCACGGCAGGTGTTCGCCGGGGTGCCGCCAGCGGGCTTCGACGCGCCGGTGGACGGTGCCTACGAGCGTGAGCTGCGTGATCTCGTGGCGCGGCACGCGGACGAGCTGGCCGCGGTGATCGTGGAGCCGGTCGTGCAGGGCGCCGGCGGCATGCGCTTCACCGCGCCGGACTATCTGCGGGTGCTGCGCGAGGCGTGCGACGCTCACGGCGTACTGCTGGTGTTCGACGAGATCGCCACCGGCTTCGGCCGCACCGGCGCCTTCTTCGCCGCGGACCACGCGGGCGTCACGCCGGATGTGATGTGTGTCGGCAAGGCGCTGACGGGCGGCTATCTGTCGATGGCCGCGACGCTGTGCACCCCGCGGGTGGCCGGCGGCATCTCGGCAGGTGAGGTTCCGGTGCTCGCCCACGGCCCGACGTTCATGGGCAACCCGCTCGCTTCCGCCGTCGCCCTGGCCTCGCTCGACCTGCTCGCCGACGGCGGCTGGCAGCAGGACGTCAAGCGCATCGAGAGCGGGCTGCGGGAAGGGCTGGCGGGGGCGGCGGAGCTGCCGGGGGTGGTGGACGTACGGGTGCTGGGCGCCATCGGCGTCGTACAACTGGACCACGACGTCGACATGGCCGCCGCCACCCGGGCCGCGGTCGGGGCGGGGGTGTGGCTGCGCCCGTTCCGGGACCTGATCTACACCATGCCGCCGTACGTGACAGGGGACGCCGACGTCGCCCGCGTCTGCGCCGCCGTGCGCGCCGCGGCGGCGGCCGGCTGACAGGGGCGGGGTGCGGGGCGATGGGCAGCGTACTCGTGGTCACCGGCACGTCGACCGGCGTGGGCAAGACGGTCGTCACCGCCGCCGTGGCCGCCGCGGCACTGGCGCGGGGCCGCTCGGTGGCCGTGCTCAAACCGGCACAGACGGGCGTGGCGCCCGGTGAGCCCGGGGACGCCGATGAGGCGGCGCGCCTCGCCCCGGGCGTACAGGCCGTGGAGCTGGCCCGCTTCCCCGAGCCGCTGGCGCCCGCGACGGCCGCCCGGCGCGCGGGGCTGCCGCCGCTGACGGCGGCGGACGCGGCGGGGATGGTGGAGAAGCTGGGGCACGACTACGACCTGGTACTCGTGGAGGGCGCGGGCGGGCTGCTGGTGCGGATGGACGACGCGGGCGGCACGCTGGCGGAGGTGGCGCGGCTGGTGGCGGCGCCGGTGCTGGTCGTGGCCGCCGCCGGGCTCGGCACGCTGAACGCCACCGAGCTGACCACGGAAGCACTGCGGCACCGCGGCCTGGCGTGCCCGGGTGCGGTGGTGGGCAGATGGCCGGCGGCGCCGGACCTGGCGGCCCGGTGCAACCTGGCGGACCTGCCGGCCACGGCACGGGTACCGCTGCTGGGCGCGGTGCCCGAGGGCGCCGGCGGGTACGGTCCCGAGGCGTTCGGCGCGGCGGCGCGCGGGTGGCTGGCACCGGCGCTCGGCGGGCACTGGGACGCCCGCGACTTCCGCGCCCGGTACGCCCCCGGCGGGTCCGGAAGTGGAGAATCGCACTGACCCCGTTCCCCAGGAGGCCGGTATGCCGACACCGCCGCGCGCCGCGAAGGACGCCGTGTACCACCCGTACTTCGCGCGCTACTACGCCCGTCTCAGCGTCACCGCCGACGAGCGCGGCGGGGTCGCCGAGCTGCGCAAGGAGCTGCTGTCCGGGCTCTCCGGCCGCGTCGTCGAGATCGGCGCGGGCAACGGGCTGAACTTCGCGCACTACCCGGCCGCCGTCTCCGAGGTGGTCGCGGTCGAGCCGGAGCGTCACCTGCGGCAGCTCGCCGCGGCGGCGGCGCTGCGGGCGCATGTGCCGGTGGACGTGATGCCGGGGACGGCGGAGGCGGTCCCGGTCGAGAGCGGCTCGTATGACGCCGCCGTCGCCTCGCTGGTGCTGTGCTCGGTCGCGGACGTGCCGCGGGCTCTGGACGAGCTGCGCCGGGTGCTGCGGCCGGGGGGCGAGCTGCGGTTCTTCGAGCACGGACGGGCCGGCGGGCGGGTGATGCGGGCGGTACAGCGGGCGGCGGACCGTACGGTGTGGCCGCTGCTGCTCGGCGGCTGCCACTCCGGCCGCGACGTGCTCGGCGAGCTGACCGCCGCGGGGTTCACGCTCGGGACGTACCGGCGGCTGCGGGTGCCGGAGCAGGGACCGCCCACCCCGGCTTCGTACCACGTCCTGGGCACCGCGCTTCGCGGCTGACAGCCCCCTTTCCGGGCACGGGAGAGGACGGTCCTCCCGCGGGAGTAGTCGGTTGTCCACAGGTGCCACCCGGGAGGGATGCGCGGGGTTGCGCGGCGCCTTAGTCTCGCTGGCAGGCGGCGTGGACCCGATCGGTCGCGCAGCCCGGCAGCACGTCCCGCCGGACGCGCACGGCGTACGGCGGGAAGACAGGAACGCGCACCCGGCGCCCGGCTCACAGTCCGATGGGGGAACCGAATTGTCCACACCGGCGGCACTCGACAGACGCGAAGCGGGACCGCCCGCCGGAGTCGCGGCCCGCGCCGGCGGGCTGACGAAGAGGTACGGCAGCGGCGAGACAGCCGTCGTGGCGCTGGACGCGGTCGACGTGGAGATCCACCGTGCCCGCTTCACGGCGGTCATGGGCCCGTCCGGCTCCGGCAAGTCCACGCTGATGCACTGCCTCGCGGGCCTGGACACGGTGACCTCCGGGCAGGTCTGGCTGGGCGACACGGAGATCACGGGCCTGGGCGAGCGGGCGCTGACGCGGCTGCGGCGCGACCGGATCGGCTTCATGTTCCAGTCGTTCAACCTGCTGCCCACGCTCAACGCGCTGGAGAACATCACGCTGCCGATGGACATCGCGGGCCGCAGACCCGACCCCGACTGGCTGGACCGGGTGGTCGACACGCTCGGCCTGCGCGACCGGCTCGACCACCGGCCCTCGCAGCTCTCCGGCGGCCAGCAGCAGCGGGTGGCGTGCGCGCGGGCGCTGGCCTCCCGGCCCGAGCTGATCTTCGCCGACGAACCGACGGGCAATCTCGACTCGCGCTCCGGTCTCGAAGTGCTGGGGTTCCTGCGCGAGGCGGTCGACCGCCTGGCGCAGACGGTGGTGATGGTGACCCACGATCCGGGCGCTGCCGCCCACTCCGACCTGGTGCTCTTCCTGGCCGACGGCCGGATCGTCGACGAGATGCCGCAGCCGACGGCCGAGGCGGTGCTGGAGCGCATGAAGCGCTTCGACGGCGTCAGGAAGAGCTGAGGCGGCGTGCTCAAGGCGACTCTGCGCAGCTTCCTCGCGCACAAGGGGCGGATGCTGCTCTCGGCGCTGGCCGTGGTGCTGTCGGTGGCGTTCGTCTCCGGCAGCCTCATCTTCTCCGACACCGTCAGCCGCACGTTCGACCGGCTCTTCGCCTCCACGGCCGCGGACGTCGCGGTCTCCCCGAGGGAGGCGTTCGAGCAGAACCACGGCTTCGGCTCCGGACTGGTGCCGACGCTGCCCGCGTCGGTGGCGGACGACGTGGCGAAGGTGCCGGGGGTGCAGAACGTCCATCTCGACGTCGAGGTGGAGAACCTCACCGTCACCGACGCGGAGAACGAGCCGATCGGCCGGACCACCGGCCCTCCGACGATCGCCACCAACTGGTACGTCAGCGACCGCAGCCCGGTAAAGCTGTCGGACGGCCGCGAGCCGGCGGGCGCCGGTGAGACCCTGCTCGACAAGGACACCGCCGACCGCAAGAACATCGAGATCGGGGACACGCTCAACGTCCTGGCACAGCCCGGCACGTTCGAGGTCGAGGTCGTCGGCATCGCCGAGTTCACGACCACCAACCCCGGCGCGACGGTGGTCTACCTGGAGACGGCGGCGGCGCAGCGCCAGTTGCTGGAGAACCCGGAGGCCGGGACCGCGGAGGACGGGGACGCCCGGGCCGGGGCCGCCGAGGGGAAACCGCTGCCCGGGGACACGGCGCTGGCCACCTCGGTGTCCGTGGACGCGGCGCCGGGGGTGTCCGACGCCGTGCTGAAGAAGCGCGTCAAGGAGGCGCTGGACGGGAAGTACACCGTGCAGACCGCCGACGAGCAGGCGAAGTCGGCGGCGGAGGAGCTGGGCACGTTCCTCGACATCATCAAGTACGTGATGCTCGGCTTCGCCGGGATCGCCGTGCTGGTCGGCATCTTCCTGATCGTCAACACGTTCTCGATGCTCATCGCGCAGCGCACTCGTGAGCTGGGGCTGATGCGCGCGCTGGGCGCGGACCGCCGGCAGGTCCGCCGCTCGGTGCTCACCGAGGCGCTGCTGCTCGGGCTGGTGGGCTCCACGCTCGGGCTGCTCAGCGGCATCGGCCTGGCCGTGGGGCTCATCGAGACGATGGGCCTGCTGGGGATGAACCTGGACGCGGCCGAGATGGTCGTGAGCTGGGTCACGCCGGTCTTCGCGTACACGGTGGGCGTGGGGGTCACGTTCGTCGCGGCGTACCTGCCGGCCCGGCGGGCGGCGCGGGTCTCCCCCATGGCGGCGCTCGCCGATCTGGAGATCGCGGAGGTCGGCAGGCCGATGCGGGTGCGGGCGGTGCTCGGCTCGGTCCTCGGGGTCGTCGGGGCGGTGTCCTTCGTCCTGTGCGCCACCGCGGACCAGACCCGGGACTCGGCGGTCTACCTGGTGGGCGGCGTGGTGCTGACGATGCTCGCCGTGGTGGCGGCCGGACCGCTGCTGGTGCGCCCGGTGATCCGGGTGCTGGGCGGCTGGTTCCCGCGGATCTTCGGCTCGGTCGGCGCCCTCAGCCAGCGCAACGCGCTGCGCAACCCGCGGCGCACCGGTGCGACGGCCGTGGCACTCATGGTGGGCCTGGCACTGGTCGGCGGCATGTCCGTCGCCGCCGCCTCGATGACGAAGTCTTTCGACGAGGAGATCGACCGGACGCTGGGCGCCGATTTCCTCGTGCAGAGCGACAGCTTCGGCCCCTTCCCCCGCGAGGTCACCGAGCGGGTCGAGGACGCGGACGGCGTGGGTCTCGTCGTCCGCCAGCGGTTCGCGCCGATGCGGGTGACCCTGCCCGACGGAGAAAGGACCAGCACCAGCGCCGGCGCCTTCGACAAGGAGCTGGACCGGGTCAGCCGGCTGGAGTACGCGCAGGGCGACACCGGCGCCGCGCTCGCGTCCGGGCACGTGGGCCTGCAGCGGCAGTTCGCCCGTGACCACGGCATACGCATCGGCAGCACGCTCCAGGTGGAGTTCTCCAACGGCAAGAGAGCGAAGCTGACCGTCGGCGCGCTCACCAAGCAGGAGACCAGCGGCGGTTTCGGGGCGGCGGGCGGCTTCTTCCTGGGCATGGAGACCCTGGAGGAGTACCTGCCGGGCGGACAGGAGGCGGTCGTCTTCGTCAACGCCGCGAGCGGCACCGACGTCGACAGGCTGCGTGCGTCACTGGAGAGCGGGCTCAAGGACTTCCCGCAGGTGAAGGTGCGCGACCAGGCCGATTTCAAGGAACTGATCCGGGACCAGATCGTCGTGCTGCTCTACCTGGTCTTCGCGCTGCTGGGGCTGGCGATCGTCATCGCGGTGCTGGGCGTGGTGAACACGCTGGCTCTGTCGGTGGTGGAGCGGACCCGGGAGATCGGCATGCTGCGGGCCATCGGGCTGTCCAGACGCCAGACGCGGCGGATGATCCGGCTGGAGTCCGTCGTGATCGCCGTCTTCGGCGCGCTGCTCGGTCTGGTGCTGGGCCTGGCGTGGGGGGCGGGGGTGCACGAGGTGCTGGCGCTGGAGGGCATGCGCGCCTTCGCGATCGACTGGACGGTCCAGCTCGCCGTGGTGATCGGGTCGGTGCTGGTCGGCCTGCTGGCTGCCCTGCTGCCGGCGCTGCGGGCGTCCCGGCTCAACGTCCTGGCGGCCATCGCGCACGAGTGACCGCGGCACGGCCGGGGCACGCACGCAGGGACCGGGCGTGCGTACGGCCGGGCCCGGGGCGCGAGCCGAATTCTGTCGACGCGTGCGGGTACCCGGTGATGGGATGCCGGACATGGACGATCTCTACATCCGGGCCGCGGAGCCCGCGGACGTACCGGCGGTGCTCGCGTTCTGGAAGGCGGCGGCGGAGGGCACGTCCGTCAGCGACGACGAGGCGGGCGTCACCGGGTTGCTGGAGCGGGACCCGGGCGCGCTGCTGCTGGCCGAGCGCCGCGGTGAGCTGGCGGGCACCGTCATCGCGGGGTTCGACGGCTGGCGCTGCCATCTGTACCGGCTCGCCGTCCACCCCGGCCACCGGCGCCGCGGTGTCGGCACGGCGCTGCTGGCCGCGGCGGAGCGGCGGTTCGCCTCCTTCGGCGGCCGGCGTGCGGACGCGATGGTGCTGGACCGTAACGAGCGGGCACACCGCGCCTGGCAGGCCGGGGGTTACGAACGCCAGGAGCAGTGGAGCCGCTGGGTCAAGCCGCTTGCCGCCGGCTGACCGCGGTCGCCGCGCGACCACCGCCACCCTGCGTGATCATGAGACGGAGGTGACCCGATGACCGAAGCGCTGCTGCTGGTTCTGGCCCTGGCACTCTGCCTTGCCTGCGGCCTCTTCGTGGCCGCCGAGTTCTCGCTGACGACGGTGGAGCGGGCGGAGCTGGAGCGCGCCGTGGACCGCGGCGAGCGCGGCGCGGCCGGCGCGCTGCAGGCCGTACGCGGCCTGACGTTCCAGCTCTCCGGGGCGCAGCTCGGCATCACCGTCACCAACCTCGTCGTCGGCATGCTCGCCGAGCCGTCCATCGCGACCCTGCTCCACGCCCCGCTGCGGGCGGCGGGCGTACCGGACTCGGCCACCTCCAGCGCCGCGCTCGTCCTGGGCACGGCGCTGTCGACCGTGGTGCTCATGGTCGTCGGCGAGCTGGTACCCAAGAACTGGGCCATCTCCCGCCCGCTGACCATGGTCAAGCGCGTCTCGGCCTTCCAGCGCACGTTCAGCGCCGTCTTCCGCCCGTTCATCGGCCATCTGAACAACACCGCCAACCGGGTGCTGCGGCTGATGGGCCTGGAGCCGGCCGAGGAGCTGGCCTCCGCGCGCAGTCCGAAGGAACTCGCCGCACTGGCCCGGCACTCGGCGAAGAAGGGCTCGCTGGAGGCCGACACCGCCGAGCTCTTCGTCCGTACCCTGGGGCTCGCGGATCTGACCGCTGAGAACGTGATGACGCCCCGGATGCAGGTGGTCGCGCTGGAGTCGGACGCGACCGTCGGAGACGTCGTCGACACCTCGCGTGCCACCGGCCTGTCCCGCTTCCCCGTCTACCGCGGCAACCTGGACACCGTCCTCGGCTACGTGCACGTCAAGGACGTCCTCGGCATCCCCGCGGACAGCCGCGCCCGCCACCCGCTGACCCCCCTGCTGCGGGAACCGGTGCTGGTGCCCGAGACGCTGACCGTCGACCACCTGATGGACCGGCTGACCGACGAGCACTCCATGGCGGTCGTGATCGACGAGTACGGCGGCACCGCGGGCGTGGTCACCATGGAGGACGTGGTGGAGGAGGTCATCGGCCAGGTGCGGGACGAGCACGACCCGCTGGAGACGCCCGGCCTGCTGCCCAGCGGAGCGGCCCCGGACGGCCGGATGCTCTTCGACGCCGACGGCGGGGTGCGCCCCGACCAGCTCGCGGAGATCGGCCTGCGGGTGCCGGAGGGCCCGTACGAGACGCTGGCCGGGCTCGTCGCCACCGAGCTGGGCCGCATCCCCGTCGACGGGGACGTGCTGGACGTCGGGGGCTGGCGGCTGGACGTCGTGGACACCACCGGGCGCCGCGCCGCGCGCGTCCTGCTGCTCCCCCCGCCGCCGGGCGAAGCCGGCGACGAGGGTGACGGCGGCGGCGCGGGCGGCACGGACGGCAACGGCGGCGGCGCCGCGGCGTCCGGGAGGGGCGGGAGGGGGGAGCCGGGATGACCGCCGTTCAGTTGATCGTCGGCCTGCTCACGCTGGGGCTCAACGCGTTCTTCGTGGGCGCGGAGTTCGCGCTCATCTCGGTACGGCGCAGCCAGATCGAGCCGTACGCCCAGGACGGCGACCGCCGGGCGCGCCGCGTGCTCTGGGGCCTGGAGCACGTCTCCACGCTGATGGCGTCGGCCCAGCTCGGCATCACGCTGTGCACGCTGGTCCTCGGCGTCGTCGCCGAGCCGGCCATCGCGCACCTGCTGGAACCGCTCTTCGACGCGGTGGGGGTGCCGCACGGGCTGGTCCATCCGATCTCGTTCGCCATCGCCCTGGCCGTGGCGACGTACCTGCACATGCTGCTCGGCGAGATGGTGCCGAAGAACGTGGCGCTGGCCGACCCCGTGCGCTCCGCGCTGCTGCTCGGCCCGCCGCTGGTCGCACTCACCCGCGCGCTGCGCCCCGTCGTCTTCACCGTCAACGCCTTCGCCAACGCGCTGCTCCGGCTGCTGCGCGTACAGACCCGCGACGAGGTCGCCGCGTCCTTCTCCGACGCCGACCTCTCCCGCATGGTCGCCGACTCCGCCGAGGCCGCGCTGCTCGACGACCGCTCCGCCGAGCGGCTGCGCGACGCGCTGGAGCTGGGCCGCCGCCCCGTCGGCGACGTGGTGGTGCCCACCGGGCACGTGGTGACCGCGCCCGTCGGGGTCACCCCCGAGGCGCTGGAGGCCCTGGGCGCGGGTTCCGGCTTCTCCCGCTTCCCCGTGGTGGACGACAGCGGCCGGATCCTGGGCTATCTGCACGTCAAGGACGCCCTGGGCGCCGCCGACCGCGAGAGGCCCTTCCCGCGTTCGGCCATGCGCCGCATCGCGCGGGTGCGCGCGAGCGCGCCGCTGGACGACGTGCTGACCGCCATGCGCCGCAGCCGCACCCACCTGGCTGCGGTGACCGGCGAGGAGGACCGGGTGACCGGGCTGGTGACCATGGAGGACGTGCTCCGCGAGCTGGTCGGCACGGAGTCGTGACCTGCGGCCCGGCCGCCGCGGGGGCGGCTCGTGACGGCGGGTAGGATCGGCGGCGCCATGGACGTGAATGCCCGTTACACCAGTTTCGTCGCGGTCGGCGACTCCTTCACGGAAGGCATGTCCGACCTGCAGCCCGACGGCTCCTACCGCGGCTGGGCGGACCTCCTCGCGGCCCGCTTCGCGGCGGCTCAGCCCGGCTTCCGGTACGCGAACCTGGCCGTCCGCGGCAAGCTCATTCAGCAGATCCTCGACGAGCAAGCCGCCATGGCCGCCGCCATGGGGGCCGATGTCATCACTCTCGTCGGCGGCCTCAACGACGCGATCCGGCCGCGCTGCGACATGGACCGGGTGTGCGGCCTGCTCGAAGAGGCGGTGGCGCGGCTGGCGCCGAGCTGCAAGCAGCTCGTGCTGATGCGCAGCCCGGGACGCGACGGCCGGGTGCTGGAGCGGATCAGGCCGCGGATGGAGCGGCTCTTCGCGCACGTCGACGACCTCGCCGCGCGGCACGGCGCCCTGGTCGTCGACCTCTACGGCGCCGAGGTGCTGCGCGACGTACGGCTGTGGGACGACGACCGGCTGCACCTGACGCCCGAGGGCCACCGCCGGGTCGCCGAGGCCGTGTGGCAGACGCTCGGCGGCCCTCCCGCCGACGACTGGACGGGCCCGCTGCCGCCGGCGCCGCGGCCGCCGTGGCTCACCCGCCGTAGCGCGGACGTCCGCTTCGCCCGTACGCACCTGCTGCCGTGGGTGCACCGCCGGCTCACCGGCCGCTCCTCCGGTGACGGCCGCGCCCCGAAGCGTCCGGACCTGCTCCCGTACGACGTCTGACGCACGCGCCCTCGCGCGGGCCGGGCCGGTCCCCCGTACGCCCGCACCGGCCGCCGTCCCCGGCCCGGCCGGCGGGGCCCGTAGAATCTCCCCACGTGAACAAGCCGCGCATCCCCAACGTCCTGGCCGCCCGCTACGCCTCCGCGGAACTGGCCGCCCTCTGGTCCCCCGAGCACAAGGTCGTCCTGGAGCGGCGCCTGTGGCTCGCCGTGCTGCGCGCCCAGCGGGATCTGGGGATCGAGGTGCCCGAGGGCGCCGTGGCCGACTACGAGCGCGTGCTGGAGAACGTCGACCTCGCCTCCATCTCCGAGCGCGAGAAGGTCACGCGCCACGATGTGAAGGCCCGGATCGAGGAGTTCAACGCGCTCGCCGGGCACGAGCAGATCCACAAGGGGATGACCTCCCGCGACCTGACCGAGAACGTGGAGCAGCTTCAGGTGCGGCAGTCGCTGGAGCTGGTGCGCGACCGCGCGGTCGCGGTGCTCGCCCGGCTGGGCGGGCTGGCGGGCGAGCACGCGGGGCTGGTGATGGCCGGCCGCTCGCACAACGTCGCCGCGCAGGCCACCACGCTGGGCAAGCGGTTCGCCACCGCCGCCGACGAGTTGCTGACCGCGTTCGGCCGGGTGGAGGACCTGCTCGCGCGCTACCCGCTGCGGGGCATCAAGGGCCCGGTGGGTACCGCGCAGGACATGCTCGACCTCCTCGGCGGCGGCAAGGAGGGCGCCGCGAAGCTGGCGGAGCTGGAGCGCCGGGTCGCCGGCCACCTGGGCTTCGCCCACGCCTTCACCTCCGTCGGCCAGGTGTACCCGCGTTCACTGGACTACGACGTGGTCGCGGCCCTGGTGCAGGTGGCCGCGGCGCCGTCGTCGCTGGCGAAGACCATCCGGCTGATGGCCGGGCACGAACTGGTCACCGAGGGCTTCAAGCCGGGCCAGGTCGGCTCGTCCGCGATGCCGCACAAGATGAACACCCGCTCCTGCGAGCGCGTGAACGGTCTCATGGTGATCCTGCGCGGGTACGCCTCGATGACCGCGGAGCTGGCGGGCGACACCTGGAACGAAGGCGACGTCTCCTGCTCGGTGGTACGCCGCGTGGCGCTGCCGGACGCGTTCTTCGCGCTCGACGGGCTGCTGGAGACGTTCCTGACGGTGCTGGACGAGTTCGGCGCCTTCCCGGCGGTGATCGCCCGCGAGCTGGACCGCTATCTGCCGTTCCTGGCCACCACCAAGGTGCTGATGGCGGCGGTACGGGCCGGGGTCGGCCGGGAGGAGGCCCACGAGGTCGTCAAGGAGCACGCGGTCACGGCGGCCCTGGCGATGCGCGAGCGCGGCGCCGCGCGCAACGAACTCCTCGATCTCCTCGCCGCCGACGACCGCATCCCGCTGGACCGGGACCGGCTCCAGGCGCTGATGGCCGACCGGCTGTCGTTCACCGGCGCGGCCGAGGAGCAGGTGGCGGCCGTGGCGGCGCGGGTCGAAGAGGTCGTCAAGCGGTACCCGCAGGCGGCGGGGTACGCGCCCGGGGCGATCCTGTGACGCTGTGACGCCGCCCGCCCCGGCCCCGTAGCCCTCTGCGCCCCTACGCGTCCCGCCGCCGCAGCGTCCACCAGCCGGCCAGCACCGCGGCCCCCGCCCACAGCGCGGTCACGGCCAGCCCGGCGAGCGGCGGGAGGCCCGTCGGCGGGTCGGCGTACAGGACCTGCTGCCCCGCCCGGTCCGGCAGGAAGTCCGCCACGCCCGCCGACGAACCGGCACCGAGCACCATGGACACCACCAGCACGAACGGGATCAGGATGCCCAGCACCGCGACGCCGCTGCGCAGCACGGCGGCGAGCCCGGCGGCGAGCAGTGCCATGAGCGCCAGGTAGACCGCGCCGCCCACGATGCCGCGCAGCGTGCCGTCGTCACCGAGGCCGGGGGCCCGGTCGCCGAGGGCGGCGGCGCCGGCAAGGAACGACACGAGGGTCGTCACCAGCCCGACGGCGAGCACGAGCCCGCCGACGTGTGCGAGCTTGGCGGCGTAGAGCAGCCCGCGGCGCGGCACGGCGGCCAGGGTGGCGCGTATCAGCCCGCTCTGGTACTCGGACGACACCGCGAGCGTGCCGAAGACGATGGCGGCGATCTGCCCGGGGCCGACGCCCACGAGGACGGAGAACAGCGGGTCGAAGTCGCGGTCCTCGAACTCGGCGCCGCCCAGGGAGGCGTTGGCGAGAATCCCGAAGCCGGCGGTGGCGAGCAGCACGCAGGCCAGCGACCAGACGGTGCCGCGCAGTGTGGTGATCTTGATCCACTCGGCGCGGAGCACAGCGGCGGCGGTCATCGTCTCAGACCTCCCCGGTTCCGCTGGTGAACTCCGCCGCGCCGGCGGTCAGCCGGAGGTACGCCTCCTCCAGGCCGGCTCTGCCCTCGACGAACTCCGCCAGCGGGGAGTCGGCGAGGAGCCGGCCGCGGCCGAGCACCACGAGGTGGTCGGCGAAGGCGGCGGTCTCCGCCATGAGGTGGCTGGAGACGAGGACGGTGCGGCCCTCGCCGGCGAGCCGGCGCAGCAGACCGCGGATCCACACGATGCCCTCGGGGTCGAGCCCGTTGGACGGCTCGTCCAGCAGGAGCACGGGCGGGTCGCCGAGGAGCGCGGCGGCCAGTCCGAGCCGCTGGCGCATGCCGAGGGAGTACGTCCGTACGCGCCGGCCCGCGGCGGACTCGATCCCGGCCAGCCGCAGCACCTCGGTGACACGGGCGTCCGGCAGGCCGTTGCTCGCCGCCAGCGCCCGCAGGTGGGCGCGGCCGGTGCGCGAGCCGTGCGCGGCCCGGGCGTCGAGCAGGGCACCGACGTGCCGGAGCGGGTCGGCCAGCTCCGGATACGGCCTGCCGCCGACGGTGGCGGTGCCCGAGGTGGCCCGGTCCAGGCCGAGGACGAGGCGCATGGTGGTGGACTTGCCGGCGCCGTTGGGGCCGAGGAAGCCGGTGACCCGGCCCGGCCGCACGGTGAACGTCACGGCGTCGAGCGCCCGGACGTCCCCGTAGTCCTTGGTCAGTTCGCGGACCTCGATCGCTGTTGCTGCTGTCATGCGGACAACGCTGCCGGTCGGTACGGCGCCGGGGCCTCCCCCGCGCGCGGGTCGGCCCTCCCCCGCGCGGGGGAGCCGTCCGCCGGGCGGAGCTGGCACGATGGATCACGTGCCACGCGCTCCCCTGGCTTCCCGGTCGCTCTCCCGGCGCCTGCCGCGTCCGCTGCGGCCGGTGCTGCGGGCGGTGACCTACACGCGGTGGCTGCATCTGTTCATCGCCGCGACGCTGGGCATGCTGGGTGCCTTCCTCTGGGGACCCGACGACCTGCCACCCGTGGTCGGCTACGGCTTCCTCGTCCTCGCCCCGGTGCCGCTGCTCGCCGTCGCCGCGACCGTCCCGGCCACCCGGCTCCTGGAGACCGCGCAGGCCCGGCTGCTGCTGTTCGCGGGGCCGCAGGCAGGAGAGGGGCGGCGGGAGCCGGGGCTGGCGGACACCCCGGCGGTCTCGTGGACCGACCGCGGCCGGGTCTTCGTCTGGCTGGTGCTCCGGCTCTGGCTCGGGTTCCTGGCCGCCATGCTCACCGTGCAGGGAATGCTCCTCGTCGTGGCGCTGGCCTCCGCCTCCCAGTGGCGGGGGTTCGACTCGGAGGTCCTGCCGCTCCCGGGCCGGTGGCACGGCGCGTACCCGCTGCTCGTCCCGGTCGCGGCGGCGGCCGTGCTGGCGGTCGGCTGGGGCTTCGGGGCGCTGGCCGCGGCGCTGGCGCCCCGGCTGCTCGGCCCGTCGGCCGCCGAGCGGCTGGCCGTGCTGGAGGAGCGCACCGAACGGCTGCTGGAGCACAACCGGCTGGCCCGCGAACTGCACGACACCGTCGGGCACGCCCTGACCGTCGCCGTGGTGCAGGCCGGTGCCGCCCGGGCGGCGGGGTCGCCGGAGTTCACCGAGCGGGCGCTGAGCGCGATCGAGGACACCGGCCGGGAGGCGCTGGAGGACCTGGAGCGGGTGCTGCGGCTGCTGCGGCAGGATGCCGCGCCGCCGTCGCGGCGGCCTGGGCTGGAAGAGGCGGAGCGGCTGGTGGCCTCCGCGCGGGGTGCGGGCGCGGCGATCAGCGCGGAGATCGAGGGTCCGCTGGAGTCGGTGCCGGGGCCGGTGTCGCGGGAGGGCTACCGCATCGCGCAGGAATGCCTGACGAACGTGCTGCGGCACGCGGGGCCGGTGCCGGTCACGGTGCGTATCGCGGCCTCGGCGGGCGAGTTGGAGCTGCACGTGCGCAACAAGCTGACCGCGCCCCCCGCGGGCGGCGCCCCGGCGTCCTCCGGGCCCGGCGGCAGCGGCCTGCGCGGCATCCGTGAACGCGCCGCGCTGCTCGGCGGCGAGGCCGTCGCCGGTCCGCACGACGGCGAGTGGAGCGTGCGGGTCAGGCTGCCGATACAGTGACGCCGTGCCCGTATCGGTCCTCCTCGTCGACGACGACGCCCTGGTCCGTGCGGGATTGCGCGCGATCCTTGAGGCGCAGCCGGACATCGAGGTGTCCGGCGAGGCCGCCGACGGCGCCGCCGTGATCCCGCTCGTACGCCGGCTGGCGCCGGACGTCGTCGCGATGGACGTACGGATGCCGCTGATGGACGGTATCGAGGCCACCCGGGCGGTACTCCGCGCCTTCCCCGCGCCGCCGAAGATCCTCGTCGTGACGACCTTCGAGGAGGACCAGTACGTGTACGGGGCGCTGCGTGCCGGCGCGGACGGCTTCCTGCTCAAACGGGCCCGGCCGGCGGAGATCGTGCACGCGGTTCGCCTGGTCGCCGAGGGCGAGTCGCTGCTGTTCCCGGCCGCGCTGCGGTCGCTGGCGGCGGGCCGCGGCAACGAGGAGGCGCGTGCGGCCATGGCGGCGGCGCGGCTGACCGACCGGGAGGGCGAGGTGCTGCGGCTGATCGCCCGCGGGCTGACGAACGCCGAAATCGCCGCGGAGCTGGTGCTCGGCACCGAGACGGTCAAATCGCACGTCAGTGCGCTGCTGGCGAAGCTGGGGGCCCGGGACCGCACCCAGGCGGTCATCACGGCGTACGAGTCGGGCTTCGTCGCTCCCGGCGCGGCCGGATAGCGGATACGATCCGCTATCCGGGAGGACGTTCTGGGAGGCTGACGTTGGCGCAGCTCACCGGTGGGGACCCGTCCCTGCTGCGGCGGATCAACTCCGCCGTCGTCCTGCGCGCGCTGCGCGACGCGGGCTCGGCGACGCTGACCGAACTGGTGCGCACCACCGGGCTGTCGCGGCCCACCCTGGACGGGGTGCTGGAGGGTCTGGCCGCGAGCGGGCTGGTGGTGGAGGCCCCGGCCGAGGAGGGCACGGCGCGGCGCCAGGGGCGGCCCGCGCGTACATTCCGCTTCCACGCGGAGTCGGGCCATCTGCTGGGCATCGAGATCGGCCCGCACCGGGTCTCGGTCCTGCTCTCGGACCTCGACGGCCGGCTGCGCGGCTCGGCGTCGCGCGCCGTCGACGAGGCCGCGGAGGCCGGTGACCGGCTGGCGGCCGTACGGACCGTGGTGCAGGAGGTGCTCCGGCGGACCGGCGTCGCGCGCAGCACGCTGCGCGCGGTGGGCGTCGGCAGCCCCGGCATAGTGGAGGCGGACGGCATGGTGCGGCTGAGCACCGCGCTGCCCGGCTGGACGGGCATCAACCTCGCGGAGCGGCTGAGCCGTTCGTTCCGCTGCCCGGTGCTGGTGGAGAACGACGCGAACACCGCTGCCGTCGCCGAGCACTGGAAGGGCGCCGCGCGGCACTCGGCGGACGTGGTCTTCGTCCGGGCCGGGCTGAGCCCGGGCGCGGGCTCGCTGATCGGCGGGCGGCTGCACCGCGGCTTCGGCGGCGCGGCGGGCGAGATCGGGGCGCTGCACCTGCTCGGCCGGGAGGCGACGCCGGAGAAGCTGCTCAGCGTCACGGGTGAGCCGCTGCACCCGCTGGACGAGCCGGCGGTGGCGGAGGTCTTCTCCCTGGCGCAGGGGGGCGACAAGCGGGCGCGCCGGGCCGTCGACCGGTTCATGCAGCGGCTGGTGCACGACGTCGCCGCGCTGGTGCTGGCCCTGGATCCGGAGCTGGTGGTGATCGGCGGATGGGCGGCCGGCGTCGACGACGTGCTGGAGCCGCTCCACGCCGAGCTGGCCCGCTACTGTCTGCGGCCCCCGGAGGTCGTGCTGTCGCTTCTGGGTGAGGCTGCGGTGGCGACGGGCGCGCTGCGGCTGGCCCTGGACCACCTCGACGAAGAACTGTTCGCCGTGGAGAGCACGGTCACGGCCCGGCGGTGAGCTGCGGGCCGGGCGGGGCGTGCGCTCCCGGCCGGGCCTGCCGGCAAGGGTGTCCTGCCCGGGGCAGGCGTGTCCCACCCGCGGTCCGTACGCCGTGGGCGGCGGCTCAGCTCGCCAGCACCGCCGCGTCTGCGTCGAGGGTCAGCCGGCACGTGTCCGCGCGGTACGTCGAGACCGCGACGGCGGCGGTGCGCCCGCCGGAGACGTAGCGGGTGGTGACCACCAGCACCGGGGCGCCCGGCAGCCGGTCCAGCTCGCGGGCGTCCTCCGCGCGCGCCGAGCCGAGCTCGACGGTGCGGTCCTGGCCCTCCAGCGGCAGCCGGTGCAGCTCGTGCAGCACGGCGCGGGCGCGGACGGCGCCGGCGGAGGTGTCACCGCGGCTGAAGCCGGGCGCGGAGACGCCGGGTACGTAGATCAGCTCGGCCGCGACCGGCTGCCCGTTGCGGCTACGGGAGCGGTGCACCCGGTGCACCGGTTCCGTAGCGTCGATCCCGAGCATGCGCGCGATGGCGGCGGGAGCCGGGACCGCGGTGGCGTCGACCGCCTCCCAGCCGTCGTCGGACTCGCCCGGCCACGTCTGCCGTGGGGAGCCCACCGGCACGCCGACACGGGGCGGCGCGACGGTCGTCCCTACGCCGCGCCTGCGCTGCAGCCGGCCCTCCAGCTCCAACTGGTCGAGCGCCTGTCGCAGGGTCGCACGGGCGACGCCGAAGCGAGCCGCCAGCTCGCGCTCGTTGGGCAGGATCTCCCCTACCGAGAACTCCGACTCCAGGGCCTCACTGATCACGCCCTTCAGATGCCAGTACTTCAGCTCGGTCACGGTGTCCGGCTGCGTGGTCCCCACCTGAGCCTCGCAATCCCCGTCGGCCTGGCCGCCTTTATGCGCGGTTGTTTATGAAAGGTTGTTGCAGTATCTCTCGCCGAGAGTAGGACCCCACCCGGACTTGGTCAAGACCAATAGCCCTGGGGTACGGTCCGTCCGGCGATCCGACGACGGCGGGAAGGCAGCGATGGACCAGGTCACGGTGGTTACCGGGGGCAGCCGCGGCATCGGCGCGGCGATCGTGCGCAGGCTGGCCCGTGCCGGTCACGCCGTCGCGCTGGCCTACGAGCGGGCGGAGGCCGCCGCGGAGGGGGTGGCGGCGGAGGTGCGAGCCGAGGGGGTGGCGTGCGTGGCCCTACGGGCCGACGTCAGCGACCCCGGACAGGTCGACGCCCTCTTCGACACCGCCCGCGAGCGCCTGGGGCCGGTGACCGGGCTGGTCAACAACGCCGGGGTCACGGGCCCGCTGGGCCGGTTCGACGAGACGCCCCTCGACGTGATGCGCCGGGTTCTGGACGTCAACGTGATGGGGACGTTCGTCTGCACCCGGCGCGCGGTGCGCGAGATGTCCACCCGGCACGGAGGCCGCGGCGGCGCGATCGTCACCATCTCCTCCGGTGCGGCCACCCTCGGCAGCCCCGGCGAGTACGTGCACTACGCGGCGAGCAAGGCCGCCGTGGACACCATGACCCTCGGCCTGGCCAAGGAGCTGGGGCCCGAGGGGGTACGCGTGAACTCCGTGCAGCCGGGGATGACCGTCACCGACATGCACGCGGCCATGGGAGACCCCGAGCGGCCCTGGCGCAACCCGGAGCGGGTGCCGATGCGCCGGCCCGGCGAGCCGGAGGAGATCGCGGGCGCGGTGGCGTGGCTGCTGTCCGAGGAGGCGTCGTACACCACGGGCGCGGTGCTGCGGGTCTCCGGCGGGCTCTGAGGGCCGTCGTGGCGCCGCCGGGCGCCGGGATGGTCCGCGGCGCGGCAGCCGTGGCGCCGGGGCCCGGGGCGGGCGGGACGTCCGGCGCGCGTGGAGGAAGCGGGCCCCGGTGCGCGGGAGGGGCGCTACGCGCGGACGCCGCTGAGTTTGTCGGGGTTGCGGATGACGAAGACGCGGGCGATCCGGCTGTCCCGCAACTGCGGCGCTATGACCGCGTGCGGCTCACCCTTCGACAGGAGCAGCAGCCCGGACTGGCCGTTGATCTCGCGGAACAGGAGTTCCGGCTCCGGCACCTCGTCGGCGCCGCGCGCCCCGCCGATGAAGAGCCGGGCCGTGTTCTCGGCGCCGTTGACGACGTTCCGGGGCGCCTTCGCCTTGCCGCCGGCGTCCGAGATCACGTCCACGTCCGGTGCCAGCAGCGCCATCAGCCCCTCCATGTCGCCGCCGGCGGCGGCTTCGAGGAACCGTTCCGTGATGTTGCGCTGCTGCGCGGTGTCCACGTCGTAGCGCGGCTTGCGCTGCGTGACGTGCCGCCGGGCACGGCCGGCGAGTTGGCGTACGGCCTCGTCGGAGCGGTCGAGCATCGCGCCTATCTCCCCGTAGGGGAAACCAAACGCCTCCCGGAGCACGAAGACGGCCCTCTCCAGCGGCGACAGCGACTCCATCACCACGAGCATCGCCAGCGTCACCGACTCGTCGAGCATCGCCCGCTCCGAGCTGTCCGGCAGCGTGTCGCCATGTATCTCGGTCGCCAGCGGCTCGGGGAGCCAGGACCCTATGTACGCCTCCCGTCGCGCCTGCGCCTGGCGCAGCCGGTCGAGGGCCAGGCGGGCGGCGATGCGTACCAGATAGCCGCGCGGGTCGCGGACCCGCTCGCGGTCCGCTGCCGACCAGCGCAGCCAGGTGTCCTGCACCACGTCCTCGGCGTCGGCGAACGCACCGAGCATGCGGTACGCCACGCCCATCAGGACGGATCGGTGCTCCTCGAAGACGTCGAGATCGGTGCCGTATGCCACATCTCCATATCACCTGATGAGGCACCCGCCTGTCCAATCCCGTGCACGCGTGGTGACGCTCCGCTCGGCGTACTTCCCCCGCGGCAGGGCCGGTTGTTCACTTGTCGTTCGTGTCATGGGCAACACACGCCGGTAGGTCTGACGGCGCAACGACATCCGCACGTCGACGGGAGACCAGGTGAACACGGGAGACAGAGCGAGCGGCGGGCCCGCACGCCGGTCGGTGCTGCGCGGCGGCCTCGCCGCGTCGGCGGCGCTGGCGGTGCCCACGCTGTCCGGCGGCGCCCCCGCGCAGGCACTCGGGGGCCGGCCGGAGGCCGCGTGGGGCGTACAGGTGGGCGATGTGACGGCCCAGGGGGGCACCGTGTGGGTGCGGGCCGACCGCACGGCGCGGATGGTCGTGGAGACCTCCGCGACGGACTCGTTCCGCGAAGTGCAGTGCCGCCGCGGCCCGTTGCTCGGCCCGGGCACCGACTACACCGGCACCGTCCGGCTGCACGGGCTGCCGCCCGGCGAGCAGGTGCACTACCGGGTCGTGCTGGAGGACGCGGACGATCCGCGCCGTTCCGGCGAGCCGGTCACCGGCACGTTCCGTACGGCCCCGGGGCGCCGTGAGGACGTGCGCTTCGTCTGGTCCGGCGACGTCGCGGGCCAGGGCTGGGGCATCAACCCCGACCGCGGGGGCTACCGCGTGTACGCCGAGATGCAGCGGCTCGACCCGGACTTCTTCCTGCACAGCGGCGACACGGTATACGCCGACGGCCCGCTGAGCGCCGAAGTGCCGCTGCCGGACGGCACGGTGTGGCGCAATCTGGTCACCGAGGAGAAGGCCAAGGTCGCCGAGACGCTCGCCGAGTACCGCGGCAACTTCCGCTACAACCTCCTCGACGCGAACCTGCGCCGCTTCAACGCGCAGGTGCCCGTCGTGGTGCAGTGGGACGACCACGAAGTGCTCAACAACTGGTACCCGGGCGAGATCCTCACCGACGAGCGCTACACCGAGCGCCGCGCCGACGTGCTCGCGGCCCGCGCCCGGCGCGCGTTCGCCGAGTACTTCCCGGTGCCGACGCTGGGCTCGGACGGCGCCGGCCGGATCTACCGCAGGGTCGCGTACGGGCCGCTGCTCGACGTCTTCGTGCTGGACATGCGCACGTACCGCAAGGCCAACTCCGACGGGCTCGCGCCCGACGACGTCCACGGCGTCCTCGGCCCGGAGCAACTGGCCTGGCTGAAGCGGGAACTGGAGCGCTCCCGCGCGGAGTGGAAGGTCATCGCCTCCGACATGCCGCTCGGTCTGGTCGTGCCCGACGGCGCGGCCGTCGATGCGGTCGCGCAAGGTGATCCGGGTGCGCCCCTGGGCCGGGAGCTGCAGATCGCCGAGGTGCTGCGGCACATCAGGCAGCGGCGGATCACCGGCACCGTATGGCTGACCACGGATGTGCACCACACCTCCGCGCAGCACTACGACCCGGCGCGGGCGGCGTTCCAGGACTTCGCGCCGTTCTGGGAGTTCGTCACGGGTCCGCTGCACGCGGGGGCGTTCCCGGGCGGCGCGCTCGATGGCACGTTCGGGCCGGAGCGGGTGTTCTTGAAGGCGCCGCAGACGGCCAACGTGGCGCCGAGCCAGGGCTTCCAGTTCTACGGTGAGGTGGAGATCGACGGCGGCAGCCGCGAGCTGACGGTGCGGCTGCGTGAGGAGGGCGGTGCGGTGCTGTTCACGAAGGTGCTGCGGCCGGGGCTCGTCGGGCAGTAGCCGGAGCATCCACGAGGCGCCCCGCGACGGCGCGCCGGCCACGACGCGTACGCTGCGGGTCGTGGACGACTTCACGTACGCCCCGGTCGGCGCCACCCGTGAGGGCCACAGGCCGGCGGGCTTCGACGCCTTCGCGGTACGCACCCGCGTCGGCTCGGGCCCGCGGGTGTACCGGGCGGCGACCGAGGCGGTGCTGACGTTCCGGATGCACCGGGCGGTCGGGGTCACCATCGACGCGGAGGGGCCGCGCGCCACACCCGGCGTGCGGCTCGTCGTCGGTCTGGGCCGGCGCCCGCTGCGCATACTGGCTCCCTGCCGCGTGGTGTGGGCGGAGCAGGGCGAACGGCGCGGCGGCTTCGGGTACGGAACGCTGGCGGGGCACCCGGAGACGGGTGAGGAGGCGTTCGTCGTGGAGTGGGCTGACGACGGCGCCGTCTGGCTGACCGTCACGGCGTACAGCCGCCCGGCCGCGCGGTGGGTGGCAACCATGGGGCCGCTTCTCGGCGTCTTCCAGCGCGCGTACGCACGACGCTGCGGCCGGGTGCTGCGGCGGCTTGCGAACGTCGGCTGAAAACCGACCTCTTAGGTCCGATTCACCCTTTACCATCCGGTCACAGCTCGTTCTTGATCACGCAATACCCGTCCGGAAAGCTGGAGTTCATGGCCGACCACACCGCACCCGCGGAGAAGTGCTCGCGGCGCGCGCCCGCGACGCCCGGTCCGTACCCGATCGCCGCCGCGGCCCGGACGGCAGGCAGAGCCCACCCCACGCCGGACTGCCGCCCAGGGGCACGCCCGCCGCGCCGCCGCGACGCGGCACGGCCGCGCGCCGCCGGCCCCCTCACGGTCCACGAGGCCGGGCCCGGGGACCACGACGCCGCGCTGGCGATGCACCGGCGCTGCTCCCGGCGGACGCTGGCCATGCGCTACCCGGGCCCGCCGGGCGAGGCCGACGCTTATCTGCGGCACCTGCTGAGCCCGCACTTCGGCCGGACCCTGGCGGTGCGGACGGCCGGCGGCCGGATCGTGGCCCTCGGGCACCTGCTGTGGGACGACGACGAGGCGGAGGTGGCGCTGCTCGTGGAGGACGCCTGGCAGCGCCGCGGCCTCGGCACGGACCTGCTGCACCGGCTGCTGGCGATGGCCGCGGGCATGGGCTACGGCAGCGTGTACGTGGTGACCCGGGCGCTGGACGCGGCCATGGCCGCCACCGTGCGCAAGGCGGGTGTGCCGCTGGAGTACCAGGTGGACGGCGCGACGCTGGTCGTCACCGCCCACCTGAACAAGCGGCTCATCCCCGCGGCGCGTCCTGCCGGGCTCCGCTGACGGCGGTGCGCTCCAGCCCTCCCGGCGAATCGCCGGCGGCATCGAGCGCCGCGCTCAGGTCCGCCCACAGGTCGTCCACGTCCTCCAGCCCGACCGACATCCGAAGCAGCCGGTCGCCGATGCCGCCCGAGCGGCGGTCGGCCGGGTCGACGATCCGGTGGCTGATCGAACCCGGGTGCTGGATGAGGGTGTCGACGCTGCCGAGGCTCACCGCCGGGGTGATCAGCCGCACGGCGGCGATGACCGCGTGAGGATCGCCGCGCACCTCGAAGGCGACCATCGCGCCGCCGAGCCGCGGATAGCGCACCCGGGTCACCGCAGGGTGACCGCCGAGCCGGCGGGCCAGTTCCGCGGCAGCCAGAGACTGGGCCCGTACCCGTACAGGAAGGGTCGACAGGCCGCGCAGCAGCAGATAGCCGGCGAGGGGGTGCAGCACACCGCCGGTGGCGAAGCGGATCCGGCGCAGCGCTCCGGCCAGTTCCTCGTCGCAGGCGACGACGCCGCCCATCACGTCGCCGTGCCCGCCGAGGTACTTGGTGGCGCTGTGCAGCACGAGCCGGGCGCCGTGCTCGGCGGGGCGCTGCAGAACGGGGGTGGCGAAGGTGTTGTCGACGAGCAGCGGGACCGAGCCGCAGGAGTACGCGACGGTTCTGAGATCCGTCTCGGCGAGCGTGGGGTTCGCGGGGGTCTCGACGAGCACCAGGCCGGTGTCCGGGCGGAGGGCGTCGGCGACGCCCGCCGGGTCGGTCCAGGTCACGTCGGTACCGAGCAGGCCGCTGTCGAGGAGGTGGTCACTGCACCCGTAGAGCGGCCGGACGGCGACCACGTGCCGCAGGCCGAGGCTGCCGCGTACCAGCAGGCAGGCGCTGAGCGCGGCCATCCCGCTGGCGAACGCCACCGCCGCCTCGGTGCCTTCCAGCCGGGCGAGTCCCTGCTCGAAGCGGGCGACGGTGGAATTGCCGAGCCGGCCGTAGATCTGCGGCCCGTCGAGCGGGGCGCCGGTGGCGGCGAACTCGTCGATACGGGCGGCCTCCCCCCTGCTGTCGGAGGACGGGTAGGTCGTGGACAGGTCGAGCGGGACGGCGTGCAGACCGCGGGCGGCGAGGTCTTCGCGCCCGGCGTGCACGGCCTCGGTGGCGAGTGAACGCTTCGGGATCTCCATGCCTCGATGCTGAAAGTCATACGGCCGTGCACGGACGATCCCCGTGCTACGTTCGGCCGATGCCCGATTCGCCTGCTCTCGATCCGGTGGACCTGGAGATTCTGCGGGTGCTGCAGAACGACGCCCGGACCACCAACCGCGATCTGGCCGCCGCCGTCGGTGTCGCGCCCTCCACCTGTCTGGACCGCGTGGCGCGGCTCCGCCGCGCGGGCGTGATCACCGGCTACCGGCTCGCGATCGACCCGGCGCGGCTCGGCCGCGGGCTGGAGGCGCTGTTGTCGGTGCAGGTGCGCCCGCACCGCCGCGACCTGATCGGCCCGTTCGTCGAGCGGATCCGCTCACTGCCCGAGTCCCGGGCGCTGTTCCACCTCACCGGGCCCGACGACTACCTCCTGCACGTCGCCGTGCATGACGCCGCGGACCTGCAGCGGCTGGTCCTGGACGAGTTCACCTCCCGCCGGGAGGTCGCCCGGGTGGAGACGCGGCTGGTCTTCCAGCACTGGGAGTGCGGGCCGCTGCTGCCTCCTTAGGCATGGCACCGTTTCGGTGATGACGCCGCCCGCCTCCGTGTACGAGGATGGCCCGCATGCCCGACTCCACGAACCAGCGACTGCCCCGGCAGGTGGCGGACGCCTACGTCGACGACCTGATCGACCTCGACCCCATCAGCGGCACCATGCTCGGGGTGCCGGAGAGCTCCCGCACTCTTCCCGACTTCTCCCCTGACGGCCAACAGGCCGTCGCCGAGCTGGGCCGCGCCACCCTTGCGGCCCTCGATGAGGCCGAGCGGCAACCCGGTGCGGACAGCGACGCGGAGCGGCGCTGCGGGCGGCTCCTGCGGGAGCGGCTGAGCGCCGAACTCGCCGTCCACGATGCCGACGAGGGCCTGCGGGCCGTCAGCAACATCCACTCCCCCGCGCACATGGTGCGCGAATGCTTCACGCTGATGCCGACCGCGAGCGAGGACGACTGGTCGGACATCGCGGCCCGGCTGCGCGCGGTCCCGGCGGCGCTCGACGGCTACCGGCAGTCGCTCGCCGCGGGCGTGGACAAGGGGCTCTTCGGCCCGCCGCGGGCGGCCGGGACGTTCGTCGGGCAGCTCACCGAGTGGACGGGCGGCGGACGCGGCTGGTTCGGCGACCTGGTTGCCGCCGGTCCCGAGTCGCTGCGCGGCGAGCTGGACGCCGCGGCGGGCGAGGCCACCGCCGCCCTGGGTGCGCTGCGCAACTGGATGCGTGACGTGTACGTACCCGCCGCGGCCGGCTCGCCCGACGTCGCCGGGCGCGAGCGCTACGCGCGCTGGTCACGCTTCTTCAACGGCGCGGACCTCGACCTCGACGAGTCGTACGCGTACGGCTGGTCGGAGTACCACCGGCTGCTCGGCGAGATGAAGACCGAGGCCGCGAAGATCCTCCCCGGTGCCACCAGCCCGTGGGAGGCCCTGAAGCACCTGGACGAGCACGGCACCCACATCGAGGGCGAAGATGCCGTCCGCGACTGGCTGCAGGGCATCATGGACGAGGCCATCGAGGCGCTCGACGGCACGCACTTCGACCTGGCCGGACCGGTGCGCCGGGTGGAATCCCGGATCGCGCCGCCCGGCGGTGCCGCCGCCCCGTATTACACGCCGCCCGCGGAGGACTTCTCCCGCCCGGGGCGCACCTGGCTGCCGACGATGGGCGAGACCCGTTTCCCCGTCTACGACCTGGTCTCCACCTGGTACCACGAGGGCGTGCCCGGCCACCATCTGCAGCTCGCGCAGTGGGTGTACGTCAAGGACCAGCTCTCGCGCTACCAGTCGACGCTCGGCTGGGTCAGCGCCAACTGCGAGGGCTGGGCGCTGTACGCGGAGCGCCTGATGGACGAGCTGGGATTCCTCACCGACGCGGAGCGGCGGCTGGGCTATCTGGACGCGCAGATGATGCGCGCCGCGCGCGTGATCGTCGACATCGGCATGCACCTGGAGCTGCCGGTCCCGGACCACTCCCCCTTCCACCCGGGCGAGCGGTGGACGCCGGCGCTGGCACAGGAGTTCTTCGGAATGCACAGCGGGCGGCCCGCGGACTTCGTGGAGAGTGAGCTGACGCGCTATCTGTCGATGCCGGGACAGGCGATCGGCTACAAGATCGGCGAACGGGCCTGGCTGCGCGGCCGGGACGCGGCGCGCAAGGCACGCGGCGCGGAGTTCGACGCCAAGGCGTGGCACATGGCCGCGCTCTCACAGGGCTCGCTCGGGCTGGACGACCTGGAGGCCGAGCTGGCGGCGCTGTGAGCCGGCCGTGAGGTGACGGCCGCGGCCCCGGCGGGGTCGCGGCCGTTCGCTTCCCGATGCCCGCGGGCGGAGGGCCGGCCGGCGGGGGCCGGCCTCCCGTCAGCGGTCCGCGGCCGTGCGGTGCCGTACGTACGAACCCGAGCGGCCCTTGACGACCTCCAACTGCGCCGGGATCCGCCGGCGCAGCTCCGGCACGTGGCTGACGATGCCCACCGTGCGGTCCCGCTCGCGCAGCGCGTCGAGCACGTCGAGCACCTCGTCCAGGGTCTGCTCGTCCAGGCTGCCGAAGCCCTCGTCGATGAAGAGTGTGTCGAGCCGCACGCCCCCGGCCTCCTCCGCCACCACGTCGGACAGGCCGAGTGCCAGGGCGAGGGAGACGAAGAACGACTCGCCGCCGGAGAGGGTGGCGGTATCCCGCTCGGTGCCGGTCCAGGCGTCCACGACGTGCAGCCCGAGGCCGTGCCGGCCCCGGCCGTTCGCACGCTCGTCGGAGTGCACCAGCGTGAACCGGCCGGACGACATCCGCACCAGCCGGGCCGTCGCGGCGGCGGCGACCTGTTCGAGCCGGGCGGCCAGCACATACGACTCCAGCCGCATCTTGCGCTCGTTCTCCGCGGACGTCCCCGCGGCGAGCGCGGCCAGCCGGGCCACCCGGTGGTGCTGCGTACGCACCGGGGCCAGCTTGTGCACCCGGTCCGCGGCCTCCGCGGAGAGCGCGCGGAGTGCGTCGCAGCGCTCGCGCGCCTGGTCACGGGCGGTCGCGGCGGTACGCAGCCGGCGCCCCGCGGCGGCGAACGCCTCCTCGGCCCCGGCGACGGCGGCGGGCGGCCGGGCGGCAGCGGCGGCGGCGCGCGGCTCGGCCAGGGCCTCGGCAACGGCCGCCTCCTCCGCCTGCCACGCCTCCAGCCGCTTCTCCAGGTCCCGCAGCGCGGCGGTGTCGAGCAGCGCCGCGGCGGCCTCCTCGGGGTTCTCGAAGCCCGCGCGGTAGGCGGCGTCGGAAGCACGCGAGTCGGCGGCCTTGCTGCGGTCGGCGGCGGCAGCGGCCTCGCGGGCCGCGCGGGCGGCGGTGGCGAGCCGGTCCGCCAGCGACGCCAGTTGGGCCGCGCGCTCCTCGACGCCCGCGGCGCCGCCGCGGGCGGCGCGCACCTCGGCGTCGCGTGCCGCGCGTTCGGCGGTGAGCGCGTCGGCGCGGGAGGCGCGGGCGGCGGCGCGGCTCTCGGCCTGCTGCCGGCCGCGTACGCGGCGGGCGTGCTCCTCGTGCGCCTGGTCCAGTTGCTCGCGCAGCGCGAGGGCTCCGGCGGCCAGCTCCCGGGCCCGGCCCCAATCCCCCGCCACCCGCTCGACGGCGGCTGCCAGCGCGTCCCTGCTCTCCTCGCCGGCCACCTCGGCGGCGACGTCGCGGGCTTGGCGCAGCGAGTCCAGCCGCAAGGCCGCCTCTTCGCGTCCGCACTCGGCGGCCCGGTAGGCGTCCAGGGCCTCGTCCTCCTCGCGCTCGCCGACGTGTGCGCCGTCGGCCCTGGCGGGGGCCGGGTGGGCGGCGGAGCCGCAGACGGGGCACGGCTCGCCGTCCGCCAGCCGGGCGGCCAGCTCCGCCGCCATGCCGTCCAGGCGCCGCTCCTTCAGCCGCAGCCAGGTCTCGTGCGCCTGCCCGGCGCGCTCTGCGGCGTCGAGGTGCGCGCGCCGTGCCTCGTCCGCCCGGAGGGCCAGCTCGTCGCGGCGCTCGGCGGCGTCGAGGCGCCGGCGCGCACCCTCGTGCTCCGCGGCGAGCTGTTCCGCGCGCGTGGCCGCGCCCTGGGCCTCGTCGACGCGCCGCTGGAGGCCGCCGCGCAGGGCGTCCCAGTCTTCGAGCCAGCCCGCGGCTTCGCGCAGCACGTCCTCGTCGGCGCGGGACTCCTCGTCGAGCGCGGCGAGTTCGCGGGTGATCGCGGCGCTGCGGGCCTCGGCGGCGCGGGCGGCGTCCAGGGCGCCCAGTTCCTGCCGGGTGCGGGCCTCGTGCGCGTCGAGCTGCTCGGGGCCGCCGCCGGCGACGGTGCCCGGCAGCGCGGCGCGGGCCGCCTCCTCGGCCGCGGCAGCGGTGCGGGCTGCCACGGCGGTCTGGTCGCGCAGCTCCAGGGCGGGTGCCACGGCGGCGGCGGCGCGGGCGCGGCGCAGCTTCCCCTCCAGCGCCCCGTACTCCTGCCGGCGTTCGGCCCGGGCCTGCTGCCGCTGCCGGGCGTCGGCGTGCAGCCGCTGCAGCCGGGCGAGTTCGCGTACCTCCTGGAGGTGGCCCTCCGCAGCGGACTGGACGCTCTCCGCGGTGCGCAGCCGCAGGTCGGCCGCGTCCGCCAGCTCGCGGGCGGTGGAGCGGGCGACGGCGGCGTACCCGAGCACGCCCTCGGCGAGGCCGGCGTCGCCCGGCTTGGCGTCGTCGGGCGACCAGCCGTCCGGGGCGCCGGCGGCGGCCGGCCCGGCGGCCTGCCGGATGCGGTGGGCGAGGTGGAGCAGCCGCTCGTCCCCGTCGCGCACGGCGTCCTGGGAGCGGCGGCGCAGCTCGGCGAGGTGCTCCTCGACGGCGGCGAAGCGGCCGGTGTCGAAGAGGCGGCCCAGCAGCTTGGCCCGGGCCTCGGCGTCGGCGCGCAGGAAGCGCGCGAAGTCTCCCTGCGGGAGCAGGACGACCTGGCAGAACTGCTCGCGGGTCATGCCCAGCAGGCTGCCGATCTCCTCGCCGATCTCCTGGTGCGAGCGGCTGAGGCCGCGCCACTCACCGGCGGTCGCGTCGCGCTCGCGCAGCAGGCTGGTGGCCCGCTCCGTGGTGACGCCCTTGCCGTTGCGCTTGGGGCGGGGCCGGGCGGGTCTGCGGGTGACCTCCAGCCGGCGGCCGGCGACGGTGAAGTCGAGCACGACCTCGGTCGGGGTGAGCGGCTCGGCGTGGTGGCTGCGCAGGGTGCCGCCCTGGCGGACGCCGGGCACGCCGCCGTACAGGGCGTAGCAGACGGCGTCGAGGACGGAGGTCTTGCCGGCGCCGGTGGCACCCTGGAGCAGGAAGATTCCGGCGCCGGACAGGGCGTCGAAGTCGACTTCCTGCGTGCCGGCGAAGGGGCCGAAGGCGGTGACGGCGAGCCGGTGGAGCCTCACCGGGCGGTCTCCTCGCGCGCGCCGGCCGCGCGCACGGCGTCGAACGCGGCGTGCAGCACGGCCCGTTCGTCCGCCGTCGCCGTCGCACCGGGTCTGACGTGCGCCACGAAGTCCTCGGCGATCTGCTGGTCGTCGCGACCCCGGAGCCGGTCGGCGTACGAGGCGGCGGGACCGGCCGTGCCGTCCGCGGGATCGGGGGCGAAGACGAGGCTGACGACGTGCGGAAAGCGCTCGGCGAGACGGGCCATCGGTTCGTGCGGACGGGCGGCGTCGGTGAGGGTGGCCTCCACCCAGGATCCCTCGTGCGGCGTGAGGTCCGGGTCGGAGAGCAGGTCCGCCAGCCGGCCGCGCAGCCGCGCCAACGGCCGTGGCAGGGGCGTGTCGACGCGCTCGGCGGTGACGTCCCCGGCGGCGTCGAGGTCCACCAGCCACATCGACTTGCGGTGGGCGGCCTCCGAGAAGGAGTACGCGAGCGGGGAGCCCGAGTAACGCACGCGGTCGGTGATCCGCTGGGAGTTGTGCAGGTGACCCAGCGCGACGTAGTCGACGCCGGCGAAGACCGAGGCGGGCACGGAGGCGACGCCGCCGACGGTGATGTCCCGCTCGCTGTCGGATGCCTGGCCGCCGGCGACGAAGGCGTGCGCGAGGACGACGGAGCGGGTGCCTGCCGGGCGGTCGCCGAGGTCGGCACGTACCCGGTCCATGGCGGCGGAGAGCACCGCCGTGTGGCCGCCGCGGGGAGCGGCGAACTCCTCGCGGACCAGCGCCGGTTCGAGATAGGGCAGCCCGTAGCACGCCACGTCCCCGGCGGCGTCCCGCAGCAGGACCGGCTCGCCCACGCCCGCCGGGTCGGTGCGCAGGTGGACACCCGCGCGGTCCAGCAGCCCGGCGCCGACGCCGAGCCGGCGCGCCGAGTCGTGGTTCCCGGAGATCATGACGACCGGCACGCCGAGCGCCCCGAGCCGGTGCAGCGCCCGGTCGAACAGCTCCACGGCAGCCAGCGGGGGCACCGCACGGTCGTAGACGTCCCCGGCGACGAACACGGCCTCGACGCCGCGCTCGGCCACGACCGCGACGAGGTGGTCGAGGAACGCGGCCTGGGCGTCGAGCAGGCTCACCCGGTGGAACGAGCGGCCCAGGTGCCAGTCCGAGGTGTGCAGGAAGCGCATGAGGCCCGACTGTAGCGGCGGGGTACGACAACCCGTGCCGTCACGGGAGGCTCACCCGGTGCCGTACACCTCGTCGCCGGGACGGAGTTCGGCGGAGCCGGCGGTGGCGTCGGCCAGCCACGAGCCGAAGGCGTCGAGTTCGGCGGCGGGTACGGCGACCTCGATCTCGGCGCTCTCGCCGTACGTCACGCCGAGTACGTCGCGCCCGGCGGCGTGCAGGTGACCGAGCACCCTGCCGGCCCGTCCGTGGTCGACGGTGACGGTGACCAGCCGCATCCGCAGCCGCGTCACGGTGCCGGCCGCGTCCACGGCGGCGCCGACCGCACCGCCGTAGGCGCGGATGAGCCCGCCCGCGCCGAGCTTGGTGCCGCCGAAGTAGCGGGCGACGACGGCGACGACGTAGCGCAGCTCGCGGCGGAGCAGCAGGTGCAGCATGGGCAGCCCGGCCGTGCCGCCGGGTTCGCCGTCGTCCCCGGACTTCTGCACCCCCGCGTCGGCACCGATGACGTAGGCGAAGCAGTGGTGCGTGGCGTCGGGGTAGGCGGCGCGCACCCGGGCCAGGACGGCCTGCGCCTCGGCTTCGGTGGCGGCGGGGGCGAGCGTGCAGACGAACCTGGAGCGGTTCACCTCGCTCTCGTACACGCCCTCCCGGGCGACGGTCAGATACCCCTCGCGCATCCGGCCACCCTAGCTCCCGGTGCGCCCGCACCTGCCGCCCGGGGAATCGGGGCCCGGCCGCCGGCGTTGCAGGGGCATGTACGCAGACCAGGAGACCATCCGCAGGATTCTGACCGCGACGGGCGACACCTGGGCGGTGGTCGGGCTGTCCGACAACTCCTCACGCGCGGCCTACGGTGTGGCGCGCGTCCTTCAGCGGTACGGCAAGCGGATCGTGCCCGTGCACCCCAAGGCGGAGACCGTCCACGGCGAGCAGGGGTACGCCTCGCTCGCGGACATCCCCTTCCCCGTCGACGTGGTCGACGTCTTCGTCAACAGCGACCTGGCCGGCGGAGTGGCCGACGAGGCGGTCGCGGCCGGCGCCAAGGCGGTCTGGTTCCAGCTCGACGTGATCGACGAAGGCGCGTACGAACGGGTGCGCGCGGCCGGTCTCGACATGGTGATGAATCGCTGCCCGGCCATAGAGATCCCCCTGCTCGGCGGCTGAGCGGAGGGCGGGCGGCGGGCCGTCAGGCGCCGAGGCCGTCGAGGACCACGGCGCCGGGCAGTCCGGCCAGCGCCTTGCCGGGCACGATGAGCTTGCCGCGCCGCCGGCCGCTGCCGATGACCAGGTGCGGCGCGTCCGCGACCCGGGCGTCCACCAGCACCGGCCAGCTCGCCGGCAGCCCGATCGGGGTGATGCCGCCGTACTCCATGCCGGTCTCGGCGGTGGCGGTGCCGGAGGGCGCGAACGACGCCTTGCGGACGCCGAGGTGGCGCCGGACGGTGCCGTTGACGTCGACGCGGGTGGTGGACAGCACGACGCAGGCGGCGAGGGTGACGTCGTCCGCGCGCTTGCCGGCGACGACGACGCAGTTCGCGGAGCGCTCCAGCAGGTCCTGCCCGTACGTCTCGCAGAAGACGGCGGTGTCGGCGACCTCGGGGTCGGAGTCGACGTGGATCAGCTCGGCCGCGGGGACGGCCCCGTGCCAGCCGCGCAGGGCGGCGGCGACCGGGTCGGCGAGCAGGCCGAGGCGTTCCGTGGCGGGGGCGGCGTCGTCGAAGTCTCCGATGGGTGCGCGCATGTCCGTGACCCTAACCCGCCTCAGCGCGGGGGTGGCACGACCACCGCCATCACCAGCTCCACGGGCTCCTGACCCTCGTTGCGGTACGCGTGCGGCGTGCTCGCCTCGAAGCTGGCGGACGTGCCCGCCGGCACCTGGTGAGTTGTGCCGGCGACGAGGAGCGTCAGCTCGCCCGCGGTGACGTGCAGCAGTTCGGTGGTGCCCGCGGGGTGCGGGTCGGAGCTGCTGCCGTCGCCGGGCATGAGCCGCCAGGACCACATCTCGAACGGGCCGGGGCTCTGCGTGCCGACGAGCAGCCGGCTGGCACTGCCCCGCTTGGTCGTCCACATCCGTACGGCCCGGTGTGGCGGCACGAGCTGCACCTCGGGACCGTGTTCGTGGTCGAGGAGCGTCGTGATGCTGATGCCGAGGGCGTCGGCGAGCTTGACCGTCGTGCCGACGCTGGGGTTCGTCCGCGCCTGCTCTATCTGGATGATCATCCCCCGGCTGACGCCCGCGCGGCCGGCCAGCGAGTCCAGGGTGAAGCCGCGCTCGTTGCGCCAGTGCTTGAGGTTGCGGGCGAGCGCGTGCGTGAGGACGTCGAGATCCGTCAAGGCTCCGTCCAACTCCGTCCAATATTTTGGATGCTTCCGTCCAGTACAGTGAACTACACTGCGGAGAACCACAGCGTTCACCACAGTGTACTCGGAGGGCTTCGTCGTGACCGCACTCTTCGCCCTGGCCACCAGCATCCTCTACGGGCTGGCCGACTTCGGCGGCGGGGTGCTGAGCCGGCGCACGCCCGCTCTCACCGTGGTCGTGCTCTCGCAGCTCGCGGCGACGGCGGTGCTGGGCGCCGTGGTGCTGGCCACCGGCGCCTGGAGCGAGGCCGGCCCGCTGCTGTGGTTCGCGGTCGCGGCCGGCGTCGCCGGGCCGGTCGCGATGATCTGCTTTTACAGCGCGCTGGCCCGCGGGCCGATGGGCGTGGTCTCCCCGCTGGCCTCGCTGGCCGTCCTGGTGCCGTTCGGCGTGGGTCTCGCGGCCTACGGGGAGCGGCCGGGCCCGGTGCAGTATGCGGGCGGGACCCTCGCGCTGGCCGGCGTGGTGCTGGCGTCCGGGCCGGTGCGGGGGGCGCCGGTGGCGCGGCGGACGCTGGCGCTGACGCTGGGCGCGGCGGCGGGCTTCGGCGCGGTCTTCGCCTTCATCGCCGAGGCATCCACGACGGTCACGGGGCTCTTCCTCGCACTGTTCGTGCAGCGCGCCGTGAACGTGGCGGTGGGCGGCGCCGCGCTGTACGTGGCGGTGCGCCGGGGTGGCCCGGCGCTGCCGGAGGGCGGCTGGGGCACGGTACGGGCGGCGGCGCCGGGGCTGGTGTTCGTGGGTCTGGCGGACGTCGCCGCCAACGGGACGTACGCGATAGCCGCGCAGCACGGCCCGGTGACCCTGGCGGCCGTGCTGTCCTCGCTGTACCCGGTGGTCACGGCGCTGGCGGCCCGGGGCGTGCTGCGGGAGAAGCTGCGCGCGGTGCAGGCGGCGGGCGCGGGTCTGGCGCTGGCGGGGACGGTGCTGCTGGCCTCGGGGTGAGCCGTGTGCGGTGCCGGGGCGCGGCTCAGAAGTGGTTGCGGATCGTGTAGAGCAGCAGTCCGAAGGCGTGCAGGCACAGCACCACGGCCAGGACGACGCGCAGCGTACGGTTCGTGATCATGCGGCACCGCTCCTCACGGACGGACGGTCGGTCATGTCGCCGTCTCCAGTGTGCCGGGCGGCACCGGGCGCAGCGGCGGGTGCCAGCCGGACTCGGGGATCCAGCGGCGCACGATCCGGGCGGGCGCACCGGCGACGACCGCGTGGTCGGGCACCTCACCGCGCACCACGGACCCGGCGGCGACGACCACGTTGCGGCCGAGCCGGGCGCCGGGCAGGATCACCGCTCCCACGCCCAGCCAGCTTCCCGAACCGATCTCCACCGGCTCCGAGCGCGGCCACTGCTCACCGACCGGCTCGTGCGGGTCGGCGTAGCTGTGATTGATCGAGGTGATGTACACGTACGGTCCGCAGTACACCTTGTCGCCGATGGCGACGGGAAGGTCGGCGATGACATGGCTGCCCCGGCCCAGCACGACGCCGTCGCCGAGCCGCATGGCGGCGTCCGGGCCGAGCGGGGCACCGGGAGCCAGGCCGACGGTGAGCGTCACCTGCTCACCGATGATGCAGTGCGCACCCAGCTCGATCCGGCCCTCACCGAAGATCGTGCCCTGGGGGAAGGGAAGGACAGTACCCTCGCCGATCCGGCGGAAACGGTACGGGCCCGGGCGCCCGGCGCTCACCGCCCCCGTGGTCCGCACCCACCGCCAGCCGCGGTGCACGGCGCGCGAGAGCAGCCGGCTCGTCACGGAGTTGCGCTGCTGGTTCGGCACCCGGTCACCGTACCCCTCCCGCCTCTCGCCTACGCTCTGACCGAGCGCGGCCGAGCCCTCGGACGTCGACGGGCCGCCCGCCGCTCACCAGGACGTACGACGGCGGGCGGCGCGGGCCGCCGCGAGCACCGGGAGCGGACGACATGTCAGGACGGCCGGAGCCGCTGATCGCGGCGGTGGGCGGGCGCGAGCCCGCGGTGGACTCCCAGGCGTACGTGGCCCCGACCGCGGTGGTGGTCGGCGACGTGACCCTCGGCCCGGACACCAGCGTCTGGTACCAGGCGGTGCTGCGCGGCGACTGCGAGTCGGTCTCCCTGGGCGCGGGCAGCAACGTGCAGGACAACTGCACCGTCCACGCCGACCCCGGCTTTCCCGTCGTCATAGGCGACCGCGTGACCGTCGGCCACAACGCCGTCGTGCACGGGTGCACCGTGGGCGACGACGTGCTCGTCGGTATGGGCGCGACGGTGCTCAACGGGGCCGTGATCGGTTCCGGTTCGCTGGTGGCCGCGCAGGCACTGGTGCCCCAGGGCATGCAGGTGCCTCCCGGCTCCCTTGTCGCCGGGGTGCCGGCGAAGGTCAAGCGGCCGCTGACCGACGAGGAGCGCGAGCACATCCGTCTCAACGGCGCGGGCTACGTGGCCCTGACGCAGGTGCACCGCGAGTCCCTGGGCGGCGCCGCCTCCTGAGCCCCGTCTTCGCGCCGTGCGGCTTCCCGGGACGCACCCGCGGTACGAACCCGGGCCGCCGGCCGTACCGCATCCGCGGCGGCCGGACCGTCGGCCGTCCAGCGCCTCAGTCGTGGGGGCGCAGCGTCCACAGCACCATCATCCGCCCGCTGACGGCGCCGTCACCGCGGACGATGTCCACCTCGACCGGGAACTCCGGCCGCTCGCCGGCGTCGAGTTCGGCCACGACGTCGGCAACGGGCCTGCCCAGCCGCGCCGTGGCGGACACCTCGCCCCTGGCGATCTTCAGGAAGTCGATCTCCGCCCGCACCGGCAGCGGGACGGCCCGCCCCATCTGGTCGCCGAACGCGGCGAGTACGACGGCGCCCGTCGCCGACTCGGCGAGGGTGAACATCGCGCCGGCGTGCGGGCCGCCGACGTGGTTGCGGTGCTCCGGCCGGTCCGGGAGACGGAGGGTGGCGGCGTCCGGGGTGATCTCGTCGTAGACGAGGCCGAGGGTGCGGACCATGGGTACCGATGCCTGAAGGAGCTCGCCCAGCGGCGGCATGGTGTCTGACATGTGACCACGTTACCAGCGGGTAATAAGTGTGGCCACTCCCTCTCGCCAGCTAT
This sequence comes from Streptomyces sp. CNQ329, assembly GCF_000482585.1. NCBI lineage: Bacteria > Bacillati > Actinomycetota > Actinomycetes > Kitasatosporales > Streptomycetaceae > Streptomyces > Streptomyces sp. CNQ329. Next base: position 508,331 of record NZ_AXVU01000001.1, on the reverse strand, counting down.
GTTGTTCCGCATGTGGCCAGGACAGCAGCCCGGGGGCGAGCAGCACCAGCAGCAGCCGAACCCGCACCAGCAACAGCCCTCCCCGCACGGCCCGCAGGGCTTCGACGGACAGCAGCAGCAGTGGGGCCAAACCGCGCCGCCCGGCGCTCCGGTACCCGTGAAGAGCGGGATGACCCCCCGCACTGCCGTCGCCGTCATCGGCGCCGTCGCCGTGATCGCCGCGGCGGGCGTGACGGGCGTAGCGCTCCTCGACGACGACGACGGCGGAGGCGGGAGCAAGGCGAGCCCCGGCGGCGGAGGTTCACCCTCCGCGTCGTCCTCTCCGTCACCGTCGGACAAGCCCGTGCTGCAGGACGACGCCGACAACCCGCGGGGCCTCGCGGACGACCAGAAGATCGAACCGGTCGTCTCCGGCTGGAAGGCCGTCTACAACGCCAAGCGTCACAACGTCTACGACGTGCCTCCGGAGTGGGAGGTGCAGTCGCCGACCATGACCATCGGCTTCGAGGACGACTCCGGCCCGCTGGTGTCGATGACGGGTGCCGCGCTCTACAAGGACGGCATCTGCAAGTACGCCAGCCGCGCGGGCGCCGGCACCAAGGGGGGCATCGGCGCGAAGAACACCAAGGAAGCCGTCGAGAACGAGGCGGGCGCCTGGGCCGAGGCCGCCTTCAACACCAGCAAGAAGGCGACCGTCAAGCAGACCGAGCCGGTGCCCTTCAGCAGCAAGCACGGCCTGAAGGGGCACATGGCCACCGCGACGGTCACCGGCGTGCCGCGCGAGACCAAGTGCTCGGCGGACGGCAAGATCTTCGCCTTCACCTACACCGACGTCAACGGCGAGTTCGCCACCTGGGTCCTGTACAGCGACACCGGGGTGAAGGACGAGGTTCCGGACGACACCGTCGCCAAGATCATGGACAGCCTGCGCCCGCTGGAGGAGTAAGCGCCCGGAATGTGTTTGGCAGCGGGCCGGCGGGCCCGGCATAGTCCGCGGGTGACCCGTCCACCCGCACCCGACGCCGATTCCCCGCCGGATCCCGCACGGGACCCCGCAGCCGCTTCCGTACCGGCGCCCCGCCGCTGGGCGGGGCGCAACTACACGCTGCTCTCCCTCGCCGCGGTGATCACCAACCTCGGCGCCTCCGGCGCGCTCATCGCCTCGGCGTTCGCAGTGCTCGAAGCCGGTGGCTCCGCCACCGACGTCGGCCTGGTGGCCGCCGCGCGGACGACGGCGCTCATCGTTTTCGTCCTCGTCGGCGGCGCGGTCGCCGACCGGATACCGCGGCACCGGGTGATGGTCGTCGCGAACACCGTCAACTGCGCCTCGCAGGGGGTCTTCGCGGCACTGGTGATCGCCGGCGAGGCGCACGTGTGGCAGATGGTGCTGCTCTCCGCCGTCGGTGGTACGGGGCACGCGTTTTTCGCGCCCGCCGCCGAGGGCATGGTGCTCTCGTCGGTTCCCGGTGAGCACGCGGGCCGTGCCTTCGCCATGTTCCGCGTCGGCGTCAACGGCGCCGGCATCGGCGGGGCCGCGCTCGGCGGCGCCATGGTCGCGGCGGCGGGGCCGGGGTGGGTGCTGGCAGTGGACGCGGGCGCGTTCGCCGTCGCCGCGGCGCTGCGGGCGTTCCTCGACGTCAGCGGCATCCCCGAACGGCAGCCCGGCGGCGGCATCCTCGACGATCTGAAGGTCGGCTGGCGGGAGGTGACCGGGCGGCCCTGGCTGTGGTCGATCGTGCTCCAGTTCGCGGTCGTCAACGCGGTGGTGGGGGCGGCAGAGGCGGTCTACGGGCCGCTGGTCGCCCGCGAGCACCTCGGCGGCGCCGGGCCGTGGGGACTGGCGATGGGTGCCTTCGCCGCCGGGACGCTGGCCGGTGCGCTGGTGATGACCCGGTGGAAGCCGCGGCGGGTCCTGCTCGCCGGGGTGCTGTGCGTCTTCCCGCTCGCGCTGCCGGCCGCGGCGCTGGCGGTGCCGCTGCCGGTGGCGGGGCTCTCGGCGGTGATGTTCGTCTCCGGCCTGTGCGTCGAGGTCTTCGCGGTGGCCTGGATGCTGGCGCTGCACCAGGAGATCCCCGAGGACAAGCTGTCGCGGGTCTCGTCGTACGACTGGCTCGGCTCGATCGCGCTGATCCCGGTGGCGACCGCGCTCGCCGGGCCGCTGCAGGACCTGGTGGGCCGGCCGGCGGCGCTGTGGGGCTGCGCGGCGCTGGTCGTCGCGCTGACCGCGGCGGTGCTGTGCGTGCCGGACGTACGGCGGTTGCGGCGGCGTACGGAACACGCGGCGGCCGGCCCCTCCGGCGCGGGCGACGCCGCGGGCACGGCTCAGCCGATCGTGAAGGCGCCGTCCGGCGGCTCGGGCGAGGGCACGGCGTCGGCGTCCGTGACCGGCTGAGCGCCCGCCGTCAGCCGCCGCAGCGCCGGCCCGTACTCGACGCGTGCGGGGAACGGGTCGCCGGCGGTGCGCCGGGCCAGCTCCGTGAGCGGCAGCCGCGGGGAGTCGTCCGCGGCGTGCTTCGCCGCGACCACGAGGATGTTGCCGAAGCGGCGGCCCCGCAGCACCGCGGGCTCGGCGATCAGGCACAGCTCGGGGAAGACGGCGGCGGCGGTGGCCAGTTGGGAGCCGAGGAAGCGGAACGGGGCGCTGTCGGCGAGGTTGGCGACGTACACCCCGTCCGGGCGCAGGGCACGGGCGGCGGCGCCGGCGAACTCCAGTGACGCGACGTGCGCCGGCACCCGGGAGCCGCCGTACACATCGGCGATGACCAGGTCGCAGCTCGCCGGACGGCGCCGCTCCAGCGCGGCACGGGCGTCGAGGGCGCGTACCTCGACGCCGGAGCCCGGCGGGAGCGGCAGGTGCTCGGCGACCAGGGCGATGATCCCGCGGTCGGACTCCGCGACCTCCTGCCGGGAGCCGGGGCGGGTCGCCGCCACGTACCGGGGCAGGGTCAGCGCGCCGCCGCCCAGGTGCAGGGTGTCCAGCGGACGGCCGGGCGGGAAGGCGAGGTCCACGACGTGCGCGAGGCGGCGGGCGTACTCGAACTCCAGATAGGTGGCGTCGTCGAGGTCGACGTACGACTGCGGGGCGCCTTCGACCGTGAGCAGATACGCGCGCGGGCGGTCGACGTCCGGCAGCAGCCTCGCGGTGCCGCCGTCCACGGCGGCGACGACGGGGACGGGCTCCTCCACACCGGCCATTCTGACGCAGGAGGCCCGCCTTCCGTACCCGGATGCGCCGATGCACGGATACGGAAGGCGGGCGGCGGTGGGCCCTGGTGCGGCCCGGACCGCGTCAGTGAAGCGCGGTGACCGTGCCCGCGCCGACGGTCCGGCCGCCTTCGCGGATCGCGAAGCCGAGCCCCACTTCGAGCGGCACCTCGCGGCCCAGCTCGACCGTCATCGCGACGGTGTCACCGGGCCGGGCGACGGCGGTCTCACCGAGGTCGACATCGCCGACGACGTCCGCGGTCCTGATGTAGAACTGCGGCCGGTAGCCGGTCGAGACGGCCGTACGCCGGCCGCCCTCGGCGGCGGACAGCACGTACACCTCGGCGGTGAACCGCCGTCGCGGGACGACGCTGCCCGGCGCGGCGACGACGTGCCCGCGGCGCACCGCGTCACGCGCGACGCCGCGCAGCAGCAGCGCGACGTTGTCGCCGGCCTGCGCGGAGTCCATCGGCTTGCCGAAGGTCTCCAGCCCGGTGACGACCGTCTCCACGTCCGCGCCGAGCACCTGCACCCGGTCCCCGACGCGTACCGTGCCCCGCTCGACGGCGCCGGTGACGACCGTCCCGCGGCCGGTGATGGTGAGCACGTTCTCCACCGGCAGCAGGAACGGCGCGTCCACGTGCCGCTCGGGCATGGGCACGTAGGCGTCGACCGCGTCGAGCAGGTCCACGATCGCCTCGGTCCACGCCGGGTCGCCGGCGAGGGCACGCAGCCCGGAGACGCGGACCACGGGCGCCTCCTCTCCCGGGTAGCCGTGCTTGGTCAGCAGCTCGCGTACCTCCAGCTCGACGAGGTCGGTCAGCTCCGGGTCGCCGGCGTCGGCCTTGTTGAGCGCGACGACCACGTGCCGGACGCCCACCTGCCTGGCGAGCAGCACGTGCTCCGCGGTCTGCGGCATGACGCCCTCGACCGCGGAGATCACCAGGATCGCGCCGTCGAGCTGGGCCGCGCCCGTGACCATGTTCTTCACGAAATCGGCGTGGCCGGGCATGTCGACGTGCGCGTAGTGGCGGGTCGCCGTCTCGTACTCGACGTGCGCGATGGTGATGGTGATGCCGCGCACCGCCTCCTCCGGCGCCCGGTCGATGCGCTCGAACGGGACGAAGGTGCCGGTGCCGCGCTCGCTGAGCACCTTGGTGATCGCGGCCGTCAGCGTCGTCTTGCCGTGGTCGACGTGCCCCATCGTGCCGATGTTGACGTGCGGCTTCGTGCGCACGTACGCCTGCTTGGGCATGGTTCTTCCTCGCGGATCGCAGTGGCTGCGCGGACCCCGGGCCCGACCGGCCCTCCCCCGCTGGGGTCCGCTGGAGCGATCACGGGAAGGGGCGGATTCGGGCGCCGTCGGCTGCGGTTGCCGCACCTGCCGCGAGTGCGGCCGGCACAGCCTTCAGCGCGTCCGCGGCTGCGGACGTGTGCGCGAGGAAGGCGTACCGGAACATGTGCACCATGATCGGGCACGGAGCCCTCGCCCGTCGAACGGTTTTCGGCCGGGCGCCCGTGGCCCCGGCGCCCCCGTCGGGTCGGAGGCGGCCTGCCCGTCCGACAACGGGGTCGTGGGGGCCACGGGGCGGCGAGGGACCGGTGTGCCGTGAGCGCCGGAGCGGCGGCGGGAGTTGAGGGGCACGTCACGGTGCAGGTGCGGCCCCGTCGGTTAGGCTCCAACCGTGCCCGAACCCGCCGAGGCGCCCGCCGTCGGCCGCGCCGTACGCTGCGGCCGGGTTCTGCTGTCCCCGCGCACCCGGCTCGGGCTGCTCCTCACCCTCCTCGCCGCCGCGGTGGCCGTGGCCGTCGTGTGGCGGCCGCACCGGCTGCTGGCCGACGGTCTGCCACCGCAGTTCACCGGCCTGTCCGCGGTGCTCGTCTTCGCCGTGGCGTACGGGCTGTGCACCGCGGCCCTCGTACCCCGTCCGCTGCTCAACCTCGCCTCCGGCACGCTCTTCGGCGCCCAGGCGGGCCTGGCCGGTTCGGTGTCGGGCACGGTACTGGGCGCGGGCGTCGCGTTCGGGATCGGCCGGCTGCTCGGCCAGGACGCGCTGCGTCCCCTGCTGCGCGGGCGGTTGCTGACGGCGGCCGACCGGCAGCTCAGCCGGCACAGCTTCCGCTCGATGCTGGTGCTGCGCACCTTCCCCGGTGTGCCGTTCGCGGGCGTGAACTACGCCGCGGCCGTCTCCCGGATGAACTGGACACCGTTCCTGGTGGCCACCGCGGTGGGCTGTGTGCCGAACACCGCCGCGTACGTGATCGCGGGCAGCCGCGCCTCCGACCCGCTCTCCCCCGTCTTCCTCGCCGCCCTCGGATTCATCGTCGCCAGCATGGCGGGCGGGGCCGCGGTCGCCATGCGCCGCCGCCGGCGGTACGGGCGCCGGCGGGCCCCGGGCGGAGTGATCTCTTCCGCCGTTCCCGCGGCAGATCCCACCGTGCGCACCGCGGCTGTGGCCGCAGCCGACCCTGGGGCCACGCGCCTCATGCCGGGGCCTTAACATCTCCTGCAACCCGTCGGCGAACTCAAGGACATGTGCAGCCCCGTATGAGCTGGTTCGAAGCAGTCATCCTCGGACTCGTCCAGGGGCTGACGGAATTTCTGCCGATCTCTTCCAGCGCCCACCTCCGGCTGACGGCGGCCTTCGCCGGCTGGAAGGACCCGGGCGCGGCCTTCACCGCGATCACCCAGATCGGCACGGAGACCGCCGTGCTGATCTATTTCCGCAAGGACATCGCACGCATCGTCTCCGCCTGGTGCCGCTCGTTGACGAACAAGGCGATGCGATCCGACCACGACGCCAAGATGGGCTGGCTGGTCATCGTCGGCTCGATCCCGATCGGGGTGCTGGGGCTGACCTTCCAGGAGTCGATCGAGGGCCCGTTCCGCGATCTGCGGCTGATCGCCACCACGCTCATCGTGATGGGCCTGGTCCTCGGCTTCGCCGACTGGCGCGCCTCCACCGGCGGCGGCCGGCACCGCGCGGCGGTGAAGCGCAAGGAACTGGCGGACCTCAACACCCGCGACGGGCTGCTGTTCGGCCTCGCCCAGTCGCTCGCGCTGGTGCCGGGCGTCTCGCGCTCGGGTGCGACGATCACCGGCGGTCTGTTCCTGAACTACAGCCGCGAGGCCGCGGCCCGGTATTCGTTCCTGCTCGCCATCCCCGCGGTGCTCGCCTCCGGGCTCTTCGAGCTGCGGAAGGTTCCGGGAGCGACGCACATGAACTGGGGCGCAACCGTGGCCGCCACGGTCATCGCCTTCGTCGTCGGATACGCCGTCATCGCATGGTTCATGAAGTTCATCACGACCCGCAGTTTCGCCCCCTTCGTGATCTACCGCGTGCTGCTGGGCATCCTGATCTTCGCCCTGGTCGCGGCCGGCGCCCTGGAGCCGGACGCCGGCGAAACGGCGCACTGACCCGGCCGGCGCCGCCCCCGGCCCGGGGCCGGAGCCGTACCGGGACCGTCAGAACGACGCCTCCCTCAGGCCGTCCTCCGCCGCCCCGCGGCTGAGGACGGCGGCGCGCACCCGCGCGTGGACGTCCGGGTAGGTCTCCGGAGCCGCGGGCACCACCCGGAACGGCGGGCCGGTCTCCGAGTGCTGGGCCAGGAACTCCGCGCGGGTCACCCGCCAGCCGTCGCGGGCGGGGGTGAAGGTGAAGCGGGCGGCGGAGCCCTCGTTCCCGCGGTACATCGACGGGATGAAGCTGGCGACCTGGTCGCCGAGGCCGTAGACGACCCAGGTGCCGTTGATCTTCTCGTACGGCTGCGGCACGTGGTTGTGCGTGCCGATGATCAGGTCGATGTCCTTGCGCCCGCCGCTGCGCGACCGGGTCAGCCGGTCGGCGAGCCGCCGCTGGGCGAGGTCGGGCTCCTGCTGCCATTCGGTCCCCCAGTGCGCGCTGACGACGACCACGTCGGCCCCGGCACGGCGGGCGGCGCGGGCGTCGGCGACGACGCGGCGGGGGTCGAGGATGCGGAGGGACCAGGGTGCGTCCGCGGGGACGCCGGCGTTGCTGCCGTAGGTGTACGAGAGGTGGGCGACCCGCGCGCCGCCCGCGCGCAGCAGGGCGGGGCGGTTGGACTCCGCGCGGGTGCGGGCGGTGCCGGCGTAGTGCAGACCGGCCGCGTCGAGGGCGTCCAGGGTGCGGCGTACGCCGTCGGTGCCGGAGTCGAGCGCGTGGTTGGAGGCGGTGGAGCAGCCGTCGTATCCGACGTCACGCAGGGCGGCGGCGAGGCCGGGCGGGGACTGGAACGACGGGTAGCCGGTGAACGGGCCCTCCGGCGGTCCGAGCGGGGTCTCCAGATGGCACAGCGCGACGTCCGCGGCGGCGACGGTGGGCGCGACGGCGGCGAACATGGGGCGGAAGTCGTAGTCCTCTCCCCCCGCGTCGTCGGCCGCCTGCGTCATGATCGAGGGGTAGGGGATGACGTCGCCGGTGGCCAGCAGCGTGAACGGGCGGGTACCGGGCTCGGGACCCGCGGCGGCGGTGGCGGCGGACCGCTCGGCGGGTGTGCAGCCCGCGGCGAGCAGCGCCGCGGCGGCGGCGAGCACGGAAGCGGTGCCTGCGGCTACGGAGAGCCGGATGCGGCGCCGGGGCATGGGCGCCCCCTTCGTACGGTAGGAGCACGAACGGGAACCAGCTTGCCGCTTTTCTTATGATTTTCTGCTTAACACCTCGGGGGTGTAATGCGTACGGGTGGCGGAATCAACCCGCCCGGACCACCGCGCGGACGATCCGCTCGCACAGCTCGTGGGTGGCGAGCGCGTCCTCGGCGCTCAGCAGCTTCCCCGTACGCACCGCGTCCAAGAACGCCAGCACGGCCTGCTCGATGCCGCGCTGGCGGGCCACCGGCACCCAGTCGCCGCGCCGCCGCACGCTGGGCTGGCCCTTGTGGTCCACCACTTCGGCGAGGTTGCGGACCTCGCGCTTGGCGTCCTGGCCGGACACCTCCAGGATCTCCTCGGCGGAGCCCGACAGCCTGTTCATCGCGCCGATGGCGGTGAAGCCGTCGCCGGACAACTGCAGGACGACGTGGTGCAGCAGCCCGTCGCGGACGCGGGAGCGCACATCGACGTGCTCGGCGGGGCCGGGCGCCAGGAAGCGCAGCGTGTCCGCGACGTGGATGAAGTCGTCGAAGACCATCGTGCGGGGGTCCTCGGGCAGCCCGGCCCGGTGCTTCTGCAGGATGATCAGGTCACGCGGGTGCTCCAGGCACTGCACGTAGCCCGGCGCGTGGCGGCGGTTGAAGCCGGTCATCAGCGAGACGCGGCGCTCGCCGGCGAGGCGCACGAGGCGTTCGGCGCCCGCCAGGTCGTACGCCAGCGGCTTGTCGACGTAGACGGGTATGCCCGCCTCCAGCAGCGCGGTGACCAGTTCGACGTGCACGGAGGTCGGCGCGTGCACGAACGCGGCGTCGAGGCCGGCGGTGAGCAGCGAGTCGAGGCCGCCGTGGCGGTGGGCGGGCGGGATGCGGTGGGCGGCGGCGACGCGGGCGAGGGTGGCGGGGGTGCGGGTGTACAGGTGGGGCTCGACGCCGGGAAGTGAGGCGAGCACCGGCACATACGCCTTCTGCGCGATGTCGCCGAGCCCGATCACGCCGGTCTTCAGGGGCATGGCACCCGTGGTCATGTCTGCTCCCGTCCGCACCGTTGGCCCGTGGTCCGCCCTGGCCGCAGGAGAACACGCGTCAGGGCACCGCCTGTGCGGGGGAAGCATACGGGCCGCCCGGACCGGCGCCGTCGCCGGGCGGCTGCCGGTCCGCGCTTCCGCCGAACGTGCGCAGCACGGTGCGGGGGCCCAGCAGCCCCGCACCGCGAATCAGGGGCGTTGCGGGTGCGGACGGCGAGCGGGCCGGTCAGATTGATCCGCCGGCCGGAGCGGCCGGAGCGCACCGCCGCGGCACTGGTGCGCGCCAGGCGATCGCGGGTGCAGCGCGCCGGGGCCTCGATGACGGCCGCGGGGTCGGCGACGGCGTGGTGGGTGGGGACGCCGTCCTCGACGGCCTGCTGCGCGGCATGCCCGGCGGCTGACCGGCGGGCCCACGCGGCAACTTCGCGCGGCGCGCGTCACTCCTGCGGGGAGTACCGCAGCGGCGCCGGACGCACCAGTGTGGCCGGGTGCACTCCACTCCCGCGGCCGGTGCCCTGCTGACCGGCCTCACGACACTCGCCGCCGTCACCGGCTGCGTCTCCGTCTCCCCCGACCCCGGTACCGGGACCCGCCACGGCCCGGGTGCCGGCCAAGCCGCTCCTGCCGCGTCCGGGCCCGCCGCGTCGCCGCTGCCGGGGCGCGAGGAACTGTCGACGATCGGTCCGGTACCGCGGCGGCGGCACGTGACGCCGGCGCCGGCATCATCCGCGGGCGCGGCGGAGCCGGAGGTCACGGCCCCGGACGGGACGCCCGCGGCGCCACCGACGCGGGCCCCGAAGCCAGAACGGGTCCGCCCGGCCCGTACCGCGCAGCCGGCCGCGCCGCCGCCGGCCGAGGGGGCCGGCGGGGCCGTCGATGTGTGCGGGATCGCGGGGGACTACGGCCGCTGGGCACCCGGCAGCCGGGAGGCGGCGGCCTGCGCGGACTACTTCGAGCGCTAGGCGTACGCCCGGCCGTACCCGGGCCCCGGCCCGCACCCGCGGCGGTGTCCCCCGCCGGGCTTCAGTCCCCGGCCGCCGCCAGATCCGGGACGCGCCAGTCGATCGGCGCGTGCCCCTGCGCGGCCACCGCCTCGTCGATCTGCGAGAACGGCCGCGAGCCGAAGAACTTCTTGGCCGACAGCGGCGACGGGTGCGCCCCCTGGACCACGACGTGCCGGGCGGTGTCGATGAGCGGCAGCTTCTTGCGCGCATACGCCCCCCACAGCACGAACACCGCCGGGTCGGACCGCTCCGCCACGGCGCGGATCACCGCGTCGGTGAACTCCTCCCAGCCCTGGCCCTTGTGGGAGTTCGCCTCGCCCTCGCGCACCGTCAGCACCGCGTTCAGCAGGAGCACGCCCTGCTTCGCCCACGGCATCAGATACCCGTTGTCCGGGACCGGGTGGCCGAGGTCGTCGCGCAGCTCCTTGAAGATGTTGCGCAGGGAAGGCGGAGTGCGCACCCCCGGCCGCACGGAGAAGCACAGCCCGTGTCCCTGCCCCGGCCCGTGGTACGGGTCCTGGCCGAGGACGAGCACCTTCACGCTGTCGTACGGTGTGGCGTCGAGGGCCGCGAAGACCTCCTCGCGCGGCGGGTAGACGGGCCCGCGGGCACGCTCCTCCTCGACGAACGACTCAAGTCGCGTGAAGTAGGGCTTGTCGAGCTCCTTGCCCAGGGCGTCCTGCCAGGACGGGGGCAGCATCGGGGACACGGGTGAGGGACCTCCGGTCGGCGCAGAAGATCGTTCAGTGGGTCGTTGCGCAGCCGAGAGTACCGCCGGGCACTGACAACGCCCCTACCAACTGGTCTTCTTGTACAGCTCCCACATCCGCATGATCGTCGAGGCGTCGAGGCTCCACTCCACCCCGGCGACATCGTCGTCCGCGGCGATGTACTGCCGGGCCTGCCACAGCGGCAGCAGCCGGGCGTCCTCGGCGAGGATGTCCTGCGCCCGCGAGAACTGCTCGTTCACCCCGGCCCGGTCCGCCTTCTTGCGCGAGGCCGGCAGCAGCTCGTCGGTGATCTCCGCGTTCTCGTACGGCGTGCCCAGGGCGTTCTGCGCGCCGGTGAAGGGGGCGATGTAGTTGTCCGGATCGGGGAAGTCGGGGGACCAGCCGCGGCCGAAGACCGGGTACTCGCCCTTGTTGTACGCGGCGGCGAACTGCTCCCACTTGCGGCCCTTGACCGTGACCTTGAACAGGCCGGTCTCCTCCAACTGCTGCTCCAGCTCCTCGAACTCCCGGGCCGTCACCGAGCCGTACCGGTCGGTGGTGTACCAGAGCGTCAGCGGCACGGGTTCGGTGACCCCCGCAGTCTGCAGCGTCGCCGCCGCGGCCTCGGGGTCCGGATCGCCGTAGCGGTCGAAGAACGGGGTGGTGTGGCCGGTGATGCCGCGCGGGATCATGGAGTACAGCGGCTCCGCCGTGCGGCCGTAGACCTCGCGTACGAGCGCGTCGCGGTCGATCACCTGGGCGACGGCCTGCCGCACGGCGAGGCTGTCGGCGTACTCGTGCTCGGGGTTGAAGACCAGGTAGCGGATCTCCGGCATGACCACGCGGCTGAGGGCGATCGTGCCCTTCTCGTCGGCCGTCTTCTCCAGCTCCGGCACCCGGTCCGGCGGCAGCCCGCGGTAGGTGACGTCGATGTCGCCCTTCTTGAGGGCGTCGGTCATCGCGTCGGAGTCGTCGAAGTAGTGGATGCTGACGGAGTCGTTGCGCAACTCCGCGTCGCCCGTGTACTCCGAGTTGCGCTCCAGCTCGGCGACCGACCCCTTCTCGTACGACGCGAGCGTGTACGGACCGGAGCCGACGAGGGTGCCGGCGTCGGCCAGCTCGTCCGCGGGATACGTCTCGGGGTCGACGAGCGAGGTGGCCGGTGCGGCCAGGATGAAGGGGAAGGTGGCGTCCGCCCGCTTGAGATGGAAGGTGACGGTCCGGTCGCCCTCGGTCTCGACCTTCTCCAGGCTCGCCAGCAGTCCCGCGGGGCCGGTCTCGGCGTTGATGGCGAGGACCCGGTCGAAGGAGTGCTTGACGGCCGCGGCGTCGAGCGGGTTGCCGTTGGAGAACGTGAGGCCCTCGCGCAGCCTGCAGCGGTACGTGCGGCTGTCGGCACCGGTGAAGCCGCAGCTCTTGGCCGCGTCGGGCTGCGGGACCGTACTGGTGCCGGCGTAGTGCATGAGCGTCTGGTAGACGTTCCGGTACAGCTCCCAGCTTCCGTCCCAGGCGGCTGCCGGGTCGAGCGTGCTGGGCGCGCTCGTCGTACCCACGTCTATGTGCCGCTCATCGTCGCCGGACGCCGACAGAGTGCCGCAGCCGACCAGCAATGAGACGGGTATCAGCACCGCGGCGATCCGCCGCGGGCCCGACCGGAAGAACACGTGCTTGTCCCCCTCCTTGCACCTGTTCGATGGGGTGCGCAGACCCTACCCCACGGTTGGTGGATCACGGATCCCCCGGGACAGCGCTATGACCCGGAGGAACGCGTGAGGTGTCGGTGACTCCCGGTTCAGCTCCACCCCGCGTTGAGGAAAATCCCACCCTCGATGGCGAGCGTCTGCCCGGTGATCCAGCCCGCCTCGTCGGAGAGGAGGAACGCGGCGGCGCCGCCGATGTCCTCGGGCACCCCGAGCCGGCCCAGCGGATAGCCGGCGGCGGCCTCCTCCTCGCGGCCCTCGTACAGCGCGACCGCGAACTTCGTCTTCACCACGGCCGGCGCGATGGCGTTGACCCGCACCGCCGGCGCGAACTCGTGCGCGAGCTGCAGGGTCATGTTGATCATCGCGGCCTTGCTCATACCGTACGCACCCACGAACGGCGACGCCGAGAGCCCGGCGACGGAGGAGACGTTGACGATCGCGCCACCGTGGTCGCGCTGCCACGCCTTGTACGTCTGCTGGGCGAAGCCCAGGGCGGACAGCACGTTGGTCTCGTAGACCTTGCGCACGGCGTTCAGGTCGACGTCCGCGATGGGGCCGAACACGGGGTTGGTGCCGGCGTTGTTGACCAGGTAGTCCACCCGGCCGAACGCCGCCACGGTGCGGGCCACCGCCTCGGCCTGGTGGTCCTCGTCGTGGGCTTTGCCCGGTACGCCGATCGCGCGGCCGGCACCGAGACGCGCCACGGCGTCCTGCAGCGCCTCCTCGCCGCGGCCGGTGATGCACACCCGGTGGCCGCGTGCCACCAGGGCTTCCGCGATGCCGTAGCCGATACCCCGGCTGGCCCCGGTGACCAGGGCGACCCGCCCGCTGTCCGCGGCCTCCGGCGCGCCGGCGCTCTCCTGCTGCGTCATGTCCTCGTCCCCCGGCCTCAGTCGAGCGGCCCGCCGGCCACGTACAGCACCTGGCCGGAGACGAAGCCGGCGTCCTCACCCGTGAAGAAGGCGATGGCGCCGGCGACGTCGTCGGGCCGGCCGACGCGCCGCACGGGGATCTGGGAGGCGGCCGCGGCCTGGAAGTCGTCGAAGTCCATGCCGACCCGGGCGGCGGTCTGGGCGGTCATGTCGGTGGCGATGAAGCCGGGCGCGACCGCGTTGGCGGTGACGCCGAACTTCCCCAGCTCGTGGGCGAGGGTCTTGGTGAAGCCCTGCAGTCCCGCCTTGGCGGCGGAGTAGTTGGCCTGGCCGCGGTTGCCGAGCGCGGAGCTGCTGGAGAGGTTGACGATCCGGCCGAAGCCGGCGTCGACCATGTGCTTCTGGCAGGCCCGGGACATCAGGAACGCACCGCGCAGGTGCACGCTCATGACGGTGTCCCAGTCGTCGTCGCTCATCTTGAACAGCAGGTTGTCGCGGAGCACCCCGGCGTTGTTGACCAGGACGACGGGCGGGCCGAGCTCGGCGGCGACGCGCTCGACGGCGGCCTCGACGGCGGCGGCGTCGGAGACGTCGCAGCCGACCGCCAGCGCGGTGCCGCCGGCCGCGGTGATCTCCGCGACGGTCGTTGCGCAGGCGCCCTCGTCGAGGTCGAGCACGGCGACGGCCCGCCCCTCGCGGGCCAGGCGGACGGCGGTGGCGGCGCCGATGCCGCGCGCGGCGCCGGTGACGATCGCGACCCTTCCGGTGGTGGACATGCTGGTGTTCTCCTCGCGCTGGCTGGAGCCGGGATGCCGCCCGACGATCGGTGAGCAACCGCTTAGTAGGTACGGCAGGTGACGCTAGGAGTCCGGCCCCGCCGTGTCAACGGGGCCCGCGGCGGGGTGCACGTGCGCGGGTACGCCCAGGCGCGTACCGCGGGTCACACGAGTTCGCGCACCAGCAGCCCCAGCAGCCGCTCCGCCTCCGCCTCCGGGTCCTCGGTCAGCCCCGAGTGCACCGGCCCCGGCTGAACCACCGTGCTGCGCGGTGCGACGAGCCAGCGGAAGCGCCGCCCCGCGTCGTCCCCGGCCGCCTGTCCGGCCCGCGTACCGCCGCAGCCCAGTTCCTCCACCGCGCCGAGCGCGGCCCGTACGCCCACGACGTCGGCCTCGGGGTCGAGCGCGAGCAGACGGCGCTCGTCGAGGTAGATGCGCGCGCACAGGTACGAGTGCGCCCGGCAGTACACCAGCACCCCGGCGTTGATCTGCTCACCGCGTTCGATCCGCGGCACGACGCGCAGCAGCGCGTACTCGAAGACCTCGCGCCCGCTCATCGCGTCCCCCTCCGCCCCGGCTTGGCCTTGAGCCACCCCGGCGCCTTCGACGGCCTGTCCGCACTGCGCTCGCCGATGACGATCCGCTCGTGCACCCGCGGCGCCCGGGCGGCCAGCGTCTCGACGTACGCGGCACGCACCTCCGCCGGCGAGCCGAACCCCGGCTCATCCTCCAGCCACTCGTCCGGCACCTCGGCGACCGCCTCGGCCAGCAACTCGGCCGTCACCCGCGGCGCCAGCTCCGCCGCCGCGGCGGCCACATCCGGGCCGAAGGGGGCGAGCGCGTGGTCGGAGGCGTCGTACGGCTTGTCGGCGGCGGCCGGGGCGGAGGGCCAGTTGTGGTGCCAGATCACAGTGGCGCCGTGGTCGATGAGCCACAGATCACCGTGCCAGACCAGCATGTTGGGATTGCGCCACGACCGGTCGACGTTGCCGACCAGCGCGTCGAACCACACCACCCGGCCGGCTTCCGGGGCGTCGACCCGGAAGGCCAGCGGGTCGAAGCCCAGCGAGCCGGGCAGGAAGTCCATGCCGAGGTTGAGCCCTCCGCTGGCCTTGAGCAGCGCCTGCACCTCCTCGTCCGGCTCGGAGCGCCCGATGACCGGATCGAGCTGGAGCCCGACCAGATCCGGCACCCTCAGCCCCAGCCGCCGCGCCAGAACCCCGCTGACCACCTCGGCGACCAGCGCCTTGCGGCCCTGCCCCGCACCGGTGAACTTCATGACGTACGTGCCGAGGTCGTCCGCCTCGACGACGCCGGGGAGCGACCCGCCTTCACGCAGAGGTGTGACATAGCGGGTCGCAGTGATTTTTTGCAGCATTTCTCAGGCCATCCAGCTCTTCAACCTTGGAATCGACAGTGGAGGGCTGCGCTACCGGCCTCCGGCATGAAGGGAGCATAGTAACCGAGCGTAATGACTGCCGCCGCCTGCGCCCGTGCCCGAGCGGCACGTCCCGCGCGGTCGTCGGCCGCTTCCCGCGCGGTCCGGTTTCCTGACCGGATCCTGACCGGCCCCTGGCAGGCTCCCCGCCGACCGTGATCTCCGAAAGGGAGCCGACTCCATGACCGAACACCCCACATCGACCCGCCGCACCCTTCTGGCCGCGCTGGGCACCGCCCCGCTGGCCGCCGGCGGCGTACTGACCGCGGCCGGCTCATCCCACGCCGACGGCTCGTCCGGCTGGGGCGAGATACCCCGCACCCTGCGGCCGGGCGGCGAACTCGACCGGTACATCGCCCGGATGGCCGCGGAGGACAGGTTCTCCGGCACCGTCCTGCTGACCCACCGGAGCGCGACGGTGCTGTCCCTCTCCCACGGCTGGGCGGACAAGGCACGGCGGATCCCCAACGGACCGGACACCGTCTTCGTGCTCGGCTCCATCGCCAAGGCGTTCACCGCCGTCGCGATCGCCCGGCTCGCCGCGCGGGGAGACGTGGCCTATGGCGGCACGGTCGGCTCCTACCTCGACGGCTTCCCGGACGAGGTCGCACAGCACGTCACCGTCCATCAGTTGCTCACCCACACCTCCGGCCTCGGCGACTTCCACACCCCCGAGTTCTTCGAGGAGGCGAAGAACTGGGACACGGTCGAGGAGTTCTGGGACGGCGTCATGGCGGCCGTACGGGCGCTGAAGCCGGAGTTCACGCCGGGCACCGGGGAGACCTACAGCAACGCGGGCTTCGTCATCCTGGGCGCGATCGTGGCGCAGGTGACCGGACGGTCCTACTACGACTCCATGCGTGAGCACCTCTTCACCGCGGCACACATGGACAGCAGCGACTTCTTCACCCAGCCCGAGATCGTCGCCGACCGGCGCGTCGCCCACCCCTACGCACTGCGGGACGGAGAACACGTCGACATCATCGACGACAACCTCCTGATCGGCACACCGGCGGGCGGCGCGTTCGCCAGCGCACCGGACATGATCCGCTTCGCGCACGCCTTCCAGGACGGCAGGACGCTCCTCGACCATGCCGGCGCCCGGCTCGTCTCCGGCCCGAAGCTCCCGCTGTCCCTGGACAACGACAGGTTCGCGGCCTACGGGATGACCGCCCGCCTCACCAACGGCCAGTGGTCCTACGCGAAGAACGGCGGCTTCCAGGGGGCGAGCAACAACATCGAGTGGTTCCCCGAGTCCGGCTGGGTCGCGGCGGTGCTGTGCAACTACGCCGACTCGGCAGAACCCGTCAGCGACAAGGCCCGCGCTCTCATCACCGCCTGACCGCCTGCGGGACCGTACTGTGCGAAGCCGGCCGACGCGCCGGTGCGCGGGGACGGCCCGTGGGCCGCGCCGGTGGCCCCCTCCCTGACGGTCGGGCACCGGCGCGGGCCCCGGGTCAGGCACACGGGCCGGCCCTGCGCGGGAGCCGGATGGTGAACGCCGAGCCGGTGCCGGGAGTGCTGGTGACCTCGATGGTGCCGTGGTGGGCCTCGACCAGGTGGGTGACGATGGCGAGGCCCAGGCCGCCGCCGGTGGTTCGGCTGCGGGAGGGGTCGGCACGGTAGAGCCGGTCGAAGACGTGGGGCAGGTGCTCGGGGGCGATGCCGCAGCCGGTGTCGGCGACGATGAGCGTCACCGTGTCCCGGTGCCCGTCGTCCTCGTGCCCGTCCACGGTGACCTCCACCGATCCGCCGGGCGTGTGGCGGACCGCATTGGAGACGAGGTTGCCCAGCGCCTGGCGCAGCCGGACCGGATCGGCGTGCACGGGGACGGGCCCGGTCGCGGTGAGGCGCAGGTCCACTCCGGACGCCCGGGCGGCGGCGCGGTGTGCCGCGACGGCCTGCCCGGCGATGTCGGTCGCGTCGGTCTCCTCGGGGTGGATGCGCAGCATGCCGGCGTCGGCGAGAGCGAGGTCCTGCAGGTCCGCGACCAGCCGTTCGAGCAGAGCGGACTCCTCGATGAGGGAGCGGATGAGGCCGGGGTCGAGCGGGAGGACGCCGTCCTGGGCCGCTTCGAGGTGGCTGCGGACGTTCGCGAGAGGGGTACGCAGTTCGTGGGCGACGTCCCCCACCATCGTCCTGTGCCGCCGGTGGGCGGTGTCGATCGAGGCGGCCATGGTGTTGAAGGCGTCCGCGAGCCGGGTGAGCTCGTCATTACCGCGCACCTGCGGGACTCTGGCCGTGTGGTCGCCCGCCGCCATCCGCCGGACGGCACGGGTCAGCATGCGGACCGGGCGGACCACGCGCCTGCCGGCCAGGGCCGTGACCGCGGCGGTGACGAGCAGCACGGTGGCGGCGGTCGTGGCCGTCCGCCACCGGCCCTCCCGGGAGAACGGGTCGAACCGGTCGCTCTCACCGAGGTACAGATCGGCGGGTGCGGCGACGTAGGGCCGCTTCGCCTCGGCCCGTGCGGTGTCCGCACACTCTGTCCACTCCGGGCTCTTCGCGGTGACGGGCCGGACGGTGCCGTCCTCGACCACGTACGGGAGGTCGCGCTCGTCGAGGCAGGCGGCGGCCCGCTCGGCGATCTCGGCCTGGAGGCGGCGGTCGGCCGCCGACGGCGCGAACAGCGCCGCGGGGACGCACGGGTCCGCCGGGTCCGGAGCCTTTGCATCGCCCCGGCCGCCCCCGCCCGGGCCGTCGGCACGGTGCAGGGTGCGTCCGTCTCCCGTGCCGGTGCGGCGCGCGCATTCCACCGCTTCCTCGGCGAGGGCCCGCCGCTGTCGCCGCTCCTCCCCGGTGAGCTGCCAGCCGTAGAACCCGAGCTCTCTTCCGGGTCCCCTGGCGACGACCGTGGCCACCGCGGTGATGTCCGGGGCGGGCTCGGCGGATGCGTCGATCCGGGCCGCGGGCGCCGGTGGCAGTCCGGCGCGCCGGCCGCCGAGGAGCAGCGCCGAGTCCGCGATCGTCCTGCCGTCCGCATCGGTGAGGGCGATACGCCGTCCGGTGTCCGTCGCAAGGTCGCGCACGAGGGAATCGACGCCGTCCCAGCGGGGGTGCTCGTTGGCGTAGGTGTACAGCGCGTCGAGGATGTGGCCGTCGGTGGCCGGCAGGGAAGTGCCGCCGGCCGGTTCGTCCCGTGTCTGGGCGCCCGTGCCGTAGGTGACGAGCAGCGCGGTGGCGGTGATGGCGAGCGTCGCGACCGTGAGCGAGAGACCGAGCAGCCTCAGCAGCAGACCGCGCTGCTTCTTACGGCGCATCCCCGCTCCCGCCCTGTGGGAGGTCGGCCAGCTTGTAGCCGATGCCGTACACGGTGAGCAGGTATCGCGGCCGGGTGGGCGCCGGCTCGATCTTGCGGCGCACATTCATCACGTGCATGTCGATGGTGCGGCCGGTCACCTCCCGGCCGAACCCGCCGACGCGCTCCAGAAGGAGCTGCCGGGTGAACGCCCGTCCCGGCGCGGCGGCCAGACTGGCGAGCAGGGTGAACTCGGCCGGCGTCGTGTGCACCGGTACGCCGTCGACCTCGACCTGGTGGCGTACGGGGTCGATGACCAGACCGCCGACCCGGTAGCGCTCCGGTTCCGCGCGAGCGGCCCGGGCGGTGCGGCGCAGCACCGCGTGGATCCGGGCGAGCAGCTCGCGCGGCCGGTACGGCTTGGTGAGGTAGTCGTCCGCGCCCAGCCTCAGGCCCTGTAAGAGGTCGTCCTCACCGGCACGCGCGGTGAGCATGATGATCGGAACGTCCCGTTCGGACCGCAGGGTCCGGCACACGTCCAGACCGCCGATCGCCGGGAGCATCAGGTCGAGCACCAGCATGTCCGGCGTGCATCGCCGGGCCCGGTCGATGGCGGCCCTGCCGTCGTGCACGACGGTGGCCTCGTGTCCGTCGCGTTCGAGGTAGCGGCGGATCAGGTCCGCCTGTTTGCGATCGTCCTCGGCGACCAGGATGCGAGCTGGCATGGCGGGAGTCTGCCGCACGTACCTGAATCCACCATGAGAACGAGGCCCACCGCCGTCCCCGGCGGGCGGGTCAGCCGACCGCGGGAGGCCGCAGCCTCAGGTAGGCGGCCACCGCGGAGACGAGGAGGATCACGCAACCGGCGAACACCAACCCGGCGTCGCGCACCCCCAGTTCCAGCGTCAGGGCCCCGACCCCGACCACCGGCAGCGAGATGCCCACGTACGCGAAGACGAAGAACGCCGAGAGCGTCGCGCTCCGCCGCAGTTCCGGCGCCGCCGCGCCGACCATGGTCAGTCCCGCGCGGAAGGACAGGCCCTGTCCCACACCGCCGGTGACGGCGCCGACGACGAGGACCGGCAGCGACTCCGCCAGCAGCGAGGCCCCGATGGCCAGGAGTCCCAGGACGAGCACCACGCAGCCCAGGGGGAGGGCCTTGACCGGGCCGACGCGCCCCATGAGCAACTGCCCCCCGGTCGAGGCGCAGAAGACGGCGAAGACGACGGCGCCGACCACGGCGAGGTCGTGTACGCCCAGCACCGTCTCCATGAAGTCCGGGGCGACCGCGGTGAACACCCCCAGCACGGAGAAGCCGGCGAAGGCCGCCAGCGCGGAGGGCACGAACACGCCGCGGACGGCAGGAGGGATCGTCATGCCCTGAGGGCGCAGGGCGGGCCGGGGACGGGCGCGGTGCACCGTCTCCGGAAGCATCCGGATGACCGCGGCGGCGACCGCCATGAGAGACAGGTGGACGAGGAACGGAAGCGTCAGCGGCTCGGGGGCGTACTCGGCCAGGATGCCGGAGACGAGGGGGCCGAGGCCGAGGCCGCCCATGTTGGCGGCCGTCGCCGCGAAGGCGGCGCGCGAGCGGCGCTCCGGCGGCGCGAGGTCCAGGACGGCCGCGGTGGCCGTGCCGCTGAACAGGCCGGCGGAGAAGCCGGAGAGGACCCGGCCGGCGAAGAGCAGAGGCAGCCCGTCCTCGAACACGAAGCACAGGGCGCTTCCCGCGGCCAGACCCGCGGCACACAGCAGGACCGGCCGCCGGCCCAGGATGTCGGAGAAGTCGCCGGCCGCCAGCAGGACGACGATGACACCCAGCGCGTAGACGGCGTAGACCACCGTGACGATCAGCTCGGAGAAGCCGATCTGCTGCCGGTAGAGCCCGTACAGCGGGGTCGGCAACGTCGTGCCGAGCATGCCCGCCGCGAAGACACCGGCCGCCGCCAGATATCCCGGCCGGAAGGTTCGCGGACGGTGGGGAACCTCGCGATCGGCCACGCTTCACCTGTCACCCGTGCCCGGAACGGCGGCCTCGGCCCCGCGGCCGGCCATCACATTCCTTCGGGGGAAGGGCCCGGGACCGGGGTGGCCGCGGCGGTGATCCTGTCGATGCCGGCGAGGTCGTCCGTGCTCAGGGAGAGGTCGGCTGCCGCGAGGCTCTCGTCGACGTGCCGGGGGTTGCGGGTGCCGACGATGGCCACGTGCACGGCCGGATGCGCCAGCGTCCATGCGAGGGCCAGTTGGCCGACGGACATGCCGCGGGCGGTCGCGAACTCCCGCAGTTCCCGTACGACGGCGAGGTTGCGGCGGTAGATCTCACCGCGGAACACGCTGCTCCTGCTGCGCCAGTCGTCGGCGGGGAAGACGGTGTTCTCGTCGAGCGTCCCGGTCAGCAGGCCGTGGGCAAGCGGCCCGTAGACCAGAACGCCGATGTCGTTCCGGCGCGCGTAGGGCAGGAGCGCGTCCTCAGCCTCGCGGCGGAACAGGTGGTACGGCGGCTGCAATGTCTCCACCGGCAGGGTCTCGGCGAACGCGGACATCTGCGCGGTGCTGTAGTTGGACACACCGACATGCCGGATCTTGCCCGAGTCGACCATCTCCCCCAGTGCACCGGCGGTCTCGGCGACGGGCACGTTCGGGTCGGGCCAGTGCATCTGGTAGAGGTCGATGTAGTCGACGCCGAGCGCCGTCAGGCTGGCGTCCACGGCCGCGCGCAGCGTCTCGGCGCGGGCGTCGCGGGCGATGCCGGTGTCCGTCCGGCGCAGCCCGCCCTTGGTGGCGATCACGAGTTCGTCGCGGTTCCTGCCGAGCTCCGTCCGCAGAGCGTCGCCGAGAAGTCGTTCCGACGCGCCGAACCCGTAAGCCTGGGCGGTGTCGAAGAAGGTGACCCCCTGCTCGTGTGCCCGGCGGATCGCGGCTGTCGCCTCCTCCTCCGCGAAGCCGCCCCAGTCCCCGCCGAGCTGCCAGGTGCCGAACGCCACGCGGGACACCTTCATACCGGTCCTGCCCAGCGTGGTGTGCCTCAAGGCCGCCTCCCGCGAAAGAGGGAACATCTACCTGCCGAAGGGAAGTTCACACCGCCTGCCTAGCCCACGGCGCCACGGGGCCCGGGGAGGCGCGCGCCCGGCTCACCCCGACGGACGTACGCCCGGGTGGCGGCCCGGGTGAGGGCCCGGACGGCAGGGACGGCATGGCCAGGAGGCGGGGTACTTGGTGGACGATCCTCGTGCTTTCAGCGGCAGGGGGAACCGTCGGCGGCGCGCTGTACCTGACGCCGGCCAGTGCGGCCGTCTGGGACGACGGCGGCGGGGACAGTGCCGGAAGGAGCACCTCCGCGGGACGACTCGGGGCCGTCCGGGCGTTCCAGGAGACCTTCCGGCTCAGGCCGCGCGGCACCACTGACCCGTTGGGCTCCCGGTCGTCGACGAGGTCTGCGGCTCGCGGGCCACGTGCAGCAAGCCGCTGCGCGGCGGCATCGCGGTGACGAGACCCAGCAACGGCTGCTCGCTCGGCTTCACGGCCTACGAGAACGACCACCCGAAGCGGAAGTTCGCGATCACGGCCGGCCACTGCGGCAAGAAGGACGAGCGAGTCCGGCATCCAGAACGGGCAGATCGTGTGCCTGTCCGCCCGGTTCAA
Source organism: Streptomyces sp. CNQ329 (assembly GCF_000482585.1). NCBI lineage: Bacteria > Bacillati > Actinomycetota > Actinomycetes > Kitasatosporales > Streptomycetaceae > Streptomyces > Streptomyces sp. CNQ329. The sequence goes on along the minus strand of NZ_AXVU01000001.1, from coordinate 486,111 downwards.
CCCGGAGAACGGCAACGACTGCGGCACGGTCGACGGCGTCGTCGGCAACGGCTGCATCCGCGTCGTGGGCCACGACGCCTGCCCCGGTGACAGCGGCGGCGGGTGGTACCGCCCCAGCCGCCTGACGCGCACCGGCGCGGCGTGCCCGGCGTCGCCGCCCTGAGGGCGGGTACGCGCCCGCCCCGGCGCCCGCCGGGCGCGTTCCGGACCGCCGCCGGGATCTCCCTCTGGCGGCGGCGGCCGATCTATGGGCATGGTCTCGGTCATGAACGCACACCGCGCGCCCGAGTTCCCCCGCCACCTCGCCCGTACCCGCAAGTTCACGCTGGGCCTGCCCCACGGCGCGACCGTCTCGCCCGACGGTGAGCGCGTGCTGTTCCTGCGTACCGGGAGCGGTACGGACGCCGTGGCGCGGCTGTGGCTGTACGAGGGGGGTGTGGAGCGCGAGCTGGCGGATCCCGCCGGGCTGGTGCGCGGCGGGGCGGAGCCGGAGGCGGAGCGGGTGCGGCGGGAGCGGGCGCGGACGCGGACGGCGGGGGTCACCTCGTACGCCACGGATTCCGCCGTCCGGCTCGCGGTGTTCGCGCTGGCCGGCGAGGTGTGGGCGGTACGCACCGACGGCTCGGCACCGTTCCGGCTGCCCACCGCCGGGCCCGCCGTCGATCCGCGCGTCTCTCCCGACGGTGCCTTCGTCGCGTACGTCACCGGGGGTGCACTGCACGCCGTTTCCGTCGAGGGCGGCGAAGACCGGCTCCTCGCGGCGCCCGAGGGTCCGGACGTGACCTACGGGCTGCCCGAGCACGTCGCCGCCGAGTCGATGCACCGCGACCGCGGCCACTGGTGGGCCCCCGACGGCGGGGCGCTGCTCGTCGCACGCGTGGACGAATCCGGCGTGCAGCGCTGGCACCTCGCCGACCCCGCCGACCCGGCGGCCGAGCCGCGTACCGTGCGCTATCCCGTCGCCGGCACGGCCAACGCGGACGTCTCCCTGCACGTGGTCACGCTGGCCGGCCGCCGTACCGAGGTGCGGTGGGACCGGACGGCGTACGAGTACCTGGCCACCGTCCGGTGGGACGCCCACGGCCCGCTCCTCGGTGTGCAGAGCCGCGACCAGCGCACCCTGCTCACGCTCGCCGCCGCCCCGGACACCGGGGAGACCCGCGTGCTGGCCGAGACGCGCGACGCGCACTGGACCCGGCTCGTGCCGGGGGCCCCGGCCAGGTCCGCGTCGGGCGCGCTGCTGCGGGTCACGAACGACACCGCCACGGACACGTACCGCCTGGTCCGCGACGGCGAGCCCGTCACGCCCGCCGGGCTGCAGGTGCGCGCCGTGCTCGGGGTCGCGGGAGAGCGGGTGCTGTTCACGGCGGCGGAGAACCCGACGGAGCGGCATGTGTGGTCGTACGAACCGGGGGCCGGCTGCACGCCGCTGACCGACGAGCCGGGGCACCACACGGCGGCGGCCGGCGGCGGGACGACGGTCCTGGAGAGCGTGACGTCCGCCGGGCCGGCGACGCGGGTGCTGGCAGCGGGGCGGCCGGCGGCGGCGCTGGTCTCCCACGCCGAGGAACCGTCGATCCGGCCCCGCCCGCGTCGGCTCGACGGGCCCGACGGGCTGTGCAGCAACCTTTTCCTGCCCTCGTGGCACACCCCCGGCGACGGCCCGCTGCCGGTGCTGCTCGACCCGTACGGCGGGCCGGGGCTGCGGCTGGCGGTTCCGGCGCGCGGGTGGTGGACGCTGGTCTCGCAGTGGTTCGCGGAACAGGGGTTCGCGGTGCTGGTCACCGACGGGCGGGCCACGCCCGGCGCGCCGTCGTGGGAGCGGCTGAACACCGGCGACAAACGGGACACGGCCGTCGCCGACCAGGTACGGGGGCTGCAGGCGGCGGCGGCCGGCCACCCGGACCTCGATCTGGACCGGGTCGGCATCCGCGGATGGTCGTTCGGCGGTTTCCTCGCCGCGGCGGCGGTGCTCACCAGGCCGGACGTCTTCCACGCCGCCATCGCGGGCGCGCCCGTCACCGACGCGCGGCTGTACGACACGCACTACCAGGAGCGCTTCCTCGGGCACCCCGAGAAGCATCCCGGGCACTACGACCGGTCGTCCCTCGTGGGCCTCGGCCACCGGCTGCGCCGGCCCCTGCTGTTCGTCCACGGCCTCGCCGACGACAACGTCGTCGCGGCCCACACCCTGCGGCTGTCCGCCGAGCTGCTGGCCGCGGGCCGGCCGCACAGCGTGCTGCCGGTGCCCGGCGCGTCGCACATGATCTCCGACGACGCGATCGCCGAGAATCTCCTCTGGTTCGAGCTGGCGTTTCTGCGGCGGGAGCTGAACGCCGGCCCTCCGGCGTACGTATGAGGGCGCTGAGGCACACGATCAGAACGCCGGGCCCGCCGGCCCAAGGCGGACGACCGGCGCACCAGGAAAGGGCCCCACCATGACGCAATCCCGCAACCCGGCCCGGCTCACCGCCCGCCGTACCGTCGTGGCCGCCGTCGGCGCCGGCGGCCTCACCACCGCACTTGCCGCCTGCGGCGACGACCCGGGCGAGGAAGGCGGCCCGGGCGACTCCGGCGCCGACGAGGTGAAGCCGGAGGAGGGCGGCGGAGACGACGGCGCGCAGCTCGGTACCACGAGCGAGGTACCCGAGGGCGGCGGCAAGATCTTCAAGGAGGCGAAGGTCGTCGTCACGCAGCCGGAGCCGGGCGAGTTCAAGGCGTTCTCCGCGGTCTGCACGCACCAGGGCTGTATCGTCAGCAGCGTTGAGGACGGCACGATCAACTGCTCGTGCCACGGCAGCAAGTTCGCCATCGCGGACGGCAGCGTCGCCCAGGGGCCGGCAACGCAGCCGCTGCCCGCGGAGGACGTACAGGTCGACGGGAACGCCCTGCGCCGGGGCTGACCGCGCACAGGGCATACGGCACGGGCGTACGTGAGACGGGACGCGCCGGGCGGCCACGAGCGGACCGGGCCACCGGCCCCGTGCCCCCTTCGCACCGGGCCGCGCTCCTCACAGGGCGCGGCCCGTCGCCTGGAGCGCGCGTACCGCCTCCCTGATCGACGGCCGGCGGTCGGCGTCGGAGCGCCAGATCGCGTAGATGTGCCGGTGCATCGCGCCGCGCACGGGCAGGATGCGTACGCCCGGGGGCACCGGCCCGCGCCCCAGCCGCGGCGCGACGGCCACGCCGAGGCCCGCGGCGATGAGCGCGAGCTGCGTGTGGTGCTCCTCCGCGGTGTGGGCGATGCGCGGCTCGATGCCCTTGGCGCGCAGCGTGAACATCAGCCAGTCGTGGCAGAACTCGCTCTCCGGCCAGGAGATCCAGTCGTCGTCCGCGAAGTCCTCCAGGACGACGTCCGCACGCTGTGCCAGCGGGTGGCCCGCGGGCACGGCGACGTCCGCGAGGTCGTCGAGGAGCGGCGCCCGGGAGAGGCCGGGAGGCAGCGGCAGCGGTTTGTTGTACCAGTCCAGGACGATGCCGAGGTCGTGGTCGCCGCGCATCACACCGGGCACCGTCTCGTCCGGCTCCTGTTCGCGCAGCCGTACGCGCAGCTCGGGGTGGTCCCGGCGCAGCGCCGTGAGCGCGGCGGGGAACAGCCCGCGGGCGGCGGTCGGGAAGGCCGCGAGCCCCAGCTCCCCGACGGGCCGGCCGCGGTGCGCCTCCAGCTCGGACTGCGCCGCCTCGACCTGCGACAGGATCCGGGTGGCGTGCTCGGAGAGCAGCCGGCCGGCGTCGGTGAGGCGGATGCCGCGGCCGTTCTTGGCGAGGAGCTGCTGCCCGGTCTCCCGCTCCAGCTTGGCGAGTTGCTGGGAGACGGCGGAGGTGGTGATGTGCAGCGCGTCGGCCGCGGCGCTCACGGAGCCGTGCCGGGCCACGGCGGCCAGGGTGCGCAGGCGCTCCAGGTTCAACATGTAAGCGATGCTACGAGATAGACGCCATAAAGTCTCGCTTGTGCTACGAGGAAGGTGTGGCTCACCGTAGTTCCATGACCACGGCACCGGCAGCAGCCACCGACCCGGCCACGCCCCCGGCCCCCGCGTCCCGGCGGGCCCTCCTCGACTGGCGCGTCCGCTTCGCCGCCCTCGGGACTGTCTGGGGCTTCAGTTTCCTGCTCATCAAGGTCGGCACGGACGGCTTCGCCCCGTTGCAGGTCACGCTCGGCCGGATGGCCTTCGGCTCCGCCGTCCTGGTCGCCGCGCTCGCCGTACGCCACGAGCGGCTGCCGCGCGGCACCCGCACGTGGGCGCACATCGCGGTGGCCGCGTTCTTCGTCAACGCGCTGCCCTTCTCCCTCTTCGCCTACGCCGAGCTGCACATCAGCTCCTCGCTCGCCGGGATCTGCAACGCCACGTCGCCGCTGTGGGCGATGCTGATCGCCCTCGTCGCGCTGCGGGAGGACCGGCCGACGCGCCGCCGGGTCGCGGGCCTGGGCGTCGGGTTCGCCGGGGTGCTGATCGTCCTCGGCGCCTGGCGGGGCTCCGCCGGCCAGGACCCGCTGGGCACCGTCCTCGCGCTGCTCGCCGCGGCCTGCTACGCCGTCGGCTGGATCTACGTCCGCCGCACGCTCACCGGCAACGGGCACTCCCACCTGTCCCTGGCCGGTGCCCAACTACTTCTCGGCACCGCCCAGTCGGCCGTGGCCACCGCGCTCTTCACCTCGGCACCGACGGCGTTCCCGGCCGGGCCGCTGCTGGCCGTCGTCACGCTGGGCGTACTCGGCACGGGGCTCGCGATGCTCGTGCAGCACGGGCTGGTCGCCGACGTGGGGCCGACGACCGCGAACACGGTCACGTACGTCATCCCGGTCGTCGCCACGGCCGCGGGGGTCGCCCTGCTGGGCGAGGAGCTGACCTGGAACACGCCGGTGGGCGCGGCGGTGATCCTTGCGGGCGCGGCACTGTCGCGCGGCAGGCGGCGGGCGGATCGGACATAGCGGCGCCGATACGGGAGGTCCGTACCGGCGCCGCGTGACTGCCTGTGCTTCGCGCACGCCCTCTCAGACCCACCGCCGTCCGGGCGCGGGGCGTACCGCCGCCGCCACCGCGTCCGCCAGGGGTTCCACGTCCCCGGCACCCAGCGGCGAGACGGTCAGCCGGATGCCCGGCGGCGAGGCAAGACGGAAGCGGGCGCCGGGGGCCACCGCCCAGCCGGCCCGCAGGAGTTGCGTGACCACGGAGGTCTCGTCCGGCACCGGCAGCCAGACGTTCATGCCGGTGCGCCCGGTGGCCTCGACCCCGCGCCGCCGCAGCGCCGTCAGCAGCGCCTCGCGCCGCTCGCCGTACGAGCGGGCGACCGCCTCCGGGTCGTGGACGCCGCTGCCGCGCAGACGGGCGACGGTGTCCTGGAGGAGCCGGCTGACCCAGCCGGGACCGAGGCGCTGGCGGCCCGCGATCCGGTCGACGGTGACCCGGTCCCCGGTGAGCACCGCGAGCCGCAGGTCCGGCCCGTACGCCTTGGCGGCGGAGCGCACCGCGAGCCAGTGCCGCGCAGCGCCGGCCAGCGACTGGAAATCCACGTCGACGATCGCGTGACCGTGGTCGTCCTCGATCAGCAGCACCTCCGGGTGCCGGGCCAGGACGGCGCGCAGGTCGTTGGCGCGCGCCGAAGTGAGCGCGGCGCCGGTCGGGTTCTGCGCGCGGGAGGTCACGACCAGGGCGCGCGCTCCGGCAGCCAGGGCCGCCGCCACGCGCTCCGGCAGCGGTCCCTCGTCATCCAGTTCCACGGGCACCGGGCGCATGCCGAGAGCGGGCACCAGATCGAGCAGGCTCCCCCAGGCGGGGTCCTCGACCGCGACCGCGTCGCCGGGGCGCAGATGGGCGGTCAGTGCGCGCTCGATCGCGTCGAGCGAGCCCGAGGTGACGGCCACGGCTCCGGGCGGCACGCCGTCGGCGTCGAAGTCGGCGCGGGCCAGCCGGGACAGTTCGGGGGCGACGCCCTCGTCGCCGTAGAGCACGGGACGGGCCGCGTGGCGCTCGGCCGCGGCGGCGAGGGGCCCGGCGAGCGGGGGCAGGAGGGCGGGGTCGGGGTTGCCGGTGGACAGGTCGCGGGCGCCGGGCGGCACGGCGACGCTGATCTGCTCGCGGGGGGCGGTCGCGGGCCGGGCCCGCACCCGGGTGCCGCGCCGGCCGGCGGTCTCGACGACGCCGCGCTCGCGCAGCAAGCGGTAGGCGGCGGCCACCGTGTTCGGGTTGACCGCCAACTCCGCCGCCAGCGCGCGCAGCGGCGGCAGCGCGGCGCCGGGCGGCAGCGCGCCCGCGCCGATGCCGCGCTCGATGCTGGCAGAAATCTCCGCTGCACCCCGGCCTTCGATCCGATACTCTCCTAGCACAAAGGAGATATTGCACTAGTGCAATAAGGATTGCAAGTCGCCGATCGCCGCCCGCAGGCGGCACGCACCACCGAGCACCGAGGGAGCCGCCCGTGTCCACCACGCCCCCCGCCGCCTACCGCGCCACCGACCGCACCGTGCCGACGCGCTCCCGGGAGCGCGCGTCGTACGACCGCGCCGCGGTGCACTCCGTGCTCGACGCCGGCTACGTCTGCCACCTCGGCTTCGTCCGCGACGGCCGACCCGTCGTCCTGCCCACGCTCTACGCCCGTGTCGGCGAGCAGGTGTACGTGCACGGCTCCACCGGCTCCCGCCCGCTGCGCACCGCCGGGCGGGCCGGGGACAGCGGGCTGCCGGTGTGCCTGACGGTCACCCACGTCGACGGGCTGGTGCTGGCCCGCTCCGCGTTCCACCACTCGATCAACTACCGCTCCGCGGTGCTGCACGGCGACGCGTACGCCGTGACCGACCACGACGAGCGCACCATGGCCCTGGACGCGATCGTCGACCACATCGTCCCCGGCCGGGCCGACGACTCCCGGCGCGCGAACGCCAAGGAGCTGGCCAAGACGGCGGTGCTGCGGCTGGCCGTCGAGGAGGTCTCCGTCAAGATACGCACCGGCGGCCCCGACGACGAACCGGAGGACCTGGAACTGCCGTACTGGACGGGGGTGGTGCCGGTCGCGCCCGTGTACGGCGCGCCCGTACCGGCCGACGACCTGGCGCCGGGCATCGAGCCGCCCGGCTACCTGCCCGCGGGCTGACCCGGCGGCGGCACGTCCGCGGCGGCGGGTGTCGCCGGCCCGTCGCCGGACGGCCCCCCGGCCCTGCTCCCCGGCGGCAGGTTCCCGGCGACCGGCTCGGCGCGCTCCGCCGGACCCGACGCCGGTCCGGGCACCGCGAGTTGCGCGGTGAACGCGCCGATGAGCACCAGCGCGCCGCCCACGAGCTGGGCCGCGCCCAGGTGCTCGGCCAGCAGCACCCACGCCAGCACGGTCGCGACGACGGCCTCCAGACAGGCGACGACGCCCGCCACCGGCGGCGAGAGCCGGCGCACCGCGAGAACGCCGAACAGGTACGCCAGCACGGTCGTCACCAGGACGATCCAGAGGATCAACGTCCAGGCCGGCGGCCGGATGCCGCCGAGTTCGGCGCGCTCGCCCAGCAGGGACCACCTCAGGTTCCAGGGCCGGGACACGAGGGTGAGCACGACGGCGCCCACGATCAGCCCGTACGAGATGACGCCCAGCGGGTGCGGCGCCCCGCCGTCCGCGGCGTCGGTGCCGTGCCCGGCGAGCACGAAGTACGCGCACTGGCAGCACGCCGCACCGAACGCGAAAAGCAGTCCGAGCACGTCGAAGCCGAGACCGGCCCAGACTTCGACCACGCACGCCAGCCCGGTGACCGCGAAGAGCACGCCGACGGCCGCCTGCCGGGTCACCGGCCGCCGCTGGACGAACCGCACCCACCCCAGCACCAGCGCGGGGCCGAAGTACTCGATGAGCAGCCCCACCCCGACCGGGATCCGGGCGATGGCCTCGAAATAGAACGCCTGCACGCCGGCGACGGCCAGTACACCGAACCCTGCGAGCAGCGCCGGCCGTTGCCGTACCAGCGCACGGTGCCGCCAGGCGAGCGGCAGCAGCACCAGGGCGGCCCCGGCGATACGCAGCCACACCACGTGCAGGGACTCCATGCCCTGCTCGATGAGCGGCTTGGCCGCCACCCCGGAACCGCCGAACGCGAGCGCGGAGGCCAGCGCGAGCCCGAGCCCCGCGCGCCTGTCGGATGACTGCTGCATGCGGGTGATTATGTCAGCGCCGTACATGAGTGTCACTCTGCGTTGCTCCTGACAGGAGGCGTGCGGGAGCAGACCGCGCATCCTCCCCCGCGGACGCGGGCATCCACTCGGTGGAACCGATCGCTCCCCGCGCGGGTCCAACGACCGACACCCCACGATCTGGTCACTTCGAGCAGCCAGGGGGCAGACATGACACGACAGCCCGGCCGCGCCCGCACCCGCATCGCCCTCGCCGCCCTCGCGGCGGCGGGGCTGCTGGCCGCAGGCTGCGGCACGACCTCCGACGGAGAGCGCACGGACGCCGCCGGCGACTCCGCGCCCCGGCCGGCGCAGGGCGCCGACGGGAACGACGGCGCGCAGCACGGGGACGGAGCCCGGCAGGACGCGACCGGCCGGGACGGCGCAACCCCCGAGAAGGCGGCCGGGGACGGCACCGGGGACGAGGGCCCGGCCGCCGAGCCGCTCAAGGCGGAACCGAAGACGGCCGCCGGTGATCCGGCCGCGGCCCCCTGGTGCCGTACGGACGACCTGTCGGCGTCCGTACGCCCACTCAACCCGGCGGCGGGCAACCGCTATGCGGCGCTCGTCCTCACCAACGACTCGGACGCCACGTGCCGCACCCGCGGCTGGACCGGCCTGCAACTGGTCGGGGCCGACGGCGGCGACGTTCCGACCGAGGTGGTACGGGACCGCAGCCGCACCCCGTCGATGCAGACCCTCACCCCCGGCTCCTCGGCGTGGAGCCGGCTGCACTGGACGGTGGTGGCCGGCGACGCGGACGACGCGAACGGCACCTGCCGGCCGAAGCCGACGGAGCTGCAGGTCATCCCGCCCGACACGTACCACCACACGGACACCGCGTGGCGGCTCGGCGAGGTCTGCGACGCGGGCCGCATCGAGGCCCTGCCGCTGGCGGAGGGTGACGGCCCGGCGCGGTGACGGCGGCGGTGCCCGCGCGGCTGAGCCGCGGTGCCCGGACGGCCGGACCGGGCACCGGGGCTCAGTTCTCCTCGGCGAGGATCAGGTAGAGCTTCTTGCGGGCGTCGTTGACGATCGCCAGCGCCTCCTGGCGCTGCTCGGGAGTGCCCGTGGTGTACACCTGCCGGAACGCCTCGGCGAGGGCGAAGCCCGACTGCCGGACCTCCTGCAGCGCCTCCCAGTCGACTGAGCGCCCGGCGTCCTCCCAGGGCGCCTCGGGCCCGGACTCGGCCTCCTCCCGCCCGGCACCGGTGAGCGAGAAGAGCTTCTTGCCGCCCTCCGTGGCGCTGACGATCAGCTCTTCGTCCTCCAGCAGTTGCAGCGTGGGATAGACCGAGCCGGGACTCGGCTTCCACGCGCCGCCGCTGCGCTCGGAGATCTCCTGGATCATCTCGTACCCGTGCATGGGCCGGTCCTTGAGCAGCGCCAGGATCGATGCCCGCACGTCACCGCGGCGCGCGCGGCCCCGCGGGCCGCCGCGACCGCGGCCGAAGGACGGCCCGAAGGGCGGGCCGAACCCGCCGAAGGCCGAGCGGCGCCCATCCCGCGAGCGGTGTCCGTATCGATGTGATCGCATGCGTCATCACCTCTTCCAGAACTCTTCTACGATCGGTTGCGACACATCGACGATATATCGGAAACACTTGCGGGACAAGCCGCCGCGCCGGGCCACGATGACCTCGCCGCAACCACCGGCTTTCCAGGTCGACGACGTGGGATTCGGCGTCGCGCGTTCTGCCGCGCGTGGGTCCACGTCGAGCGCGGCCCGGCCCGCGCGGGGTCGATCCGGCGCTAGCGTGAACCTCATGACGGCTGAAGACGAGGCGCTGGCCGGCGGGATGATGAACGCGGGGGCGGTCTTCCGCCGGGGGGAGTTGGTGGAGCGACCGGCACCGCGCAACGCACGCGCCCTGCATGCCCACCTCCTTGCGCTGAAGGAGCAGGGCTTCGACGCGGCGCCGGCCCCTGTCGGCCTCACCGCGGACGGCCATGAGCAGCTGACCTTCATCCCTGGCGACGTGGCTCTGCCGCCGTTCCCGGACTGGGCGATGACAAGTTCTGCCCTCGCATCGGTGGGAAGCCTGCTGCGGCGTCTCCATGAGACCAGCGCGGCCGTCACGGTCGACACCCGCGCCGAGTGGCCCCCGGACCTCGCCGACCCGGAGGGGGGAACGATGCTGTGCCACAACGACGTGTGCCCGGAGAACGTCGTCTTCCGCGACGGTCGTGCCGCGGCCCTGATCGATTTCGACTCGGCGGCCCCGGGCCGTGCCCTCTGGGACGTCGCCATGACCGCCCGCTACTGGGTGCCCATGCTTGATCCCGAGTCCGCGGCCGCCCTCCATCCCCACGGGCTGGATGCGGCCGTACGGCTGCGGATTCTTGCCGACGGCTACGGTCTCCCGGCAGGGGACCGTGCCGCGTTGCCCGGCGTCATCGAGCAGGCCACGGAGGTCTGCCGGGCCTTCGTCGCCCGCCGTGCGGCCGACGGAGATCTCGTCTCTCTCCGGGTGTTGGCCGAGCGTGGTGGATGGGAACGCTGGGACCGCATGCAGACCTGGCTGGTGGATCACCGTCAGACGTTCACAACCGCCCTGCTGGACTGACCGGTCTGGACATTCGAGGACAGATTCACCAAAGCACCGCTCTGCGTTGTCGGTACGCCTTCCGACGGCAGCGCCGGGAGCACGTTCGGCGCCGTGACCTGCCGCGTCCTTCGGGCAGGGGGCCCGAACATACTGCATCCGATCAGCGATCAGCGGCACAGGCCACACGACGAAGCCCCCGGGGGAGCCGCTCGCCCCCCGGGGGGCCGGTGCCTGCGCTACGGCCGCCGCGGCGTCACTGGATGTTGACGTCGATGCAGGCGTAGAAGGCGTTGCTGGTGTCGTACACGTTCCAGACGGCGAGGACCTTCTGCCGGCCGGTGATGTTGCCGAAGTTGACCGTGTGGCTGAACTGCGAGGGCGGCTGGGCGCCGCCGTCGTTGAACTCCGCGACCTTCTGACCGCCGACGAAGTACTGCCACGTGCTCGTGCGGTGGTTGGCGGTGATCTGCCAGTTGAACGCCTGGGTCCGGTTGATCGTCGTGACCGCCCAGCCCTTGCTGTCGTCGTTCAGTTCGGCGAACCGGCTGTTCCCGCCGTGGCAGGTCGTCTGACCCTTGGGCCCTTCGACGCTCTGCGGCTCCCACTGGATCTGACCGCACGAGACGGTGCCCGCCTTGCACTGCTGCTGCCGGCTGGGCGGCGAGGTGATCCAGCCGTGCGCGTTCGCCTGCGGAGCCGGGAGGGCGAGGACCACCATCGGAGCCACGGTCGCGGCGACGACCGCTACACGCTTTTTGAGACTGCGCATCTTGTCTCTCCCTGCATGGGGGGGGCATTGGTCTAGACTTTATCTTTTGTCGGACCACCGTCAAGGGTGTGGACCAGGGAGACCGCCGCCTTGCGCCCGGCGGGCAAGGCCGGAACTGCTCATTCCGTAGGCAGCCACCCCACCTTTCCCGCCAGCAGCGCGTACCCCACGAACGCCACGATGTCGATGAAGGCGTGCGCCGCCACCAGCGGCCCGACCCGCCCCCAGCGCCGGTACAGCAGGACGAACAGCACACCCATCACCGCGTTGCCGACGAAGCCGCCGATCCCCTGGTACAGGTGGTACGACCCGCGCAGCAGCGAGCTGGCCGCCAGCGCCGCCACCGGGGTCCAGCCCAACTGGTCCAGCCGGCGCAGCAGATAGCCGACGACGATGACTTCCTCCACCACGGAGTTCTGCACCGCGGAGAGGATCAGCACCGGGATCTTCCACCACACGTCCGGCAGCGACTCCGGCACGACGGTCAGGTTGAACCCCGCCGACCGCGCGCCCAGGTAGAACGCCAGCCCCGTGCCGCCGACCACCGCCGCCACGGCTGCGCCCCAGCCCAGGTCGAAGCCCGGCCGCCGGTGGTCGAACCCCAGCGCACCCAGCCCGCCCGCGCGCTCGCGCACCAGCAGGTACGCCACGAGCGCCACCGGTACCAGCGCGGTGGTGATGCCGAAGAGCTGCCACGCGAGGTCCAGCCACGGACGGCCGGGCGCGGCCGAGGAGTTGAGGTTGGCCGGCTGCTCCTTCAGCCCGCCCGGCCGGGTCACCGAGCCGATGAAGCTGATCAGGGCCGAAACCGCGCTCGCGCCCAGGGACAGCGCCAGCACCAGCAGCGTTTCGCTGCTCAGCAGCCGACGGGACTGGTCCTGCACTCGCTCCTCCAATTGGTCAATCCCTCCCCATGGGCCCGACCGTGTCGCTAGGGTCGCCGAAAAAACATGTGACCAATATGCGGCTGTCCGGGGGGACGATCATGAGACGACACAGCTTGCCCGACGCGTACGGAACGGACGGCGCCGTGCTGCGGCGCAGCGTACGGGGCCGCACCGTGGTCATCACGACCGCCCTCGTCCTGGCGATCGGGGCGGGGACGCTGGTCGCCGCCGAGACCGGACTGCTGCCCCAGGACGAACCGTGCGGGGGGCCGGACCTCGAACTCGCCGTCGTCGCCTCGCCCGACATCGCCCCCGTCGTCCGCAGGACCGCGGAACGCGCGCGCAAGGCGGAGCTGAAGTCGGACGGCCGCTGCCTGGACGTCGAGGTGACCGCGCGGCCCGCCGCCGAGGTCGCCCAGTCGCTGCGCCGCGAGGACGCACGGCCGGACTTCCAGGTCTGGATCCCCGACTCCAGCGTCTGGACGGGCATGGTCACCGCCGCCGGCGACGGCGCGAGCATCGACGAGGTGACCCGGCTGGCCAGTTCGCCCGTGGGCATGGCCGTCCTCCCGGAGGGCGCCCGCACACTCGGCTGGCCCGAGAAGACCTACGGCTGGGCCGAGCTGGTGGACGCCGCGATGGGCGAGGACGCCGGCCTGCGCCTCGGTACCGCGGACCCGGCCGCGAGCGCCACGGGCGCGCTGGCGCTGACCGCGATGCACCGCGCCGGCGGCGAGGACGCGAACACCCGTACCGCCGCCACCGCCAAGCTGCTCGCCGAACGCGTCGAGCCCGGCGACACCGCGGTGCTGGCCTCACTCCCCGACGCCGGTCTGGACGACCCGCGGGACAACGACGCGCTCTTCCTCTCCGAGCAGGCCGCCTTCCGCCACAACGCCGACGCGGGGACCGGCCGGCGGCTCAACATGTTCTACCCCGAGGGCGGCACGTTCGCCCTCGACTACCCCTACGCCATCGTCAACAACGACGCCATGGCGATGGACCGGGTCCGGGCCGCCAGCCGCTTCCAGCGCCTGGTGACCGGCGCCAAGGCCACCGAACTGCTGCGCCGCCAGGGCTTCCGCTCCCCCGAAGGACACCCCGACGCGGAGCTGGCGATGGCCGCGGGCGGCGCCGCTCCGCAGCCCTTAGGCGCGCCGCGCGCGGAGCCGCCGGTCCCCGACGAAGTGGCCTCGGTCCTCGGCATGTGGACCGTCACCATCCAAAGCGCCCGGCTGACCGCCGTGGTCGACGTCTCCGGCTCGATGGGCGAACCGGTGCCGGGCGAGCCGGGGCAGACCCGTATGGACGTCACGAAGAACGCGCTCATCCAGGCGCTCGCCCAGTTCACCGGCGAGGACGAGATCGGCCTGTGGCGCTTCTCCACCCGGCTGCAGGGAGAGCAGGACTTCGAGGAGGTCGCCGGCACCACCCGGCTGGCGCAGCGCACCGACGACGGCACCAGCCACCGCGAACGCCTCGCCAACGCCTTCGGCGGCCTCCAGCCGGTGACGGGCGGCGCGACGGGCCTGTACGACACGGCGCTCGCCGCCTACGAGCGGCAGGTCAAGGAGTACGCCCCCGGCCGCTTCAACGCCGTCGTGCTCCTCACCGACGGCGCCAACGAGGACCCGGGCAGCATCTCCGCCGAGGACCTTGCCGCACGGCTGCGCGACGCCGCCGACCCCGACCGGCCCGTGGGCCTGATCGCCATCGGCATCGGGCCGGAGGCCGATATCGAGGCGTGCGGGCGGATCGCGAAGGCCGCCGGCGGCGCCTCGTACCGGGTGACGGACCCCAAGGAGATCCACGCGGTGCTGCTGCGGGCGGTGACGGACGCCGGCGCCCAGGCCGCGCTGTCCTGAGCCGTACGGGGCGGCCCGGGACCCGTACGGGCCGGGGCGCGGGCCCTGCGCACCGGTGCCGCCCGGTCCGCCACCGTGCCCGCCGTCAGTCCGCCGGCCAGCGGTGCACCGGCTCCTCCGTGCGGGTCAGCTCCACATACCGCCGCGTCATCTCCGCGAGCGCGGCGCCCCGGTCGAGACCGCGCCCCAGCGCCCGGTGGAACGCCGCCGACTGCCACGACGCCCCGTTGACCCGGCGCCGGCAGCGCTCCTCGATGACGCCGAGGTAGCGGTCCCGGTCGGCGGGGTCGACGCCCCAGGCGTCCAGCCCGGAGGCGGCCATGGGCAGCAGTTCGTCCCGTACGAGCTTGACCACCGGTACCCGCGCCACCCCGCCGAGCCGCCGCCGGCCGGGCCACACGAGCGTGGCGTCGATGCCGTCCCGGCAGGCGGCGGCGAAGTTGGCCGCCGCTGCGTCGAAGGGCATCCGGCCCCAGACGGGCCGCTGCTCGTCGGCGAGGCTGCGCACCAGCCCGTAGTAGAACGCGGCGTTGGCGACGACGTCGGTGACGGTCGGGCCCGCGGGCAGCACCCGGTTCTCCACCCGCAGGTGCGGGACGCCGCCGGCGATGTCGTACACCGGACGGTTCCAGCGGTAGACGGTGCCGTTGTGCAGCACCAGTTCCGACAGCTCCGGGAGTCCGCCCCCGTCCAGTACGCTCAGCGGATCCTCCGCGGAGCACAGCGGCAGCAGCGAGGGGAAGTAGCGGATGTTCTCCTCGAACAGCTCCAGCGGCTCGGTGACCCAGCGCTCCCCGAACCAGGCCCGCGGGCGCACGCCCTGCGCGCGCAGCTCCGGCGGCCGGGTGTCGGTGGCCTGGAGGAACAGCTCGGGCCGCGACTCGCTCAGCAGCTCGCGGCCGAAGACGAACGGCGCGTTGGCGCCGAGCGCGATCTGCACGGCCGCCGCCGCCTGCGAGGCGTTCCAGACGTCCGCGAACCTCCCGGGGGTGACCTGGAGATGGAGCTGGACGGAGGTGCACGCGGCCTCGGGGGCGATGGAGCCGGTGGTGTACGTCAGCTCCTCCACCCCGCGCATGTCGAGGTGGATCTCCTCTCCCCGGGCTGCGAGGATCTGCTCGTTGAGCCGGTGGTAGCGGTCCACCTCGGAGAGGTTGGCGGAGACCAGATCCGCGCCGGTCAGCGTCGGCAGGATGCCGATCATCACGATCCCGGCGTCCACCTCGCGCGCCTGCCGGTCGGCGTACCACAGCCCGGTGCGCAGCTCCTCCGCGAGCTGGTCGAGCACCCGGCCGGCGAGCCGGTGGGGCGCGATGTTGACCTCCAGGTTGAACTGGGCCAGCTCGGTCTGGAAATCGGGGCTGGCGATGCGCTCCAGCACTTCCGTGTTCATCATGCGCGGCATGCCGTCCGCGCCCACGAGATTCAACTCGATCTCCAGCCCCATCAGGTTCTGCGGCCGGTCGAATCTCTTCTCCTCCAGCAGTCGCTCCAGCGCCGCGAGACACTCGCGGAGCCGCTGCCGATAGCGGTGGCGGTCGGACAGGTCGAACCCGCCGGCCACGACCTTCTCGCCCATCGAGGTTCCTCCTCGGCTCGGCTGCCCGGGATGATGCCCAGGCGCGGGGACCCTGACGCCCGTGGCCGCCGTTCGTCGGCTACGCTGGCCGCCCGCGCCGGAGGAACTCGTTCCCACTGCACACCGCCGGGCGCGCGCCGCACCGCCCGCCGCATGGCCGCCCTCACCGATGAGATATGGCCGACCCGGGGTGCCGACCGCCACCGCGCCCGTCAGGCGATTCTCGCGGATCTTCCGGAAAGTCCAGAGAATATTCGGCCGAGAATCCCCTTGCGGAATTCACCCGGACAGCAAGGCGGAAGGACTCCCACCGGTAGTCGTATAAAATTCGCGGACGAGGCAGAGAGTTGGCGCCCCCTTGCACGGATGCGGTCCCCTCTGACCCCGCTAGCAGACAGCGCCGTCCGCATTTTGCCCCCTGCTCTGCTCCACGTCTGTCGAAGGTAGGCGACCCCTATGCCGCTCAGCGTCCTTACGCCCCCCTCCCCGGCTCTGCGCTGCGTCAACGCCGCGCTGAAGTCCCCGACGGCGGTGCGCGGGACCCGTACGCTCGCGCCGGCGTCGGCGGCCGGCCTGGCGGACGCCGCGGATCCGCTGCCCGTCCACGTCCTGGACGGTGTCGGCGCCGCCGACGGCGCGCCGCACGCGGCGCTCACCGGCTGGCGGTTCCACCTCACCGCCGAGGGCCGGGTCGTCGCCGCGGCAGAGGCGCGCCTCACCCCGGACGGCTGGGCGTTCTCGCACTTCTCCGAGGGCCCGTACGTGGCCTCGACCCAACGCGCCCTGCGCCAGGCCGAGTCGCAGTCCGCCCTCCTGCAGCCGCGGCTGCTGTCCGTGCCGGAGCTGTACATGGTGACGCTCTGGCTGCGCGCCGACACCGGCGCCCCCGCCGAGTCGGGCGCGGTCGGCCCCGCCGATCTGCTGGTGCCGCTGGCGCCCGCGCCGCCCGGCATCCGCGCCCACCGGGCGCACCGCGCCGGGGATCTGCTGCCCGCCCTGCGGGACCGGCTGGCCGGAGCGCGGCTCCTCGGCTCCTCCGCCTGATCACGGCGAGGTCACGGTCTGGTCACCGCTGTGGGCTAGTCCACTCCCGCAGGTGCGCCCCCCGAAAGGATGGTGTGGCACCGGGCAACCGCCCGCGAGAGTGATGCGTCTTCTGCCCCGGAGACCACCTGCCGGTAAATCCCTGCGAACTGCTGCGCGCGGGGGAACACTGGATGAGGAACGAGTCGACACGGGGGCGGCGATGACATCTGAAGACCGCAGGACCGAGACCACGAAACAGCGAGAGTACCCAGCCATGTGCCAGCACCAGCCACCCTGTCCCAGCGCCCAGTCCACCGACAGGGAGGCGGCGCGCCCGGTGGCGAACCATCCGGAACAGGGCTGGAGTCTGCTCTGCAACGGCGTGCTGCTCTTCGAGGACACGGGCGAGCTGCTGCCCGACGGCCGGATCATCGCGCCGCACCGTCCGCCGAACGCCGAGGACGTGACCGCCGCGGCCTGAGCGGCGTACCCGTCGGACGGCCGGCGCCCGCCGGCCCGTCCAGCGCACCCGGTCCGGCGCGGGACGCCGGGCCGGGTGCGAGACGCGTACAGGCGTACGTCAGGCGTCGTACTCGTCCAACGGGGGACAGGAGCAGACCAGGTTGCGGTCGCCGTAGGCGCCGTCGATCCGGCGCACCGGCGGCCAGTACTTGTCCGCGGGCGTCACCCCGGCCGGGAAGACGGCCTCCTCGCGCCCGTACGGGTGCGGCCACTCCCCCGCGATCTGCGCCGCGGTGTGCGGGGCACCGACCAGCGGGTTGTCGTCCTTGTCCCACTCCCCCGTGCCGACCCGCTCGATCTCCCGCCGGATCGCGATCATCGCCTCGCAGAACCGGTCGAGCTCGCCCAGGTCCTCGCTCTCCGTCGGCTCGATCATCAGCGTCCCCGCCACCGGGAACGACATCGTCGGGGCGTGGAAGCCGTAGTCGATCAGCCGCTTGGCCACGTCGTCGATGGACACCCCGGTCGCCTTGGTCAGCGGCCGTACGTCGACGATGCACTCGTGCGCGACGAGCCCGCCGGGACCCGCGTACAGCACCGGGAAGTGCGGCTCCAGCCGCTTGGCCACGTAGTTGGCGCCGAGCACCGCGACCTGGCTGGCACGGCGCAGGCCGCCGTCGCCCATGAGCTTCATGTAGGCCCACGAGATCGGCAGGATCCCGGCCGAGCCCCACGGCGCCGCCGAGACCGGGCCGACGCCCGTCTCGGGACCGGCGGCCGGCTGCAGGGGATGGTTCGGCAGGTACGGGGCCAGGTGCTCGCGGACCGCGACCGGGCCGACACCGGGACCGCCGCCGCCGTGCGGAATGCAGAACGTCTTGTGCAGGTTCAGGTGCGAGACGTCGCCGCCGAACTTCCCCGGTCCGGCGAGACCGACGAGCGCGTTGAGGTTGGCGCCGTCCACGTACACCTGGCCGCCGGCGGCGTGCACGGCGTCGCAGATCTCCGTGATGTGCTCCTCGAACACGCCGTGCGTGGAGGGGTAGGTGACCATGAGCACGGCCAGCTCGTCGCCGTGCCGCTCGATCTTCGCCCGCAGGTCCTCCGCGTCGACCTCGCCGTTCTCCGCGGTCTTCACGACCACGACCTTCATGCCTGCCATCACCGCGGAGGCCGCGTTGGTGCCGTGCGCGGAGGACGGGATGAGGCAGACCGTGCGGCGCTCGTCGCCGTTGGCGCGGTGGTACGCCCGTACCGCCAGCAGGCCCGCCAGCTCACCCTGCGATCCGGCGTTGGGCTGCAGGGAGACCTTGTCGTAGCCGGTGACGGCGGCCAGGCCGTCCTCCAGCTCGCGGATCAGGGTCAGATAGCCCTCGGCCTGGTCGGCGGGGGCGAAGGGGTGCAGCCCGGCGAACTCGGGCCAGGTGACGGCCTCCATCTCGGCGGTGGCGTTGAGCTTCATCGTGCAGGAGCCGAGCGGGATCATGCCGCGGTCCAGCGCGTAGTCCCGGTCGGAGAGCGCGCGCAGATACCGGAGCAGGGCGGTCTCGGAGCGGTGGCGGTGGAAGACGGGGTGGGTCAGGTACTCGTCGGCGCGCAGCAGCCCGGCGGGCAGCGCGTCGGCGGTCGCGGCATCCAGATCCCCGACGTCCGGCCGGGGGACGCCGAAGGCGTCCCAGACGACGGCCAGATGGTCGCGGACGGTGGTCTCGTCGCAGGAGACGCCCACGTGGTCGGCATCGGTGAGGCGGAGGTTGACGCCCGCGTTGCGGGCGCGGGCGGTGACCTCGGCGGCCCGGCCGGGGACCCGGACGGTGACGGTGTCGAAGAACGCGTCGTGCACCACGTCCGCGCCGCCGGCCCTGAGGCCCGCGGCGAGCACCGCGGCGTAACGGTGGGTGCGCCGGGCGATGGCCGCCAGCCCCTCGGGACCGTGGTAGACGGCGTACATCGAGGCCATCACCGCCAGCAGTACCTGCGCGGTACAGATGTTGCTGGTGGCCTTCTCGCGGCGGATGTGCTGCTCGCGCGTCTGGAGGGCCAGCCGGTACGCCTGCGCGCCGTCCGCGTCCCTGGACACGCCGACGAGCCGCCCGGGCAGGCTGCGCGCGAACTTCTCGCGTACCGACATGTAGCCGGCGTGCGGTCCGCCGAAGCCCATCGGGACCCCGAAGCGCTGGCTGGAGCCGACCGCGATGTCGGCGCCGAGCGCGCCGGGCGAGGTCAGCAGGGTCAGCGCAAGGAGGTCGGCGGCGACGGTGACGACGGCACCCAGTTCGTGCGCCCGCTCGATCACGGGTGCGAGGTCGCGTACGGCACCGGAGGCGCCCGGGTACTGCAGGAGCACGCCGAAGACGCCGCGCTCCGCTGTCCCGGCCGGGATGCCGTCGGCGAGGTCGGCGACGACGATCTCGACGCCGGCCGGCTCGGCGCGGGTGCGCAGCACCGCGACGGTCTGCGGCAGGGTGTCGGCGTCCACCAGGAAGACGCCGTCCTTGACCTTGCCGACACGGCGGGACAGCGCCATCGCCTCGGCGGCGGCCGTGCCCTCGTCGAGCAGCGAAGCGCCGGCGGTGGGCAGTCCGGTGAGGTCGGAGACGACGGTCTGGAAGTTGAGCAGCGCCTCCAGCCGGCCCTGGGATATCTCCGGCTGGTACGGGGTGTACGCCGTGTACCAGGCCGGGTTCTCCATGACGTTGCGCAGGATGACCGGCGGCGTGTGGGTGCCGTGGTAGCCGAGGCCGATCATGGAGGTCAGCACGTCGTTGCGCGCCGCCAGGCCGCGCAGCTCGGCCAGCACCTCGGCCTCGGAGCGGGCCGCGGGCAGCGTGAAGGCGCCGGTGCCCTTGATCGAGCCGGGTACGGCGGCCTCGGTCAGCTCGTCCAGCGAGCCGTAGCCGACCTGGGCGAG
This sequence comes from Streptomyces sp. CNQ329, assembly GCF_000482585.1. Lineage (NCBI taxonomy): Bacteria > Bacillati > Actinomycetota > Actinomycetes > Kitasatosporales > Streptomycetaceae > Streptomyces > Streptomyces sp. CNQ329. Next base: position 465,916 of record NZ_AXVU01000001.1, on the reverse strand, counting down.
CATCTTGGCCCGGTCCCCGGCGTCCGGGCCGATGTGGCGCTGCTCGAAGGGGGTGCCGCGCTCCAGATCGGAAAGCGGGATGCGGTGGGCGTTCGTCTCGGACAAGGGGCCTCCTGGTCGCACGGACCTTCGCGGATGCCCCTGGGCGGGCACCCGTACGGCCTCCCCCTCTGTCATCCGGACCTGAGAGCTTCACCGGTCACGCCCTGACGGGGCGCGGCCCGGCTTGCACCGTCGGTGAGGAGGGACCGCGCCGCGGTCCGCCCCTGCTTTCCAGAGTGACCTCGTCCGTGCGGTACGGGGGCCTGAGAGATTCCGGGGAGGAGTTGCTCCTTCGGCGCCTCCGGCTGGCGGACGGAGGACTCTCCCGCACGGGGTCTGCAGCCACGCTCAGCGTACCAGCGCACGCCTCCGCGCATCCCGGCGCAGGCGCGGCACCGCGGTGCGCCCGGGCGGCTCCGCCGAGTGGCCGCCGGGCGCGTTGTGCCGTTACGTGGAGACAGCGGACTGTGACGAGACGTGGGAGGCACCGTGCAGACCGACATCGACCCCCGGAGCCTGATCGGAGTGCGCGCGTACGACAGCAACGGCGACAAGCTGGGGACCGTCGACGAGGTGTACCTCGACGACGCCACCGGCGCCCCCCAGTGGGCCGCGCTGCGCACGGGCCTGTTCCACCGGGACGCGTTCGTGCCGCTGGGCCCGAGCGAGCTGGCCGACGAAGGGCTGCGCGTGCCCTTCGACCGGGCGCTGATCAAGGACGCGCCGGACTTCGGCGTCGGCCGCCACCTCTCTCCCGCCCAGGAGCTGCAGCTCTACCACCACTACGGCATGGCGCTGCCGCCGGAGGTCGCCAAGACACCCCACCGGCAGGCGCCCACGCCGCCGGACCGGGACTTCGGCGAGGTCGCCGGCTCCGACGGCTGATCAGCCGCCGGGCACCAGCGGCAGCGGGTCGGCGGGCTCCAGCGCCGGGTCGTCCGCGGCGAACGTACGCACCCGCCCGGGCACCGAGCCCGGCACCTCGAACCGCACCGTGACCCTGCCGACGCCGCTGCCCTGCACCCAGCCGGGGCCGAACTCGGCGTGCCGTACGTCCAGCCCCGGAAGCCAGCGCGCGGCTGCCGGTCCCGGCTCGGCCGGGGCGGGCGGCGAGGCCGTTTCGGGCGGCGGCGGCGCCACCGGGCCGTCGGGGTCCACCGGCCCGTGCTGCACGTCCGGCGCCTGGCCTGCCTGCGCGAACAGGTCCTCCTGCGTGAAGTCCGCGAGGCCGCTCACGCCGACACCCAGCAGCCGCACGCCCGCGGTCGTCTCCACGCTGTCCAGCAGCCGCAGCGCCGCCTCGGTGATCACGGCCGGGTCGTCGGTGGGCCCGCGCAGGGTCTCGGAGCGGGTGAGGGTGGAGAAGTCGTACCGCCGGACCTTGAGGACCACCGTGCGCCCGGAACGCCCCGCGCCGCGCAGCCGCGTCACGCACCGCCGCGCCAGCCGCTCCACCTCCGTACGGATGCGGATACGGTCGGTGAGGTCGACGTCGAAGGTGTCCTCGACCGAGACGGACTTGGCGTCCCGGTCCGCGACCACCGGCCGGTCGTCCAGCCCCAGCGCCATCACGTGGATCCCGGTGCCGTGCGCCTTGCCCAGCAGCCGCACCATCTCGTCCTCCCCCGCGTCCGTGACCTCTCCGACCGTGGTGATGCCGGCCCGGCGCAGCACGTCCGCCGTGGCCGGGCCGACGCCCGGCAGCGTGCGCACGCTCATCGGCCCCAGCAGCGCCCGCTCCCCGCCCGGCGGGACCACGACGAGGCCGTCCGGCTTGGCCAGCTCGGAGGCGACCTTGGCCAGCATCTTGGAGGCGGCGAGCCCGACGGACCCGGTCAGGCCCGTGGCGGCCCGGATGCCGGCGCGCAGGCGTCGCGCCACGCCCCGCAGGGCCTCCTCCTCGGCGGGGACGCCGCCGGCTTCGAGATCGACGAACGCCTCGTCCAGGCTCAGCGGCTCCACCAGCGGCGACAGCTCCCCGAGCAGCGCCATGACCTGGCCGCTGACCTGCTGGTAGAGCCGGAAGCGGGGGATGAGGAACGCGGCGTTCGGGCAGAGCCGGCGGGCCATGCCCATGGCCATCGCGGAGTGCACTCCGAAGACCCGTGCCTCGTACGACGCGGTGGCGACCACGCCGCGGGGCCCGAGGCCGCCGACGATCACGGCCTTGCCCTTCAGGCTCGGCTTGGCGGCCTGCTCGACGGCGGCGTAGAACGCGTCCATGTCCAGGTGCAGGACCGACGGCGCGCTTCTCACACGGTGATGGTCCCCCATGGGTACGACATCGGCCCGGCAGCGCCCGTACGGCGGCCGTGACGGCGCCGTACGGGCCGGGGCCCGCGTACGGCAGGCGCGTCAGCCGGCGCGGCTGCGGCGGCGCGCCAGCTCGTCGGCGGCGTTCTGCCCGACCAGCGTCTCGCCGGTGTCGATGCGCTCCGCGTGCAACTGGGCGAGGGCGGCCCGCACGTCGCTCCAGACCACGCCGACGGCGATGCCGAAGATCCCCTGGCCGCCCTGGAGCAGGTCGACGACCTCGTCCGGGGACGTGCACTCGTAGACCGTGGCACCGTCGCTGATGAGCGTCATCCGCCGCAGGTCGGCCGTGTCGGCGGCGCGGAGGTGCCGTACGGCCGTCCGGATGCTCTGCAGCGAGACACCGGCGTCCAGCAGCCGCTTGACGATTCTGAGTACGACGACGTCGTGGAAGCCGTAGAGCCGCTGGGCGCCCGAGCCCTGCGCGGCGCGCACACCGGGCTCCACCAGGCCCGTACGGGCCCAGTAGTCGAGCTGGCGGTAGGTGATCCCGGCCGCGGCGCACGCGGCGGGCCCCCGGTAGCCGACCTCGTCCGGGTCCGCGGAGGCCGCCTCCGGCTGCCTCGCGGGCTCCCCGCCGTGACCGTACAGCGGAACAGGTCCGCCCCCTCCGGCCGCTCTCCCGCCGCCCGTGACCACCACGCCGACCTCCCGCTCCCTGACCTGCCCTCCCGACGGTAGGCAGTCGCCCCGGGCGCGTCAACGAACGCCACACGGGGCACGCCGGGTGCTCATCACCCTACGGGTGGTTTGCCCACGGCCCCCGTGCGGTAGGCCCGGGCGGGCCACCGCGGGCGGCTGTCACTGGGGGTTCGTACCGAAGTCCTCGGGCGTGATCTGGTCGAGGAACTCGCGGAACTTCTCCACCTCGTCCTCCTGCTCGTCCGGGATCGAGATACCCGCGTCGTTGAGCACTCCTTCGCTGCCGTAGATCGGCGTGCCGGTGCGCAGGGCCAGCGCGATGGCGTCGGAGGGGCGGGCGCTCACCTCGGCGCCGCCGGAGAAGACCAGCTCGGCGTAGAAGACGCCCTCCCGCAGGTCCGTGATCCGGACCTCGGACAGCTCCTGGCCGACCGCTTCCAGCACGTTCTTGAACAGGTCATGGGTCAGCGGGCGCGCGGGGGTCATGCCCTGCTGCGCGAAGGCGATCGCCGTCGCCTCCCCAGGACCGATCCAGATGGGGAGGTACCGGTCGCCGCCCACTTCACGCAGGAGAACGATCGGTTGGTTCGAGGGCATTTCCACCCGGACACCCACAACGTCGAGCTCGTTCACACAGCAACCCTAGGCCGACCCCGGCGGTTTTGGGTAGTCGAGCACGGGACCGGTCAGTTGCCGGCAACGCGCAGTGAGGACCGTACGAGGGTCGTGTGCAGCCGCGAGGACAGCTCGATCAGCCGTTCGGCGGTGGTTTCCGCGTGGGCCCGGGTCTGCGGGCTGCGGTGCCTGCGCAGCGGCCCGATGACCTGTTCGACCAGGCCGGCCTCGCGGTCGGCGGCGGCCTTGAGACCACGCAGGTGGCGCGCCTGGAGCCCGTAACTGCCGAGTTCGGCGACGAGGCGGGCGACGGCGGCGGCGTCCGCGTCGTAGAGCCCGTCGGCGTCCGGCGCGACGAGGCCGAATTCCTCCCAGGCCGCCAGCTCGTCCTCGCCGACGGCGGCCGTGCGCAGCAGCGTGGCGCGGTCGATACGGGGATCACGGGGGGCCTCCGCGCCGGCGGAGACCCCGGGGCATGCGCCGGGCACGGGCTCCGCGTCCAACTGCTCACGGATGACCTTCAGCGGGAGGTAGTGATCCCGCTGCATCCGCAGGATCCGGGCCAGCCGCTCGACGTCCGCGGAGCCGAACTTGCGATAGCCGCCCGGCGAGCGCTGCGGCTCCACCAGGCCCTCCGACTCCAGAAAGCGGATCTTGGAGATGGTGACCTCGGGAAACTCCTCGCGGAGTACGGCGAGGACGCCCCCGATGCTCAACTGCCGGTCGCGCCCCCGGTGCCGCTCCGGCCGGTCCGCTTCCGGGGCGGCGGTGCCGCCCTTCGGGGTGTCGCCCATCGCTTCCGTCCCAGTGGTCGTCCGCTCCCGCCGTCAGGCGGCGCGCCGGCTGGCGAAGAAGACCAGCCGGAACTTTCCGATCTGCACCTCGTCCCCGCTGGTCAGCTCGATCTCGTCGATCCGCTCGCGGTTGACGTAGGTGCCGTTGAGGCTGCCGACGTCGGCGACCGAGAACCGGCCGTCAGGGTTCCGGCGGAACTCCACGTGCCGCCGGGAGACCGTGACATCGTCCAGGAAGATGTCGCTCTGCGGGTGCCGCCCGACCGTGGTCAGCTCGCTGTCCAGCAGGAAGCGGGCGCCGGAGTTGGGGCCGCGGCGGACGACGAGCAGCGCGGAACCGGGCGGCAGCGCGTCGACGGCCGCCTGCGCCTCGGGCGACAGCGGCGGCAGCGTCTGCCCGCCGCTGGCGACCTCGGCCTCGTATGCCTCAAGGCCCGAGATGGAGATCGTGGTGGTGGTCTCCGAGGGCCGCTCGGCCACACCTGCCCGCAGCGGAGCGCCGCAGTTGGAGCAGAACCGGCTCGCCTGGGCGTTACGGGCCCCGCACCTGTTGCACACCGGCTGGTCCATGGACTGTGCCTCCTGCTGCGGAACGCCCGCAGCGGCGTCGGGCGGATGCGAGCCGGGGGCGAACCCTCCACCCGCACTTGAGGTTGATGGTTCCCCGAAACCTATGCGGCCCGACGCGGAGGGGTCAACATAGGACTCGCCCTGACCACCCGGAATGTCGCCGGGCGGCGGAGGTGCCTGATCCCGGTACAAGGCGCGCTCGCCGCCCTCGCCGCCCTGGGACGCGGCGCGGTGCCGACCCGGCCGATCCGCCGAGCCCCTCCCGAACAACTTAGCGAACAACTTCACGGGCGATTTCCCCTTGACCGTCGGACAGGCCCGTGTACGAGCAGGTCACTCGACACGCGCATCAGCGGCACCGGACATTCACTGAACGTCCACAACCCCCGGACAGTTTCCCTTACGCGACCACAGCCGATGCGTCGACCCCCCGTTACCTTGAGGTCACGACGACGACCGAGCGTAGTCAGGCCGCTTCTCCCGCCGCAAGGCGTCCACGAGGACCGTGTCCCGGGGCTCGATGGACACCGTAGCCTGCTCCTCCTCCATGGTCTGAACCACCCCACCGGGGATGTTCAGCGCGGGCTCCAGATCCTCGGCGCGGCCGATCACACGGAAGACGTACGGCTGGGAGACCCTGCGGCCGTCGATGGCCACGTCGTTCTCGCCGGCATCGGCGAAGTGCGTACCCGCGACCACGCGCACGCCGTTGATCTGGATCGCCTCCGCGCCGGCCGCGCGCAGCTCCTGGATCGTGTCGAGCAGCATGTCCGCCTCGACCGCGCCGCGGGGGCCACGAACGGTGATCTCGATGCCCGGCCCCTCCGCGGCGACGGTGCCCGCCAGCACGCCGAGCTGGCGCTCCTTGGCCTCTGTCTGGCGGCGCGCCTCCTCGGCCTGGTCGGAGCTGTTCTCCAGCTCCGCCTTCTGGTCCTCCAGCCGCTCGCGCTCGTCCTCCAGACGCTGGGTGCGGTCGTCCAGCTCGTCCAGGATCCGTACGAGATCCTCCTGCCGGGCGCCGCGCAGCGCGCTGGACTCGCCGGTGGAGCGGACCTGGATGGCCAGGCCCAGGCCGAGCACGAACAGCAGCAGGGCGACGATCAGCTGGGAGCGCGTCACTCGGAGCGGCCACACGGCATCGACCAGGCGGCGCCGGCCGGCCCCCAGCGGCTGCCCCGGCCCGCCGCCGGGGGCGGGCTGCTCGGGGGGCACGGAGCCCTCGACGGGCGCCGGGCGCGCGGGCGGCGGGGGCCCGGGGAGCTGCGGCGCGGACGGCTTCCGCTGCACGGGGGGGCGCTGCGCGGAGGGCGGTCGCTGCTCCGGAGGCCGCTGTGCGGGGGGTTTCCGCAGCGGCTGCCTTGCGGACGGCTGCGACCCCACGGGCCCCTGCGGGGGCGGCGAGGGCTGCTGGCGCGGCGGCTTGGGCGGTTGCGGCGGCTGCTCGCGGGAGGCGTGGCGCGGCGGCTGGTGCCTGGGCGCCGGCGGGCGCGGCGTGGTAGGCGGTTCGCCCGGCGTGCCCTGCGGGTAGGCGGCGGGCGGGTCGCCGGGGCGCGGGCTGTTCGGCGAGGTCTCGTCGGACACGGACATCACGCCTGGAAGACGTGCCGCCGGATGGCGGCGGCGTTGGAGAAGATCCGGATGCCGAGGACGACCACGACGCCCGTGGACAGCTGCGCGCCGACGCCCAGTTTGTCGCCGAGGAAGACGATCAGCGCGGCCACGACGACGTTCGACAGGAACGACACCACGAAGACCTTGTCGTCGAAGATCCCGTCGAGCATGGCCCGCAGCGCGCCGAAGACCGCGTCGAGCGCGGCGACGACGGCGATGGGCAGGTACGGCTCCAGGCCCGCCGGCACCACGGGCTGGACCACGAGGCCCATGACGATGCCCGCGACGAGGCCCAGTACGGCGATCACGAGGGGTTGTTCTCCTTCGGTTCTGCGTGGCGTAGGGACAGGCCGGTGGCGGCCGGCAGCCTGAGGTCGTTGCGTGCGGAGATGCCTGCCCTGATGCCGTAGTTGTCCTGAAGCACGTCAAGGTAGTGGCCGTCGGCGTTCTCCCGGAAGCGCTCCAGGAGGCGTTCGCCGTCGCCGATGGCGAGCACCGTGTACGGCGGCGCCAGCGGGCGGTTGTCGACGAGGATGGCGTCGCCGGCGGCGCGGATCGCGGACAGGGCGGTGAGGCGGCGGCCGTTGACGGAGACGGCCTCGGCACCGGCGAGCCAGAGGCCGTTGACGATGCGCTGCAGATCGCGGTCGCGGACCCGGCCGTCGTCGGCGAAGCTCGTGGAGCTGCGCGGGCCGCCGGTCGCGCCGGTGCCCGCGTCGGCGGCGTCGTCGATCACCAGGCGTACGCCGGGGCCCTCGGCCTCGGCCGCCCCGGCCAGCAGCGCCAGCAGGGCCGCCTGGTCGCTCCCGTCCTCCTCCAGCGCCTCGCGCTGCCGGTCGGCCACCTCGCCGTGCAGTTGCTCGACCGTCCTATCGAGGTCGTCCGCCGCGGCGGTCCGGTCCTCGACCCGCTCGATCAGCTCCTCGCGTTCACGGGCGAGGTCCGGCGCCTCGATCCGGGCCTCGGCGGCGCCGACGGTGAGCACCAGCGCGGTCAGCACCAGGCCGGCGGCCAGCCAGGCCCGCCCGCGCAGGCGCTGCGGAAGCCGCTCGCCGCGCGGGCGGGCGCCGTGGCGCGCGGCCGCCTCGGCATACCCGTCGTCCAGGCTGTGATCCATCAGCCGGGTCAGCAGCGACATGGAGGCGTCCGGACGGGGGCGTGCCGGTGCACTGCTCCGTTCGGGGGGCTGCTGCGGCATGCCGGACATCGTTGCACGCCGGGAGCCCCTATGGTGCCGCGACCCCTGGGTTGGGTGAACTCTCGCTCCGCTGTGCCCGCGTCAGTCGCCGCTCCCGTCGCCGCTCCCGTCGACAACTGCGGCCCACTCGTCGAGCAGGGCCTCGGCGGAGTCCTGGTCGGGGCCCTCGGCCCACAGGTGCGTGACCGCCTCGGCGCGGTCCGGCAGGACCAGCACCCAGCGGCCGTCGGCCTCCACGACGCGGACGCCGTCGGTGGTGTCGACGTCCCGGGAGCCCGCGGCCTCCACCACCCGGCGCATGACCATGCCCTTGACGGCCCACGGCGTGGCCAGGTCACGGCCGAGCACGTAGGCCTGCGGGATGCGCGCGTCGATCTGGCTGAGGGTGAGCTGCGTGCGTGCGACCAGGCCGATGAGCCGCGCGAAGGCGGCGGCGCCGTCGAAGACGGAGGAGAACTCCGGGACGATGAAGCCGCCCCGGCCGTCGCCGCCGAAGACGGTGTCGTCCATCCGCGCCACCCGGGCGAGGTCGTCCGGCGAGGTCGTCGTCCACTCCACCTGCGTCCCGTGGTACGCGGCCACCTGCTCGGCGATGCGCGTCGTCGTCACCGGCATCGCCACCCGGCCGCTGCGCCGCTCCGCCGCGACCAGGTCCAGCATGACCAGCAGCGCCCGGTCGTCCTCGACGATCCGGCCCTTCTCGTCGACCAGCGAGATGCGCTCGCCGACCGGGTCGAAACGCACGCCGAAGGCGGCCCGCGCGGAGGAGACGATCTCGCCCAGGCGCACGAGACCGGCGCGGCGCGCCTGCGGCGTCTCGGTCGGGCGGGATTCGTCCAGGCCCGGGTTGATGGTCAGCGCGTCCACGCCGAGGCGGCCGAGGAGGCTCGGGAGCACCAGGCCGGCGCTGCCGTGGGAGGCGTCGACGACGACCTTGAGGCCCGCCTCGGCGATGCCCGCGGTGTCCACGGCGCGCAGCAGCGAGCCGGTGTAGGAGTCGAAGACGCTGGCGGGGAAGCTCAGGTCGCCGATCTCACCGGGGAACGCGCGGCGGTACTCCTGGCGGGCGTAGACGCGGTCGAGCTTGCGCTGCGCGGCCTGGGAGAGGTCTGCCCCGCGCTCGTCGAGGAACATGATGTCGACGGAATCCTGTACGCCCGGAGTGGTCCGGATCATGATGCCGCCGGCGCTGCCGCGCGCGGTCTGCTGCCGGGCCACGGGCAGCGGCACGTTCTCCAGGTCCCGTACGTCTATGGCGCTGGCCTGGAGCGCGGAGATCACCGCGCGCTTGAGCGCACGGGCCCCGCGGGAGTGGTCGCGCGCGGTGGTGACACTGGAGCCCTTCTTCAGCGTCGTGGCGTACGCGCCGGCCAGCCGGACGGCCAGCTCGGGGGTGATCTCGACGTTGAGGATGCCCGAGACGCCGCGGGCGCCGAAGAGGTGGGCCTGACCGCGCGACTCCCAGATCACCGAGGTGTTGACGAATGCGCCCGCTTCGATGGTCTTGAAGGGGTAGACCCGCACATTGCCCTGGATGATCGATTCTTCGCCGATCAGGCACTCGTCGCCGATGACCGCGCCGTCCTCGATCCGCGCGGCGCGCATGACGTCGGTGTTCTTGCCGATGACGCAGCCGCGGAGGTTGCTGTGGCCGCCGATGTAGACGTTGTCGTGGATGACGGTGCGGTGCAGGAACGCACCCTGCTTGACGACGACGTTGGAGCCGAGCACCGAGTGCTCGCGGACCTCGGCGCCCTGCTCGACCTTGGCGTAGTCGCCGATGTAGAGCGGACCGCGCAGCACGGCGTCGGGGTGCACCTCCGCGCCCTCGGCGATCCAGACGCCGGGCGAGATCTCGAAGCCGTCGAGATCGAGGTCGACCTTGCCCTCCAGCACGTCGGCCTGCGCCTTGACGTAGCTCTCATGGGTGCCGACGTCCTCCCAGTAACCCTCCGCCACGTAGCCGTAGATGGCCTTGCCGTCCTTCATCAACTGCGGGAAGACGTCACCGGACCAGTCGACCGAAGCGTCCGCTTCGACGTAGTCGAAGACCTCGGGCTCCATCACGTAGATGCCGGTGTTGACGGTGTCGGAGAAGACCTGGCCCCAGGTGGGCTTCTCCAGGAACCGCTCGACCTTGCCCTCCTCGTCGACGATGGTGATGCCGAACTCCAGCGGGTTGGGCACCCGGGTGAGGCAGACGGTGACGAGCGCGCCCTTCTCGCGGTGGAAGGCGATCAGGTCGGTGAGGTCGAAGTCGGTGAGGGCGTCACCGGAGATGACCAGGAACGAGTCGTCCTTCAGTGCCTCCTCGGCGTTCTTCACGCTGCCCGCGGTGCCCAGCGGACGGTCCTCGTTGGCGTAGGTGAGCTCCATGCCCAGCTCCTCGCCGTCCCCGAAGTAGTTCCGCACCAGTGAGGCGAGGAACTGGACGGTCACCACCGTCTCCGTCAGCCCGTGGCGTTTGAGCAGCCGCAGGACGTGCTCCATGATCGGCCGGTTCACCACCGGCAGCAGGGGCTTGGGCATGCTCGCGGTCATGGGGCGCAGGCGGGTGCCTTCGCCCCCAGCCATCACGACGGCCTTCATATCGGAAGCGTCCTCCTTGGGCGTGAGACGGCGATGCCGGCTGCCGCCTAATCGGGGGTGGTATCCGCGCGGGCGTCCTCTCGGATGAGACGGCGCACCTGGATGAGATAGAGGCCGCCGGCCCACCAGTACAGCGCTGTACCCCAGCCGGCGAACGCCCACCCGAAAATAGCAGAGAGTGACGACACCCATCCACTTGCGTCACTGAGGAGGAGCAACGGGAAGGCGTACATCAGACAGAAGGTGGCGGACTTGCCCAGGAAGTTCACCTGCGGCGGCGGGTAGCCGTGGCGGCCGAGCATCCAGACCGCCACGCCGACGACCGCGTCGCGGGCCAGCAGCAGGACGGTCAGCCACAGCGGCAGGATCTCCCGCCAGGTCAGGCCGACGAGCGTGGCCAGGATGTAGAGCCGGTCGGCGGCCGGGTCCAGGATGCGGCCCAGGTTCGAGACCTGGTTCCAGCGCCGGGCGAGCTTGCCGTCGAGGTAGTCGCTGACGCCGCTGAAGGCGAGGATCGCCAGCGCCCAGCCGTCGGCGTTCGGGCCGCCGAACTCGGGCCAGAGGATGAGCCACAGGAAGACGGGCACCAGGACCAGCCGGGACATGCTGAGGAGGTTGGGAACGGTGAAGATCCGGTCCGTCCGTTCAGCCGTCTCCTGGACCTCCACCCGCCTGCCTCCCCGTCCGTTCCCGCCGGTCCCGCCAGACGCGCCGACGATGCGTCCCGACCTTACCCGTCGGCGGGAACGGGCCCGCGCGCAGGCCGGTTCGGGTGCCGGGGGCGGTACGGGGCACGGTTGCGGTGACGGTGCGGGGGACGGTCCGGGGGCCGGGAGGGGAGCCGGCCCGGCCGGCTCCGCCCGCCACGGAATGGCCAATTCCGATTGGTTACGCTGCAGGAGCGGCGCGGCCCCCGCGGACACGGGCGGCGCCGATCTCCCGCTGTGCTCTGGAGGCCCCGGCATGACACAAGTCTCGTCCCCGCTCACCGGCCGCGCCATCGGGCTCGCCGCTGTGCCCGACGCGGTCTTCTCGGGGGCGACGGTCGGTCCGGGCACCGCCGTGGACCCCGCGAGCGGGGTCGCCGAGGCGGTTGCCCCGATCGGGGGCCTGGTGATCTCCCTGCAGCCGCATGCGTTCGTGGTCGTGGACGACGAGGGACACGGTGTGCTCACCCATCTCGGTATCGGCACCGTGCAGCTCAACGGCGAGGGCTTCGAGCCGCTGGTCGCCAAGGGCGACCGGGTCGGGCGCGGGCAGCCTCTGGTCCGCTGGGATCCCGCGGCCGTGGCGGAGGCCGGCAAGTCGCCTTTCTCGCCGGTGGTGGCGCTGAACGCCGGGAAGGACGCGCTGTCGGCGGTGGCGGAGGGGGAGATCCGGGCCGGCGAGCCGCTGTTCACCTGGGAGTGACGGGCGGCGGTGGCCGTCCGGCGGGCCCGGTGCGGCAACCCCGGGGCGTACGGCAGCCGCGGCGGGACGCCGCCGCGCACTTGCGGAAGACTGGTGACATGGAGACGACCCTGCGAGGCGTCGGCGTGAGCCACGGCGTGGCGATCGGCGAGGCACGGCACATGGGCACGGCGGTGCTCGAACCGCCGGCGAAGCAGATTCCCGCGGCGGAGGCGCCGCGGGAACAGGAGCGGGTACGCAAGGCCGCGGAGGCGGTGGCCGCCGACCTGGTGGCCCGCGGGAACCTGGCCGGTGGCGAGGCGCAGGCCGTGCTGGAGGCGCAGGCGATGATCGCGCAGGACCCGGAGCTGGCGGCGGACGTGGAGCGGCGGATCGCGGTCGGCTCCTCGGCCGAGCGCGCCGTGTACGACGCCTTCGCGGCCTACCGCGAGCTGCTCGCCGGGGCCGGGGAGTACATGGCCGGACGGGTGGCCGATCTTGACGACGTACGCAACCGGATCGTGGCCCGGCTGCTGGGCGTGCCGATGCCCGGGGTGCCGGACAGCGACGATCCCTACGTGCTGATCGCCCGCGACCTGGCACCCGCCGACACCGCCCTGCTCGACCCCGCGCTCGTCCTCGGCTTCGTCACCGAGGAGGGCGGGCCGACGAGCCACAGCGCGATCCTCGCCCGCGCGCTGGGCGTGCCGGCCGTGGTGGCGTTGCCGGGCGCCGGGGAACTGGCCGAGGGGACGGTCGTCGCGGTCGACGGCTCGACCGGGGAGGTCTTCGTCGAACCGGGGGCTGAGAAGCGCGCCGAGATGGAGCAACTGGCCGCCGAGCGCAAGGCGGCGCTCGCGGCGGTCACCGGCCCCGGGGCCACCTCCGACGGGCACAAGGTACCGCTCATGGCCAACATCGGCGGCCCGGGGGACGTGCAGGCGGCCGTCGCGGCGGGCGCCGAGGGCGTGGGCCTGTTCCGCACGGAGTTCCTGTTCCTTCAGGACAGCCGGACGGCGCCGTCGGAGCAGGCGCAGATCTCGGCCTACCGCCAGGTGCTGGAGGCGTTCCCGGAGGGTCGGGTCGTCGTGCGCGTCCTGGACGCGGGCGCCGACAAGCCGCTGGAGTTCCTCACCCCGGCCGACGAGCCGAACCCGGCCCTGGGCGTCCGCGGACTGCGCTCGCTGCTGGCCCACCCCGACGTCCTGCGCACGCAGCTCACCGCGCTGTCCAAGGCGGTGGCCGGGCTGCCGGTCCACCTCGAAGTGATGGCGCCGATGGTGGCGGACCGCCGGGACGCCGCGGACTTCGCCGCCGCGTGCCGCGACGCGGGGCTGCCGGCGAAGGCGGGCGCCATGGTGGAGGTCCCCGCGGCGGCGCTGCGGGCGCGGGCGATCCTGCAGGAGGTCGATTTCCTCTCGCTGGGCACGAACGATCTGGCGCAGTACACCTTCGCGGCCGACCGCGAGGTCGGGGCGGTCGCGCGGCTGCAGGACCCGTGGCAGCCGGCGCTGCTGGACCTGGTGTCCTTCGCGGCGGAGGGTGCCAGGGCGGAGGGCAGGAGCTGCGGCGTGTGCGGCGAGGCCGCGTCGGATCCGCTGCTGGCATGCGTGCTGACCGGGCTGGGGGTGACGTCTTTGTCGATGGGCGCGGCGGCGATCCCGTACGTCCGGGCGACCCTGGCGAAGTACACGCTGGCACAGTGCGAGCGCGCGGCGTCGGCGGCCCGGGCGGCGGACACCGCGGAGGAGGCCAGGGAGGCGGCCCGAACGGTCCTGTCGGGCGAATAAAGGGCGGGCCCCCGGCCCACGCCCGTGTCCGGAACCGGGGCTGCCGCCCCGGACCCCGCCGGCGCGGCGCCGCCTCACCGGTGACACCCCCTCGCCGGGCGGGGCAGCGGGGTGCCGGCGCAGTACGCGACACCGGGTTCCGGAGGCAGGGGGGCTCCGGTTCTGGCGTCGGTGCAGTACGCCGCGTAGACCTCCCTCTCCGTCAGGGGCTCCAGCCAGCCGCCCCGCAGCCGCCAGCCGCGGACCCGCTCACTGCCGTCCGGGCCGGTCGTGCGGGCCACCACCCCGCCCGTCCCCGACGTGGCGATGCCCGCCGCCAGCACCAGCCGCAGCCCCTCCGCGTCCGGCGGCCGAAGGCGCGGGCCCCCGGCCGTCTCCGCGCTGCGTGCCACCGCGACGAGCGGGAAGCCCGCCGAGCGGACCGTCCCCACCACATGCTGCGCGTCCGGGCCCAGGGCTTCCGTCAGCCGGTCGGCCAGCAGACCCGCGCGGGCCAGCGCCGCGTCCGCGCGGTGCTCGCCGCAGTCCTCGCACCGGCCCGCCGCCGCGAGCAGCGCCGCCGCGCGCTCGCGGGAGCGGCTGCGGGCCGCCGCGTCGAGCAGCAGGGGCACCAGCCGGTCCATCGGCTCTCCCCCGTACGTCACCGCGGGGCCGCGGGCAGCGGCCTCCGCGACATAGCGGCAGCGGCTGGCCGGCCTGTCCGGCTCCAGATCCCGTTCCGCGCAGAAGCGCGCGAAGCCCGGCGGATCGAAGAGCGCCACCGCCGTGTACGCCCCCTGGGCCGCCCGGGCCCGCAGCACGCCCTCCACCTGGCGCAGATACCCCGCGTGGTCGTCGAACGGGAAGCTCGCATACCGCCGCATCGCCGCGAAGTCCTCGGCATCCGCCAGCAGGCCCACCGTGCCCGGCATCTCCCGGCGCAGCAGCCGGGCATCCGTCCTCGTACGCGCCATGACTCCCCCTCTACGGAACGCAATCGATCGCTACGCACCGTAATCGAGGGGTCTGACAATCGCCGCGGTCAGCTCCGCGACCGCCCCAGCCGCTCGTAGAACCTCAGCAGCTCCACCCGGTCCACCGACCCCGGATTGACGGCCTTCTCGAGCGGCGTGCCCTGCAGCATCCGCTTGACCGGCACCTCCAGACGCTTGCCGGTCAGCGTGTGCGGCACGCCCTCGACCTCGATCACCTCATCCGGCACGTGCCGTGGCGAGAGCTGTGCGCGCAGCGCGTCGCGGATCCGGGTCCGCAGTCCGTCGTCCAGCCGCGCGCCCTCGGCCAGGTGGACGAAGAGCGGCATCCAGTAGCCGCCGTCCGGCTGCTCCACGCCGATGACCAGCGACTCCCGCACCTCCGGCAGCCGCTCCACCACCTCGTAGATGTCCGCGGACCCCATCCGCACACCCTGCCGGTTCAGCGTCGAGTCGGAGCGGCCGTGGATCACGACCGACCCGCGGGAGGTGAGCGTGATCCAGTCGCCGTGGCGCCAGACGCCGGGGTAGGTGGAGAAGTAGCTGTCGCGGTAGCGCCCGCCGTCCGGGTCGTTCCAGAACCGTACGGGCATGGACGGCATCGGCTGCGTCACCACCAGCTCGCCCACGTCGTCCATCACCGGCCGGCCCGCGGGGTCCCACGCCTGGAGGTCCGTTGCCAGGCACGCCGCCTGCAGCTCGCCGATGTGCACCGGCAGCGTCGGCACCGCGCCGGCGAAGCAACTGCACACGTCCGTCCCGCCGCTGACCGACGCGATCCACATGTCCTCCGGCCCCGACGTCCCCGTCCGGTGGAACTCGTCGTGGATCCACCGGAAGCCGTCCGGTGGCAGCGGCGAGCCCGTCGTCGCCACGCAGCGCACCCGCGTCAGGTCCAGGTCGCGGGCCGGGTGCAGGTCCGCCTTGCGGCAGGCCATGACGTACGCCGCGGAAGTGCCGAAGAACGTCGCCTCCGTGCGCGCCGCGACCCGCCACTGCGCCGCGACGTCCGGGTGGCCGGGGCTGCCGTCGTACGTGATCACGGTGGCGCCCACCAGCAGGCCGGAGACGAGGAAGTTCCACATCATCCAGCCGGTGGAGGTGTACCAGAAGAAGCGGTCGCCCGGGCCGAGGTCGCAGTGCAGCGCGAGCTGCTTCAGATGCTCCAGCAGGATGCCGCCCTGGGACTGGACGATCGCCTTGGGCAGGCCGGTGGTGCCGGAGGAGTACAGCACCCACAGCGGGTGGTCGAACGGCACCTGCTCGAAGACCGGTTCGGCGCCGGTGGTCACCAGCGCGTCCCACTCCAGGGCGCCGTCGGGCGGCGGGGTGCCGAGCAGGGGGACGTGCACGACGGCGCGCAGGGTGGGCAGTTCGCGGCGCAGTTCCGCGACGGTCTCGCGGCGGTCGTGCTCCTTGCCGCCGTAGCGGTAGCCGTCGACGGTGACGAGGACCACCGGCTCCACCTGGCGGAAGCGGTCCAGGACGCTGCGGGCGCCGAAGTCCGGGGAGCAGGAGGTCCACACGGCACCGACGGCGGCGGTCGCCAGCAGCGCGACGACGGCCTGCGGGATGTTCGGCAGATACGCGCCCACGCGGTCCCCGGGCCGTACGCCCAGCCGGCGCAGCTCCGCCGCCAGCGAGCCGACCTGCGCCCGCAGCTCCGCCCGGCTCACGGCCCGCGGCCCGGCGCCCTCGGCGACGTGCAGCAGCGCCGGTCCGGCGGCGGCGTCGCGCAGCGCGTGCTCGGCGTAGTTGAGCCGGGCGCCGGGGAACCAGCGGGCGCCGGGCATGGCGGCGTCCGCGAGGACGGTCTCGTACGGGCTGGAGAACCGGACGCCGAACCACTCGGCCGCCGCCCGCCAGAATCGCTCCAGGCCGCCGTCCGGCGCCACCGACCAGCGGTGCAGCGCCGCGTAGGCGCCCTCCGGGTCGCCGGGCACGGGCTGCGGCGCGCCGTGGTTCCCGGCGGCCCACCGGTGGAACCGGGTGAGCTGCGCCTTCTCGATGCGCTCCGGCCCGGGGCGCCACAGCGCCGCGGGCGGCCCGGGCGAAGCGGAAGCCGGGGGCGGCGCGGACGGTTCGGTGGGCGGCTGGCTCGGCATGACGTGACTCCCGTGGTACGGCATCCGCATGTGGGTCTGCGCCGCCGCCGGCCCGGTGGGGCCGCCGCGGCGCTCGCGGAGCACCCGGCGAGGGTGGCCGGTGCTCCGGTGAGACGATGCCACGTGATCGAATGCGGCACCAGTACGACCCGGCTACGCCGTTGTACGGCGTGCACCGGGGGGTGCCTGGCCGGACTCCCGGTGAACAGCGGCTGAACTCTCTCGCCCGCCGGTGTGTGCGGTGGCAGGCTGATCAGCATGGATCCCTCCGCGCTCACCCGGCGTGCCCGCGCGCTGCGCGCAGCCGTGCGGAACCGGCGGACCGACGCCGCCGCGCTCCCCCGCCGCCGTGTGGAGCGGGCCCGGGTGCCGGGGCTCGCGGTCGCGGCCGAGCCGGCGCCCGGCGGGGGCGTGATCCGCTTCGCCCGCTCCGCGCTGGAACTGCGGGTGACGACGACCGGTGCGGTGTTCTGCGGCTGGGACGGCGCGGGGCCGGAGCCGTCGTACGCGCTCGCCCGGGGCCCGGAGACGGACGCGCGCGTGGAGCTGGAGCCGGACGCGGCGGGCGGCGGCTGGCGGGTGGTGTCCGAACGGGTCACGGTGGCGGTGTCGCGGCGCGGGGCGGTGGAGGTGCGTACGCCGGCCGGCGTGGTGCTGCGCCGGGAGCAGCCGCCGCGCTGGTGGGAGTCGCCGGGCGGCTCCGAAGTCCCGCGGGGCGACGCCGTGCGGCGCTGGGTGCAGCGGGCGCACATCGCCCCCGACGCACGGTTCTTCGGCCTCGGCGGCCGTTCCGCGGGTCCGTCCCTGCCCGACGGCAGCTACCGCCTGTGGAACAGCGATCCCGGTGGCTCCTTCGCACCCGGCGACGACCCCCTGTCGCTGACAATGCCCGTGCAGTTCGTCGTCGCCGACGCCGGCTGCCATCTGCTCTTCCACGACAATCCCTGGGACGGCAGTGTCGAGCTGTGCCGCGGCACGGAGGGCGCGGGCTCCGGCCATGACCGTCCCGGCCGCGTCGAGCTACGCATGGACGGCGGCCCGCTGCGCTACTGGGTGATGGCCGGCACCCCCGCCCGCGTCCTGCAGAGCTGGACCGCGCTCACCGGTGCCCCGGCCGTCCCGCCGGGCTGGGCGCTGGGCTACCAGCACGCCCGCTGGGACTTCGGCGGCGCCTCCGGCGTGCGCCGCGTGGTGCGCGGCTACCGCGAGCGCGGTCTGCCGCTGGCCGCGGTGCACCTGGACATCGACCACTACGACGGCCACCGCGTCTTCACCGCCGACCCCCACCGCTTCCCCGACCTGCCCCGGCTGGCGCGCGAGCTGGCCGCGGAGGGAATACGGCTGGTCTCGATCGTCGACCCGGGCGTGAAGGCCGAGCCGGGCTACCCGGTCTACGACTCCGGCGTGGCCGCGGACGCGTTCGTGCGGGACGCGCGCGGACGGCCCGTACGCGGCGTGGTGTGGCCGGGCGACGCGGTCTTCCCCGACTTCACCGACCCGCGGGCGCGCAAGTGGTGGGGCGGGCTCTACGCGGAGCGGCTGCAGCAGGGCTTCACCGGCTTCTGGCACGACATGAACGAGCCCGCGTCCTTCGCCGCCTTCGGGGAGAAGACCCTGCCCCGCTCCGCGCGGCACGCCCTGGAGGGCCGCGGCGGCGACCACCGCGAGGCCCACAACGTCTACGCCCTGCTCATGGCCCGTGCCGCCTACGGGGCGCTGACCGGCCTGCAGCCCGACCGCCGCCCGTTTCTGTTCTCCCGCTCCGGCTGGGCCGGCCTGCAGCGCTACGGCGGCACCTGGTCCGGTGACGTGGCCACCGGCTGGCCGGGCCTGTCCGCGTCGCTGTCGCTCGTCGTCGGCCTCGGCCTGTGCGGGGTGCCGTACTCGGGTCCTGACATCGGCGGGTTCGGCGGGCGGCCGGACCCGGAGCTGTATCTGCGCTGGCTGCAACTCGGCTCGTATCTGCCGCTGTTCCGCACGCACTGCGCGTTCGACGCCGGGCGCCGCGAGCCGTGGGAGTTCGGGCCCGAGGTGCTGGAGCACGCCGGCACGGCGCTGCGCGAGCGGGAACGCCTGCGGCCGTATCTCGCGACGCTCGCCCGGCTCGCGGAGCGCACGGGCGCGCCGTTCGTCCGTCCCGTGTGGTGGTACGACCCCGCCGACCGGGCGCTGCGCGAGACGGGGGACGCCTTTCTGCTCGGCGACGCGCTGCTGGTGGCGCCCGTGCTCGCCGCGGGGGTGCGGCGGCGGGCGGTGCGGCTGCCGGCGGGGCGCTGGTACGACACGGCGACGGGCCGCGCCCTGAAGGGCCCGGGCACCGTGGAGCTGGACGCACCGCCGGCCCGGGTGCCGGTGCTGGCCCGGGCGGGCGCGGTGCTGCCGGTGGCGGGCCCGGACGGCGGTACGGAACTGGAGGTCTGGGCGCCGCCGCCCGGCGTCACGGGCGGCGGCGTGGTCGTCCGGGACGACGGCGACGGCTGGGAGGCGCCGCGGCTGGACCGGTACCTGACGCGGTGGACGGGACGTACGACGGTGCAGCGCGAGGACGGAACGGAGCCGGACCTGCCGGTGCGGGTGCGGGGCGAGTAGCCCGGGCGGGGAGCGCCGGGCTGCCGTTCCGTCCACCCGAACGGCCCCGTTCCGTTCCCTTGCCCCCTTCCCACGCGCCCGCGAGCACGATAATGAAGGGGTCATGCCAAAGAACGCCGCCCTCGCGCGTCCCTTGACCCGGCTCACCCTCCTGGCCGCCGCCGCGGCTCTGGCCGTCACGGCCACCGTGGCGCCCCCGGCCACCGCGAAGCCGGAGCCGAAGGCCCCGGAGGAGTTCGTCGCGCTCTCCGACGTGGACCCGACGATCCTGCACGACATCCGCTACGTCACCCCGCACAACTTCACCGGCGAGCGCGTCGACGGCTACCGCAAGCCGATGTGCATCCTCACCGAGGACGCGGCGCGGGCGCTGAAGGAGGCCCAGCGGGCCTTCCGCCGGGACGGCTACTCCCTGAAGGTCTACGACTGCTACCGCCCGCAGCGCGCCGTGGACCGGTTCGTCGCGTGGGCCGAGGACCTGGACGATGAGCGGATGAAGGACGAGTTCTACCCCCGCGTCGACAAGTCCCGGCTCTTCGAGGACGGCTACATCGCCGCACGCTCCGGCCACAGCCGCGGCAGCGTCGTGGACCTGACCCTGGTCGAGCTGCCGGCCGGGCACACCCGCCCGTACGAGCCGGGCGAACCGCTCGTCGACTGCGCCGCCCCGCAGAAGGAGCGCTTCCCCGACAACTCGATCGACATGGCCACCGGCTACGACTGCTTCGACACCCTCAGTCACACCCTGGACGACCGCGTCAAGGGCGAGCAGCGCGCCAACCGGCTCCGGCTCAAGGAAGGGCTGGAGGCGGCGGGCTTCGTGAACTACGCGTACGAGTGGTGGCACTTCGGGCTCGCGAACGAGCCGTTCCCGGAGACCTACTTCGACTTCCCCGTCCACCGCCGCTCGCTGTCAGGACAGGGGCGCGGTTAGCCGCCGCCACACCCTTGTAGACTGAGCCGATCATGTTCGATCACGTTCGGCACCGGCCTCCGGCCACGCTGACCAGAGAGCGGGAAATCGTGCTGGCGTGCGCGCCTCTGCGTACCCGCGCGAATCTGTCCAGCATCGTGCGCACCGCGGGGTGCTGCGGAATCGGCCGGGTCATCGCCTGCGGTAACGGAAAAGTCGACCCCGACGTCGCACGGGACAGCCTGGACCACGTCACCGTCGAGGTCCGCCGGACGCTGCCGCCCGTGCTCAAAGATCTGCGGTCGGCGGGCTACCGGGTCGTGGGCCTGGAACAGACGACGAACTCCCACGGTCTGCACGACTTCCGCTTTCCCCGGAAAACGGCACTCGCCATCGGAAACGAACGGCTCGGCCTCACCGAGGAGGAGCTGCAATTCGTCGACGACTGCGTCGAGATTCCCGTCTGGGGAATGCCCCACAGCTACAACGTCGCGACCGCGACGGCGATGGCCCTGTACGAATACTGCAAGCAGTACCCCGAAGGCTGATCCGATGACAGCTCCCCGCTGGCGGGACGTCCGCAGCTCCTCGGTGCTGCTGGAGGACGACAAGGTCCTGGTGCTCGATAAACCGCCCGGGATCTCCGTGATGGGCGAGCGGCACGGTACCGATCTCGTACGGCTGGCGCAGGAAGCCGGGGAAGAGCTCTTTCCGGCCCACCGCGTCGACAAGGTCACCTCCGGGGTCGTCCTCTTCGCCAAGGACCTCGCCACGCACGGCGGGCTCACCCGGCAGTTCAACAAGCGGACGGTCGACAAGGCATACCTGGTGGTCACCAGAACCGCCGGGCTGCCCGAGCGGGGGACGGTCGAGTTGCCGCTCAGCGTCGGGCGCAAGAACCGGGTGCGCATCGCCGCGGCGCGCGAGGCGATCCGGGCGGACCGCCCGGACGACGCGGAAGGCCGCTGGTGGGTCGCCGAGGACGACCTGCTGGACGTGAAGAGCTATCCGTCGACGACCCGTTTCCGGACGCTCTGGAGCGACGGCGCGCACTCGGTCCTCGTCGCCCGTCCGGTCACCGGCAGGCGGCATCAGATCCGCGTGCACCTCGCCTGGATCGGCCACCCGATCCTGGGTGATCCCCTCTTCGACAAGACCGCCGACTCGGCGGGCCGCCGCACGCACCTGCATTCCTGGCGGCTGGGCTTCGACGCCTCCTGGCGCGACGGCAGCCGCATCGAGGTGGTGGCCGAGCCGGCCGGCGACTTCTGGGAGCCGCTGGCCGGCAGCCTGTCCGCCGACGGGGCCGGCCGCCTGCTGGGCGAGGGCGCGAGGCTCCTCCGCCCGGCGTAGCGGGCACCCGGCCGCCCCGGAGCGGCCGTATCCGGCATACATTCGAGGCCGCTGTGTCCAGTGTCTTGACGGCCCATCAGTGCAGGTGAACACTGCCGGATGTCAGTCGGGCATCGCCACACGACGGCTTTCGCCGCCCTGTCGCCCACCGGCGATACGCCACGCTGACGCGTGCTCGCAGCGACGCCGGTCGGGGTGTGGGCTCCACTCCTCCGCCGGCGCTCGACGTCATGGCAACAGCCAGGGAAGAACGCACCCTTCGTCTCGGCCGGGACGGTGATCCCGGTGGTTGGGCTCGAGGAGCAGCAGTGGACTATCCCAATGGGGACATATTCGCCGGTGAAGTGATCGGCACCGCCATTCTCATCCTGTTCGGCGCGGGCGTCTGCGCCGCCGTCACCCTGGAGAAATCGAAGGCAAAAGCATCCGGCTGGGTCGTCATCGCGTTCGGGTGGGGCTTCGCCGTGCTGGCCGGCGCGTACACCGCCGCGCCGCTGTCCGGCGGGCACATCAACCCGGCCGTGACCCTCGGCGTGGCCGTCGAGAGCAACGAGAACTGGGGGAAGGTCCCCCTGTACATCGCCTCCCAGATGCTGGGAGCGCTCATCGGCGCCGTGCTCGCCTGGCTCGTCTACTACGGCCAGTTCGCGCGCAACGCGAACCGTGAGACGGCCGTCGAGACGCTCGGTATCTTCTCCACCCGCCCGGAGATCTACCAGCCGTGGCAGAACCTCGTCACCGAGATCATCGCCACCGTCGGCCTCGTGCTGCCGATCCTCGCCTTCGGCCTCACCGAAGGTCTGGGCGAGTCCGGCACCCAGGTACTCATCGTCGCGCTGCTCGTCGTGGGCATCGGCCTCTCGCTCGGCGGCCCCACGGGCTACGCCATCAACCCGGCCCGCGACCTGGGGCCCCGTATCGTCCACGCGCTGCTGCCCATTCCCAACAAGGGCACCAGCGAGTGGAACTACGCCTGGATTCCCGTGGCCGGCCCGCTGATCGGCGGTGTCCTCAGCGCGCTGATCTACAAACTCGCCTTCTAGTCTCAAGGGGACGTCATGACGGACAAGTACGTCGCCGCCATCGACCAGGGCACCACATCGAGCCGCTGCATCATCTTCGACCAGAACGGCGCCATCGTCGCGGCGGACCAGCGTGAGCACCGCCAGATCTTCCCCAGGCCCGGCTGGGTGGAGCACGACGCGGCCGAGATATGGGCCAAGACCCAGGCCGTGGTCACCGGCGCGCTGGCGGGAGCGGGGTTACGAGCCGACGAGCTGAGCGCCGTCGGCATCACCAACCAGCGCGAGACGACCGTGCTGTGGGACCGGGCCACCGGTAAGCCGGTGCACAACGCCATCGTCTGGCAGGACACCCGCACCGCGGCCCTGTGCAATGAACTCGGCGGCGCGGACGGCCAGGACCGCTTCCGCGACCGCACCGGGCTGCCCCTGGCCAGCTACTTCTCCGGCCCCAAGGCCGCCTGGCTCCTCGACAACGTGCCGGGACTGCGCCGCCGCGCCGAGAACGGCGAGATCGCCTTCGGCACGGTCGACTCCTGGCTGATCTACAACCTCACCGGGGGCGCGGACGGCGGCGTCCACGTCACCGATGTCACCAACGCCTCGCGCACCATGCTCATGAACATCGGGACCCACCAGTGGGATCCCTCGATTCTCGACGCCATGAACATCCCGGCCGCGATGCTGCCGGAGATCCGCTCCTCGGCCGAGGTCTACGGCACCTGCACCGGCCGGCTCGACGGCGTGCCCGTGGCCTCCGCGCTCGGCGACCAGCAGGCGGCGATCTTCGGGCAGACCTGCTACGGCGTCGGCGAGGCCAAGAACACCTACGGTACGGGCAGCTTCCTGCTGCTCAACACCGGTACCCGGCCGGTGCCGTCGAAGAGCGGGCTGCTGACCACCATGGGCTACCAGATCGGCGGCGAGGCGCCCGTCTACTGCCTGGAGGGGTCCATCGCCATCACCGGGGCGCTGGTGCAGTGGTTCCGCGACCAGCTCGGCATCATCTCCGCCGCCGAGGAGATCGAGACCCTGGCGGCGAGCGTCGAGGACAACGGCGGGGCGTACATCGTCCCGGCGTTCTCCGGGCTGTTCGCCCCGTACTGGCGCGGCGACGCGCGCGGTGTCATCACCGGCCTGACCCGGTACGTCACCAAGGCGCACCTGGCGCGCGCCGTGCTGGAGGCGACGAGCTGGCAGACCCGCGAGGTCGTGGACGCGATGTACCAGGACTCGGGGGTACGGCTGACGGACCTGAAGGTGGACGGGGGGATGACCGCCAACAGCCTGCTGATGCAGCACCAGGCGGACGTCCTCGGGGTCCCTGTGCTGCGTCCGGTGATCTCCGAGACCACCTGCCTGGGCGCCGCCTACGCCGCCGGCCTGGCCACGGGCGTGTGGCAGGACCAGGACGAGCTGAGGTCCCACTGGAAGCGCGACACCGAGTGGAGCCCGCAGATGGACGAGCGCACGCGGGATCGCGAGTACAGCAACTGGCGCAAGGCCGTCGAGCGCAGCTTCGGCTGGCAGGACGACCAGGAGGACGGGACCGCCTGACGCCACGGCGCCGCGGCGCGGCCGTCCGCCGTCAGGACCGGCTGCCCCGCGGCGCCGCCGCCAGATGCTCGCCGACCCGCTTGACCAGCAGCGTCATCTCGTACGCGATCTGCCCGATGTCGGCGTCCGACGCCGCCATCACCGCGAGGCAACTGCCGTCGCCCGCGGCGGTGACGAAGAGGAACGCATCGTCCAGCTCCACCAGCGTCTGCCGTACGGAGCCCGCCTCGAAGTGGGTGCCCACGCCCTTGGCCAGGCCGTGGATGCCGGAGGCGACCGCCGCCAGATGCTCGGAGTCCTCCCTGCTCACGTCCTCGGACACGCTCATCGGCAGCCCGTCGGAGGACAGCACCAGCGCCATCCGCACGCTCGCCAGCCGCCCCACCAGATCGTCGAGCAGCCAGTTCAACCGGCCCGCCGGCTGCCGTCTGTTCCCGCCCTGCACAACCATTCCCGCGTCCCTTCCCCGGTCGGCGCAGCCTACTACCGTCGGCCCGGCAACTCGTAGCCCCCTTCGAACGTTGACACATCGGAACGTGTGAACATGGGTACTCCGGGCTTTGGTCACGCTGCGTGCGGGGCATTCACCCTGGGCATCCGGCTGTCGAGCGGGAGAGGGAATGATGGCTGCGGAGGAGGAGCTGCGGCGCCTCGAATCGCCGCTCTGGGTCGAGGAACCCGTCGGCACACCGAGGCTTCCGGACCCGGTGCGCACGGCGGCCGTACGCGCCGTGATCATCGTGGCCGTGACGCTGTCGCAGGCGATGGCGGCCCTGCTGTTCACCGTGTCCGGGTCGTGGGCCGCCTTTCCGCTGCTGCTGAGCACGGTCGTCAGCACCGTGGTCGCGACCTGGGGCGTGCTGGACGTGTGGGTGACGCGGCAGGTGTGGAAGCAGCGGTACGGGGTGGAGTCCCGGCCCAGCAGCGCGGCGCGGCGCGCCCGCAGGGAGCGCCGCGGCGGGCGCCGTACACAGCGCGACCGGCCGCCCGGACCGGTGCCCGCCGGAGTCTGAGCGGGCCCGCGGTACAGGGTGCGTCCGTCACGGACCGCGCCCCGAGCTGCTGCGCTTACGATGCCGTGGCCGGTGGGCGGCGGAAGATGCGGGTCGCGGTCACCTCGCCGACCGACGGCTCCTCTCCC
Source organism: Streptomyces sp. CNQ329 (assembly GCF_000482585.1). NCBI lineage: Bacteria > Bacillati > Actinomycetota > Actinomycetes > Kitasatosporales > Streptomycetaceae > Streptomyces > Streptomyces sp. CNQ329. The sequence continues at coordinate 440,712 of NZ_AXVU01000001.1, read as the reverse complement.
TCCCGCTGGGCCGGCAGTCCGGGGCGCAGGTGTTCCTCGACGGTGATGTACTTCAGCCCCGCACGCAGGTCCGCGTCGTTGCGGAGCCGGATCACCAGGGGGAACTCCGCCAGCGCCGTAGTGTCGAACAGACCCGTGGTGTAGAGGAGCTGGACGCCGAGGGCGTCGGCGACGGCGCGTTGCAGCTCCAGCAGGTACGTCGCGTTGGCGCGGCCGATCGGGTTGTCCAGGAAGAGGGTGCCCGCGTGGTGGTGCCGGTCGTCGCCGCGGTCGTTGCCCCTGAGAGCGGCCATCGTGCAATACAGCGCGATGGCGGCGGTGAGCAACTGGCCGCCGGAGAACACGTCGCCCATCTGTCCGACGGGCACCCGCTCCGCGCGCAGCACCGCATCGGGCTTGAGGATCTCCACCGCCACGCCCTTGGGCTCCATCGCGGCGTCCACGCCGCGCAGCAGCAGGGTCATGCCGTCCCGGCGCAGGTCGCTGTTCTTGCGTACGGCCGCGCGCGTGGCCTCGTCGATGACCTCGCCCAGGCGCTCGGACAGGGTCGCCTGGTCGGGATCCTCGAAGCGGATACGCAGGAACTCCTGCCCGGACCACTCCCCCAGCCCTTCCGGCAGCCGCGACAGCCGCTGCGCGGCGCGCAGCGTGGCGAGGCCGGACTCCACCAGGCCCCGCAGCCGGTCGACGATGCCGTCGCGGTTGCGCTCCAACTGCGCCAGCTCGTCGGTCAGGACGCGCAGCCGCGGCGCGAAGGCCGCGGCCCAGGCCGCCGCGTGCTCCGGGAGGGCGGCGGCGGGCAGTTCGCGGATCTGCTGCCGGGCGGGGGTGCGTACCTGCTCGTAGCGGCTGGAGTTGGCGTGCCGGACGAGCACGTCGCACGCGTCGCGCAGGGCGGACTCGGCGGTGGCGAGGTCCGCGGCGCAGCCGCGCAGCGAGCGGCGGGACTCCGCGGCGGCCTGCCGGGCGGCGTCCAGCCCGCCGGGGAACGGATCCGCTTCGGCCGCGTCCTCCCGGTCCTCGCCGGCGGCGGGCCCGCGGAGCAGGTCCCGCAGCATGGCGGCGGTCTCGGCGAAGGCGCCGGCGGCGTCCTCGGCCGCGGTACAGGCGCGGCGCAGCTCGGCGTGCGCCGCGGTGGCGGCGGCCAGTTCGTCGGCGCGCTCCGCGGCGGTCGCGGCGGCGGAGCGCAGCAGCGCCTGGGCGTGCTCGACGCCGTCGGGCACGAGGTCGCCGGGCAGCTCGGTGTGCGCCTCGCCGGCCTCGGGGGCGAGGCGTTCGGCTTCACCGCGCAGCCGCCCCAGGGTCTCGCTGGCCGCGGCGGAACGGGACTCCAGCAGATGCACGACGGACTCGGCGCGGGCGGCGGCGGCCTGCCGCGACGGCGCGTCGGCGCCGTCGGGTCCGGCGAGCAGCGTGGCGGCGCGGGTGCGGACCTTGTTGCTGAGCCGGTTCAGCTCGGCCAGCGCCGCGGACTCCTCACTCTCGGCCCGCGCCTGCTCGGCCCGCAGATCGGCCCCGACGCCGACCTTCTCGTAGACCTGCGAGGCGGCCCGGTACGCCTCCCGGAGGGCGGGCAGCGACGCACGGGCCGCGTCCGCGGCGGCGGCCTGGGCGAGGCGCGCCCGGCGGCGGGCGTTGCCCTCGGGCGGAACGTCCGCTTGCGGCACGGCGGCACCGGGGGCGTCGGCGTGAGCGCCATCCGGGCGGGACGCCGCGGCGTTCGCGCGGCGGGAAACGGTCCCGTCGCCGGCGCCGCCCGGGAGGGTGGTCCCGGCGTCCCCCTGTCCGGCGCCCGCCCGGCTGTCCGGCTCGCCGCCCGCTCCGGGCCCGCCGTCCGCCACTGCCGCGTCCGGGCCTCCGGCCACCCCGGTCTCGCGGGGCCCGGCGGGCTCCGCCGCGGCCTCCGCCTCCGCCTCCAGTTCCTCCGCCACCCCCGCGATCTCCGCCCGCTCCGCGCGCAGCGCGCGGGCCGTGCGGCGGGCGTCGTCGGCGGCGCGCTGGGCGTCGCGACGGTCCTCGTCGGCGGCGCGGGCGCGGGCCACGCAGTCGGCGGCCCTGCCCTCGTACTCCAGAGCCTCATCGGCGAGTTCGCGGAGACGGGCCTGCCAGCCGGACCGCTCGCGCAGCCGGTGGGCCAGGCCCGCGAGGGCGTCGGCGCTGCGGCGGGCGCGCTGGGCCTGCTCCTGGCGCTCCTCTCGGGCCCGCGCGGTCTCCTCGGCGGCGGCTGCCGCGTCCTCGGCCTCGGCGCGGGCGCGGGTCAGCGCCTCGTTTGCCGCGGCGGCCGCGGTGCGGGCCGACTCCGCGGCGGCGGCCAGCTCGGCCAGGCGGCCGGCGGGGCAGCCCGTACGCCACGAGGCCAGCCGGGCCGCCAGCGTCCGGTCCGCCGCGAGGCGGGCGGCCAGGCCGCGGATCCGCTCGTCGCGGTCGGCGGCGCGGGCGCGCAGGGCCTGGCGCTCGTCGTCGGCCGCGCGTTCGTCATGCATGGCCGGGTTGGGCGGTACGAGGAACACCCCGCCGTCGTTCTCCCCCGTGGGCGGCGGCGGCGCGAGCAGGGCGGCGGCCGTCCCCACGGCGAGGGCCGAGCGGGGCAGCAGCGCGGCGTCGCGCAGCACCTCGCGGGCGCGGGTGTGCGTGTCCGGATCGGTGATCACGACGCCGTCGACCAGCTCCGGGCGGGCGTCGAGCACGGCGGCGTGGTCGGCCGGGTCGACGGCCTGCGCAAGGTACCGCCAGCCGGGCAGCGCGGGGATACCGTGCTCGCCGAGGCAGTCGACGACGGCCAGGACGTCGGGCCCGGGCGGCAGCAGCCCGCCGTCGCCGAGCGCCGCGAGGATCCGGGCGTCGTCCCCGGCGGCGGTGCGCAGGTCGAACAGCCGCCGCTCGTCGTCCGCGACACGCGCGTCGAGCAGCACCCGCAGTTCGTCGGCGGCGCGGTCGAACTCGGCGGCGTTCAGCGCGCGTTGCCCGCCGCCCGGGCCCTCCGGCGTCCCTTCGGCCTGCTCCGGCAGCCCCAGCAGTTCCAGCAGCCGCCGCTCCCCCGCCAACGACTGCGCCGCGCTGCGCTCCGTGTCGTACGCCGCCCGGGCGGCCTCCGCCGCGTCCGTGGCGCGGGCCGCCGCCAGCTCCGCGCGGGCGAGGGCCGATGCCGTCTCCCGGGCGCGGTCCGTCGCCGTACGGGCGGACTCGCGGGCCTCGTCCCAAGCAGCGACCGCCGCCTTCTCGGCGTCGCCCGCGACGAGAGCCGCGCGGGCCGGGTCAGTGTCGGGGGCGGCGGAGCCGGTGTCGAGCCAGCCGGCCCGCACCGCGTCCGCGGTCTCCTGCTCGACCTCCGCGAGCCGCTGGCGCAGGTGGTCGGCGTCGCTGCGGGCGCGCTGTGCGCGGGTGGCGGCGGCGACCGCGTCCGCGTGTGCCGTCTCGGACTCCCGCTGCAGCCCGGCCGAACGCTCCTCCTGCTCCGCCGCCAACGTCTCGCCGTCGCGGGCGGCGGCATGCAGCGCGCGTACGAGTCCGGTGGCGGCCGCCGCGCGGGCGGCCAGCGCCGGGGCGGCGTCGCGCTCGGCCTCGCGGATGGCGACGGAGACGCGCGCCGCCCGGTCGGCGGCGGCGCGGTGCCGCAGCACCGCCTCGGCGGCCTGCCAGGCGGCGTGCAGCGTACGGGCGTCGGTGAGCTCGCGGCGCTTGGCCGCGGCACTCTTCTCCGCTTCGGCGAGCGCCAGGGAGGCGTGCCGGTAGGACAGCTCCGCGGCGATCAGTTCGCCGCGGCGCCGGGACGACTCCGCGGCCGTGGCCCGGTCCGCCGCCGCCCGCTCCTGCCCGGCCAGCTCGGCCGCGCGGGCCCGCTCCGCGATGGCCCGCGCGGTGAGCCGTGCGGCCAGTGCCCTGGCCCGGCGCTCCGCACCGCCGAGGACGTCGCGGGCGCGGGTGCGCTGCTCCGCACCCGTGACGATGTGCGAGAGCAGGTCGAGGGAGCCTGCGGTGAAGTCGCGCTCCGCGGTCAGTTCGGCGCGGCGGCCCAGCTTGTGCGCGAAGCCGTGGACGAGATCGGCCAGGCCGTCGGTGTCGCGGGTGTCGGTGACGGCGCGGAGCAGCAGGTGGGTGAAGTCGGAGTCGTTCTTCACGGCGAACAGCCCGGCTGCCTCGCCCTCGTCCGCGTTCATCTCCCGCTGGTAGCGGAAGAGTTCGGGGTCGAGGCCGAGACGCCCCAGGTGCTCGTTCCACCGCTCGTGGATCTCCTCCCACACCACGTCCAGGTGCGGGTACGCCTTGCCGGCCTCGGTCAGTACGTCCCGGAAGCCCTTCATCGTGCGGCGCCGCCCGCGTGCGCCCGAGGCGCCCTCGGCGGCGGGGCGCACCGCCGCGGACTCGGCGACCGGCAGCGCGTCCAGGCTCATCCCCGGACCGGGGCGGAACGAGTACCACGCCTCGGCGAACTTCCGCGGGTCGCCGGAGACCTGCCGGCCGCGCCACTCGCTCACCTTGCCGACGACGATCTGCTCACCGGTCACGGTGTGCTGCCACTCCAGCGCGACGTGCCCGGTGTCGTCGGCCAGCAGGAACTTGCGGAGCACGCCGGAGCTGGCGCCCCCCAGGGTGTTGCGGTGGCCCGGCAGCATCACGGAGAAGATCAGCTTCAGCAGGACGGACTTGCCGCCGCCGTTCTCCAGGAACAGCACGCCCGCGGGCGCGGGCCGGCGCGGCGGGCCGGTGGGCTCGGCGGCGAAGAAGTCGCCCTGGGCGGGGGCCGGGCGGGGCACCTCGCCGCCGACGCCGCGCAGGTCGAGCACGGTGTCGGCGTACCGCGCACCGGCGGGCCCGATGGAGTAGAGGCGGATCCTGGACAGCTCGTACATGCGATTGCGGCCTTCGCTCGTGACGTCGGGACCGGCCGTCAGGCCCGCTCCTGCCGGCTGGGGAAGAACGGCAGCGCGGCGCCGGCGGGCTCGCCGTCGTCGGCGGCGGGCACCAGGGTCGCGCTGCCGTCGGCGACGGGCACGACCCCCAGTTCCAGCAGCTCGGACATGGCCGCGCCGCCCGCCATGTCCCGCACCTGCAACTGGTAGCGGGCGGTGGTGCGGTACGTCCCGCCGGCGTCGTCCGACGTGCGCTGGAGGAAGCCGGAGTCCGTGAGGAACGCCATGGCCTTGCCGATGATGCCGGTGGTGGATCCGGCGAGCCGGCGGGCGTCCTTCGTGGCGCCGGTGGCGCTGCGGCGCGCGTACACCCGCCAGGCGGCCTCCAGGCCGCGTTCCCCTTCGGCGGGGTCGGTGTTCTCGCCCGCCTCCTCGGCGCGCTCTTCCAGGCGGCGGCATGCCTGGCGGACGAAGGCGTCGACGCCGTGGACGCTGACGCGGCCGATGTAGCCGTCGTCGGCCAGGTCCTCGGGGCGCGGGAACGCCATGGCGGCGACGGCGAGATGGGCCAGGCCGTGCAGGAAGCGGTCGGCGGAGTCGGTGGCGGCGCGGCGGGCGTAGTCGCCCATGCGGACGGCGAAGACGGAGTCCTCGGCGGCGGTGACGGCCATGCCGGTACGGGTCGAGACCTCCAGCACGACAAGCCCGAGGCCGGCGGCGACGGCGTCGGCGAGGCGCGCGAAGGGCGGCTCTTCCCGGTAGCGGCGGAGCAGTTCGGCGTACTCCAGGTCGCGGGCGGGCAGCAGCCTGGGCTGGAGGCCGAAGGAGACCAGGCGGGCGGCGTCGGCGGCGTCCGCGGGCGTGACGCCCGGGGAGTGCTCGGCGCCTTCGGCCGGGGCGGCCGGACCGGCGCCGGAGACGGTCGCGGAATCGGCGGTCACGAGGCGGCCTCCGTTCGGCCGGCCGCCATCCCGGCGGCGTCCAGCAGTGCCGTGCCGACGATGAGGTCCGCGCCGCCGAACTCGGCGTCCTCCATCGGCGTCCCGTCGTCCACGGCGAACAGCAGCCGCTCGTCACCCTGCCGGTACGCCGTCCCCACGGCCGGGCCCGCGGCGTGCACCGCGAGAAGAGCGACGAGATAGGGCAGCTCGGGGTCGCGGCGCCGGGCGTCGGCGAGCAGCCCGGACAGCCGGCGCGGGGCGTCCGGGGGCAGGTCGAGCAGCTCGCCCGCGGCGGCGAGCTGCTCCTCGCTGAACCGGCTGTCGTCCGGGGTGGCGACAAGATCGGGCTCGGGCATCTCGGCGCCCAGATGGGCCCGTTCCAGCGGCGGGGTGAGCAGCAGCTCGGCGAGGTCGGCGAGGCGGACGGCATGCGGCGCGCGCAGGCCGGTGCCGCGGGCGAAGAAGGCGTCCGTGACGCGGTGCGCCGCGGAGACGGGCAGCGGCAGCAGGGGGGCGAGGAGCTGGCCGTGGAGGTCGACGCCGGTGCGGGCGGCGGGCGGAGCGAACGCCTGCCGGTCCTGCTCGGCGCGGAACAGCGGGCCGGCGTCCAGCAGCCGGGTCTGGAGCTGGGTGTGGCGGCGGATGCAGTCCTTGACGATGTCGACCAGCTCGGCGGCGCGGCGCTTGTGGTCGGGATCCTCGGCTTCGTCCCGGGCGCGGCGGATGTTGGTGAGGATGGCGTTCTCGTGCCGGTACCGGTCGGCGACGTGGTCCAGCGCCTCGTCGATCATCGCCGGCACGGTCTGCAGCCAGTCCACCGCGCGGACGTTACGCCGGGTGGCCTCCAGGGCGCGGCGCAGCGTCTCGGCGTACTGCACGGTGCGGTAGCGGGCCTGTTCGGCGGCGAGCTGGGCGTCGGCGAGCCGGCCGCGGCTGATGAGGACGTCGAGCTTGACCTCGGCGGCGATCTGCGCGCTGGTGACGTCGGTGTCGAGCGCCCCCACCAGCACGTTGACCGCCTCGTCGGTGGTGCGCAGATAGACGGCGCCGCCGGGGCCGGGGACTTCTTCGAGGAGCTTGAAGTCGTACTCCCTGCGTACGTACGCGCCGTCGTGGCCGAACGTGCCGTACACCGCGCGGAAACCGCGGTCGACGCTGCCGACGTTGACCAGGCTGTCCAGCACCCAGTGCGCCACCCGCTCGTGCTCGGCGCGGGGGCGCAGCGGCGCCTGGGCGGCGACGCGCGGCAGCAGCCGGGCGATGACCTCGTCGGGCTCGGCGCCGGTGTCGAAGTCCATCTGCAGCGTGACCAGGTCGATGGCGGAGAGGGCCACCTCCGCCATCGCGTACACCCCGAACTCGCCCGCGAGCATCGACTTGCGGGCGTCCAGGTCGTGCAGCGGGGCCGTGCACGCCAGGGCGCGCAGGCGGCGGGCCAGGCCCTCGTCGGCGGCCGGGCCCGGGGCGGGCCTGGGCGCGCCGGCGGTCGGCGTCGCGGTGGTCGCAGCAGTCACGTCGGACAGATTAGGCGCTGTCACCGACATCGGCCGAAACGGCACCGCCGGCCTCCGGCCGGACGGCGCGACGGGCGGACGCACCCCGCCCTTCGCCCCCGCCGTTCACTGCGGCTCGCCGTACCCGCCGCCGCCCGGGGTCTCGACCACCAGCACGTCCCCCGACCCCGCCTCGGCGGTGTCGCAGCCCTCCAGCGGCTCCACCGTGCCGTCGGCCCGTTGCATGGCGTTGCGGCCGAGCGCGCCCGGCCCGCCGCCCGCCATCCCGTAGGGCGCCACCCGCCGGTGGCCGGTCAGCAGGGTCACCGTCATCGGCTCCAGGAACCGGATGCGCCGCACCGCGCCACGCCCGCCCTCCCAGCGGCCCCGGCCGCCGCTGCCGTCCCGTACGGCGAACTCCTCGACGCGGACCGGGTAGCGCCACTCGAGCACCTCGGGATCGGTGAGGCGGGAGTTGGTCATGTGGGTCTGCACGACGTCGGCGCCGGGGAAGCCGTCGCCCGCGCCGGAGCCGGAGGCGACGGTTTCGTAGTACTGCGCCTTGTCGTTGCCGAAGGTGACGTTGTTCATCGTTCCGGAGCCCTCGGCCTGGACGCCGAGCGCCGCGTACAGCGCGCCCGTCACTGCCTGGGAGGTCTCGACGTTCCCCGCGACGGTGGCCGCCGGGAACTCGGGCGCGAGCATGGAGCCGGGCGGGATGCGCACGTGCAGGGGCTTCAGGCAGCCGCTGTTGAGGGGGATGTCCTCGGCGACCAGGGTGCGGAAGACGTAGAGCACCGCGGCCATGACGACCGAGCTGGGCGCGTTGGCGTTGCCGGGCTGCTGCGGCGAGGTGCCGGTGAAGTCGACGACGGCGCTGCGCGCGTCGCGGTCGACGCGGACGGCGACCTCGATGACGGCGCCCGCGTCCGTCTCGTAGCGGTACGAGCCGTCCCCCAGAGCGGCGATGACGCGGCGCACGGACTCCTCGGCGTTGTCCTGCACGTGCCCCATGTAGGCGCGCACGACGTCGAGGCCGAACATGCCGATCATGCGGCGGAGTTCGTCGATGCCCTTGTTGTTGGCGGCGATCTGGGCGCGCAGGTCGGCGAGGTTGGCGTCGGGCGCGCGCGAGGGGTACGGACCGGAGGTCAGCAGCCGACGCGTCTCGGCCTCGCGCAGCTTCCCGTCGCGGACGAGCAGCCAGTTGTCGAAGAGGACGCCCTCTTCCTGGATGGTGCGGCTGAAGGCGGGCATGGAGCCGGGGGTGATGCCGCCGATCTCCGCGTGGTGGCCGCGGGAGGCGACGAGGAAGAGCAGTTGCTGCTCGCCCGCACCGCCGGCCACCGGGGGCACGGTGTCGAAGACGGGCGTGACGACGGTGACGTCCGGCAGGTGGGTACCGCCGTGGTACGGGTCGTTGATGGCGTACACGTCCCCGGGCCGCAGCCCCTGCGCGCTGTCCCGGTTGCGCCGCAGCACCTCTTTGATGGACTCCCCCATCGACCCCAGATGCACGGGCATGTGGGGCGCGTTGGAGATGAGATTGCCCTCGGCGTCGAACAGAGCGCAGGAGAAGTCGAGCCGCTCCTTGATGTTGACGGAGTGGGCGGTGCTTTCCAGCCGTACGCCCATCTGTTCGGCGATGGCCATGAAGAGACTGTTGAAGACCTCCAGCATCACGGGGTCCACGCCCGTGCCGACCGCCTGTGTGGCGGGCCGCGGGCGGACGCGGGTGAGCGTGAGGTGGCCGCGGTGGTGCACGGCGGCCTGCCAGCCGGGGTCGACGACGGTGGTGGCGCCCTCCTCGGCGAGGATCGCGGGGCCGGTGACGGTGTCGCCGGCGCGCAGGTCTTCGCGCTGGTACAGGCCGGCCTCGCGCCACCGCCCGTCGGCGAAGATCCGTACCCGGTCTGCGGGTTCCGGCGCGCCCTCGTCGCGACCGGCCCGGCCGACCTCCTCCCGCGTGGTCGCGGCCTGCTCGGCGGCGGCCTCGACGGAGGCGGCCTCCGCGACGACCGGCTTGTCCATCGTGAACGCGAACCGCCTCAGGTGCACGGCCGTGAACTCCGCCCGCATCTCCGCCTCCCCGGCCAGCGGCACGGCGATCGCCGAGTCGGTGCCCGCGTAGCGCAGGTGCACCCGCGCCGAGGTGCCCACGGCAGCCGCCGGAATGCCCTCGTCCGTGAGGTCCGCCGCGGCCCGCTCCGCCAGCTCCGCGCAGACCTGCCGGATCACCGGCATCGACGCCTCCGTCAGCTCCGTCTCCACGGCCTGCTCCCGCATCGCCGTCGCGGCGGCGACCCCGATGCCGTACGCGGAGAGCACCCCCGGGTGCGGCGGGACGACGACGGTGGAGATGCCGAGCACGTCGGCGACGGCGCAGGCGTGCTGGCCGCCGGCGCCACCGAAGCTGGTCAGCGCGTAACGGGTGACGTCGTGGCCGCGCTGCACGGAGATCTTCTTGACCGCGTTGGCCATGTTGAGCACGGCGATGTCGAGGAACCCGGCCGCGACCTCCTCCGGAGAGCGCCGGTCGCCGGTCGCCGCGGCGGAGGTCTCGGCCAGTTCGGTGAACGCCCGCCGCACCGCCTCGTCGTCGAGCGGCTGGTCGCCGCCGGGGCCGAAGACGGCCGGGAAGTGGCGGGGCTGGACGCGGCCGAGCATGACGTTGGCGTCGGTGACGGTCAGCGGCCCGCCGCGGCGGTAGCAGGCGGGACCCGGGACGGCGCCGGCCGAGTCCGGGCCGACGCGGTAGCGGCGGCCGTCGAAGTGCAGAACGGAGCCGCCGCCGGCGGCCACGGTATGGATGCTGAGCATCGGCGCACGCATGCGTACGCCCGCCACCTGCGTGTCGAAGTCGCGCTCGAACCCGCCCGCGTAGTGCGACACGTCGGTGGAGGTGCCGCCCATGTCGAAGCCGATGACGCGGTCGTATCCCGCCTCCCCGGACGAGCGGACCATGCCGACGACCCCGCCCGCGGGCCCGGAGAGCACGGCGTCCTTGCCGCGGAAGTGCGTGGCCTCGCGCAGACCGCCGTTGGACTGCATGAACTGCAGCCGGATGCCCGGCAGTTCGGCGGCGACGCGGTCGACGTAGCGGCGCAGGATCGGTGACAGATAGGCGTCGACGACGGTGGTGTCGCCGCGCGGTACGAGCTTCATCAGCGGGCTGACCTCGTGGCCGCAACTGATCTGCGTGAAGCCCGCCCGGCGCGCCTCCTCGGCGATGGCCCGCTCGTGCGCCGCGTGGCGGTAGCCGTGCATGAGGACGACGGCGGCGCTGCGGAACCCGTCGCGGTACGCGTCCGCCAGCGCCGTGCGCACCGCGCCGAGGTCGAGGTCGCGTACGACCTCGCCGCGGGCGCCGACGCGCTCGGGCACCTCGATCACCCGCTCGTACAGCGCCTCGGGTTTGAGGATCCGGCGCTCGAAGAGCAGCGGCCGGTTCTGGTAGGCGATCCGCAGCGCGTCCCGGAACCCTTCGGTGACGACGAGCACCGTCGGCTCGCCCTTCCGTTCCAGGAGGGCGTTGGTGGCGACGGTGGTGCCCATCTTGACCACCTCGACGCGCTCGGCGGGCACCGGCTCGTCCGGCCCGAGGCCGAGCAGCAGCCGCACGCCCGCGACGGCCGCGTCGTCGTGGGCGCCGTAACGCCCCGGGTCGTGCGAGAGCAGCTTGCGGGCGACAAGGGTGCCGTCCGGTCGTCTGCCCACCACGTCCGTGAACGTCCCGCCGCGGTCGATCCAGAACTGCCAGGGCGCCGTCATGCGCTCATTGTCGCAGGCAGCAACCGTATGTGAAGGACGCGTGACGGCCGTCAGCCGGCGGCGCCGTCCGGGGTGATGCGGGTGCGCACGGTGCTCTGCACGTCGCCGTCCTCGGCGGGATCGGCGGCCAGGCTGCGCAGCCGGGCGACGACGCGGGCGTCGGCGGTCTCGGCGTGCCGGGCGCCGATCTCCCGGGTGGCGTCCTCGCAGTCCCACAGGCACTCGACCGCGAAGGAGGCCGGGAAGGAGGGGTCGGTGGCGGACAGCGAGCGGGCGGTGACGCCGCGCAGGTGCGAGCTGCACGTCTCGCGGTAGATGTGCCGCAGCACCGGCGCGGTGGAGGAGATCACCAGCCGTCCCGCGCCGGCGACCAGATCGCACAGCTCCGGTGCGTCCGGCCCTTCGTCGCGCACGCAGCGCAGCAGCACGGCGCGTACGGCGCGGGCGTCGCGCGCGGCGCCGCGGCGGGCGAGCATCACGCCCGCGGCGGTGCCGAGCGCGTCCTCGCGGGCGGCCCAGCGGCGGGCGGTGGCGAGCGCGGCGGTGGAGCACATCCGGCCGAAGGTGGCGAGCGCGGCGGCGGCGAGCGTTTCGGAGGGGCCGCAGGCGGCGGCCTCGATGAGGTCGTACGTCTCCGGGTCGCCGGTCGCCGCGAGGTGGGCGACGGCGGCGGCCCGGGCGCCCTCGCGCGTGCCGCGGGCCGCGGCGAGCAGTTCCGGCCGGTCCTCGGGCCCGGCGACGGCCGCGAGGCAGCGGGCGGCGGCGGCGTGCCGGGGCTGCGCCGGGTACTGCTCCAGGCCGTCCTGCGCCCAGTTGAGGATCTCGGTGACGCTCCAGCCGGGCCGCGGGCCGCGGGAGCCGAGCTGGCGCTGCCAGCGGTCGAAATTACCCTGCTCCTGCGCCGCACGCACCCGCGCACCCAGCCCGGGGTCCTCGGCCCACAGCCGCCAGGGCCGGGGCTCGAACGCGCCGCGCATCTCCCCGGCCAGCTCCCGGTCCCCCTCGGGGGTGTGCGGGAAGCGGGCCAGCACGTGCGGGGCGAGGGCGCGCAGCCCGGCGTCGTCGTCACGCAGGGCCAGCTCGTCGAGGGCCCACTGCCAGCAGCCGCCGGCGGCGGCGTAGCGGCGCAGCAGCTTCAGGGCGTCGTCGCGGCCGTACGAGGCGAGGTGGCCGAGGACGGAGAGGGTGAGACCGGTGCGCTGCTCGTCGGGGCGCAGCACGTCGTCGGGGGCGAAGAGGTGGTCGGCGAGGGCGTCCACGGGGGCGTCCAGCTCCAGGAAGAGCCGGGCGTAGTAGAGCGAGCGGTTCTCCACCTGCCAGTCGTGCCGTGGGTCGTCGATCACGCACCCGTAGAGCGCCTGGAGGGCTTCGGCCCTGGGCGCGGCGAGTGCGTGCAGGGTCCCGTCGCCCCGGCCTCGCTGGAGGAGGCCGAGGAGGGTGCCGCTGGGCGCTATGGCTGGCTCGAACATGACGTCAGCATCCGGGGTGGTGGGACCGCTGGCAACGGAATTTTCCGCGGAACGGACAGACCGGGCCACCGACCGGCTGCCGGCTCCATTGCCGCGGCAGCTTACTGGAGTGCGGGGACGGGGAGAAGTGCGGTCGGGAACCGGCCGGAAGGCATATGCCAGACGCATCTGCTCGGGTCTCGCCAAACGCCTTACGCAGCGTCGCCGGCTGTGCCACAGTCGTAACGGCGCACCGCAGGCCGGCAACGACGCCGGAGCCGCGGGCCGGAAGGTATCGGAGATCACGCCATGGCCGCCGCCTCACGACTCCCCCGCGCCGCGGACACGCGGGCCCCGCAGCAGCCCGAGCGCAGTGCCGTGGCCACGCTGCTGTCACGGATCGCCCGGCTGCGCGGCAGCCTGGAGGCGGTCCGGCGCGAGACGGTCGCCGCCGCGGGCGGCGCCGAGGAGGCCGAGCTGCGCTGGCAGCGCGCGCTGTGCGACCTCGCGGCGCGGCAACTCGACCACCTGACCGTCCAGCTCGGGCAGTTGCGCGAGGGGCACCCGGTCGGAAGGGAACCCGACGGGGCGGGAGGGCCGCAGGGGGCGACCGCCGCGGACCCGCGGGACCGGTCCCAGCCCCGGGTCGGCAGCGCCGAGTGGCATCTGCTTTCGGACGACGCCGACTGGTCGGACGACCTCTTCGAGATCTTCGGCAGGGACCCCGGCGACGGCCCGCTGTCGCTGGACGACCTGCCGTCCTGGTTCGACCCCGCCGACCAGCCGCGGCTGACCGCGATGGTCACGGACTGTCTGGTCGACGGCAAACCGATCGACGGCGAGTTCCGCATCCGCCGCCCGGACGGCGCCTCGCGCACCCTGCACGTGGTCGGCGAGCCGGTCCTCGACGCCCGCGGCGCGACCGAGTCGATGTGGGCGGTCGTACGCGACGTCACCGAGCTGCGCCGCAGCCGGCAGGCGGTGCGGGAGTCGGAGTCCGCGTCCCGGCGCGAGCGGCTCCTCGCGCACGCCGAGCACCGCATCACCCGGGAGCTGCACGAGTCGGTGCTGCCGCCGTGGCGCGGGGCCGTGCACCTGCCGGCCGGGGACGCGGCCGCGCTGACCGTCGCCGGACATCACTTTCCGGCCGCCGCGGACACGCCTGTCAGCGGCGTCTGGTACGACGCCCTGCCGCTGCCCGGCGGCCACACCCTCCTGGGCGTCGGCGACGTCGCCGGCCGCGGCGTGCCGGCCGCCGCGGGGATGACGATGCTCCTCGGCGCCCTGCGCGGCATGGCGCTGGGCGGCGCGGAACCCGCCGCGCTCCTGGGCCGGGCCAACGAGTTGCTGGAGGTGTCGGCGCAGCCGGTGCTCGTCGGCACCGTCTGCTGCCGCTACGACCCGGCCGGGCGCACGCTGCACTGGGCCCGGGCCGCGCACACCCCTCCGCTGCTGTTCCGCGACGGCGTGGGCCGCGCCCTCGCCGCCCCCGACGGCGTGCTCCTGGGTGCCACCGCGGACACGCCGTATGCCCAGGTCGGCGAGCCGTTACGGCCCGGCGACCTGCTCCTGCTGCACACCGCGGGGCTCGGTGCCGGCGATCCGGATCCGGCCCGCGAGCGCCTGCTCGCCCTCGCTCCGCGGTTCGCCACCGCACCGGGCGCGCAGGAGTGCCTGCGCGCCGTCGTCGAAGAGTTCGGCGGCGGGCGCCGCGGCGGCGACGCCTGCGTGCTCGTGGCCAAGGTGACGGGCTGAGCCGCCGCGCGGCGGCGGCCCGGCCCGTCCTTCCCCACCCGTCCCCGTACGACGGCCTCGTGCAGGCCGGGGCCGTCGTCAGATGGGGCTCGTGCGCCCCTTGGGCGACCTCACCAGCGTGTTCCTCATCTCCTCGCGCAGCGCCCTGACCGCGAGATCGTCCGCGTACGGCGCAGTCAGCCGGTAGGTCTCGCGCAGCCGGTCCCAGGTGCGGTGCGAGGAGTTCTCGCCGACGCGCTCCAGCGCGAGCCGGGTATATCCGCCGCCCCGGTCCGGGTCGTCGGCGAGGAAGCCCGCCGCGGCAAGGGACACGTAGTCGAGGATCTGGGAGCGCTGGCGCCCCTCCGGCCGCTTGGCGAGGGCCAGTTCCCCGTGCTCCAGCGCGCGCGGCGCCGCGGACGGGTCGTGCTCGGCGAGCGTGCGGTATGCCAGCGCCTGCATGCCGTGGAGGTCGGCCTCGTCGAAGAGCTGCATCCAGGTGGGCGCCGCCGTGTCCCCGCGGTCGCCCGCGAACAGCTCCTCCGCCTCCCCCAGCGTGCGCTGCACCGCGCCCGACCGGCCCTTGGCCGCCTGCGCCCACGCCTCCACGGTGGCGAGCATCGAGCGGGTACGCGCATGCGTGCCCGGCCCCGTCCCGGACTTGGCCAGCCCGACCAGCTCCAGCGCGTCGTCCGGCCGGCCCAGGTGGATCATCTGCCGCGCGGCGCGGGACAGCGCCTCCCCGGCGCGCGGCCGGTCGCCGCCCTCGCGCGCGGCGTGCGCCGCGATGACGAAGTACCGCTGGGCGGTGGGCTCCAGGCCCACGTCGTGCGACATCCAGCCGGCGAGCACGGCGAGGTTCGCCGCGACGCCCCACAGCCGGCTCTGCAGCGGCTCGGGGTGCCGGTACGCGAGCATGCCGCCGACCTCGTTGAGCTGGCCGATCACGGCCTTGCGCTGCAGACCGCCGCCGCGCTCGGCGTCCCAGGCGCGGAACACCTCGACGGAACGTTCCAGCGCCTCGACTTCCTGTGCGCCGACCGGCGTCGCCTCGTACCTGCCGTAGCGCGCGGGTTCGGCGTGGAGAGGGCCGCCCCCCTCGGCGGTGCCCGGGGCCCCGGGATCGGAGTGCAGCCACTCGTGGAGAGAACTGGTCAGGGCGGAGCCGGCCGCGAGCGCCGTTCCCGCGCCCACCAGGCCGCGTCGATTGAGCATGAGGTCCATTCCCGTGAATTCGGTGAGGACCTCGGCCGTCCGCTCGGGTGCCCAGGGCAGTGCGTCATCGGACTGCCGCCTGACCCGCCCGGGCCCTCCGGCCCGGTCGAACCCGAGATCCTCGGTGGTCACGACACGGCCGAGTCGCTCGGTGAACAGGACCGCCAGCACCTTGGGCACCGGCTCGCGCGGGATCTCGCCCGTCTCGATCCAGCGCCGCACCCGCGAGGTGTCGGTCGCAAGCTGGGGGTGGCCGGTGGCCGCCGCCTGCCGATTGACCAGCCTCGCCAGCTCGCCCTTCGACCAGCCGGTCATCCCGAACAGGTCGGCCAGCCTGGTGTTGGGTCCCTTGCTCACGTCAAGCCCCCAGGGTCTCGGCTCACTTGACAGTACCGACGGGCCGAAGGCCCGGCGAGCATTCGCCAGGGTTCGCCAGGGTGCGCCAGATGGTGTGCCACCCGTATAGCGGTGTGGGCTATGACTGCGCCAACCGGCCCCGGACCCGGGGCACATGCCAGCCGCACTGTCCACCCGAATATCCCGGGCTCCACCGCCGGGGACCGGGCCCCAGCCGGTCACCCGGACGAGTGACCCGGGAGGGGAGGGCAGCGGACGGTGGCGACGGCGGCGCGCAACCGGCCCGTGCCTGAAGGGATCTGTCTCGCCCATGTACGCAGCATCGGCATCCGCGTCCGCACCCGTCCGTACGGTACGCCCGCCGGGCCCGCACCGGACCGCCGCCGGCGGCGGTCCGTTCCTCGACCCGGGCCGCGCACCGGCAGCCGGCGCACGCCTGCGACAGCTTCCCGCCACCGCACGCCGCCCGGTCAGCGGGCGGCTCGACCTGACCGGCCCGCAGGGGGCGCTGCTGCGCGCGGCCATCGAGTCGGTGCACCGCGTGGTCCCGGACTTCCATCCCGTGCAGGTGCTGCGCCGCAGCAGCCGCACCGTGCTGCTGGTCGGCTCCACGGGCCGGACCACGGCGGTGGCGAAGTGCCTGGTCGACCGGTCAGCCGCGCGGGTGGAGAGGCTCCGGCACGAAATAGCCGCCTACCGCACGTTCGTCCGGGCCCGCCCGCCGGTGCGGGTGCCGCGGCTGATCGCCGCCGACCCGGAGAAATGCACGCTCGTCATCGAACGCACCCCCGGCCGCGCGGCGGCGCTCCAGCGGCACCCGCTGGAGGTCCCGCCGCACGCCGACGTGCGCGCGACGCTCGCCGCGCTGGTACGGATCGGGATGTGGCGCCCCCCCGCCGGCGCGTTCGGCGCACCGCTCGACTACGGCTCGCAGCTCGGCCGGTACCACGAGCTCGGCCTGCTCACGGACCGCGACATGGGCGACCTGCAGACGCTGCTGCACGGCATCGGCCCCGGGCACCTGCAGTTCTGCCACGGCGACGCGCTGCTGTCGAACGTGCTGCTGTCCCCCGCGGGCCCGGTTCTCGTCGACTGGGAACAGGCCGGCTGGTATCTCCCGGGGTACGACCTCGCGACGCTCTGGGCGGTGCTGGGCGAGGGCTCGCCCGCGCGCAGGCAGATCAGCCAGCTCGCGCAGGCAGGCGGAACGGTTCACCGGGACGGGTTCCTGGTCAACCTGATGCTCGTACTGGTCCGGGAGGCCCGTACCTACGAGGCCGCCGTGCAGCGGGCGATGAAGGACCCCGCGCCGCCGGTGGGCGTGCACAGCGGGATGACCGCCGGGGAGGAGCACCGGCTGCTGCTGCGCAGGCTCCACGACGATGTGCAGATGGCGCGCCGCGCGGTGCGGGCGGCGGTCGGAACGCGGTGAGCACGGCGGGGTGGCGCTCCGCGGCACCGCCGCCCCGACCCGCTCGCCGCGGCTCTGCGCCAACGGCCCGACGTGCGGCGACTCGCCACCGAAATGATTGACGCTCTGTCAGGCCGGCCGGTAGTGCTGGGTGATCGTTCGCCTGCACACCCCGGAGGACCCCGTGCCAGGACGCCTCGCGCGCCGTACCGCGGCCACCGCCGTCCTCCTGTCGCTGCTCGCCGCGGGCGCACCCGCGGCGAGCGGCGCGGACGCCGGCAAGGGCTCGCTCCAGGCGTCGTTCGCCGAGGCAGCGCGGCAGTACGGGGTGCCGGAGAACGTGCTGCTGGGGGTGGCGTACCTGGAGTCACGCTGGGAGACGCACGGCGGTGCGCCGAGCGTGGCGGGCGGGTACGGGCCGATGCACCTGACGGACCTGCGCGCGGCGGCGGGCAAGGACGGCGGGCGGGGGACGCAGACGGTGCAGCGCGCGGCGCGGCTGTCCGGGATTCCGGCGGCGCGGCTCCGTACGGACCCCGGCGCCAACGTGCGCGGCGGCGCGGCGCTGCTCGCCGACCACGGACGCCGCCTGGGCGCGGAGCGGGGGGACGGGGCGGCCGGGTGGTACGCCGCGGTGGCGGCGTACGCGCAGGCCCCGGACGCGGCGACGGCGCGGGTGTTCGCCGACGAGGTGTACGGGGTGCTGCGCACGGGCGCGCGCCGTACCACCGACTCGGGCGAGACCGTCACGCTCCCGGCCGGCGCCGCCGCCCGTACCGCCGCCGCCCCCGCCGCCCACCGGGCGGACCCCGCAGGGGCCGAGTGCCCGCCCGAGCTGGCCTGCGAGTGGCTGCCCGCGCCGTACGAGGTCTACGAAGGGAAGGACGGCAAGCCCGACTACGGCAACCACGACAAGGCCCGCCGCCCCCACGACCAGCGCGTCCGCTACATCGTCGTGCACGACACCGAGGGCGGTTACGACGGTTCCGTCCAGGCCGTGCAGGACCCCGCGTTCGTCTCCTGGCACTACACGCTGCGCTCGTGGGACGGCCATGTCGCCCAGCACGTCCGCACCTCGGACGTGGCCTGGCACGCGGGCAACTGGCAGGTCAACGCGCAGTCCATCGGCCTGGAGCACGAGGCGCGGCTCGCCGACCCGGACGCCTGGTTCACGGAGGCGATGTACCGCTCGTCCGCGCGGCTGGTGCGCCATCTGGCACAGGCGTACGACGTACCGCTGGACCGGCACCACATCATCGGCCATGACAACGTCCCCGCCCGCGACCCGGAACACCTCCCCGGCATGCACACCGACCCCGGCCCGTACTGGGACTGGGCGCACTACTTCGACCTGCTCGGCGCACCGCTGGAGCCCGCCGCGCAGAGCGACGGCCGGATCGTGACGATCCGCCCCGACTACCGCACCCACCGCCCCGCCTACACCGCCTGTACGCAGGACGCCGCGGCCCCCTGCCCGCCCCACGGCTCCGGAGCCGTCCGCCTCCGCACCCGGCCCGCGCCCGGCGCCCCGCTGGTCGGCGACCCCGGACTGCACGGCGGCGCCCCCTCCTCCACCGGCGTCAACGACACCGGAGCCCGCGCCTCGACGGGCCAGCAGTTCGCCGTCGCCGACCGCCGCGGCGACTGGACGGCGATCTGGTACCGGGGCCGGAAGGCCTGGTTCCACAACCCCGCCTCCGCCCCCACGGCGATCGCGGGCGCCGGCGCCACCCTCACCCCGCGTGCCGGCGCAGGCCCCGTACAGGTCCACGGCCTCGCGCTCCCCGAGGCGTCCGCGTACCCCGAGGGCGTGGAGCCGGTGCGGCCCCGCCCTCTGCCCTACGTGCTGCGCCCCGGCCAGCACTACGTCCTCGGCGGCACCCTGCCCGGTGAGTACTTCCACGCCCCCGGCCTCACCGGCGGAACCGGCGCCGCGAGCCGCGTGATCCGGGGCCGCACTCTGTGGCACCAGATCCAGGTGGGCCACCGGATCGGGTACGTGAAGGCGGCGGAGGTGACCGTGGTGCGGCCCCGGGGCGGCGGTCAGCCGAACGTGTAGGTGCGTCCCGCGCGTGCGTTCAGGGTCTCCTCCCCGCCGGGGAGGAGGTCGCTGCGCAGGGTGAGTTGGCGCGTTTGGGAGGCGTGCAGGACGATCCGGGTGGCCCGGCCGTCTTCCCAGGTGATGTCGAGCGTCGCGCCGCCGCGGGCGCGCAGGCCGGTCACCGAGCCGGTGGGCCAGGCGCCGGGGAGTGCGGGCAGTACGTCGATGGGGCCGTGCTGGCTCTGGAGCAGCATTTCCGCGATGCCGGAGGTGGCGCCGAAGTTGCCGTCGATCTGGAACGGCGGGTGGGTGTCCCACAGGTTCGGCAGCGTGGAGGACTTGAGCTGTTCGCTGAGCATCTTGTGGGCGTGGTCGCCGTCGGTGAGCCGGGCCCAGAAGTTGATCTTCCAGGCTTTGCTCCAGCCGGTGCCGCCGTCACCGCGCGCGGTCAGCGACACCTTCGCCGCCTCCGCCCACCGGCTTCCGGTTTCGATCTGCCGCCCCGGGTGCAGGGCGAAGAGATGCGAGACGTGCCGGTGGTCGTTGTTCTGGTCGTCCAGGTCCGCCTTCCACTCCTGCAACTGCCCCCACGAACCGATCCGCAGCCCCGGGTCCAGATCGGCCAGGGCCTGCTCCAGCCGCTCGCGGAACACACGGGCGTCGCCCAGCGTCCGGGCGGCTTCGAGGGTGGACGTGAACAGATCGTACACGATCTGCTGGGACATCGACGCCCCGGCGGTGAAGTCGCCCTGCTCGGGGGAGTAGCTGGGGGTGACGACGAGTGCGCCGTCACGCGGGTCGGTGCGCAGGTTCGCGAGCCAGAACTCGGCGGCCTCCTTCATCACCGGGTACGCGGTGGTGCGCAGGTAGTCCGTCGAGCCGCTGAAGCGGTAGTGCTCGTACATCTGCTGGGTCAGCCAGGCGGCGGCCTCGGGGAACCAGAAGGAGGTCGCCCAGTCGTGCACGCCGGTGAAGCCGTACGGGTTGGTCTCGTTGTGCACGACCCACCCGTCGCTGCCGAACAGCTCCTTCGCGGTGACCCGGCCGGGAGCGCGCAGGGCTTCGACGAAGTCGTCGTACGGGGCGGTGGTCTCGGCGAGGTTGGTGATCTCGGCCGGCCAGTAGTTCATCTGCAGGTTGATGTTGACGTGGTAGTCGGCGCTCCACGGCGGGTTGGTGACGTTGTTCCAGACGCCCTGGAGGTTCGCCGGCGTCGACCCGGGCCGTGAGGAGGCGATCAGCAGGTAGCGCCCGTACTGGAAGAACAGCGCCTCCAGCGCCCGGTCCGCCGCCGAGCCGCTTCCGTACCCCGCCAGCAGAGCATCGGTCGGCACGTCCGGCACCTGCCCGCCGACGTCGAGCGCGACCCGGTCGAAAAGCCTGCGGTGATCGGCGACATGGCGCTGCACCAGCTTGGCGTAGGGCGAGCGGGCCGCCCGGTCGACGGCGCGCCTGACGCTCTCGTGCGGGTCGGGGCCGCGGTAGTCGGGGTAGGTGTCGGCGTAGTCCGTACCGGCGGCCAGGACGAACCAGGCCGCGTCTGCTCCGCTCACGGTCAGTGTGCCGTCTCCGGCCGTGACCCTGCCGCCGTCCGTGAGGAGGCGGATCTGCGTCTCGAAGACCAGCCCGTTGTCCTCCAGCGCACCGCGGATCGTCAACCGGTCGCCGCTCGCGGTCGCCTGGAAGTCGTTGCGCGGCGAGGTGTAGCGCAGGGTGAACGACACCCGCTCCGGCCGGTCCGCGCTCAGCCGGCCCACGGCCACCGCGTCCGGGTACGAGACGAAGAACTCCCGCAGGTGCCGGGCCCCCTCGTGCTCGTACGCGACGGTGGCGACGGCCCGTCGCAGGTCGAGCCCGCGGCGGTACGAGCCGTCGGCGGCGTCCGGTGCGGCGGCCAGGTCGAGCCTGAGGTCGCCGAGCACCTGGTAGGCGCCGAAGCCGTGCTTGGGCTGGCCCAGCTCCGCGGCGACGGCCTCCGGGGCGAGCCGCCCCTCCGCGTCGATCCGGTCCTGCACCGCGGCCAGTGCGCCGGGCCGCGGTTGCGTCCAGTTGCCGAAGTCGTAGCCGGAGGAGCCGGGGCCGCCGGTCCACAGCGTCTTCTCGTTGAGCGTGAGCTGCTCGGAGGCGAGCGTGCCGAACACCCCGACGCCCAGCGCCCCGTTGCCCAGGGGCAGCGACTCGCGCTCCCAGTCGGCGGCGGGCTTGCCGTACCAAAGGGTCAATTCATCGGAGGTGTCACTGGAATCGGAAGCAGCCGCCTCCCCGGAGAAGACAGCCGGTCCCACAGCTATCGCGCCTGCGGCACCGATAGCGGACTTGACAGTGGTTCTTCGCGAGATGCCCTCAGTCATGCCGCGTCACGCTAGAGGTCCGATGACTGGGTGACAAGATATCGCGCAGCGCCGGACTTGCGCCGGAGAGGGGGTGGTGCGGGAGGAGCGCCGGAGCGGGGGCGGTCGTCAGCCCTGCCGGAACAACTCGGCGGGCAGCGGCTTGAGCAGCGCGTACAGATCCTCGGAGATCGGCCGGTCCCACGCCGCGATGGTGACGAGCACGTGGTCGCTGCGGTCGAACTGCACGCAGGAGACGCGGCCCTCGGAGAGCTTCAGGCGGCGCACGATCAGCAGATTGTCCCCCTGCATCACGGGCGCGTCCTCGACCCCGGTGACGGTCACCGGCTCCTCGTGCTCCAGCGCCAGGAGCAGTTGCGCCACCTCGAAGGGCGGCTGGCCCTCGGGCACGTCGCGCGCGGGCGAGCCTTCCGGCAGATTACCGATGATCATTGCGGGGCCCCGGCCGCCGAACAGGTCGTACCGCAGAAAGACCCCCTGGCAGCTTCCGTCGGGCCCGGGCAGCAGGCCGGCGCCGAGGTCGCCGGGCCAGTCGCCCGGGTCCATGGCCAGGACGTCGAAGTCCGGGCCCGCGGGCTTGGCGGCGCTGCTGCGGCGGCGGAGAAATGCCATGCACCAATCGTACGGGTCCCGCGGCACCGCCGGCCCCCGGGGCGGCCTCCGCCGTCATGCAGCTCCGGGCATTGCCGGAAGCGGCATACGCCGGCCGCTACGCGAGTAGTGTCTCCCCGTCGATGACAGAGGAGGGGCGGATGGCGGAGGCCGGGGGCTTGCTGCGGGGACCGGAGGTGTGGGCGTACGTGCTGGACGGGCACGAACGCCTGCGCATCGCGCTGACAGAGCTCACCGAGGGAAAGGAGCGCGAATCGTCCAGGCTGCCGGGCTGGACACGCGCGCACGTGCTGTCGCACGTCGAAGGGATCGGCCGGGCGCTCACCCGCCAGGCGCGCTACGCCCTGAAGGGCGAGCTGATCGAGGTGTACGACGGCGGCCGGCCGGCCCGCGACGCGGGCATCGAGGCGGGTGCGGTACGAAGCGCCGCGGAGTTGACCGCGGCGGTCACGGCCACCCTGGCGGAGGCGGAGGCCGTCTGGGGGTCGGTGGCGGACACGGACTGGGACAAACCGGTGCGCTACCGCGACGGCGACCTGCGAGGGGCCCTGCACTGCTGGTGGCGCGAGCTGGAGGTGCACACCGCCGACGCACGTCTGGCGACCTGCTCGGCGGCCTGGCCGCGCGAGCTGTGCCTGCACCTCTTCGAGTTCCTCGCGCCGCGAGCGCCCGCGGGGCTCACACTGGTCGAATCGGACGGGCCCGTTCGGCACACCTTCGGCGCCGCCGGCGGCGTGACCGGCGGCGAGGACCCCACCGGCCGTGCGCCGGTGATCAGGGGCCGGCTCACGGACCTCACCGCGTGGCTGGCGGGCCGCCAGCCGCACCACCGGCTCGACGGCAGGCTGCCCGAACTGGGCCCCTGGCCGTGACCCGGACCGTGGACCTCCGGCGGTCCGGCCTCACGGCCGTACCGCCGGAGGTGTGCCGGGAGACGGACGCCGAAGTGCTCGTCCTGGCCGACAACGAGCTGACACACGTCCCGGACGGTATCGCCGCCCTGACCCGCCTGCACACCCTGGACCTGGGGCACAACGCGCTCACCGCGGTGCCCGAGGCCCTCGGGTCCCTGCCCGCCCTCTCCCGCTGCCTGTACCTGCACGACAACCGGCTGACCCGGCTGCCCGCCGCACTCGGCCGCCTGCACGAACTGGCCTACCTCAACGTCGGCGAGAACCCCCTCGAAGCACTGCCCGCGGAACTGGGCGCGATGACGGGCCTGCTGGAACTGCGCGCGCAGCACTGCAGGCTGACCGGGTTGCCGGAGTCGCTGGGGCGGCTGTCCTCGCTGCGCGAGCTGTGGCTGCGCGGCAACGCGCTCACGGCGCTGCCCGGCTCCCTGGCGGGGCTGCACGGACTGCGCGAGCTGGAGTTGCGCGAGAACGCGCTGCGGGCCGTGCCCGACGCACTGGCCGGGCTGCCGCTGCTGCGCCGCCTGGATCTGCGGGCCAACGCGATCGGCGACGTGCCGCCGTGGCTGGCGGACCTGCCCGCGCTCGAAAAGCTGGACCTGCGCTGGAACGGGGTCGAGGGGACCGAAGCCCCGCTCGCGGCCTTGCGCGAGCGGGGCTGTGCCGTGCTGGCGTGACGGGTCAGGTCAGGTCGAACTCGCCGTCACGGGCGCCGAGGACGAAGGCACGCCACTCCCCCGGGGTGAAGATCAGCGCGGGCCCTTCCGGGTTGCGCCCGTCGCGCATGGCGATGTACCCCTCCACGAAGGCGATCTCGACGTCCCCCACCCCCTGGCTGCTCGACTGCCACGTGGCGCCTGTCAGATCGAGCTGCGGTTTCCCGCTGCCCGCCGCCGGCTGTTGAGTGGTGCTGTTGGCCACGTCCTGCTCCTCCCGGTGAGCGTCGTCCGAAGCCAGGGTATCCACGACGGAGGGCGACGGAACAGGACACGATAGGGGGACCGGGGACACGGCAGGCAGCGGCCGGGCGCCCCCGTTCAGGCCCCGGCCTCGCCGGCGGTGGCGGCGAGGTCGGCGACGACGGCGCAGTGGTCCGACGCCCACACCCCGTCGACCGGCGCGGCACCGGCCCGCCGCACCTGGCGTACGTGCCCCTCCCCCACCGGACCCGGCGGCCCGACCAGCACGTAGTCGATCCGCGCATCCCACTCCAGGATCCGCGCCGCATGCGGGTTGGCCAGATCCCACGTCTGTCCGGGGGTCCCCGGGCGGGCGTAGCGCCAGGCGTCGTAGAGCACCTGCCCGCGCACGGCGGGTGCGGTCTTCGTACCGGACAGCCGCCGCATCTCGTCGGAGTCCGGCTCGGCGTTGAAGTCGCCGGTGACCACGGGCGGGAAGTCCCCGTCGCCGCGCCGCTCACCGACGAACCGGGCGAGCGCCGAGACCTGCGCAAGGCGGGTGGCGGAGGCGTGGGCGTACGAGATCAGATGCGTGGTGAAGAACGGCACCTCCACCCCGCCGGGCGCGGCCACGCGCACGTACAGCGCCTGCTGGCCGTCCGGTTCCTCCTCGCCCGCGGGCAGCACGACGGTCTCCCGCTCGGTGATCGGCCAGCGGCTCAGCACGGCGTTGCCGACGTCGATCGTGGGGTCGTCGATACGCCGCTGCCACCGTCCGGGCTGGGGCGAGGGAGCCCAGGCCCAGTTCATGCCCAGCTCGTTGGCGAGCCATCCGGCGAGGTTGTCGGTGCCCCGGCCCCAGACCTCCTGCAGTCCGACGACGTCGGGCCGTTCCTCGCGGAGGGTGTGCAGGATGGCCTTGGTCCGCTCCTGCCACGGCCCGAAGCGCCACCAGAGATTCCAGGTCATGACGCGGATCATGCGTTCGCATCCCTACGACGGGCCGGCTTTCCGATCACAGGCTATCTCTCCGGGCCCGGGATGAGGCGTGGGAGTCACGTGGATGAAGCCGATCGGGCGGGCGCGGAACCCGGATGTGGACGCGCCGGCGTCCACCCGCTCCCGGCAGCCGCCGTCGTGCGGCGGTCTTGACAGCGGGAATGCCCTGGAAGAAAGTTCCACCGTTCGTGCGGCGCTCGGAAGGATTCTTTCAGGAGGGGTCGGAATCATGGCGGACGCACCGTCTGGCAGAGGATGGGATCAGTTGGGCCGGCGGCGCTTCACCGCCGGTGCACTCGCTACCGGAGGTGCGCTCTTCGTGGTCCCCGGCTCCACCGGACTTCCCGCTCACGCCGCGGAGGCATCGGCCGGTGCGCCCGTGCTCCGGCGCGGCAGCGCCGCGCGGGCCGGGCTGCTGGAGCCGCATCTGCGGCAACTGGTCGCCGACGCCGAGACGTTCCTCGGTCCCTCGCCGACGCACCCGTGGTACGCGGGCGCGGTGATTCTCGCCGGCCGCGGGCGGACCGTCGCGCTGGAGCGGGCGATCGGGAAGGCCGTGCGCTACCAGGCGTACGACGAGACGACCGACACGGGTGTCGAGCTGCCGCAGGAGGAGCAGGTCGACATGTCGATGGACACCGTCTTCGACCTCGCGTCGGTCTCCAAGCTCTTCACCTCTCTGCTGGCGGTGCAGCAGATCGAGCGCGGAGCCCTCGCCCTCGACGCGACCGTGGCCTCCTATCTCCCCGAGTTCGGCGCGGCGGGCAAGCAGGACGTCACCGTCCTCCAACTGCTCACGCACACCTCCGGGTTCACCTCCTGGATTCCGCTGTACGCGGAGCCGACGTGGGAGGCCAAGCTCGCCCGGCTGTGGCGGGAGGCGCCGGTCAACCCGCCGGGGACCACGTACCTCTACTCCGACCTCAACCTGATCAGCCTCCAGCTCGTGCTGGAGAAGATCACCGGCAAGACGCTGGACCGTCTCCTCGCCGAGGAGATCACCGGACCCCTCGGCCTGCGCCACACCCGCTACAACCCGCCCCCCACGTGGCTTCCGCGCATCGCCGCGACCGAGGACGCGCGCAGGCCGTGGTCGGGGCTGGACCGCGGGATGGTGCGCGGGGAGGTGCACGATGAGAACGCGTACTCCTTCGGCGGGGTCGCCGGCCACGCCGGACTCTTCTCCACCGCGTGGGACCTGGCGATTCTCTGCCGCACCCTGCTGAACGGCGGGGCGTACGGGCGGACTCGGATCCTGAAGCGGGAGTCGGTGGAGCTGATGTTCACCGATTTCAACACGGACTTCCCGGGTGACGAGCACGGGCTCGGCTTCGAGCTGTACCAGCACTGGTTCATGGGCGCCATGGCCACCCCGGGGTCCGCGGGGCACACCGGCTTCACCGGCACGGCGCTGGTCGTCGACCCGACGACCGACACCTTCCTCGTCCTCCTCGGCAACTCGGTGCATCCCGTGCGCAACTGGCGTACGGGCAGCGCCCCGCGGGTGGCCGCGGGCACGAACCTGGCGCGAGCGGTGGCGGTACGGCCGGAGGACGGGCGTAAGGCATGGTTCGGCGGGATGGCGAACCAGAAGACGTCGACGCTCACCCTGCCCGAGGTGACGGTGCGCGATCCGCGGGCGTCGCTGGAGTTCGCCCTCTGGTGGGACACCGAGCCGCAGTGGGACAAGGTGCACCTGGAGGTGTCGGCGGACGACGGCGGCACGTGGGAGCCGGTGCCGTTCACAAGCCGCCGGCCGCGCGGTGGGGGCGGCGGCGGAGACGTGCGCGAGCACGCGGACGGCACGGCGGACGGGTGGTCCGGGCGGATGTGGCACCGGGCGTCGGCCGGGCTCGGCGGATGGCGCGGGCGGCCGGTGCGGCTGCGGTGGCGCTATGCGACGGACCGGCAGTACGTGGGGCGCGGGGTGTACGTCGACGACGTACGGGTGACGGACGGGCACCGGGTGCTGTTCGACGACGGGCGCCGCGGGGACGCGGAGCGGGTGGAGCTGGACGGCTGGACGGCGTCGGCGGACTGAGCGCGCGGGCGCGCTACCTTCCCAGCGCCGCCATCGCCGCGTTGTGGCCCGGGATCCCGCTCACTCCCCCGCCCCGCACCGCGCCGGCCCCGCACAGCAGCACGTTCGCGTGCCGCGTCTCCACGCCCCAGCGGCCCGTCTCCTCCGTCGCGTACGGGAAGGCCAGCTCGCGGTGGAAGATGTTGCCGCCCGGGAGCCGCAGGTCGTGCTCCAGATCGAGCGGGGACTTCGCCTCGATGCAGGGGCGGCCTTCGGCGTCGGTGGCGAGGCAGTCGGCGAGCGGTTCGGCGAGGTGGGCGTCGAGCTGGGCGACCGTGGCGCGCAGCAGCGCTTCCCGGGTGGCGTCGTTGTCGTCGGCGAACAGCCGCGCCGGGGCGTGGAGACCGAAGAGGGTGAGGGTCTGGTAGCCGTCGCGGACGAGGTCGTCGGCGAGGATCGACGGATCGGTCAGCGAGTGGCAGTAGATCTCGGACGGCGGCGCCTGCGGCAGGGCGCCGGCGGCGGCTTCCCGGTAGGCGGTCTCCAGGTCCGCGTAGCCCTCGGCGATGTGGAACGTACCGGCGAACGCCAGCCGGGGGTCGACACGCTCGTCACGCAGCCGCGGGAGCCGTCGCAGCAGCATGTTCACCTTGAGCTGCGCGCCCTCGGGGCCGGGCCGCGGCGGCTCCTCACCGAGCAGCGCGGCGAGGGCGGCGGGCGAGGCGCCGACGAGCACGGTGCGGGCGGCGACGCTGCCCTCGCCGTCCGCCGTCCGGTAGGTGACCTCCGCCCGTTCGCCGTCCGTGTGCAGGGCGACGGCCTCGTGACCGGTGGCGATCCGCGCGCCCGCGGAGCGGGCGGCGTCCGCGAGGGCGTCGCTGAACGCGCCCATGCCGCCGACGGGCACGTCCCAGTCGCCGGTGCCGCCGCCGATGACGTGGTAGAGGAAACAGCGGTTCTGGGCGAGGGACGGGTCGTGGGCGGAGGCGAAGGTGCCGATGAGCCCGTCGGTGAGCACGACACCGCGCACGAGGTCGTCGGCGAAGGTCTCCTCGACGGTCTCGCCGAGGGGGCGCTCGAAGAGCGCGCCCCAGGCGGCGGGGTCGCCGATCCGGGCCTCCAGCTCGCCGCGGTCCGGCAGCGGCTCGGTGAGGGTGGGGAAGACGCGCTCGGCGACGCGCTGCGTCATGCCGTAGAACCGCTGCCAGGCGTCGAACTCGCGGTCGCCGCCGGTCAGGGCGGCGAAGGACTCCCGGGTGACGGAGCCCGGGTCGGTCTCGACGAGGAGGCCGGTGGGACGCCCGCCGCGTACGGCGGGGGTGTAGGAGGAGACGGCGCGCTTGCGCACGGCGAAGGCGAGCCCGAGGTCGTCGACGATGGCGCGGGGAAGGAGGCTGACGAGATACGAGTAGCGCGAGAGCCGGGCGTCGACACCGGGGAACGTGCGGGCGGAGACGGCGGCCCCGCCGGTGTGGTCCAGCCGCTCCAGGACGAGTACGGACCGTCCGGCACGGGCGAGGTAGGCGGCGGCGACGAGGCCGTTGTGACCGCCGCCGACGACGACGGCGTCGTAGCTGCTGCGCAAGGACATGGCTCTTGGTAACACGGAAGATCGCTCCGGGCCAGGGGACACGTGAGCGGCACGGGCAGCGACCGGGGCCGGGCGTGACCACCGTCGCGTGGCCGGGGTCTGCGGTGGGGCCGGGGCGACGGCGCGTGCCCGGCGGGGCCGCCGGGCGGCGGGTCCGCCTCAGCCCGACGCCCTGCGGGAGGCCGCCAGGCGGTAGACCTCCGCCGCTTCCGCCGTGCGGCCCATCTGCTCCAGGCAGTGCGCCTCGTCGTGCCGGCTCGACAGGGTCTCCGAGTGGCTGGCGCCCAGCGTGCGTTCGCGGGCACGGGCCACCTCGCGGTGGACCGTCAGCGCCTCCGGCCAGCGGCTCAGCCAGCCCAGCGCGACGGCGATCTCGCGACGGCCGGCGAGGGTGTCGGCGTGTTCCGGGCCGAGGACCCGTTCGCGTACGGCGGTGACCTCGCGGGCCTCGGTGAGCGCGTCGTGCCAGCGGCCGAGGCGGCCGAGGGTGACGCAGCGGATGTGGCGGGCGCGCAGCGTCTCGGGGTGGCGGGTGCCGAGGGTCTGGGTGCGGTCGGCGATCAGCGCCTCGTAGTGGGCGAGGGCTTCCTCGTGCCGGCCGAGGCGCCCCAGGCAGATGCCCGCCTCGTAGCGCGCGGCCTGGGTGTCGGGGTGCTCGGGGCCGAGGGTGGCGGCGCGGGCGGCGGCGACCTCGCGGTACGTCGCGAGGGCCTGCTCCCAGTGGCCGAGGCTGCCCAGGGCGTGGCCGACCTCGTAGCGGGTGACGAGGGTGTCGGGGTGGTCGGCGCCCAGGACGCGGGTGCGCACGGCGGTGACCTCGCCGGCGACGCGGTAGGACTCCTCGTAGCGGCCGAGGCGGCTGAGGGTGTACGCGAGGTTGTGGCGGCAGCGCAGGGTGTCGGGGTGCTCGTAGCCCATGGTGCGCTCGCGGTCGGCGAGCACGCCGCCGTAGACCTCCAGCGCCTCGGCGTGCCGGCCCAGTTGCCCGAGGGCGTACGCGGTCTCCTGCCGGACGGCGAGGGTGTCGACGTGCTCCCGGCCCAGGCGCCGCTCCCTGCCCGCCGCGGCGGTACGGAACTCCTCCAGCGCCTCCGCGGTGCGGCCGAGGCGGGCCAGGCACAGGCCGGTCTGGTGGCGGCTGGCCAGGGTGTCGGGGTGGTCGCCGCCGAGCGCCGCGGCGCGTTCTGCCGCGAGGGCGCGGTGGGCGGCGGCGGCCTCTTCCCAGCGGCCGAGCCGGGCGAGGCTGACGGCGGCGTCGTACCGTCCGGCGAAGGCGTCGAGCACCTGCTGGGGCGCGGCGGGCCGGCCGGGCGGAAAGGTGGGGGGCGCGTAGGGGTGCGGCGGGTGGGTGGAGTGGGGCGGGGTGTGGGAGGAGGGGGGCGCGTGCGAGAAGGGATGGTGCCCGGTGTGGGGGGCGCCGGGGGCCGCCCCGGCGGAGCCGGGGCCGTAGGCGTTGGCCACCGCCGGCGTGCCGCCGGGGGCGGCGGCGGGAGGGCCGGGCACGGCCGCGCCGGGCCCCGTGCCCCGTTCCGGCCACGCGTGCGCTGCCGTCGTCGTGGCGGGTGCCGTGCCGTTGGTCGGGGGCCAGGTGCGCAGCAGCGCGTCTTCCGGACGGCCGGGCGGGGTGGTGCGGGTGGCGCGTACGGAGCGGGCGCCCGTCGTCATACCCGCCGCCCACCCCGGGAGTCCCGCCTCGCCGCTCTCCCCGTTCTTCCGGTTCTCGCGGTTCTCGCCGCTGTTCCCGTGTCCCGCCTCCTGGCCGGCCGGGCCCGGTCCCGGGCCGTTCCCGCGCCCCGGGCCCGCCGCCTGCGCCGCGGCGCGGCTCCCCCGCAGCCGGGCCGAGACGTCGCCCGCATCCGCGGGGCGGTCCTCCGGAGCCTTGGCGAGCAGGTCGAGGACCACCTGTTCGAGCGGCTCCGGGATCTCCGGGCGGTGCGTACGCAGCGGCTCCGGCGGGGTGTCCCGGTGGCCGACGAGGATCGCCCAGGCGTCGTCCATGTCGAACGGGGGTACGCCGGTGGCGAGTTCGTACAGCACACAGCCCAGCGAGTACAGGTCGCTGCGGTGGTCGATGCCCCCGCCCCCGGAGATCTGCTCGGGCGACATGTAGTGCGGGGTGCCCATGGCCATGCCCCCCGCGCCGGTGAGACGGGAGGTGAAGCCGATGTCGTGCGCGAGGCGGGCGATGCCGAAGTCGAGGATCTTCACGGTGCCGTCACCGAGCCGCATGATGTTCGCGGGCTTCAGGTCGCGGTGGACGACGCCCTGGTCATGGGTGTAGGCGAGCGCGGCGGCGACCTGCTCCGCGATGTCGATGATCTCCTCGACCGGCAGCGGCCGATGCCCGCCGGCCTCCAGCAACTGGCTGAGGTTGCGCCCCTGCAGCAGCTCCATGACGAGGTACAGCACGCCCTCGTCCTCGCCGAAGTCGTGCACGACGGTGACGCCGCGGTGCTGGAGCAGCGCCGCGACGCGGGCCTCGCGGCGGAAGCGTTCCTGTATCGCCGTGGAGAGAGGGTGTCCCTGGCGGTGCGGCCCCGCGGGCTTGAGGCACTTGACGGCGACACGGCGGCCCAGCGACTCGTCGCGGGCCTGCCAGACCTCGCCCATGCCGCCGCGGCCCAGAAGTTCGAGGAGCCGGTAGCGGCCCTGGATCAGCCTGGTCTCCGCCATCTCCCCCTGCCGCCCCCGTTGTCGCCGCCTCGTCGTCACTCTCGGCTGTTACCCGTGGCCTTATCCCCCGACTCGTCCAGTATGGCTGCCGTTCGTACGAGCGTGGAAGGCGAGGGCCGCGAGGAGGGGCCGAGGCGATCCATGGCTTTCAGGATGTTTCGCGGCGGCAGCCGCCACCGCAGCCCGGCCGGTACGGCCCGCAGAAGGGCGGCCGTCGCGCGCAGTCTGCGGTCGACCACGGCGGCCGGGGGCGCGGGACGGCCGTAGAGGCGGTGGGCTGACTCCGGCAGGGTGGCGTAGGCGAGGCCGGCGATCCGGCGCCAGAGCAGGCGGCGGGCGGGGACGAGGAGCGCGTGGACCGGTGGGCGGCGCAGAAAGGCGTCGACGTCGGCGGATTCGGGCGTGGCGGCCAGCTCGGAAGCCACCCGATCGAAGTACACCGCGAGGGCGGCGGTGTCACCGGGGACGGCGGCGGGGTCGAGGCCGACGAGGCGGGCGGCGGTGCGCTGTTCGCGTATGTACGCGTCGGCGTACGCGTCGGGGATCGTCAGGCCGGAGCGGCGGGCGACGTGGAGGTAGGAGTCGATCTCCGCGCAGTGCACCCAGAGCAGCAGCGCGGGCTCGTCCACGCGGTAGCGCGCGCCGGTGGCGGGGTCGACGGCGCCCAGGCGGCGGTGGATGCCGCGGACGCGCGCCCCGGCGCGTTCCGCGGCGGGGGCGGCGGCGTAGGTGACGGTGCCGACGAAGGCGGCGGTGCGCATGAGCCGGCCCCAGGCGTCGGCACGGAAGTCGGAGTTCTGCATGACGCCGCGGACGGCGCGCGGGTGCAGGGCCTGGAGGTACAGCGCCCGGACTCCGCCGATCCACATGACGGGGTCGCTGTGCAACTGCCAGGTCACGGACGCGGGCCCGAACAGCCCCGGATCCGGTTCCTCTTCGGGCACGCCCATACGGACCCCTCTCCAACGGCGCGCGGGCGCCCGCCGTGCGCCGGGTCCATTGTCACCCGCCGGGCGTGCACGCCGGGGCCCGGGGCGCCGTCCGGTCCGTGCGGGCGAGGGCCGTGTGGGTCAGGAGCCGGCGGGGAGCCGAACGCGGATCTTGGACTGGCCGTGGGGCAGCTTCTCCCAGTCGGCCATGAACTCCGCCCGCAGCCCGTGCTTCTCCGCCAGCGCCACCAGGGTCTCGGTGCGGTAATAGAAGTCCTCCCGCAGCACGTGGTGTTCTTCCGCCTCCGTGCGGTCGAAGGTGAAGTCGAACCAGCCGTCGGGCCGCAGCACCCTGCCGACGTGCGCCAGGCATTCGTCGATGACGTGCAGCGGGGAGTGGGAGAAGACACTGTGCGCGTGGACGACGTCGAAGTGGTCGTCCGGGAGGAAGGCGAAGGTGAGGTCCCGTACGGGTGTGAGGCGGGGCAGCTTGTCCTGCAGCCCGTGCCGCACGAGGGTTTCCTGGGCGGCGAAGAGGATGTCCGGGGAGATGTCGAGGCCGTAGTAGTGGCCGCCTTCCAGATAGTCGATGAAGCGCCAGCCGGCGCGCAGGTTGCCGCAGCCGATCTCCAGCATGCGGTCACCGGGCCGCAGGCCGTGCTCCACGAGGTAGTCGAACTGCATCTTTCCCAGCGCCAGCCAGCGGTCGTGCGTCCTGCTGCCCACGGCCGCCTCCGGGTCGGCGGCGGAGTCGGAGCGCATCACCGCCCGGTAGTACGCGACGTGGTCGCGGTGGCGCAGACGCAGCCAGGCGTCGCGGCCGGCGCGGGCGAGATAGCGGGGGACACGGTCCGGGTGGCGCGCGGCGTAGCGGACGCGGTGTGTCAGGGCCGTCCGATTTGCTGTCAGATTCTTCCTCGGCAAGGTGCACCTCTGGTGAATTCCGGTGTTACGGGCCGGATGGTGGCGGCAGAGTCTAGGGGCCGGAGACGACGGGAGGCACCGCCGTGAGGGCCGTTCGGGTGGCGAAGGCCCGGCCTCACTCAGGTGCGTACCTCCGACGCCCGCCCAGGGAGTGACCGGGGCCGTCGCTGCCGTGATACTGGGCAAGCCAGAGCCGATCGTCACCGGGCGCGAACGTCACCGGAGGTACACCCCATGCGAATGCTCATCAACGTGCCGGAGACCGTGGTTCCGGACGCCCTGCGCGGCATGGCCGCCGCCCACCCCGACCTGACCGTGGACGTCGAGAACCGGGTGGTGGTGCGGCGGGACGCGCCCGTCACCGACAAGGTCGGCCTCGTCTCCGGCGGTGGCTCGGGGCACGAGCCGCTGCACGGCGGCTTCGTCGGCCGCGGGATGCTCGACGCGGCGTGCTCCGGGGAGATCTTCACCTCGCCGGTGCCGGACCAGATGACGCGCGCGGCGGCGGCCGTGGACGCCGGCCGGGGCGTGCTGTTCATCGTCAAGAACTACACCGGCGACGTGCTGAACTTCGACATGGCCGCCGACCTCGCCCAGGACGAGGGGATCCAGGTCGCCAAGGTGCTCGTGGACGACGACGTGGCGGTGACCGACAGCCTGTACACGGCGGGCCGCCGCGGCGTCGGCGCGACGCTGTTCGTCGAAAAGATCGCCGGAGCCGCCGCCGAGGAGGGCGCGCCACTGGAGCGGGTGGAGGCGCTGGCCCGCAAGGTGGTGGAGTCCTCACGCAGCTTCGGCGTGGCGCTGAGCGCGTGCACGACGCCGTCCAAGGGCAGCCCGACGTTCGACCTGCCGGACGGCGAGCTGGAGCTGGGCATCGGCATCCACGGCGAGCCGGGCCGCGAGCGCCGGCCGATGATGACCTCGCGCGAGATCGCGGACGCGTCGGTGGATGCCGTGCTGGAGGATCTGCGGCCGTCGGGTCCGGTGCTGGCGCTGGTCAACGGCATGGGCGCCACCCCGCTCATCGAACTGTACGGCTTCAACGCGGAGGTGCACCGGGCGCTGACGGAGCGGGGGGTGTCCGTGGCCCGTACGCTCGTCGGAAACTATGTGACGTCGCTGGACATGGCGGGGTGCTCGCTCACGCTGTGCCAGGCGGACGAGGAGCTGCTGCGGCTCTGGGACGCGCCGGTGCGCACGCCGGGGCTGCGCTGGGGGCTGTGAGGAGAGCCGTCCCGCGGCATCGCGGGAGGCGTCCGTGCAGAAGGCCCGCGGGGGCCTGGGGAAGCAGGTACGAGAAGGGATGCAGCACGTGCTCGACGCGGAATTCTTCCGCCGCTGGATGCTCACCACCGCGGCGGCCGTCGACCGGGAGGCCGACCGCCTCACCGAGCTCGACTCGGCGATCGGCGACGCCGACCACGGCGCGAACCTGAAGCGCGGCTTCACCGCCGTGCGGACGGCCCTGGAGGAGGAGGAGCCGCAGACTCCGGGCGCGGTGCTGGTGCTCGCCGGGCGGCAGTTGATCTCGAAGGTCGGCGGCGCCTCGGGCCCGCTGTACGGCACGCTGCTGCGCGGTACCGGCAAGGCACTCGGCGACGACGCCGAGGTCACCGACGCGGCGCTGCACGCCGCCCTGGACCAGGGGGTGGGCGCGGTCGCCAAGCTCGGCGGCGCGGCGCCGGGCGACAAGACCATGCTGGACGCGCTGGTGCCGGCCGTGGCGGCGCTCGGCGACGGGTACGACGCGGCGCGGGCGGCGGCCGAGAAGGGGGCGGAGGACACCATTCCGCTGCGGGCGCGCAGAGGCCGGGCCTCGTACCTCGGCGACCGCAGCATCGGGCACCAGGACCCGGGCGCGACGTCATCGGCGCTGCTGGTCGGCGCGCTGGCCGGGACCGCGGAAGCGGTGTCGGGTGACTGAGGGCCCGCTCGTCGGCGTCGTGCTGGTCTCGCACAGTGCCACGGTCGCCGAGTCCGTGGCGCGCCTGACGGTCGCGCTGGCGGGCGTGGACACGGTGACCGTCGAGCACGCGGGCGGCACGGCGGACGGTGGGTTCGGCACCGACGCGGACCGCATCAAGGCGGCGGCGCGGGCGGCGGATCAGGGTGCGGGCGTGGGGTTGCTGGTGGACCTGGGCAGCGCCGTCCTGACCGTGAAGTCACTGGTGGAGGACGAGGAGTTGCCGCCGGAGGCACGGCTGCTGGACGCGCCGTTCGTGGAGGGCGCGGTGGCGGCGGTCGTCACGGCCTCGACGGGAGCCGGGCTGGACGCGGTGGAGGCGGCTGCGCAGGAGGCGTACGGCTACCGCAAGGTGTGAGCACCCGCCGGCGGGCCGGACCCGGGCCGGCGGGGTTCTCCGGGGCGTCCGGGACGGGAGTGCCCGGTGAGATCCCGGCGGCCGGGTTCGGGTGGGAGCGCTTGCGGCGGGGAAGGCAGTCGGTGGTACGGGCGGCGCCGGCGTGCGCCGCGGAAGTGGGCGGCGCGTGGAGGCGCCGTCGGATACGAAGGGGCGGCACCGTGAAGATAGCCGTGTTCGGCGCGGGCAGCATCGGCTGCCATCTGGGCGGCATGCTGGCGGAGGTGGCCGACGTCACCTTAGTCGGCCGGCCTGCGGCGATGGACGTACTGCGCTCCCGCGGCCTGCTGCTGACCGGCGGTGGCCGGGCGGAGCGCCGTGTGGCGCCGCACGAGGTACGTCTGGCGACCGGGCCGCAGGCCGCCGCGGGAGCGGACTACGTGCTGGTCTCCGTGAAGTCGGCGGCCACCGTGCAGGCCGCCCGTGACCTGGCCGGGCACCTCGCCCCCGGCGCGACGGTCGTGAGCTTTCAGAACGGGCTGCGCAACCCCGCGCTGCTGCGCGAAGGGCTGCCGGGGCGGGCGGTGGTGACCGGCATGGTCCCGTACAACGTGGTGCAGGCGGCGCCCGGCGTCTACCACCAGGGCACGGCGGGCTCGCTGATGCTCGACGGGGGCGAGCGCTCGGCGCCGCTGGTGGTCGCGATGGCGCAGGCGGGGCTGGAGGTGGAGCAGCGCGACGACATGCCCGACGTGCAGCACGCGAAACTGCTGATGAACCTCAACAAC
This sequence comes from Streptomyces sp. CNQ329, assembly GCF_000482585.1. Lineage (NCBI taxonomy): Bacteria > Bacillati > Actinomycetota > Actinomycetes > Kitasatosporales > Streptomycetaceae > Streptomyces > Streptomyces sp. CNQ329. Next base: position 404,451 of record NZ_AXVU01000001.1, on the reverse strand, counting down.
GCGATCAACGCGCTGTCCGGGCTTCCGCTGCGGGAACAGTTGGGGCAGCGCTCGTACCGCGCGTGCCTGGCGCTGTGCCAGCGCGAGGCGCTGGCCGCCTTCCGCGCGGCGAACGTGGCCCCCGCCCGCCTGGGCCCGGTACCGCCGGGCCTCATGCCGCTGGTGCTCCGGCTGCCGGACTGGCTCTTCCGCCGGCTGGCTGCGGCGACTCTGCGCGTGGACGCGCAGGCCCGCTCCTCGATGTGGGACGACCTCGAGCGGGGCCGCCCGACGGAGATCGACACCCTGCAGGGCGAGGTGACCGTGCTGGCGGCGCTCCACGGCACGCGGGCGCCGGCGAACGCGCGGCTGGCCGAGCTGGTCCTGGAGGCGGAGTCGCAGAAGTCGGCCGAGGCGCGGCGGTGGGGTGGCGCGGAGCTGCTGGCGGAGCTGACGGCGGCGGCGGAGCGCGACGCGGCGGGCTGACGGAGACGGCCCGCCCCGCGCTGCGCGCAGGCCCGGCGCCCCGCGCCGGGCGCCCGCCTGAGGCGTACGGCCCGGCAGGCGGCCCCGTCGCCGCGGGCGTGGGGGCCCGGCCCGTACGAAGCGGGCCTTCCCGGTCCTCCGCGCCCCGCACCCTACGTGCCCGCTGCCGCCGCCGGCTCCGCGAACCACGTCGGGCCGTCCGCCAGGGCCAGCCGGATCCGGTGGCGGGCGAACTCCTCCAGGCCCTCCGGCAGGGCCTCCGGGTCGAACCAGCCGACCTCCAGCCCCTCGTCGTCGTTGACCCGCGCCTCGCCGCCCGTGGCGCGGCACCGCAGCGTGATGTCCATGAACTGGCACTTGTCGCCGTTGGGGTACTCGGTCGGGTCCAGCCCTTCCACCGCCACGACCCGCTCCACCGCGCACACGACCCCCGTCTCCTCGTGCACCTCGCGGACCGCCGCCTGCGCCGGCTGCTCCCCCGGCTCCGGGATGCCCCCGACGATCGACCAGCGGCCCGTGTCGGCGCGCCGGTGGAGGAGCACCCGCGCGTCGTCGACGACGACGGCGCTGATGCCGGGGAGGAAGAGCAGTTGCCGGCCTGCGGTCGCGCGCAGCTCGCGGATGAAGTCGGGTGTCGCCATGGGCGCAAGCGTAAACGGGGCCCGGCGGCGGCCGGGAACGCGGTGTGAGCGGCGGATCACGCCTCGGCGGCGCTCCCGCCGAGGGAGTGGCGCAGCCGGTCGCGGATGGCGCGTACCGCCTCGTCCGCGTCGTCGACGGTGATCGTGAAGTCGTGGTCGTTCGCGAGCCGCAGCACCAGGCCCTCGCCGCGGCGGACGACCACGGCGGTGCCCTTGCCGGGGCGCCAGCGGTAGCCCCAGCCGCCCCAGTGCCGCGGGGTCACCCGGGGCTCGAACTCGGCCGCGAGCACGTCGCTCAGCGGGATACGGCGGCGCGGCAGCCCGAAATGGCCGCAGCGGATCTCCAGGGCGTGGTCGTCGACGCTGACCGCCACGTGCACGAAGGCCAGGGTCCCGGCCAGCACCAGCAGGCCGGCGGCGATGCAGCCGACGACCGACATGACCAGCGGAACGAGCCCGCCCGTCCAGGGCGCCGCGACGGCCAGGTCGATGCCGAGGGCTACGCAGGCAGCGCCGATCAGGGCGAGCAGCCACTGCACACGGCTCGTGGCCCGCCCGGTCCACACACAGGGGCGGTCGTCCTTCATGCTCCCGAGAGTACGCCAGTCGGTCGGCCGCGGCAGTCCGGCGGCTAACCGGGAACGGCGCCGGAGCGGGCCGGGGCCCCGGCCAGCAGGCGCCCCTCCGCGTAGCCGAGGGCGGCGGGCGGCAGGGCGCCGGGCCGGCCGCCGAGGAGGACGGTGAGGTCGTCCGAGGGGGCCGCGGAGGGCTCCGGGACGGCGCCGATGCGGCGCAGGACCTGCCCGGCGACCGCGTCGGCGGAGCCGTGCAGCGCCGGGGGCGGGGCGGCGGGCTGCCCGACGGCGGCGCGGATGCGCGCGCCGACCAGCTCGTAGTGGGTACAGCCGAGGACGACGGCGGTGACGTCGCGGGGGGTGCGGGCCGCCGCGGCGGCGACGGCGGCGTCCACGGCGGCCTCGTCGCCGTGCTCGACGGCGTCGGCGAGGCCGGGGCAGGGCACCTCGGTGGCGGCGACGCCGCCGGCGAAGTCGCGGATCAGCCGGCGCTGGTAGTCGCTGCCGGTGGTGGCGGGCGTGGCCCAGACGGCCAGCGGCCCGCCGCCGGCGGCGGCGGGCTTGACGGCGGGCACGGTGCCGACGACGGGCAGCGCGGGCTCCAGCTCGGCGCGCAGGGCGGGCAGGGCGTGCACGGAGGCGGTGTTGCAGGCGACGACGAGCGCGTCCGGCCCGTGCGCGGCGGCAGCCCGCGCGCAGGCAAGCACCCGCTCCGTCAGATCCGCGGGCTCCCGGGGCCCCCAGGGCATGCCGTCGGGGTCGGAGGACAGCACCAGCCGGGCATCGGGCCGCAAGCGCCGCACCGCGGCGGCGGCGGGCAGGAGCCCCAGCCCGGAGTCCACAAGCGCGATCTTCACGCCGGTCACTGTAGTGCTTCCGGCCGGACCAGGCGGGCCGCGACCGTACGCGTCCCGGCCACCCGGGGCGACCCCGGGCCCCGGGGGGGCCGGGCCGGGGAAGCGACGCCCCCGGAGGGCACCGGACCGGGCTGCGCGCTACCGCCGCGGCGGTAGCGCGCAGCGAGCCGCCCACCGCCCGGGAACGCACTCCCGTGGCCGGTGGAGGGGCCCCGGCAGCCGGCCGTGGGGCGCCCGGAACCCCGTGGCCGCGACAGGAGGCGCCTGCGGCGGAACCGCCGCACGGGCCGCACCGCCACCGACCCGCGGCCTCCGCAGGTCACCGCCCCTCACCCGCCCCGCGGGGACCCGGCGGGGCCCGGGGGCGGGTGCGTGGTTTCCCGCAGCGGCGCCACCGCCCTGTGCCCCGGCACCCCGAGGGCGTCGGCGCACGGCGCGGCGTGAGGCACCTCACCCGCCGCCCTGAGCGCTCGCCGGCCCTCGACCCACCCCCGCGGTGCTCGCGCCCGGCGGGGGCGGCACGGGAGACTTGGCGCGTGACTCTTCTCTCGTGGGCCGCCCTGCTCTCCGTTCTCGCCTGGGCCTGGCTGCTCCTCGGACAAGGGCTCTACTGGCGGACCGACGTCCGGCTGCCGCTGCGCCCGCCGCCCGCGCAGTGGCCAACCGTGGCCGTGGTCGTGCCCGCGCGGGACGAGGCCGCCGTGCTGCCGGACAGCCTGCCCTCGCTGCTGGCGCAGTCGTATCCGGGGGCGGCGCAGGTGTTCCTCGTCGACGACGGCAGCACCGACGGCACCGCGGCGACCGCCCGTACGCTCGCCGCCGAAGCCGGGGACGGCGCTCTGCCGCTCACCGTCTCCTCGCCCGGTGAGCCCCCGCCCGGGTGGACCGGGAAGCTCTGGGCGCTGCGGCACGGGATCGAGCGGGCGTACCGGGCCGACGCCGAGTACCTGCTGCTCACCGACGCCGACATCGCCCACCGGCCGGGGAGCCTGCGGGAGCTGGTCGCCGCCGCCGAGGCCGGCGGGTACGACCTGGTGTCGCAGATGGCCCGGCTGCGTACCGCCACCGGCTGGGAGCGGCTGGTCGTGCCCGCCTTCGTGTACTTCTTCGCCCAGCTCTACCCGTTCCGCTGGGTCAACCGGGCCGGCGGCAGGACCGCCGCCGCGGCCGGCGGCTGCGTGCTGCTCAGGGCGGACGCCGCCCGCAGGGCGGGGATCCCCGAGACGGTGCGCGGGGCGCTCATCGACGACGTGTCCGTGGCCCGTGAGGTCAAGCGCACCGGCGGGCGCATCTGGCTGGGACTCGCCGAGCGGGTCGACAGCGTACGGCCGTACCCGCGGCTGGCCGGGCTGTGGAGGATGGTCTCGCGCAGCGCGTACGCCCAGCTACGGCACAGTCCGCTGCTCCTGGCCGCCGCCGTGGGCGGGCTCGCGCTCGTGTACCTCGTGCCGCCGCTGGCGCTGGCCGCCGGGCTCCTCGGCGGCGCGCCCGGTGCCGCCGTGGCGGGGACGCTCGCGTGGGGGGCGATGACGGGGACGTATCTGCCCGTGCTGCGGTACTACGGGCAGCCGCCGTGGGCCGCCGCCCTGCTGCCGTTCACCGCCGGGCTCTATCTGCTCATGACGCTCGACTCCGCCCTGCGGCACCACCGCGGCAAGGGCGCCGCCTGGAAGGGCCGGACCTACGCGTGAGCTACGCGTGGGTAGCCCAACTCCTCCCGTTCACCTGCTCTTTACCGAATCTCAACGCGACAAGAAGCCCGATTCACCCTTGTTGACACGCATTGATAAGGGTCGGTCACTTCGAACCCGCAAAACAACCCTCTTATCGGTCTCCCCAACGACCACATCGTGGGCTTAACTTATGGGGTATGACCTCCCCCCGCCCGTACGGCAGCGGCTACTTCGCCGCGTCGCCTTTCCCTGACACCCCGATCTACGACAGTCTGGTCGAAGAGCGGGGTACCCCCCAGATCGCCCCGATCCGGGTCCCTTCGTACGAGGCCGGCCACCACCTGCCGGCCCTGCCCGCGCCCCGCGCCGCCCTGCCGCCCGCCCCGGTGCCGGCGCCCGCGCCCGCGCCGCACCCCCACCCGCCGCACGGGACGCACGTCGCGCCCAGCCCGCAGCCCCCGGTCTACGGCCACCAGCCCGCCCCGCAGCCGGTCCCGCCGCAGCCGTTCATCCCGCAGCAGGCGCAGCCGGCCCGCTGGGACCAGGGGTACGAGCAGCAGCGCCCTCAGCCGCAACAGCCGCGCCCGCAGCAGCAGTCGGCGCCGCCCGGGTACGAGGCGATGCGCCCCGTCGCCCCGCGGCCCACGCCGCCGCAGCCGGCCCAGCCCGCCCGGCCGGCGTCCCCGCAGACGTACGCGGACCAGTACGCCCGCCCGTACTACCAGGACGGACAGCGCTACTGAGCACCGGCCGGGCCTGAACAATGGCCGGCCCACCTCTCCGCGCGCGCTACGGTGGTGCCCCAGCCAAGCCGACGCACGAGGTGGGGGCAGAGCAGGACATGGCACAGGGCTCCGTCCAGGTCACGCACACCGGTTCCGTCAGGGCCGGACGATGGCGCCGGCGCACCGGGGAGTACGGGTCGCTCGCCGCGGCCCTGGAGGCCGCCGGCGACGGCGACGTGCTGTCGCTGGCCCCGGGCACGTACCGGGAAAACGTGGTGCTGGAGCGGGCGGTGACGCTGCGCGGGCCGGGCGGCGCGGTCGGCTCCGTCCGCATCGCGCCGGCCGACGGGGTGGCGCTGACCGTCCGGGCGTCCGCGGTCATCGAAGGGCTGCACGTCGAGGGGGAGGACGCGGCGGTTGCGGCGGTGCTCGTCGAGTCGGGCCGGCCGGAGCTGACCGGGCTGCGGGTCGTCACCCGCTCCGCCGCGGGCATAGAGGTCCGCGGCGACGCCCGGCCCACGGTCCGCCGGTGCGCCGTGGACAACCCGGCGGGTACGGGGGTCACGTTCGCCGACGGGTCCGGCGGCGTGCTGGAGGGCTGCGAGGTGCTGGCCGCGGGGCGCAGCGGGGTCGCGGTGCGCGGCGGTTCCAGCGCGCATCTGTCGCAGTGCCGCATCCACCACGCGGGCGGCGCCGGGCTGCTCCTCACGGGCGAGGGCAGCACGGTCGAGGCGGTGGGCTGCGAGGTCTACGAGATCAAAGGCGCGGGCGTGCAGTTGACGTCCCGGGCCTCCGGTGAGCTGACGGACTGTACGGTGCACCGCACGTCCGGCGACGGCGTCTCGCTCGACACCGAGGCCGTCGTCAAGCTCACCGACTGCGAGGTCCACGACGTCCCGGAGAACGCCGTCGACCTGCGCTCGCGCGCGCAGGCGCGGCTGACCCGGGTGACGGTGCGCCGGTTCGGCCGCAACGGTCTGTCGGTGTGGGACGCGGGCACGCGCGCCGAGGCGGCGCAGTGCGAGGTCCACGACAGCACCGGCGACTATCCCGCGGTCTGGGTGAGCGACGGCGCCGCCGCGGCGTTCACGTCCTGCCGGGTCCACGACGTGCCGGACGCGCTGGTCGTGCTCGACCGCGGCTCGGCGGTGGAGGCGAGCGACACCGACCTCGCGCAGGTGCGCGGCACGGCGGTGTCGGTGAGCGACGGCGCCACGGTGGCTCTGGAGCAGTGCCGGATCCGGGACGCGGCGACGGGCGCGTGGTTCCGCGACCACGGCAGCGGCGGCACGGTGCGGGACACCACGGTCGACTCCGTCGCCTCGGGGATCATCGTCACCAAGGGCGCCGACCCCGCCGTCGAGGGCTGCACGATCACCTCGCCCACCGAGGCCGGGGTGTACGTCTCGGCCGCGGGGCGCGGTTCCTTCACCGGCTGCCGGGTCACCGGCAGCCTCGGTTACGGCTTCCATGTCATCGACGGCTGCCGTACGGCCCTGACCCGGTGCCGTACGGAGCGCTGCGCGCGCGGCGGTTACGAGTTCGCGGACGCGGGCCCCTCCGCCCCGGAGGGCTCCGGCGGCGGCCCCGTCGTGGAGGACTGCACGAGCGACGAGAGCGCGGAGACGGCGAGCGCCCGCCCCACCGTGCCCGCCGCCCGCACCGAGCCGGAACCGGACGGCCTGCTCGGCGCGTTCGCGCCGCAGCCGGCGGGTGCGGCGGGTGCCGCGCGGCCGGCCGCCGAGGTCCAGCCGGTGGCCCGGCCCGCCCGGGAGGTGCTGGCCGAGCTGGATGCGCTGGTCGGGCTGGAGAACGTCAAGCGCGAGGTACGGGCCCTGACCGACATGATCGAGGTCGGCCGGCGGCGCCGGCAGGCGGGCCTGAAGGCCGCGTCGGTCCGCCGCCACCTGGTCTTCACCGGCTCTCCCGGCACCGGCAAGACGACGGTGGCGCGGATGTACGGCGAGATCCTCTCCTCGCTCGGCGTGCTGGAGCGCGGGCATCTGGTCGAGGTCTCCAGGGTGGACCTGGTCGGGGAGCACATCGGCTCGACGGCGATCCGCACCCAGCAGGCGTTCGAACGGGCCCACGGCGGTGTGCTGTTCATCGACGAGGCGTACGCGCTGGCGCCCGAGGACTCCGGCCGCGACTTCGGCCGCGAGGCCATCGACACGCTGGTGAAGCTGATGGAGGACCACCGCGAGTCGGTCGTGGTCATCGCCGCCGGCTACACCACGGAGATGGAGCGGTTCCTCGCCGTCAACCCCGGGGTCGCCTCGCGCTTCTCACGCACCATCACCTTCGGCGACTACACCGCGGAGGAACTGCTGCGCATAGTCACGCAGCAGGCCGAGGAGCACGAGTACCGCCTCGGCGACGGCACGGACGAGGCGCTGCTGAAGTACTTCACGGTGATCCCCAAGGGCGCCGGCTTCGGCAACGGCCGTACCGCGCGGCAGACGTTCGAGGCGATGGTGGAGCGGCACGCCGGCCGGGTGGCCCAGCTTCCGGACCCCACGACCGACGAGCTGACGCTCCTCTACGCGGACGACATCCCGGCGCTGCCCTGACCCGCCGCGCCCGTACCGGTCCGCGCGTCCGGCTCCCCCGCGGGCCGCGGCACCTGCCGCGGCCACTTCTCCGCGGGTAGGGCCGGGACGACGGCGACGCGGGCGAGCAGTTCGGCGCGTTCGACGGCGAAGGCCGGGTCGGCCTGGTAGTCGGAGTGCGCGTTGATCGCGGCGGGCAGCGGGTGTTCCGGCGTGCGCTCGAAGGCCAGCGGGTCCTTGAGCGGCTTGCGGTCGACGTCGCTGGGCCGCCCGTCGGGGGGCGTGGGCCGCACCGGGCCGCCGATCGGGTCGGTCAGCCGCCACAGGTTGCGCCAGGCGTGCGTCTGGTCGTCGAGTCCGGCCAGCGCCCGGTCGCCGAAGTACGCCGGGAACCAGCGCCCGTAGAGCCGGCGCAGCGGGGATCCGTACGTCAGCAGCGCGACCCGGCCGCGGATGTCCGGGTCGAGCTGCCAGACCGCGGCGGCGGCGAGCACGCTGCCCTGGGAGTGCCCGGAGATGACCAGGCAGCCGCCGGTGCGGGTGGTCCAGGTGCTGGTCCGCCAGGCGAGGTCGGGCACGGCGCGCTCGGCGTAGCAGGGGGGCGCGAAGGGGTGGGCGGCGCGCGGCCAGAAGGTGCCGACGTCCCAGAGGATCCCGATCGTACGGCGCGACTTGGGGTCCCGGTACGCCTGCCGGCCCATGGCCAGCAGCAGGACGACCCCGGCGCCCATCATCCAGGAACCGAGTGCCTGCCCGGTCCGGGCCAGTCCGGGCAGCGGGTCGGGGGCGCCGGCGGCGGCCTCGCCGGGGACCTCGCCGGTGAGCCAGGCGCCGAGTACGGCGCCCGCGCCGAGGACCAGGGTGGCCAGCGCGGCGGCGCCGATCGCGGGGGGCGCGTCGTCGGTGAGCCGGGCGCGGGCGATGGCGCCGGCGATGCGGCCGGTGCGCGGGTCGTTGTCCTCGGTGTACCGGTGCTCGGTGGGGTAGAGCCCGGCGACCTCGGTGGTGATCCGGCGGCGCTGCACCCACGTCCGCCAGGCGCCTGCCAGCGCCAGCAGCAGCACGAGCAGGACGATCAGCGGTATCGCCGTGGCCTGCCAGGACAGCACCACGGGCGGGCCCGCGAGCGGGCCGTTCTCGCCGGGGGTGGCGCCGCGGTCCAGCCAGTCGGCGACGCGCTGGGCGACGCCCCCGGAGAAGACCCCGGCCACGGCGCTGGCCAGCAGCGCGACGCACGCGCCCGCGAGGCCGCGCAGCGCGGGCGGCTCCCCGGCGGCGCGCCGCTGGAGGAGCCATCCGGTGACCGCGAGCCCGGCGGCGAGCGCGCCCTGCGCCACGGCCAGGCCGCCGAAGACCGACGTGCCGGGCAGCCGGCCGGAGGAGGTCCAGTCGGGGCGGGACCAGGCGGTGTGCACGAGCACCGCCGCCAGCAGGGCGAGCGAGCCGAGGGGCAGGGCCCGTACGGCGCGGCGGTCCTCTCCCATGTCCGGCTCCGCCTCGGTCCGGCCCGAGCGGCACACCAGGGCGACGACGGCGATCCAGCCGGCCGTGATCAGGGCGACGAGCACCCAGCCGGCGGCCCGCAGCCCGCCGCCGGCGTCCTCGTCGGCCGCGGCGGTGACGGCGACGAGCGCGGAGGCGACGGCGAGCAGGCCCGTGGCGGTGTGCGCCGCGCGCAGCCGGGCCACCAGCCGGCGCCCGTACCAGAAGCCGGGCAGCGCCAGCGCGGACTGCTCGCCGGAGACGGCACCGGGGGCGCCGCCGGTACGCGGCGAGGGCTTGGCCGACTCGTAGATGCTCCAGGTGCGCCGCGACAGCCACCACAGCAACGCCGTCAGCAGCACGGGCACCAGCGCGCCCAGCGCGAGCCGCCGGCCGGGCGCCCCGAACCAGCCGCCGGAGCCGGCGGACATGAAGCCGAGCCACGACTTGTCGGCGACGCAGTGCGCGCTGCCCGCGCACTGCCAGGCCAGCAGATCGAGCGTCACCTCGCCGGCCGCCAGCACGAGCTGCACGGTGAGGGTGAGGGCGAAGATGCGCACGAGCACGTCGTAGGCGCGGTGCGCGCGGTGCCCGGACGGGGCCGCGGGACGCATCCAGTGCACGAGGTTGGCGATCATGAAGGGGAGCAGGACCAGCCACAGCGCGCGAGCACCGTTGCCGGAGGTGAGGTTGGACCAGCAGTACGCCTCCTGCACCGGCTCCGCCCCGGATCCGCCGCTCTGCCCGCGCTCCTTCCCCGCCGCTTCCTCCGCCCGCACGTCGTCCGTACGGCGGTGGATGCCGGCCGTACCGTCACCGGTGACCAGCTCCGTGCGCGGGTCCCCCAGCATCTCCTGCGGAGTCGCCCCGCCCACGCCGTGGACCAGTAACTCCAGCGCCGGCTGCGGCGCCGTACGGTCGTCGCCGGCCGGTCCGCCCGTCCCGCCCTGCGGTGTGCGCCCCTTGGCGCTCAGCGCCTCCGGCTGCATGCCCCTCGCCCCCCGTGCCGTCCCGCGTCGAGTACCGGTGACCAGCATCCAGGGATCGGCCGTCCGGCGCAGCCTCCCGCGCGGGAGGCGAAGCAGAATCGTGACGCGGACGGCGCCCCGGTGGGCGAACACCCCCAGCCGCGTGTCGTATACGCATGGGAGGATGACCGGGACAGGCGACCCCGGGACGAAGGGCGGACGGCGTGAGCGACAACCAGAACCTGCTCGCGGAGCAGCGCCGGGCCCTCATCCTGGACGAGGTCCGGCGCCGCGGCGGGGTGCGGGTGAACGAGCTGACGCGCCGGCTGAACGTCTCGGACATGACCATCAGGCGCGACCTCGACGCGCTCGCGCGCCAGGGGGTCGTGGAGAAGGTGCACGGCGGTGCGGTCCCGCTGGCCGAGGCGAGCACGCACGAGCCGGGCTTCGAGGCCAAGTCGTCCCGGGAGACGGGCGCGAAGGAGGAGATCGCCCGCGCGGCGGCGCAGATGGTGGCGCCGGGCGCGGCCATCGCGCTCTCCGGCGGGACGACGACGTTCGCACTGGCCCGGCATCTGGTGGAGGTTCCGGACCTGACCGTCGTGACCAACTCGGTGCGCGTCGCCGACGTGTTCTACGCGGCGCAGCAGCCGGGGGCGCGCGGCGCGACGGTGGTGCTGACCGGCGGGGTGCGTACGCCGTCGGACTCGCTGGTCGGCCCGGTGACCGACCAGGCGATCCGCACGCTCCACTTCGACGTGCTGTTCATCGGGGTGCACGGTATATCGGTGCAGGCGGGGCTCTCGACGCCGAACCTGGCCGAGGCGGAGACGAACCGGCATCTGGTGCGGGCCGCGCGGCGGGTCGTGGTGGTCGCGGACCACACCAAGTGGGGCACGGTGGGCCTGAGTTCCTTCGCCTCGCTGGACGCGGTGGACGCGCTGGTCACCGATCCGGGGGTGCGCCCGCAGGCGCGCGCGGAGATGGCGGAGCACCTGCCGGAGGTCGTGGTCGCGGGCGAGCCGCAGGAGCCGGCGGAGGGCTGAGCGGCGGGGCCGTCAGCAGGCCCAGCGGCCGGTGGCGAGGAAGGCGTCGAGGTGCGCGGCGTACGGGCCGATGTCCAGGCCCTGCCCGGCGAGCCAGTCGTCGGAGTAGTACTTGTCGAGGTAGCGGTCGCCCGGATCGCAGATCAGCGTGACGACGCTGCCGTGGCGGCCCTCCGCCACCATCTCCCCGACGATCTTCAGCGCGCTCCACAGCCCGGTGCCGGTCGAGCCGCCCGCGCGGCGGCCGACGGCCCGCTCCAGGGCGCGTACCGCCGCGACGGTGGCCGCGTCGGGGACCTTCATCATCCGGTCGATGGCCGCGGGCAGGAAGCTGGGCTCCATGCGGGGGCGGCCGATGCCCTCGATGCGTGAGCCGTGCTCGGCGGTGGCGCCCGGGTCGCCGCTCTCCCAGCCGTCGAAGAAACAGGAGTTCTCCGGATCGGCGACGCAGACGCGGGTGTCGTACTGGAGGTAGCGCACGTAGCGGGCGATGGTGGCCGACGTGCCGCCGGTGCCCGCGGTGGCGACGATCCAGGCTGGCTCGGGGTAGCGCTCCAGGCGGAGCTGGGTGTAGATCGACTCGGCGATGTTGTTGTTGCCACGCCAGTCCGTCGCCCGCTCGGCGTAGGTGAACTGGTCCATGTAGTGGCCGCCGGTCTCCTCGGCCAGCCGGGCGGACTCCTCGTACACCGTCCGCGGGTCGTCCACCAAGTGGCAGGTGCCGCCGTGCAACTCGATGAGGCGGGTCTTCTCCCTGCTGGTGGTGCGCGGCATCACGGCGATGAAGGGCACGCCGATCAGGTCGGCGAAGTACGCCTCGGAGACGGCGGTGGAGCCGGAGGACGCCTCGATGACGGGCTTGCCGCGGCGGATCCAGCCGTTGCACAGCCCGTAGAGGAAGAGCGAGCGCGCGAGGCGGTGCTTGAGACTGCCGGTCGGATGGGTGGACTCGTCCTTGAGATACAGGTCGATGCCCCAGCTCTCGGGCAGCGGGAACCGGAGCAGGTGGGTGTCCGCGGTGCGGTTGGCGTCGGCCTGCACCTTGCGGACGGCCTCCTTGAGCCAGGCGCGCGCGCCGGGGTCGCTGCGGTCGACGTCGAGGGTCGGGCGGGCGCCGCCGGGCGCGGCGGCCGGGGGTGGTGCGCTGGCGCTCACGCCCCGATCATATGCATGGCCTCTGGCCACCTCGGCCGGTCGTGGGCACACTGGCAGGAGTGCTGGTGCCGCCCGCGCGTGCAGGCGGTGCCGCCCATGCGCGCTCATCGCTCCAGGGGGAGCGCTGTGGGGGAGCCGAGGAGGGTCGGCGTGGCGGAGACGGAGTACACGGCTCGCGGGGTGCGGATAGGGCGCTGGTTGCGCTCGCTGACCCGGGCGGGACAGGTGCATATCAAGGACGGCCGGCTGGAGTTGCTCACCAGCTACGGCACCCAGATCGACAGCGCCCCGGTGAAGGACGTGCGTGCGGCGCGGCCGTGGTTCGGCCGCGGCGACCGGGCACTGGCGTCGGTCAACGGCAGGCAGTACGTCCTGACGCTGACGGGCGAACGGGGCAGGGACGAGGAGTCCGGCGCGAAGGCGGCGGGCCGCTTCCTCGAAGCGGTACGCGCCGCGCGCGGCACGACGAACTTCGGCTGAGGCACGCGCTCCGCGGAGCCGGGGCCGGCCCGGCGGGCCGATGCTGCGTCTGACCGGCACCTGCCGCGCCCTGACGCGTCCCGGTGCCGGTGCCTCCGTTCCCGGGGCCCTCGTGCCGCGGGACACGACCCTGCGCCGTCCTCGCCGGACCGGGTCCGTGCGGGCCGCCGCCCGCGCAGCGCCGTGCCCCGCCCCGCTCCCCAGGGAGCCGGACGGGGCCACCGGTCACCGGATCACGCCGGCCGCGGGTCACTCCGTGGCGATCGCGCCCAGAACGTCCAGCCGTGCCGCACGCCGGGACGGGCGCCAGGCCGCCAGGGCTCCTGCCGTGAGGCCGACCAGGGCCACGATCGCCAACTGCACCGGCGGCACCGTGAACACCCCGTCTCCGGAGGAGTCCGTGGCCTTCGTCATGGCCCAGCCGAGGAACGCGCCGAGCGTCAGCCCGCCCGCCGTGCCGAAGGCGGCCACGAGCACCGACTCCCAGCGGACCATCGCGCGAAGCTGCGCCCGGGTCTGGCCGACCGCGCGCAGCAGGCCCAGTTCGCGGGTCCGCTCGTGCACGGCGAGGGTCAGGGTGTTGGCGATGCCCAGCAGGGCGATGAGCACGGCGAGTGCCAGCAGCGCGTACACCAGCGTCAGCATCATGTCGACGCCGGCCGCCGAGGACTCGGCGAACTCGTCCCGCGTCTGCACCTCCGGGTTGCCGTACCGCTCGGCGACGGCCTCCACCGCGGCCTTGCCGTCCTCCTCGGCCACGCCGTCCTTGAAGGCGACGGCCACCAGGGAGTCGGAGTCCTGCATCCGGTGCGGCTCCCACGCCTCACGGGTGAGGACGTAGTCGCCGGCCAGGTCCGCCCGGTCGTACACGGCCCGTACGGTGAAGGACTGCCGCTCGCCGTCGGTGAAGGTGAAGTCCGCGGTGCTGCCGACCTTCCAGCCGTGGTCGTCCGCCTCGCTCGCGGAGACCGCGACTCCGTCCGTGCCCAGGTCCGTCAGGCTGCCCCGGACGGCACCGAGGTCCAGCACGTCGCCCATCCGTGCGGGATCGGTGAGGGTCAGGGCACGGCCTCCCCCGCGGCCCCCGGCCCGGGCGCCGCCCCCGTCGGCCACCCGGGCCACGCCGGTGCCCAGGCCGAGCGCGTGCTCCACCTCCGGCAGCTTCGCGACCGCCGGGGCGACCTTCGGGCTCAGCGCGCCGCTCTCCGGCCCGAACGCCGGCACCCGCACCGCCACGTCGCCGGCGAAGGCGCGCGAGACGGTCTGGTCCATCGTGGACTTCAGCGAGGCGCCGAAGACGGTGAAGAGGGACACCACGGCGACGCCGATCATCAGTGCGGTCGCGGTGGCCGCCGTGCGCTTCGGACTGCGCAGCGCGTTGCGGCGGGCCAGGCGGCCGTTCATGCGGCGCAGCGGGGCGCCGAGGATCCGTACGGCGTACGAGGACGCCACCGGGCCCAGCACCACGAACGCGGCGAGGGTGACCAGCGCGCCGGCGACGGTCAGCACCACCGACGGACCGGCGGAGGCTCCGTACACCGTCAGCGCGGCGCCCGCGGCGGTGAGCGCGCCGCCGACGACGGCGCGCACCCGCGAGGAGCCGGAGTCGTCCACCGCCGTCTCGCGCAGCGCCGCCAGCGGGGAGGTGCGGCCGGCGCGGACGGCGGGCGCCAGCGCGGAGGCCAGACACACCACGACGCCGGTGACGAACGGCAGCGCGAGTGACAGCCCGCTGATCACCAGATCGCCGTCGGGGAACGGGAAGCCGACCGCCGGGAACAGCGCCTGCAGCCCGGCCGCGATCCCCACGCCCCCGGCGAGGCCGACGAGCGAGGCGAGCACGGCGACGGCCAGTGCCTCGGCCATGGTCTGGCCGACGACCTGGCGCCGGGTGGCGCCGAGCGCCCGCAGCAGGGCGTTGTCCCGGGTGCGCTGGGCGACGACGATCGCAAAGGTGTTGTAGATGCTGAACGTCGCGACCAGCATGGCCACGCCCGCGAAGCCGAGCAGGCCGGCGGTGAAGCCGCTGAGGAACTGACCGGCGATCTGGTCCTGGTTCTCCTCGGTGACCTCCTGTCCGGTGACGGCCTCGATGCCGTCGGGCAGGACGGGCGACAGGGACGCGACCAGCTCGGACTGGCTCACCCCCGGGCCCGCGCGCACCTGGATGCCGGTGGCCCGGCCGGGCTGGGCCGTCAGATACTTCTCCGCGTCGGCCCGGGTCAGCGCCGTGAAGGTGGTCCGGCCCATGGCGTCCTCACCACCGAAGGTGGAGATGCCGACGATCGTCACCTTCAGCGGGTCGGGGGTGCGCACGGTCGTGGTGTCGCCGATCCCGAGGCCGGCGTCCTTCGCCGCGCCCCGGTTGACGACCGCCTCGCCGGAGCGCTCGGGGGCGCGGCCCTCGGCGATCTGATACGAGTTCAGGTCCTCGTCGGCGATCCAGTTTCCGGCCAGGGTCGGAGGGCCCCCGCCGCCCACCGGCTCGCCGTCCTTGTCGAGGAGTTGCCCGGGGCCCTCGATCCGGGGCTCGGCCGCGGCGACGCCCGGCATCTGTGCGATCTCGTCCGCGAGCCGGGCCGGGACGGTCCGGCGGGTGCCGAAGGACTCGCCGGGGGTGGTGATCATGTCGTCGCCGCGCACCACCGCGTCCGTACCGCCGGTGGCGCGGCCGAACATGGCGTCGAAGCTGGACCTGAGGGTGTCCCCCATGACGAGGGTGCCCCCGAGGAACGCCACGCCGAGGAGCACGGCGAAGAAGGTGCCGGCGAACCGCCGCTTGTGCATGCGCAGTCCGGCCATGCTCAGCCGCAGCGACGCGCGGGTGCCGCTCATGACGGGCTCCTCCTCTCCGCGGTGGTGTCCGGCGAACGGTCCGTACGGGCGGTCTCGCCCACGAAGCGCTGCATGCGGTCCAGCACGCGGTCCGCGGTGGGCGAAGCCATGCGGTCGACGAGGCGGCCGTCGGCGAGGAAGACCACCTCGTCGGCGTAGGCCGCGGCGACCGGGTCGTGGGTGACCATGACGACGGTGCGGCCCAGTTCGCGCACGGTGTCGGCGAGCAGGCCCAGGACCTCGGCGCCGGAGCGCGAATCGAGGTTCCCGGTCGGCTCGTCGGCGAAGACCACGTCGGGCCGGCCGGCGAAGGCGCGGGCCACGGCGACGCGCTGCTGCTGGCCGCCGGAGAGCTCGGCGGGCCGGTGGTGCAGCCGGTCGCGCAGGCCGACCACATCGATCAGCGAGCCGACCCAGGCGGGGTCGCCGCGGCGTCCCGCGAGGTCCATCGGCAGCGTGATGTTCTCCGCGACGGTCAGCGTCGGCAGCAGGTTGAACGCCTGGAAGACGAAGCCGATCCGGTCGCGGCGCAGCATCGTCAGCCGCTTGTCGTCGAGCGCGCCCAGCTCGGTGTCGCCGATGAAGGCGGCGCCCGCGGTGAGCGTGTCGAGACCGGCGGCGCAGTGCATCAGCGTCGACTTCCCGGACCCGGAGGGGCCCATGATGGCCGTGAACCGCCCGGCCGGGAAGGTGACGCCGACGCCGTCGAGCGCCCGGACCTCGGTGTCACCGCTGCCGTAGACCTTGACCGCGTCGACGACGCGGGCCGCCGAGCCGGTGAGCACGGGAGCGGTGGCCGGGGGCGTCATGCCGCACCGCCCTTGCCCTCGGCGTGGCGGCCGAACTCCTCGTTCAGCACGGACAGCCGGCGCCAGTACTCGTCCTCGTCGATCTCACCGGCCGCGAAGCGCCGGCCGAGGACCGCGATCGGCGACTGCTCGCCGTGGCCGGGGCCGCCCCGGAACCGCTGCCAGGGGCCGCCCCGGCCACCCCGGACGACGCGGCGGACGAAGAAGACCAGGCCGCCGATGACCAGCGCCCACATGAGCGGAAAGAGCAGTATCCAGGGTCCGGGTCCGCCGTCGTCCCAGTGCGCCAGCGTGTTCATCGGTCTCAACTCCTCGATGGTTGCCGTGGTGCCGATGCCATCGAGACTCCCGCCGCGAGGGGGTCCTGGTCGTCGTACGGCCAGCGGCACCTGGCCTGCTCCCGGCGGAGTACGCGGGCGGTCTCCGGCTGCTTCCCGCCGGGTTCCGGGGGGTGACGGCCGGTTCGTGCGGCCCTCGCCATCACCGTGCGTGACGAATTCACACGGGGCGCGTCCGATGCACGTGCACATGCACCCTCCACACGCTGCCGCGCGCCCCCCTGGTGGCGTTTGTATGGGTGATGGACGCGGGGGCACGGACGGGACAAAGGAGAGCAGACCGTGGCCACCGAACCCGACACGAGTGCGGTCGTGTCCGAGCTCGCCGAGATCCGGCGTTCCCTCGATGTGGGCCTGGCCCGCATCGACGGGCGGCTCGCGCTGCTGTCGCAGCGCAGTCAGCAGATGGAGCGGGAGATCGACGAGCTGACGGCACGCGTCACCTCGCTGGAGCACTCGCGCTGGCCACTGCCGTCGATCGCCGCGCTGACCGGCGCGGCGGCGATGGCACTGGCGTTATGGCAGGCCCTGGGCCGCTGAGCGGCGTACCGGGCCATCGAGCACCGTCCGCCGGTCCCGCCGTGGCGGGACCGGCGGACGGGCGTGAGCGGGTCAGGCGCCGAGGCGGAGGTGATGGAGCATCAGCAGCGCGGCGGCCATGTTCGCCGCGGGCACCTCCCCGCGGCCGACCATGTCGGGCACCCCCTTCAGGGGCACCCACTCGCGTCTGTCGGACTCGAAGTCGTCCTCGGGATCGCCGATCTGCACCGCCTCCGTGGCGTAGTACATGAGGTGCCGGGCGTCCGTCAGGCCGTTGGACGGCTCGACGGTCATCAGGTGCGTGAGCGGGCCGGGCCGCCAGCCGGTCTCCTCCTCCATCTCGCGGGCGGCGGCGGCCGCGGGATCCTCCCCGTCCTCCACCACCCCGGCGGCCAGCTCCCATCCGTAGACGTCGGTGATGAAACGGTGCCGCCACAGCAGCAGCACCTCGTTCGCCTCGTTGACCGCGGTCGCCACGGCGACGGGTCGCAGGCGGATCAGATAGTGGTCAAGGTGGCGCCCGTCCGGGAGTTCCACGTCGGCCAGGTTGACGCGGAACCAGCGGTTTTCGTACACGGTGTGCTCCCTGAGATTCCTCCATCGCACGTACCATCCCCCTTGTCGCCGTCCAGTGGCGGTGACGGCCCCCGCCTCAGAGCGGAACGCGCAACGCTGCGTCGATCAGCTCTGCCGCCTCGGCGGTCCCCCCTCCGCCGGTCTCGGTCAGATGGCGACGGACCGCGCGCAACCTGTCCCGCAGCCGCTGCGATTCCATCCCTCTGGCCGCTCGTGCCATTTCCAGCGCCGACTGCGCCGCCTCCTCGGCGTCCCCCTGGCGCAGCTCGACGTGGCTCAGTATCGCCAGCCGGTGCACCCGCCCCCGGTCGTGTGCGGGCCGGTGCACGGCGGTCGCCGCCTGTTCGCGGGCGGCACGCAGGTCCCCGATGCGTAACAGTGCCTCGGCGACCTGCACGTTGACCAGCCCCGGCTGGACGTAGTCCGTCTCGGCCGGCTCCTGGCGTGTGCTGATCCGCCCGGCAGCGGATTCGGCGCGGCGGATGCAGGCCAGGGCGCCCGAGCGGTCGCCGAGGAAGGCGTACGCCTTGGCCTGCATCGCGTAGAGGTCGGCCGCCAGCGCGGGGCTGACGTCCTCGTCCGCGGCCCGCAGCGCGGCCTCCGCGAACGCCACCGCCTGGCGGTACTCCCTGAGGAACAGCGACTGGTTGACGAGCATGGCGATGACGTACGCGCCGAAGCCCCGGTCCCCGCTGGCCTTCGCCAGCCGCAGCGCCTGATGGAAGTAGCGCTGGGAGAGACCGAGGGCATCCGAGTCGTACGCGCAGATGCCGGCGACGGCGACGAGGCCGCCGGTGGCCCGGTGCAGCCGGCGGCCGAGGCCGTCGCCGTACGAGCCGCGCAGCAGCGGCGCCGCCTCGGAGTTGAGGAAGCGCACGACGCGGGCGCGGGTCGCCATGCCGCCGGCCTTGCGGTACATCTGCTCGTAGTGGACGCGCGCGGCCTGGAGGGTGGTGACGTCGGCCTCGCTGACGTGCACCGGGCCCGTACGGGAGACGTCCCCGTCCTCCGGCGGGTTCTCCCACTCCCAGACCGGGATGACGGCCGGGGTGCCGGTGAGCGCGCGGGCGCCGACGACGTGCGGGTGCTGCTGTTCGTCGGAGCGCCACAGCGCGGTGGCCCGCTCGACGAAGCGGGCGAGCGGTGCGGCGGCCGAGGGGCCGCCGGCGGCGCCGAAGCCGATGTCGTCCAGGGTGACCGGGCGGTCGAGCCGCTCGGCGAGCACCTCGCAGATGAGGTCGGGCACCTGGCCGCGTGGTCGCTGGCCCTTGAGCCAGCGGGCGACGGCGGTGTGCTCGTAGCGCAGCCGCAGACCGCGGGCCGCGCCGGCCCGGTTGACGTGCGCGGCGAGCCCGGCGTGGGAGATCCCGGCTTCGTCGAGCGCCGCGTCGAGCAGGGT
The DNA here is from genome assembly GCF_000482585.1 of Streptomyces sp. CNQ329. NCBI lineage: Bacteria > Bacillati > Actinomycetota > Actinomycetes > Kitasatosporales > Streptomycetaceae > Streptomyces > Streptomyces sp. CNQ329. Next base: position 385,338 of record NZ_AXVU01000001.1, on the reverse strand, counting down.
GTTGGGCTCCATGTGCCCTCCCGCGAGCAGGGTGTTCGCCAGCGTAACCGAGGGCCTTTCACACGGGGTGTGAAGTGCGCGCCCGCAGTCGTGGCGTGTGCGCCCTCCCGGTGGACAGGGGTGGCGAGTTGACTGTGCGGCATCGGGTCCGCTCGCTTCCCCGCAGCCTGGCGGCGGTTCCGTAGCCGCACCGCCCGGCCGCGCCGGACCCGGCACCCGGCCGGCCGGGCGGGCGGCACCCCCCCACCGGCGCGGGCGCCGGGGACCGGACGGCGGTCCGGCCCCCGGACGCTCGCGACCGGGGGCGGGGGCGGCGTCCGGCTCTCCGACCGCCCCGGCGGCGCCCGGATCCGGCTGGAGCGTCGAGCGACATGGTGGCCGAGTACAGCAGCTTCGCCAGGGGGGCCTTCTCTCGCAGTGGTACGGCCGCCGAGCCGAGTCCGACGGTGGGGCCGCCGCGCCGGGCCCGGACATCATCGGTCCACGGCAACGGCGGTCCGCCCGCGCTCAGCCCGCCAGCACGCCGAGGGGGTCGTCGAGCACCGGCTGCCAGGCGAGTTCGGCCGCGCCGACCAGGCTGTTGTGGTCGAGCGTGCACTCCAGGACCGGTACGCCCCCGCTGCGGCCCCACAGGCTGCGGTCCGCCACCACGGCGCGCAGCCGCTCGGGGGCCGCACCCAGCAGGACCTGGTGCAGTCCGCCGAGGATGATGCGGTCGGGGTTGAGGATGTTGACCAGGCCCGCGAGCCCGAGGCCGAGGCGGTCCACGACCAGGGCGACGGCCGCGGCGACCGCTGGGTCCGCGTACTCGTCGCGTACCAGCTCGCGCGCCTGCTGCAGCAGCGAGACCTCGGGGCCCGGGGCCCGGCCGGCGGCCGTCAGCAGCGCCAGCGGGTCGGTCTCGACGTCGAGACAGCCCCGGCTGCCGCAGTGGCAGGGCAGGCCCTCGTCGGGGTTGACGGTCAGGTGGCCGACCTCCAGGGCGAGTCCCGCGCTGCCGGTGTGCAGCCGCCCGTCGAGGACGAGTGCCCCGCCGACGCCGCGGTGGCCGGTGGCCACGCACAGCAGGTGCGCGGAGCCGCGGCCGGCACCGTGGCGGTGCTCGGCCAGGGCGGCGAGGTTGACGTCGTTGCCGGTGAACGCCCGGGGGGCGGCGGCGAATTCGATGCCGGAGCCGGTCAGGCACTCGTGGAAGATGCGGCGTACGGGCGCGCCCGCGGGCCAGGCGAGGTGCAGCGGGTTGAGCGCTTCGCCGTCCGGCTCGGCGACCGCGGACGGCACGGCCAGGCCCGCGCCCACGCACGGCCGCCCGGTGGCACGCAGCAGCTTCGCGCCCTCCTCGACGACGGCCGCGAGTACGTGCGCGGGGTCGGCCGGGACCGTACCGCAGCCGGGGGCGGTGGCGACGATGCGGCCGCCGAGTCCGACGAGAGCCGCGCGGAAGCCGTCCGCGTGCACCTGCGCGGCGAGCACCACGGGGCCCTCGGGGTTCACCGAGAGCCCGTGCGAGGGCCGGCCCTGGTGCCCGGCGGCGGCGGGCCGGGAGTCGACGGTGATGAGGCCCAGAGCCTCCAGCTCCGCCGCGACAGCACCCGCGGTGGCGCGGGTCACGCCCAGCTCGGCGGTGAGCACGGCGCGGGTGGGCGCCCGGCCGGTGTGGACGAGCTCCAGCGCGGGCCCCAGCGCGCTCCGGCCTCTCTCGGGTCGCGCGGGCCTTGTACGAGTCGGCGTCACGCTCCTATTCTGTCTTTGTGCCGACGCTAAACAAAATACGGGCGGCGCTCCCCCGGTCCCTGCGTGGCACCCCCGTGCCCGGCGGGCCCGCGGGAGGCCGGCTCGCCCGCCTCCGTACCGTCCTGACCGTCTTCTTCGCCCTCGACGGCTTCGTCTTCGCCGGCTGGGTCGTCCGTATCCCGGACATCAAGGACCAGACCGGCGCCTCGCCCAGCGCCCTGGGCCTGGCCCTGCTGGGCGTGTCCGCGGGCGGGGTGGCGACCATGGTGCTCACCGGCGGGCTCATCCGCCGCTACGGAGCCCACGCCGTCACCGTGGCCACCGCCGTGCTGCTCTCGGCCGGGGTGTCGCTGCCGCCGCTGACCCGCTCCGCCCTCGCGCTCGGCCTGGTCCTGCTGGTCTTCGGCGCCGCGTTCGGCTCCATCAACGTCGCCATGAACAGCGCGGCGGTCGACCTGGTGGCCGCCCTGCGGCGGCCGGTGATGCCCAGCTTCCACGCGGCGTTCAGCCTCGGCGGGATGCTCGGCGCCGGACTCGGCGCGCTCCTCGCCGGCCACCTCTCCCCCACCCGGCACCTGCTGCTCCTCGCCCTTCTCGGGCTCGCCGTCACCGCCTTCGCCGGGCCCGCGCTCCTCGCCCTCCCGGTCCCCAAGCCGCCGCCCCCACCCCTCACGCCGGACTCCGCCGACGGGCGCGGCGCGACGCGCGGTCCGGACCCGGCCGCGGCGGACCTGCCGGCCGGGCGCATCCGGTTGCTCGTCGCCGTGCTCGGGCTCGTCGCCCTGTGCACCGCGTACGGCGAAGGCGCCATGGCCGACTGGAGCGCGCTGCACCTCAAGGAGTCGCTGGACGCCGGCCCGGCTCTGGCCGCCGCCGGCTACTCCGTCTTCGCCCTCGCCATGACCGCCGGCCGGCTCTCCGGCACCGCGCTGCTGGTACGGCTCGGCCAGAACCGCGCCTTGGTGGCCGGCGGCGCGACCGCCTGCGCCGGCATGCTGCTCGGCTCCTTCTCCCCGTCCGTCTGGGGGGCCCTGGCCGGCTTCGCCCTCACCGGGCTCGGCCTGGCCAACATCTTCCCCATCGCCATCGGCCGCGCCGGCGAACTGGCGGGCCCGAACGGTGTCGCCGCCGCGTCCACCCTCGGCTACGGCGGCATGCTCCTCGGCCCGCCGGCGATCGGCTTCCTCGCCGACTGGTTCTCTCTGCGCACCGCGCTGAGCACGGTCGCGCTGCTCGCCGGGGCGGCGGCGCTCATCGCGTACGCCATGCAGGCCGTGCAGCGCACCGGGAGCCCGCGCGGCAGTTGAGGGGCCGTACCGGGTCAGCCGGTCACCTGACGCCGACGGTGCGGGCGAGCACCGCCCGCTGCACCGGCAGGGCCTCGGCGTGCAGCGTACGGCCCGCGTCGGTGACGCACACCTGCACGCCCCTGCGGTCCTCGGGGCACATGCCGCGGGTCACCAGGCCGTGTTTCTCCAGCCTGCCCACGAGCCGGGACAGCGCGCTCTGGCTCAGGTGCACCCGGTCCGCCAGCTCCTGGACCCTCAGGCTCGCCCTGTCCCCGGAGGCCGCCATGCCCAGCAGCACGTCCAGCACCTCGAAGTCGCTGGCCCCGATGCCGTATCGATGCAGCTCACGGTCCAACTCACCCACAGCCCGCGCGTGCACCGCGCGGATCTCCCGCCATTGAGAAACGACCGCGCCTTCGGCGCTCCCCGTTGCCATGGCATGGCACCGTACCAGCCCGTGAGCGCCATGTGACGGCCGGTGTGCAACGGATTGAACACGGGGTCGTACGTCTACCCTCCGGCGCATGAGAGGGCCCGGCCGGGGCCATGACGTTCGTGATCCGCGTCGGGCTCGTCCCGCGCCGCCGGTGACCAGCCGCCCGGCCAGGGCCGGAGCAGGATCAGCGCGATGACGGCGTGGACCGTGACCCCGAACGGGGCGTTGGCCAGGCCGGATGCGCAGCGGCTTCGCCCACACCGGCGCTGGCGGCAGGTTGGTCGGCAGCGGCAGGAACATCCCCGGGAACAGCGACGCGATCAGGCCCCACACCAGGTCGGGTTCGCGGTCGAAGAGCAGCGGTCCGGGCCCGCACGACGGCACGGGGATCGACGCGCGGCCCGTACGCCCGCGTGCGCCGCTCGCACCCGACCGCACGCGCGGCCGATGCATCACCCCTGCGGGTGTATCCCGGGGTGCCGCCCTGACGCCGGGGGTAGTGCTGCCCCGGGCGCTGGACGCGAACGAGACCGGGGAGGGGCGGATGCCGCCTAAGCAGCCGTTCGAACTGCCGACCTTCTACCTGCCGTGGCCCGCACGGCTCAACCCGCACGTCGAGCAGGCGCGGACGCACGCGCGGGCGTGGGCGCGCGGGATGGGGATGCTGGAGGGCTCGGGGATCTGGGACACCGCCGACCTCGACGCGCACGACTACGCGCTGCTGTGCGCATACACCCACCCCGAGTGCTCCGCGGACGTGCTGTCGCTGGTCACGGACTGGTACGTGTGGGTGTTCTTCTTCGACGACCACTTCGTGGAGGTCTTCAAACGCGACCGCGACCGGGCCGGCGCCACGGCATATCTGGACCGGCTGCCGGCGTTCATGCCGGTGGAGACGTCCGGCGTGGAGATGCCGGAGCCGCGCAACCCCGTCGAGGCGGGGCTCGCGGACCTGTGGGCGCGGACCGTACCCGCGATGTCGGCGGGGTGGCGGCGGCGGTTCGCGCGGAGCACGGTCAACCTGCTCGACGAGTCGCTGTGGGAGCTGGCCAACATCGACGAAGGGCGGGTGGCCAACCCCGTCGAGTACGTCGAGATGCGGCGCAAGGTCGGTGGGGCGCCGTGGTCCGCGGGGCTGGTGGAGTACGCCGCCGCGGCAGAGGTGCCGGACCGGGTGGCCGCATCCCGGCCGCTGCGGGTGCTGCGCGACACCTTCGCCGACGCCGTGCACCTGCGCAACGACCTCTTCTCGTACCAGCGCGAGGTCGAGGACGAGGGAGAGCTGAGCAACGGCGTCCTGGTGCTGGAGACGTTCCTCGGCTGCGGCACCCAGGAGGCCGCCGAGCGCGTCAACGACCTGCTGACCTCGCGGATGCAGCAGTTCGAGCACACCGCGCTCACCGAACTTCCCGCGCTCTTCGCCGAGGAGGAGGTGACGCCGGCGGAGTGCGCGCGTGTGGTGGCGTACGCCAAGGGGTTGCAGGACTGGCAGTCCGGCGGCCACGAGTGGCACCTGCGCTCCAGCCGGTACATGAACGAAGGCGCCCGGGCCGCCGCGCCGGGCACGCCCGCGGAGCCGGCGGCGGGCGTGCGCGGGCCGCTCAACGCGACCGGGGCCATGCGGCTGCGCTCGTACGCGCACCTGCCGCACCGGCGGGTCGGCCCGTCCCTGGTGCCGGAGCTGCCCATGCCGTACGGGCTGCGCCTGTCCCCGCACCTCGACGCGGCCAGGAGCCGGACGCGGGCATGGGCGCGCCGGACGGGTTTCCTCCAGCCCCAGCCGGGGGTGCCGGGATCGCACGTCTGGGACGCCCGGCGGCTGCGCGGTTTCGACTTCGCGCTCTGCGCCGCGGGGCTGGCCCCCGACGCCGACGAGGCGGATCTGGTGGTCGTCACCCAGTGGCTGACCTGGGGCACCTACGCGGACGACTACTACCCCGCCGTCTTCGGCCGGGCCCGCGACCTGGCCGGGGCGCGGGCCGCCAACGACCGGCTGAAGCTGTGCATGCCGCTGGACGACCGAACCCCGGCGCCCGCGCCCGTCAACGCGCTGGAGCGCGGGCTGGCCGACCTGTGGCGGCGGACCGCCGCGCGCATGGTGCCGGAGCGTCGGGCGCCCTTCCGGGCCACGGTGGACGCCATGCTCGACTCCTGGCTGTGGGAGCTGGCGAACCGGGTGCAGAACCGCATCCCCGACCCCGTCGACTACGTCGAGGTGCGCCGGGAGACCTTCGGTGCCGCCCTGACGATGGAGGTGTGCCGGCTGCGCCGCGCGGAGACGCTGCCGCCCGAGGTGCACGCGAGCGGGCCGCTGCGCGCGCTGCAGGACTCGGCCGCCGACTACGCCTGCCTGCTCAACGACCTGTTCTCCTACCAGAAGGAGATCGAGTACGAGGGCGACGTGCACAACGCGGTGCTGGTGGTGGAGAACTTCTTCGGCGTCGGCTACCCGGCGGCGGTGCGGATCGTGCACGACCTCGCGGCGGGGCGGTTGCGGCAGTTCGAGCACGTGGCGGCGGCCGGGCCGCCGGTGCTGTACCCGGACTTCGAGGCGCCGGAGGAGGTGCGCACGGCGGTGGCGGAGTACGTAGCGGACCTGCGGAACTGGATGGCGGGGATCCGCAACTGGCACCTGCACGTCCGGCGGTACGGGGCCGCGGAGCTGGCGGAGGACGCGGGCGGGCCGGGGCTGCCGGGCGGGCCGCCGGCGGGGCTGGGCACGGCGGCGGCCCGGCCCGCGGCCTGGGCCGGGGGTGGGCCCCCGGCGTGACGGGAAAGAGGGGCGGCGTCTGCGGTGGGGGTGGGGCGGGACCGGTGCGGGCTCAGCCGAGCCAGCCGGGGCGGACCAGCCCCGATTCGTACGCCTGCACCACCAGTTGCGCCCGGTCGCGTACCCCCAGCTTGACCATGGTCCGGCTCACGTGCGTCTTGGCGGTCAGCGGGCTGACCACCAGCCTCCGGGCGATCTCCTCGTTGGACAGCCCCATGCCCACCAGCGCCATGACCTCCCGCTCCCGCTCGGTCAGCCCGTCCAGCGCCGCTGCCGCCGCGGGCTCCTTGGAACGGGCGGCGAATTCGGAGATCAGCCGGCGGGTGACGCCCGGGGAGAGCAGCGCGTCGCCGTCGACCACGGCCCGTACCGCGCGCACCAGTTCCTCCGGCTCGGTGTCCTTGACCAGGAAGCCGGAGGCGCCGGAGCGGATCGCCTCGAAGACGTACTCGTCCAGCTCGAAGGTGGTGAGCATGACGACCTTCACGCCCGCCAGGTCCGGGTCGCCGGTGATCCGGCGGGTGGCCTCCAGGCCGTCGAGGACCGGCATCCGGATGTCCATGAGGACGACCTCCGGGCGCTGTTCGCGCACGAGGGCCACGGCCTGTTCGCCGTTGGCCGCCTCGCCGCACACCTCCACGTCCTCCTGGGCGTTGAGCAGGGCGCTGAAGCCGGCCCGTACGAGCACCTGGTCGTCGGCGAGCATCACGCGGATCACTAGCGCTCCTCCGGGGTGTCGCGGTCGCGGGTCCCGCGGCCGGTGTTCACGGTATCCGCCGGGAGCGGGAGGCGGGCCCGCACCCGGAAGCCGCCGTCGGGGCGGGTGGCCGCCTCGACGGTCCCGCCGAGCGCGGAGGCGCGCTCGCGCATGCCGACCAGGCCGTTGCCGCCGCCGGTGAGGCCGCTCGCGGTGGCGGGGCCGTCGTCGTCGACGCACAGCTCCAGCTCGCCGGGCCCGTGGCGGACCAGGACCCGGGCGGTGCGCGAGCCGGAGTGGCGGACGACGTTGGTCAGCGCCTCCTGGACGATGCGGAACGCGGCCAGTTCGGTACCCGGCGGCAGCGGGGTGCGGTCGCCCCCGACGGTGACGTCCACGGTCAGACCGGCCGCGGCGGCCTGCTCCTTCAGCTCGCCGAGCCGGTCCAGGCCGGGGGCGGGCGAGCGCGGCGCGCCCCCGGGGGTGCGCAGCGCGTCGAGCACCTGGCGGACCTCGCCGAGCGCCTCCTTGCTGGCGGACTTGATGGTGGTGAGCGCCTCGCGGGCCTTCTCGGGCTGCTGGTCGAGGAGCGCGAGGCCGACACCGGCCTGGACGTTGATCACGGAGATGCTGTGCGCCAGGACGTCGTGCAGCTCGCGGGCGATGCGCAGCCGCTCCTCGTCGGCGCGGCGGCGCCTGGCCTGCTCACGCTCCGCCCGTAGCGCGGCCCGCTGCTCGCGGCGCGTACGCATCAGCTCGCCGCCCGCGACGACCGCCAGCACCCAGGCGAGGACGAACAGCACCTGCCCCCAGTGGCCGCCGCCGTCGTCGCCCGGCGGCAGCCAGCGGTAGAGCAGCGAGGTGTACGCGATGTGGCCGGCGAAGAGCAGCGCGAGCGCCCCCCAGACGGCGTGCCGCTCCCCCGCCGAGATCGCCGCGAAGCAGGCGACGGCGGCGCTGAGGAAGATCGGCCCGTAGGGGAAGCCCGCGGCCAGGTAGCCGAGACAGACGGCGACGGTGCCGAAGGCGGCGGTGCGCGGGTAGCGGTGCCGCAGCAGAAGGAGGGCGGCGGCGGCGAAGAGGAACCCGAGGGCGCCGGGGAAGGGATCGACACGGTCGGTGGCCTGGGCGGCGCCGCGGGTGCCGGCGACCATGAAGAAGGTCAGGAAGAGCGTGGAGCGCCAGGGCAGGCGGTCGCGGCTGGAGAGCCGGCCGAGCATGCCCGGCAGCGGGCTGCCGTCGGGGGCGTCGAGGTCGTCCGGACCGGCGGGGCCGCCGCGGAGGGCGTGGGGTCCGCCGAACGGCGGCCACCGCCGGCCGCCGGCCTCCTCGTCCCGCCCCCACCACGGGCGTCCTCCGCGTCGCATGGCTGAAACGCTAACGGGCGGGGGCGCCCCCGGGCGTCAGCCGTACGCGGACACCCGGCGTACTCCCGGTGGAGTACCTGCTCAGCGGGGCGAGGGGCCGGCAGTGGTGGAGGGATCGGCGGACGGGAGCCGGCAGGGCGCGGGCCCGGGGCCGGTCCGGGACCGTGCGGGCGGCGGGGGCGGGGCGGGGGACGGCTACGCGGCGGGAGTGCGCAGGCCGATGGCGCGGCCCAGGTCCGCAGCGGCTCCGTCGAAGAACTCCTCGCGGGCGTGGACGACGTCGTGGAACTGGCCGAACACCTCGAAGCCGACGAGTCCGAAGAGCTGCGACCAGGCGGCGATCAGGCGCGCCATCCCCGCGGGTTGCAGCCGCATGCCCAGGCGGCCTATCACCTGCTCGGCGTCGCGGAGCACGGCGGCGGACTCAACGGTCGCGGGGTCGAACAGCCCGGCGTCGGCGGCGTCCTCCGCTACGCCGATCAGGGCGCGGGCGACGCGGGAGGCGGGGTCGGTCGTGGTCTCGGGGGCGGCGTAGCCGGGGACGGGGGAGCCGTAGATGAGGGCGTACTCGTGCGGGTGGGCCAGTGCCCAGCGGCGTACGGCCCGGCAGGCGGCGGTCCAGCGGGCGACCGGGTCGGCGGCGGGCGCCGCGGCGACGGCGCGCTCCGCGGCGGCGCCGACGGCGTCGTAGGCGTCGATGATCAGCGCGGTGAGGAGGTCGTCACGGCTGGGGTAGTAGCGGTAGAGCGCGGAGGAGACCATGCCCAGCTCGCGGGCGACGGCGCGCAGCGAGAGGCGGGCGGCGCCCGCGTCGGCGAGCTGGCGCCTGGCCTCGGCCCTGATGCTCTCCGCGATCTCGATGCGGGCGCGCTCCCTGGCTCCTGTGACCCTCGTCATGAACGTCAGTCTGCCATTGGGAGAGCAGTGCACACAAAGGAGATCGATGCACAGAACCGAGAGCAGCGCTCTTGCATCGATCCACCCCCTGAGGCACACTTGCCCTGGAGAGAGCACTGCTCTCGGTTCGGATCGGCGCTCACACCGGGAGGTCCCGATGACCACACAGCCCTACTACCTCAAGGCAGGTCCCCTCGCCTCGCGGTTCAACAAGGTGGTGGGCTGGCTCGCGCGCCACGGCGTCAGCGTCATGGGCAGCGCGGAGCTGTCCGTGCGCGGCCGCAAGTCGGGCAGGATGCTGCGCCTGCCCGTCAATCCCCACCGGCACGACGGCGACCAGTACCTCGTCTCCGCCCGCGGCCACTCCCAGTGGGTACGAAACATGCGCGCCGCCGGCGGCGGCGAGCTGCGCGTGGGGCGCAAGGTGCGCGCCTTCACCGCCGAGGAGCTGCCGCCCGCCGTCGCCGTGCCCGTGCTGCGCAGTTATCTCCAGCGCTGGGGCTGGGAGGTCAACCAGTACTTCCAGGGCGTGACGGCCACCTCCTCCGACGAGGAACTCCTCGCCGCCGCCCCCGACCATCCGGTCTTCCGCCTCACCGAGACCCGCTGAGCGCGCCCTTCCGGTCCAGCAGCGTCAGCGCCCGGTGGGCCACCGGGTGGGTGCGGACGATCTCGCCGAGCGTCGTCGTCCCCTGCGTGACCTTCGTGAACATGTGCCACGCCGGCCGGAATCCGGTCAGCGCCGCGTGGAACACCCCGGGGTGCCGCTCGAAGGCCGCCAGCATGCGCCGTCCGACCGCCATCTCCACGCCGAGGCCGGCCTTGACGGCGAAGGCGTAGTTGAGCGCCTGGCGGCGGGCGTCCACCGCGTCCTGCGCCTCGGCGATCCGCACCGCCCACTCCCCCGCGAGCCGTCCGGAGCGCAGCGCGTACGAGATGCCCTCACGGGTCCACGGCTCCAGCAGCCCGGCGGCGTCGCCGCAGACCACGACCCGGCCGCGGGAGAGCGGCGAATTGTGCGCGCGGCAGCGCGTGAGATGCCCCGACGACAGGCTCGGCTCGAAGCCCGCCAGCCCCAGCCGGGCCGTGAACTCCTCCAGATACCGCTTCGTCGCGGCGCCGTCGCCGCGTGCGGAGATCACGCCGACGGTCAGCGTGTCGCCCTTGGGGAAGACCCACCCGTAACTCCCCGGCAACGGGCCCCAGTCGAGGAGCACCCGGCCGCGCCAGTCGTCGGCGACCTCCGGCGGCACCGGGATCTCCGCCTCCAGCCCCAGGTCGACCTGCTCCAGCTCCACCCCGACGTGGCTGCTGGTCCGCCCCGCACTGCCGTCCGCGCCGACCACCGCGCGGGCCAGCACCTTCTCACCGCCCGCGAGATGCACGGCGACCGTGCGCCGGTCCGGCACGTCGGGTCCGTGCTGTTCGACGCGGGCGACGGTCACGCCGGTACGCAGGCGCGCGCCGGCGCGCTGGGCGGCCTCGGCGAGCCGGGCGTCCAGCTCGGCGCGGTTGACGAGTCCGAAGAGGATGCGGCGGGAGCGGCGCGTGCGGCCGAGCCGTCCGCGCAGGGTGAACGTCACGGCGTTGACCCGATCGCGCAGGGGCAGTTCGACGCCGTCCGGGAGCGCGTCGCGGGACAGCCCGATGATGCCGCCGCCACAGGTCTTGTACCGGGGCAGTTCGGAGCGTTCCAGGAGCAGGACGCGCCGGCCCTGACCGGCGGCGGCGTACGCCGCGGAGGCCCCGGCCGGCCCCGCGCCGATCACGACGACGTCCCAGACGCCCGGGTCCCCGCCGGCCTCGCCTCCGGTCTGCCCGCCGCCCTCTTCCACGGCCGCGGCACCCGTCTCTTCACCGGCGTCGGCACCGGCTTCGCCGGCCGCGGCGTCCTCCGGCGCCGGATCCGGCGTCCCGTCCCCCGCCGCGTCCCGCGCGTCGCCGGGCGAACGGCCGTCCGCCGCCTCGCCCGCTTCGTTGCCCGCCTCGTTCTCGCTGGTCACGTTGGCTCTCTGCTCCTGTTTCCGGCCGCCCCCACCCGAGGGCGCCCACCTGCCGCATCCTAGAACGACGCACCGCTGTGCGATGATCGTCACCGCTCGCCCCGATCCCGGGACCCGACACCGCAGGACACAACGCAGTTGCCCCGAGGAGCGTTCCCATGGACACCGATCGGCTCGCCGGCACCGTCGCCGGCCTGCTGCCGCGCGCCCGTACCGAGCTCGCCGAGCTGGTCTCCTACCGCTCGGTCGCACTCATCGATCCGGAGCGCTTCCCGCCGGGCGAGTCCGACGCCGCCGCGCGTTGGGTCGCGGACGCGCTGACCGCCGAAGGCTTCACGGACGTCCGGTTGCTCGACACCCCGGACGGCACCCGTTCGGTGTACGGGTATCTCCCGGGCCCGGCCGGCGCCCCCACCGTGCTGCTCTACGCCCACTACGACGTACAGCCGCCGCTCGACGAATCGGCGTGGGTCAGCCCGCCCTTCGAGCTGACCGAGCGCGACGGCCGGTGGTACGGGCGCGGCGCCGCGGACTGCAAGGGCGGCGTCCTCATGCACCTGACCGCACTGCGCGCACTGCGCGAGAACGGCGGCGTGCCGGTCTCGGTCAAGGTCATCGTGGAGGGCTCGGAGGAGCAGGGCACCGGCGGTCTGCAGCAGTACGCCGAGCAGCACCCGGAGTTGCTGGCGGCCGACACGATCGTCATCGGCGACGTCGGCAACTTCCGCGTCGGGCTGCCCACCGTCACGGCCACCCTGCGCGGCATGACGATGCTCCGCGTGCAGGTCGACGCGCTGGCGGGGAACCTGCACTCGGGCCAGTTCGGCGGCGCCGCCCCCGACGCCCTCGCCGCGCTCATCCGCATCCTCGACTCCCTGCGCGGCCCCGACGGCTCGACCACCGTCGACGGCCTGGCGCCCGGCACCCGGTGGGACGGCCTGGCGTATGAGGAGGAGACCTTCCGCCGCGACGCCAAGGTGCTGGACGGCGTGGAGCTGATCGGCTCGGGAAGCGTCGCGGACCGCATCTGGTCGAGCCCCGCGGTGACGGTGGTCGGCATGGACGTCCCCTCGGTGGCCGAAGCCACGCCGTCGGTGCAGGCCACCGCCGCGGCCCTGGTGAGCCTGCGGCTGCCGCCCGGCCACGACGCGACGGAGGCCACGGAGCGGCTGACCGCGCACTTCGAGGCACACGCGCCCTGGGGCGTACGGGTGACCACCGAGCCGTACGGCTCGGGCGAACCGTTCCGCGCCGACGTCACCAGCCCCGCGTACCGCGCGATGGCCGAGGCGATGCGCGCGGCGTACCCGGGAGAGGAGATGCAGGTCGCCGGCCAGGGCGGCACGATCCCGCTGTGCAACACCCTGGCCGAGCTGTACCCGCGGGCGGAGATACTGCTGATCGGGCTCTCCGAGCCGGAGGCGCAGATCCACGCGGTGAACGAGAGCGTGTCGCCGGAGGAGCTGGAGCGGCTGTCGTTCGCCGAGGCGCTGTTCCTGCACACGTACGCGGCCGGGCGCACGGACTGAGTCCGCGGGCCGGCGCGGCCCGGCCGGAGGGCGGTTGCGGTGAGCCGGACCGGGTGCGGCCGTCAGCCGCCGTTCGTGAGCCGGGCGAAGACGACGACGTTGCCCTGGTAGCCGGGGTTGCCGCCCGCGTCACGGTAGCCGCCCCCGCAGGTGAGCACGCGCAGTTCGGCGCGGTCGGTGTCGCCGTAGACGCGCCGGCTGGGGAAGGCGTCGGCGTCGAACACCTCGACGGCGTAGACGGTGAACTGCGCCGTGCGGCCGTCCTTGCGGTCCACCGCGACGACATCGCCGCGCTTCAGGCCCCCGAGGCGGTAGAAGACGGACGGTCCCGCCGCGTCGTCGACGTGCCCGGTGACGACGGCGGTGCCGGCGGCGCCCGGGGTGGCCGCGTCCCGGTACCAGCCGGCGAGGCTGCGCGCATCCGGGGGCGGCGCCGCGAGCCAGCCGTCCGGGTCCAGCCCCACGCCGGTCAGCCGGGCGTCGACGCCGATGGCGGGGATGCGGATCGCGGTGGGCGTCGAGGCGGGCAGCGGCGGGTGCGCCCGCGGGCCGCCGCCGGCCAGGGCGCTCTTCGCCGAGGGCTGCGGCGGGCCGAAGCCGCCGGTGAGCGCGGTGTGGATCATGCCGATGCCCAGAAGCATCACGCAGATGACGAAGCCCGCGGCGAACCTGTCGCGCAGGGCGGCGGCCACGCTCCCACCGCCCCCGTCCTCGCCCGGGTCCGGGGGCGGACCGCCGGGTGCGGTGCCGTTCGGGGCGGGCCCGCGGCCGGACGTGTCGTGCGGCGGCGTGCCGTGCGGAGTCATGCCGTAGGGCATCGTCGCGTAGGGGTCGATGAGGCGTTGCTCGGGCATGGTGCGGACCGTTTCTGCGTGGGCAACCGCGCGGGGTACGGGAAGGCCGGGGTGCGGCCTGCGGCGTACCGCCCCGCGGTTCCGGGGCCCCGGGTCGTTACGCGCGATGCGGATCGGTGTCCGTGCCGCGGGGTCAGTCGCGTCCGGGCAGCGCACGGCGCCGCAGGAGCAGGACACCGCCGAACGCTCCGGCGGCCGTGAGACCGGCGCCGCCGGAGAGCATCGCGGTGTGGTCCTCCTGGGAGCCGCCCAGCCCGCCGCGGGCCGGCCGGGTCGGCTTCACCGGCGCCGGCCGGACCGGTCGTACGGTCTCCTTGCCGGGCTGCGCCGGCCGGGCCGGTGGGGCGGCCTCCTTGCCCGGCTCCTGCGACGGCCCGGACGTGGCGCCGGCAGCCGCCCCGGCGACGATCGTCAGCGGCGCGGTGCCGGACTCGGCGCCGCAGGTGAACGTCACGTCGAAGACGGCGCCCGGCTTGGCGTCCAGGTCAACCCTCACCTGCGCGCTCTGGGTGCCGCCGCCCATGCCGAGGGTCGTCTTGTCGAAGACTCCCGACGAGGCCGTGGCCTCCTTGTCGCACCCGGTCACGGTCAGATCGACCCTGCCGCCCGGTGTGACGGTCCTGGGGCTGACGGTGAAGCCGAAGGAGGTGTTGTCGTCCTCGTGGGACTGCGCCGTCGCCACCGTCGCCGTGAGACCGGCGGCGACGGCACCGACGGCCGCGGCGGCCAGCACCGTGGTGATCATCCGCATGGCTCGTCTGCTCCTGACGTGGGGGGACGCGACGACGTGGGCCGCCGCTAGCAGAGACGCTATGCAGCCGGAGGCACCGACACGCACTCACCGACTGCCGAATGGGGCACGAGCAGGGCCGATTGGGTTGCCGCCGTCTCCCGTCGCGTCCCGCGCCTCCCCCTCGCGCTACGCCCCGTCCGCGACCGGCGCGCCGCCCTCCAGGTAGACCGCCGCCCCCCGCCGCCGGGCCCGCAGGGCCCAGCGCAGCCGGCTGTACCGCACCGACGGCAGCAGCCCGCCCGCCTCGTCCTCCGTGACGAACCGCCAGGCGCGCAGTTCCGGTCCCGGCAGCAGCACGCCGGCCGCCTCCGCGGGACCCAGCCGCCCGCCGTCGTAGAGCAGCCTCAGCCCGCCGTACTCGGGCGGGCGGGGCGGTTCCCAGTCCACCACCAGCAGCCGGGGCGCCCGCCGCAGGCTCAGCCCCAGCTCCTCCGCCACCTCCCGGACCCCGCCGCGCGCCGGCGCCTCGCCGGCCTCGACCACGCCGCCGGGGAACTCCCAGCCCGGCTTGTACGTGGGGTCGACGAGGAGCACCCGGTCGTCCTCGTCGAAGAGCAGTACCCCGGCGGCGAGCGTCTCGCCGGTGGGTTCGGAGTTCTGCACGATGTCGCAGTATCCGGCCCCGGCACGCAGGCGGGACGCGATCTCCTCGGCGGCCTCGCGGGGCGTGTGACCTGCGGCGTCGACGAGATGGGCGTCGCAGGTGAGCCAGTTCGGGAAGGAGTCGGCATGCAGGATCGTTTCGTCAAACGAGACCAGCAAATGCCGCACTTCGAAGCCGCGCGAGGCCAGCCTTCCGAAGATCTCGTCGCGGTGCTCCTGGCGTTGCAGCGCCGCCGGCACCACCAGCGGACCGTCCGCCTCCGCCATCAGCGCGGCCGCCGTCTCCATCACCAGCCGGCGCCACGACGGCAGCTCCCGCTCGTCGCCGACCTCGTCCAGGCGCTTCTGCGGGAGCAGCGCGCGCAGGTGTCCGCCCGTCAGCTCCGGGTCGTAGAGGATGCTCCCCGGCGTCAGCTCCACCAGCTCGTGCGCGACGCGGCGCAGACCCGTATCCCATGCGCCGTTCAGCCAGACGATCACATGTTCCCCCTCTCAGCCGCCCCCAGAGAGTTGCCCGCTTCCTGCTCCCGGGGAAACTCCGTGCGAGGACTTTGGCCACCGGGCTACGTCACAGCGCCGCGACCCGGCGCAATCACGCCGGGTCGCGGACGAAGCGGTGGCCGGCGCGCGCGTACGCCTGTACGGCCCGGTCCAACCGGGCCGTACGGGGTCCGGCAGGGGACCGTTCGGCCCCTCCACCGCACGCCCCCGCCCGGGCAGGCTGACACTCACCTACCCGCTTCACGCGGGCCGGGTTCGGCGGCCCGGTCCGGAGGTCAGAAGGGCTGACCGACGGCTCCCCCCGGGCCGCCGTCGCCTCTCCCTCCGGCGGGTCGCCGTCCCGGGTCCCGTTGCCTCACCCCTTCATGGAGCCGAGCGTCAGCCCGGCGATGAAGTGGCGCTGCAGCAGCAGGAAGACGATGACCGTCGGCAGCGCGACCAGTACGGATCCGGCGGCGAGCAGGTTGTAGTCGGTGAAGAACTGCCCGCGCAGGTTGTTGAGCGCCGAGGTGATCGGGAGCTTGTCGCCGTCGGAGATGAAGACCAGCGCCCACAGGAAGTCGTTGTACATCCAGGTGAACTGCAGCGTCCCCAGCGCCGCCAGCGCCGGACGGCACAGGGGCAGGGTGATCCGCCAGTACTGGGTCCACACCCCGGCACCGTCGACGACGGCGGCCTCCAGGATCTCGGTGGGCATCGCGCGCATGAAGTTCGCCAGCACGAAGATGCAGAAGCCGAGCTGGAAGCCGACGTTGACGGAGATGACCGCCCAGTACGAGTCGTACATCGTCATCGACTCGGACATCCAGTACGGCAGCTCGATGCGGTTGAACATCACGTACAGCGGCGTGACGATGACCTGCTGTGGCAGCAGGTTGCCCGCGGTGAAGAGGATGAGCAGGAAGAACCCGCCGCGGATGCGCAACCGGGCCAGCACGAAGGCGGCGAACGACGCCAGGAACAGCACGATGAGCACGCCGGGCACCGCGATGATGAGCGAGTTGACGAAGTACTTGCTCATCTCCGAGTCGGAGAACGCCTGCCGGTAGTAGTCGAAGGACAGCGTGCGGGGAAGGGAGAAGTAGCCGTGCTCGGCGGTCTCCTCGTACGGGCGCAGCGAGGCGTACACCGCGAGCAGCAGCGGTGCCAGGAAGGCCAGCGAGACCCCGCCGAGGAAGAGGTGCACGCCGAACCGGCCGCGGCGCGGCCGCCTCCCGGCGGCCCGGTCCGGCTCCCGGGCCGGCGCGGCTGCGGGGCGCGGGGCGGTCGAGGTGGGCACGTCGGCGGTCATCGGTGCTCCTCCCCGCGCATCTCCTGCACCAGATACGTCACGATGAATCCCAGGGAGACGGTGAGCAGCACCACGGCGATGGCGGAGCCGAAGCCGATGCGGCTGGCCTCGCCGATGATGTTGTCGGTGACGAGCACGGAGAGCAGTTCCAGGCCGTTTCTGCCCTTGTTGATGGCGTAGACGATGTCGAAGGCCCGGAGTGCCTCGATGACGGTGATGACGAGGACGACGACATTCACCGGCCGCATCGTGGGGAAGACCACGCGCAGGAAGGTCTGCCGCTCGTTCGCCCCGTCGATGGCGGCGGCCTCCTTCAGTTCGGGTGCCACCGCCTTGAGTCCGGCCAGATAGAGGATCATCACGTAGCCGGTGTGCCGCCAGCCGGCCGCCAGCAGCACCATCCAGATGTTCAGGTCGCGGTCGCCGAGCCAGTCGGTGGGGTTGTTCTCGTTGCCCAGGATGGCGTTCAGCGCGCCCTGGTCGCGGGAGAAGATCAGTTGGGCGATAAAGCCGACGACGGCGAGGGAGAGCACCACAGGCAGGTAGATCGTGGACTGGTAGAAGCGCGAGAAGCGCACGCCGCGGTCGATGACGATCGCGAGCAGCAGCCCGAAGGGCGTGGCCACCAGCCCCAGGAAGGCGATCCACAGCAGGTTGTTGCGCACCGCGGGCCAGAACGGCGGGTAGTCGCCGCCGGCGAGGGTGTCGTAGTTGTCGCCGCCGACCCAGCTCAGGTCGGACAGACCGTCCCAGGAGGAGAAGGAAAGGGTGATGGAGGCGACGGTCGGCCCCCAGATGATGAACAGGTCCAGCAGGATGGTGAAGCCCAGCAGCACGCCGATGACAGCGAGGTCGCGGGCGGTGAACCGCCGCGGGCCCCGCCGTCGGGTGCGCCGCGCGTGGGTGACGAGCGGCACGGCGGGCTACTCCTGGCCTTCGGTGAAGATGGTCTTCTTCTGGCTCTCGATGCCCTTGAGCAGGCCGTCGATGTCGTCGGGGTCGTTGATGAAGTCCTGCAGGGCCTTGATCATGACCGTCGAGGCGAAGTCCGGGCGGGTGTCCCGGTCGAGGAACTGGGAGATCTGTTTGGCGTCCGCCACCATCTCCGCCGCCTTCTTCTGCAGCGTCGTGTAGGCGGAGGTGTCGGCGCCGGAGTGCACGGCGACGTTGTTGGGATCCGACTTCAGATACGCATCCTCGGCGGCCGGGGTGGCGAGGAACTTCAGCAGCTCCCGCGCGCCCTCCTCGTTCTTGACCTTGGAGGACATCAGGAAGCCGTCGATGGGCGCCTCGACCGCGTCCTGGCCGTGCTCGGGCGCTATCTCCGGGAACGCGAAGAAGTCGAGGTCCTCGCGGTCGGCCTCGGAGAACTGCTGGCCGGGCTGCGGCAGGCCGAAGACGGCCATGCCGGTCTCCTTCTGCGCCAGCGACTGCGCCGCCTCCTGCCAGGTACGGCCGTTGGCGCCCTTGTCGTGGTACGGCATGAGGCCGCGCCACAGGTCGAAGACCTCGTGCACCCGGGGGTCGGTCCAGGACTCCTCGCCGGCCATCAGCGACTTGTGGAACTCGTATCCGTTGGCGCGCATGTTGAGGTAGTCGAACGTGCCCATGGCCGGCCAGCCGTCCTTGTCGCCGAAGGCGAACGGGACCAGGCCGTCCTTCTGCATCTGCTTGGCCAGGGCGGTGTACTGGTCGAACGTCGTCGGTATCTCGTACCCGCTCTGCTCGAAGACGCTCTTCCGGTAGAAGACCGCCCACGGATAGTAGTAGTACGGCACGAAGTACTGCTTGCCGTCGGCGCCGGTGGACTGGTCCTTCAGCGCGCCGGAGAACCCGTCGAAGCCCTTCCACAGGTCGCTGATCTCGGTCAGCAGCCCGCGCTCGGCGAAGAACTGCATGCGGTAGCCGGCGAACCACATGAACACGTCGTCGGGCTGGCCCTGCAGATAGCGGTTGATGTTCTCCTGGAACGTGTTGTGGTCGACGGTGTTGACCTCGACCTTTTTCGTCGATTTCTTCTCAAAAAGGTCGAACGCGTCCTGGAACGCCTTGCGGGGCACCTCGTCGGAGGCGTTGGATCCCAGCGTCACGGTCTTGCCGTCCCCGCCCGGGCCGCTTCCGCAGGCGGCGAGCAGGGCCGGGAGGGTGACGGCGCCGGCGCCGAGAGCGGCTCCTCGCAGCAGACTCCGGCGCGTCATCGGTGGTGCGGTGGTGGGGCGGCCTGCAGTCCTGCGGGCAGAAGATGAGGCGCTCATCGCTCCCCTTCCGTGGAGTGTTAACCAAACACAACCGAACGAAGATTGTGGGATCACACCTCCACCCACCGGCACTGTCAAGGGTTTTGACCGACTGTCGGGTCAACTGTTACCGCATCTCTTCCGACAGAAGCCAACAAGCTCTACCGTAAACGCTCGGGTAACGCGTCCATGACCCAACACGTCCGCAACACCCCCCAGCCAGAGGAGTGGATCCGATGCGGAAACTGTCATCCGCACGAAGAGCCGCCAGACCGTACGCGCGCGCGGTGGTCGGCGCCGTGGGCGCCGCCGCGCTGTGCGCGGCCCTCTCCGGGCCGAGCGCGGCGGCCCCCACGGGAACCCAGCCGCAGGACGCGGCCTCCGCCGCGAAGCCGGCGGCACAGCCGGAGCTCCGGCTGCCCGACGGGCTGGCGAAGACCCCGCCCATGGGCTTCAACAACTGGAACTCCACCCACTGCCGGGCCGAGTTCGACCACGAGATGGTCAAGGGCATCGCCGACATCTTCGTCGAACGGGGCCTGAAGGACGCCGGCTACGAGTACGTGAACCTCGACGACTGCTGGGCCCTCCCGGAGCGCGACGCGAACGGCAAGCTCGTCCCCGACCCGGTGCGCTTCCCCGACGGGATCAAGGCGGTGGCCGACTACGTCCACTCCAAGGGCCTGAAGATCGGCATCTACACCAGCGCCGGCACCAAGACCTGCAACACCGCCGGCTTCCCCGGTGCCCTCGGGCACGAGGAGAGCGACGCGATGCAGTTCGCCGAGTGGGGCATCGACTACCTCAAGTACGACAACTGCAACAACCAGGGTGTCGACGCCGTCGAGCGCTACACCAAGATGCGCGACGCGCTGCAGGCCGCCTCCGAGACCACCGGCCGGCCCATCGTCTACAGCATCTGCGAATGGGGCCAGAACAAGCCGTGGGAGTGGGCCGCGGACGTCGGCCACCTGTGGCGTACCACCGGTGACATCAGCGACAACTGGTCGAGCATGCTCGGGATCATGAAGCAGAACCTGCCGCTCGCCGAGTACGCCGGCCCGGGCCACTGGAACGACCCGGACATGCTGGAGGTCGGCAACGGCGGCATGACCGACACCGAATACCGCACGCACTTCTCGATGTGGTCGGTCATGGCGGCACCGCTGCTCATCGGCTCCGATCTGCGCACGGCCGACGATGCGACGTTCGAGATCCTGGGCAACAAGGACGTCATCGCCGTCGACCAGGACCCGCTGGGCAGGCAGGGCGCCGTGGTCACCTCCGAGGACGGCCGCTGGGTCGTCGCCAAGGAGATGGCGGACGGCAGCCGCGCCGTGGCCCTGTTCAACGAGTCGAACGCGCCGCAGCGCATCTCCACCACCGCCGAGGCCGTCGGACTGCCGGCCGCGGACGGCTACCGGTTGCGCGACCTGTGGCAGCACGCGGACTACAACACCGGCGGCGGGATCTCCGCGTCGGTGCCCGCGCACGGCACCGTGCTCTACCGCGTCTGGCCCGATGACGGCGCCGGCTCCCACCCGCCGGCCGCCGAGTTCGGCGCCGACTCCTCGCCGTACGTCGAGGCGGGGGACGAGGCCGAGGTGACCACGACGTTCCGCAACACCGGCATCACCCCGGCGAAGAACGTCACCGTGGCCCTCGACGCCCCCGACGGCTGGCAGGCGGAGACCGGCTCCCCCACCACCGCGAAGAAGCTCGGGCCCGGCGGCACGCTGACCACGACGTGGCGGCTCACCGCGCCCGGGGACGCCGGCACGGGCCGCCAGGAGTTCTCCCTGACCGCCGACTACGCCGGGCCGTCGGGCCAGGCGGTGTCGCTGACCTCGGCGGGCGCCGCGTACGTGGTCGCGAGCCCGCCCGCGGGGACGACGTATGCGAGCGACTGGGAGTGGCTGGAGGCCGGCAACGGCTGGGGCCCGGTGGAGCGGGACACCAGCGTCGGCGAGCAGCAGGCCGGCGACGGCAAGCCGCTGACGATCGGCGGCGAGACGTTCGCCAAGGGCCTGGGCGTGCACGCCGCCAGCGACGTCGGGTTCTACGCCGGTGAGGAGTGCGAGACGTTCAGTGCCCGGGTCGGGCTGGACGACGAATCCGGGACCAACGGCTCGGTGTCCTTCGAGGTCTGGGCGGACGGCGCCAAGGTCGCGGACTCCGGCGTGCTGACGAACGACAAGCCGGCGCAGCCGCTGTCCGCGGACATCGCCGAGGCCGAGACCGTACGGCTCGTCGTCACGGACGGCGGCGACGGCGTGGACTACGACCACGCCGACTGGGCGGACGCGCAGTTCACCTGCTGACGCCCCGCCCGCCCACCGCGCCGGAGGAGGGCGGGTGCGCCGCCGCGCCTGACGCACGCGGCGCCGCACCCGCCCACGGGGCACCGGCCCGGCAGCACCCGCTGCCGTACGCGCCGGGCCGCTGCCCCGCACCGCTCCCGGCCGTCAGCCGGTCGCGGTGAACCGCCGCAGGCCCAGCTCCTGCGCCGCCGCCGCGGCGGCGCCGATCAGACCCGCGTCCGTACCGAGATGTGCCGGGACCACCGCCACGCCGGAGGCGTACGACAGCGCGGCGTACGCCTTCAGGTGCTGCCGTACCGGGGCGAAGAGCAGCTCCCCGGCCGCCGCCACGCCGCCGCCGATCACCGCGGCCTCGATCTCGACCAGCGTCGCGGTGGCGGCGATGCCCGCGGCCAGCGCCCTGGCGGCCCGGTCGAAGGAGGCGAGGGCCACGGGGTCGCCGGCACGGGCAGCCGCGGCGACGCCGGCGGCGGTGTCGTCGCCGTCCGGGCCCGGGGTCCAGCCGGCGGCGAGGGCACGGCGGGCGATGTTGGGCCCGGAGGCGATCCGCTCCACGCAGCCGCGCCCGCCGCAGGGGCACGGGTCACCGTCGAGGTCGACCGATATGTGGCCGATGTGCCCGGAGTTGCCCGTGGGCCCCGGATACGGGCGCCCGTCGAGGACGAGACCGCCGCCGACGCCGGTGGAGACGACCATGCACAACGCCGCGGACCGGCCGCGGGCGGCGCCCTGCCAGTGCTCGCCGGCGGCCATGGCGACGCCGTCGCCGACGAGCACCACGGGCAGCCCGCCGACGGCCTCGCGCACGGCGGCCACCAGCGGGTAGTCGCGCCATCCGGGGATGTTGACGGGGCTGACGGTGCCCACGGAGGCGTCCACGGGGCCGGCGCTGCCGATGCCCACGGCGGTCGTGCGGAACCAGCTTGCGGGGTCGGCGGCGGCCAGGTCGCGCAGCACGCCGGTCACGGCTGCCGCGATCGTCGCACCGTCCGCGGCGGCGGGCGTGGGCCGCTGAGTCCGCGCGAGAAGCCGCCCGCCGGCGTCGACCAGGGCCGCGGCCGTCTTCGTACCGCCGATGTCGAGGGCGGCGACGAGCTCGGTCGGCTGGGCGGCGACCATCGTGGCGTCTCCTGGGGGCCGGGGCGGGCGGCGGATGCGGTGCGCGGTCAGTCTGCCCCTATCGTGACAACGTTGTCTAGCCCCTATCATCGGGCGCGTGCCCGATCACCTCCGCGGCCCGCAGCGGCCTCGCTACGGCAGCCGTCCCACGATGAAGGACGTCGCCGCCCGCGCCGGCGTCGGCCTCAAGACCGTCTCCCGGGTGGTCAACGGCGAGCCGGGCGTGACGCAGGAGACGGAGCGGCGGGTACGGGAGGCCATCGACGCGCTCGGCTTCCGCCGCAACGACAGCGCCCGCATCCTGCGCAAGGGCCGCACGGCCACCGTCGGGCTGGTGCTGGAGGACCTGGCCGACCCGTTCTACGCGCCGCTCAGCGGGGCCGTCGAGGAGGTCGCCCGCGCGCACGGCTCGCTGCTCGTCCACGGCTCCAGCGGCGAGGACCCCGCGCGCGAGGAGGAGCTGGTGCTCGCGCTCTGCGCGCGCCGCGTGGACGGGCTGGTGGTCGTGCCCGCGAGCACCGACCACCGCTATCTGGAACCCGAACTGGCCGCCGGGGTGGCCACCGTCTTCGTCGACCGGCCGCCGGGGCTGATCAGCGCCGACACCGTGCTGTCCGACAACTACGGCGGCGCCCGCCGGGCGGTCGAGCACCTCGCCGGATACGGGCACCGCCGGATCGGCTTCATCGGCGACCACCCCCGCATCCACACCGCCGCCGAGCGGCTGCGCGGCTACCGGGCGGCGATGGAGGACGCCGGACTGCCGGTGGCCGGGGCGTGGACCTCGCTGGGCAGCACGGAGCCGGCGCGGGTGGCGGCGGAGTGTGTGCGGATGACCTCGGGGCCCGATCCGGTGACCGCCCTGTTCACCGGCAACAACCGGGTCACCGTCACCGCCGTGCGGACGCTGACGGCCGGCGGCCGGTCGGCGGCGCTCGTCGGCTTCGACGACTTCGAGCTGGCCGACCTGCTCTCCCCCGGGATCACCGTCGTCGCCCAGGACCCCGCGGAGCTGGGGCGGCGCGCGGCGGCCCGGCTCTTCCAGCGACTCGACGGCGCCGCGGCCGACCCGGAACGGCTGGTGCTGCCGACCCGGCTGATAGCCCGCGGCTCGGGCGAACGCCCGCCGGCGGTCTGACGCCCGGGGCGGTCGCACCCTTCCCCGGCGGCGTTGTTCCGATCATCATGCGAAGTCAGTACGAGCACGCCGCCACGCGCACAGAAAGGCCGCATCCCCATGGCCTCCCGTGAAATCCCCTCCTCCCCCGCCGACGTCCTTCCCACAGACGCGGACGCCGCCCTGCTGGTCGGCCGCCTCCTCGATCCCGCGGACGGCGGCCCGAGCCTGGTCACCGTCCGCGGCGACGACCTCGTCGACGTCACCCACCTCGGGCCGACCGTCTCGGACCTGCTGGAGCACCCCGACGCCGCCGCCCGCGTGCGCGGCGCGGCGGGCGCGCGGAGCTGGCCGCTCGCCGCCGTCCTCGCCGCCACCGCCGGCGAGGACACCGGCAAGGCGCGGCTGCTGGCGCCGGTGGACCTCCAGGTCCTCAAGGCGGCCGGGGTCACGTTCGCGGACAGCATGATGGAGCGGGTCATCGAAGAGCGCGCCGGCGGAGCCGCCGCCGCGGCGGACGAGATCCGCGCGCGGATCGGCGCCCGGCTGGGCACCCGGCTGGAGACGGTACGGGCCGGCAGCCCGGAGGCCGTCGAGCTGCTGGCGTGGCTGCGCGAGCAGGGTCTGTGGTCGCAGTACCTGGAGGTCGGCCTCGGGCCCGACGCAGAGATTTTCACGAAGGGCCCGGTGCTCTCCGCCGTCGGATACGGGGCACGGGTCGGCGTGGCCGAGGTCTCCCGGTGGAACAACCCCGAGCCCGAGCTGGTCCTCGTCGTCGCCTCCGACGGCCGGATCGCCGGCATCACCCTCGGCAACGACGTGAACCTCCGCGACGTCGAGGGCCGCAGCGCCCTGCTGCTGCCCCAGGCGAAGGACAACAACGCCTCCACCGCACTCGGCCCGTTCGTCCGCCTCACCGAGGACGGCTTCACCGCCGACTCCGTACGGGACGCGACGATCGCCCTGTCGGTGCGGGGTGAGGACGGCTTCGTCCTCAGCGACTCCTCCGACATGGCGCGCATCAGCCGTCCGCTGGAGACCCTGGTCGCCCAGGCCGTCAACCGCCGCCACCAGTACCCCGACGGCGTCGTGCTCTTCACCGGGACGCTCTTCGCACCCACCGCCGACCGCGGCGCCCCCGGCAGCGGTTTCACCCACCGCGAGGGCGATCTGGTGGAGATCTCCACCCCGCTCCTGGGCACCCTGCGCAACACCGTCACCACCAGCGAGCAGGCGCCCCCGTGGGAGGCGGGGATACGGGACCTCTACGCCGGCTTCGCCCGCCGCGGCCTGCTCCGGGCGGCGACCCCGTGACCGCCCCGGTCCCCGCCGCCCGGCGGTCACGTCACCTCACGGCTGCGGCGGGCGCCCTGCCAGCGCGTCGAGTTCCGTACGCCCCAGGCCCGTCCGGCCGGTGACCTCCGCCTCGTCGACCGCCCCGCAGTCCAGGCCACGGAGCAGGTGGCCGGCGAGGGCCCGCGCCGTCGCCGGCTCGTCGAGGACGCCGCCGGCCGCGCCGGCGCGCCCCGTGTAGGCGGCCAGCCGGGCACACGCCGTGTCCAGTGGCTCCCGGCAGAACGTGTACACCGCCGCGTACCGTGTCGGCAGGTGGGCCGGGTGCATGTCCCATCCCTGGTAGTACGCGCGCGCCAGCGACCGCCGCACCAGCCCGTAGTGCAGCCGCCAGGCCGCGTGCACCTGCGCCGTGCCGCCCACGGGGAGCACGTTCGTCGACCCGTCGGACAGCCGTACGCCCGTGCCCGC
The DNA here is from genome assembly GCF_000482585.1 of Streptomyces sp. CNQ329. Classification (NCBI taxonomy): domain Bacteria; kingdom Bacillati; phylum Actinomycetota; class Actinomycetes; order Kitasatosporales; family Streptomycetaceae; genus Streptomyces; species Streptomyces sp. CNQ329. The sequence goes on along the minus strand of NZ_AXVU01000001.1, from coordinate 360,016 downwards.
CGCGGCCACCTGCATCACGGCCTTCGCATGGTCCGCCACCGGGTGGTCCGGCGACTGGTGGTCCGCACTCACCCCGCACGCCGCGCTGTAGTCGAACGTCCCGTAATGCAGTCCGGTCGCCCGGCCGCCGGCCGCGTCGATCATCCGCGCGACGGTGGCGCGGCCGTCCGCGCCGAGGACCGCCTGCGTCGTCTCGATCTGGATCTCGAAGCCCAGCCGCCCGGCCGCGAGTCCGTGCACCCTTTCGAACTCCCCGAGCAGCGCGGCCATCGCGCTCACCTGCTCGGGGTACGTGACCTTCGGCAGCGTCAGCACCAGGCCGTCCGGCAGCACCCCGCCGCACGCCCGCAGCAGCGCGGTGAGGAAGAGGTCGAGCGTGCGGATGCCGCGGTCGCGGACGGAGGCTTCCAGGCATTTGGCGCGGATGCCGGCGTACGGCGGCGCGCTGCCGTCGGCGACGGCGTCCGCCAGGACGCGGGCGGCGGCGACGGCAGCGGCGTCCTCCTCGTCGTCGGGGCGGGGGCCGTAGCCGTCCTCGAAGTCGATGCGCAGGTCCTCGACCGGCTCGCGCGCGAGCTTGGCACGCACCCGGTCGTACACCTGCGCCGCCGCGCCCTCGGGCAGCCCCAGCGCGGCGGCGAGGGCGGCGGCGTCGGGGGCGTGCGCGTCGAGCGCGTCGAGGGCCTGCCGGCCCCATGCGCGCACGGTATGGGCGCCGAAGGCGTCGGCGGGGACATAGACGGTGTGCACGGGCTGACGGGTGCCGGGGTCGCCGGGGTACCGGCGGGCGAGTTCGGCGTCGACGGCCGCGAGGGAGACGGCGATCCGGGCCCGCACGGGGGCGCCGATCGAGGTCGCGGCCGAGTCGTCCTGCGCCACCATGCACCCTCCCGGCATTCAACAAAATGTTGAAATGAACCTAGCCGGGCGTCCCGAGCGCGTCAATGGACGGCGAGCGGTCACACCCGGCGGCACCGGGCAGGCCGCGAACCCCGGCAAGCCGAACCCGGCCCCCGGCGCGCCGACGGCACCCCGTCCGGCCCGGAGCCTCAGGACCAGGCACCCGCCGCCCGGGCGAGCCAGAGCGCGACCGGCACGGCGAACGTCACCAGGAGCAGCGCACTGTCCGCCGCGGCGGCGGTGGTGTGCCGCGACGGCCAGGGCAGCGGGCGTACGCCGGGGTCGGTGCCGGGCAGCGGAGGCCCGGCCGCCGCGGCGGCCGACGCCGCCAGGGATGCGGCGGCACGCCCGGCCGGAGTCGCCGCGTCCGGTACGTCACCGGGGTCACCCGCGCCGCCCGTGCCGTCATCCGGCGGCACCGCGGTGCCCAGGTCCCCGGCCACGCCGGCGAGGAGTGCGCGCTGCCGGCCGCCGGTGCCCCGTTCCGGCTTTCCGGCCGGCCGGTCCGCGCGCGGCGCACCGCCGGCGCCGGCACGGAGCACGAACGCGGAGCCCTCGTCGTACACGACGTACAGCACCCCGCCGTCCCGCTCCGGCCCCTGCCCGACCGCCGTCAGCGCCGCCGGATCCCGGTCCGCCGCGCGCAGCAGCGCCTCCGCCCCGCGCACCGCGGCCGCCGCCTCCGCCCCGCCGAGGATCCGGCCCCCGCGCGCAACCGTCGTACGCACCGCCGCCCCCGCCGCACCGCCCGGCACCACCAGCGACACGGCGCCCGGCCCCGCGACCACCCACCTGCCGCCCCGCGGCCGGAGGCCGCGCCGGCGCAGCCAGTACCCCGCCACGCTCGCCGCGCCCACGACCGCCGCCGCCCCGAGCAGCCACGGCACCGGCACGCCCCCGGTGATCCGCAACAGCACCAGCAGGGCGTACGCCACCGTGAACCGCGGCCAGGTGCTCGGCAGCCCGCTGTGCGGCGGGCTCCACTCCCGCGCGTCCCGCGGCAGCCAGGCGTACGGACTCGTGCCACCGCTCCCGCTCATGCGCCGCATCCTCCCACGCGGCGCAGCCCCGCAACCACGGCGCGTCCCGCGCCGTGCCCCCGGCCCCCCGGGTGCGTCCCGCCGCCTGCCCGCGTGTCTGCGCACACGAAAGGGCCCGCGGCGCGGCGGGCCCTTCCGAACGGCGGTGGGTACGGCGGCAGATACGGCGAGCGGGTCGAGCCGTCCCGCCGCTCAGCCCTTGCGGGCCTCGACCTCCCCGGTGAGCTGCGGGACGACCGCGAACAGGTCGCCGACCACGCCGTAGTCCACGAGGTCGAAGATCGGCGCCTCGCTGTCCTTGTTCACGGCCACGATCGTCTTCGACGTCTGCATACCGGCCCGGTGCTGGATCGCGCCCGAGATGCCGGCCGCGATGTAGAGCTGCGGCGAGACGGTCTTGCCGGTCTGGCCGACCTGGTGCGAGTGTGGGTACCAGCCCGCGTCCACCGCCGCCCGGGAGGCGCCGACGGCCGCGCCGAGGGAGTCGGCCAGTTCCTCGATGATGCGGAAGTTCTCGGCGCCGTTCACGCCGCGGCCGCCGGAGACGACGATCGCCGCCTCGGTCAGCTCCGGGCGGCCGGTCGACTCGCGCGGAGTCCGGCCCACGACCTTCGTACCGGCCGCGGACTCGCCGAAGCCGAACGTCAACTGCTCCACGGCGCTCTCGACCGGGGCCGCCTCGGGAGCGGCGGAGTTGGGCTTGACGGTGATGACGGGGGTGCCGCGCGAGACGCGGGAGCGGGTGGTGAACGCGGCGGCGAACACGGCCTGGGTGGTGACCGGGCCGTCGTCGCCGGCCTCGACGTCCACGGCGTCGGTGATGATGCCGGAGCCGATCCGCACCGCGAGGCGGGCGCCGATCTCCTTGCACTCCACCGACGACGGCAGCAGCACGGCGGCGGGCTGCACGGCGTCGTACGCGGCCTTCAGCGCGTCGACCTTCGGCACGACGAGGTAGTCGGCGAACTCGGCGGCATCGGCGGTCAGCACGCGCACCGCGCCGTGCTCCGCGAGCACGGGCGCGGCGGCGTCGACGCCGGCGCCCAGGTGGACGGCGACCGGCTCGCCGATCCGGCGGGCGAGGGCCAGCAGCTCCAGCGTCGGCTTGCGCACGGCGCCGTCGACGTGGTCGACGTAGACGAGGACTTCAGTCATGGATCTCGTTCTCCTGCGATACGAGGGCGAAAGGCGGGACGGCGGACGGGAGACGGGCGCTCAGATGAACTTCTGGCCCGCGAGGAACTCGGCGAGCTGCCTGCCGCCCTCGCCCTCGTCCTTGACGATCGTGCCGGCGGTGCGCGGCGGGCGCTTCGTGGCGTCCTCGACCTTCGTCCAGGCGCCCGCCAGGCCGACCTCCTCGGCGTCGATGCCCAGGTCGTCCAGGTCCAGCGTCTCCACCGGCTTCTTCTTCGCCGCCATGATGCCCTTGAACGAGGGGTAACGGGCCTCGCCCGACTGGTCGGTGACGGACACGACGGCCGGCAGCGCCGCCTCCAGTTGCTCGCTGGCGGCGTCGCCGTCGCGGCGGCCGGTGACCTTGCCGTCGGCGACGGCGACGGTGGAGAGCTGGGTGACCTGGGGGACGCCCAGGCGCTCGGCGAGGATCGCCGGCAGCACGCCCATGGTGCCGTCGGTGGAGGCCATGCCGCAGACGACGAGGTCGTAGCCGACGTGCTCGACGGCCTTGGCGAGGACCAGCGAGGTGCCCATCACATCGGTCCCGTGCAGATCGTCGTCCTCGACGTGCACGGCCTTGTCGGCGCCCATGGACAGGCCCTTGCGCAGGGCGTCGCGCGCGTCCTCGGGGCCCACGGTCAGCACCGTGATCTCCGCGTCGTCCGCGTCCTCGGAGATCTGCAGGGCCTGTTCGACCGCGTACTCGTCCAGCTCCGACAGCAGGCCGTCCACGGCCTCGCGGTCGGTGGTCAGGTCATCGGAGAAGTGCCGGTCGCCGGTGGCGTCGGGCACGTACTTCACACAGACAACGATCCTCAGGGTCACGCCGGCTCTCCCACCGCTTCGTATCGAGACACTGCCGTGCTGGCAGCATAGGCGCCATCGGCGGCTGCCACCGGGCGGATCCGGTGGTCGCCGTCCAGTTTATTACTCGCCAGTACACCGGTCCGTGCACCCTCGTTCAAGGCCGCTCGGCTGTGACATTTCCTACGTGCGCCACGTGCCCGGGCTCTCCCGGCTCTCCCGGCACCGCGGCGCCGATCGCAGCGATGACGTCGGCCTTGCGCGGCAGGCCCGCGGCGCGGCGCACCACCCGGCCGTCCGCGTCCAGCACGAGTACGGTCGGCGTCCGTTCGACCGCCAGCCTCCGGACGAGCCCGAGGTGGCTCTCGGCGTCGACGTCCGCGTACACCACGCCCGCGACCATGCCGGCGACGTCCGCGAGGATCCGCCGGGTGGCCGCGCAGGGGCGGCAGAAAGCGCTGGAGAACTGCACGAGCGTGGCACGCTCCCCCAGCGACGCCCCGTCCAGGTCCGCCGCCGTCAGCCGCTCCGCCGGCCGTCCCGCCGCCTGCTCCGCCGTGCCGTCCGCCATGCTCCCCAGCATGCAGCACCGCAGCGGGTTGATGGCAAGATCCCGTCACGCCGAAGGGGTGGGTCTGGCGCGGGGCGCGCCCGTCGGGCACGATCGGGAAGTTCGTACCTACGCACGCGTCACTTCCGCCGGGAGCCCCTGACCCTCCGGGCCGGAGAAGGGACCACCCCGGCATGGCAGACCTCGTGTACCCGCCCGTCGTCGGCATCTGCAAGACCGCCTTCAAGGCGATGGACCTGCGCATCGACATGACGGGCCAGGAGCATGTGCCCCGCCGCGGCGGCGCGGTCCTGGTGAGCAACCACATCAGCTATCTGGACTTCGTCTTCTGCGGCTACGCGGCCCGGCCGTCGAAGCGGTTCGTGCGCTTCATGACCAAGGAGCCGGTCTTCCGCCACCGCGTCGCCGGCCCGCTGCTGCGCGCGATGAAACACATTCCGGTCGACCGCGCCCAGGGCGCGCAGGCGTTCTCGCACGCGCTGCGGGCGCTGCGCGCCGGCGAGGTCGTCGGGGTCTTCCCGGAGGCGACGATCTCGCAGTCGTTCAGGCTGAAGTCGTTCAAGTCGGGCGCCGCGCGGCTGGCGCAGCAGGCGGGGGTGCCGCTGCTGCCGATGGCGGTGTGGGGGACGCAGCGGATCTGGACCAAGGGCCGGCCCCGCGACTTCGGGCGGAACCACCTGCCGATCACGATGCGCCTGGGTGCGCCGGTACCGACCGTGGACGGGGCGGCGGGCGCGCCCGCCGACGGGGCGCACGAGGACGCGGAGAAGCTCACGGAGCGGCTCAAGAACCGGATACAGGAGCTGCTGGAGGCCGCGCAGCGCGCGTACCCGGATCGCCCGCGCGGGCCGGAGGACGACTGGTGGCAGCCCGCGCCCTTGGGCGGCGCGCCGGCGCCGGGGTTCTGAGCGCGGGCGGGCCGGGCCGCAGACGTACCCCCGGCACCGCCGTGACCCCCGCCTCGCCTCGCCCTCGGCTCGGCGCCGGGGTGGCCGGGGGCGGCGGCGGGCCTCAGGCCGGGTCGCGGATCTCGATGTCGGCGCCCGGCGAACTCTTCTGCAGCGCCTCGGCCAGTTCCTGCGCCGCCGCGGTCAGCTCCCCGTACGACATGGGCTCCTGCCGCTCCAGCAGGAACAGCGCGTTCTCGGACTCCTCGGTGAGCCGGGTGCGCACGCCCTGGCGCCAGTTCCAGCGGCGGCAGGTGACGCCCGTGCCGTCGCACCAGACGACCTCGCCGGGTTCGGGGTGCTCGCCGTCGAAGCGCTCCTCGCCGGTGGCGCGGACGAGGTGCATGTCGCCGTCGATGCGGTCGGTGTCCTCGCCGCCGACGGGGACGAGGTGGGCGACGCTGACGGCGTTGTAGATGTCGACCAGCCGGTTGATGCGCGGCAGGCCGGCGTCGGTGAGGGCGCGGCGGGCCAGCGCCTCGGCGGAGTTGCGGAACTTGGACGGCTTGGCGCCGAAGGCGGCGTACGCGGCCCGCCATGCCTGCATGTGCGGGTCCTGCTGCGGCGGGGTGTCGCCGAGGCGCGCGGCGAGGCGGCGGGCGGCGTCGTCGAGGAGTGCCTCACCGGCGGCGTCGCTGGGGCCGCCGACGAGGCCGCGGGCGAGGACGGCGACGTGGGCGAAGCCGGGGGCGAGGGCGCGTACGTCGTCGGCGATGTGGGTGCGGAGGGTCATGCGGTCCTTCTGCGGTTCGGCGGCGGGAGGCTTCGGCCCGTCGGCGGGGCGGTGGGGAGGATGCGGTCCAGGTGGCGGCGGTCCGCGGCCGTGCGGAGCGCTTCGAGGGTAGCCGGGTGGGGCGACGCGCGGACCAGCGGGTCGTCGCGCTCGCCGGCGGACGGGTCGGGGACGAAGGCCAGTTGCTCGCGGTCGAGGCGGAACTGGGCGTCGACTCCCGGTTTGTTGCCGCGCGGGTCCTGGCGGGCCCATCCGCGTCCGGGCAGCCGCACCGCGACCAGGCCGTGCAGCACGCCGAGGTGCTGGTAGCAGAAGCCGGCGGGGATGCCCTGGGCGCGCAGCAGGGCGACGAGGGCGTGGGCCTTGGCATAGCAGATCCCGGTGCGGGCCTTCAGCACGTCCGAGGCGCGGCAGGTGACGCGCAGGTCCCCGGCGTCGTTGGAGTGCGGGATCGTGTCCCGTACGAACTCGTAGGCGCCCTTGGCGTACGCCTCCGGATCCTCCGCCACCTCGCGCAGCCGGTGCGCGGTCCCGGCCACGAGCGGGTGCTCGTGGTCGACGACCGCGTCGGCGGCGAGGTAGGCGGACAGATCGGGCCGCTCCTGCTGGAGTTCCATGCGCAGGAGCGTATAGGCATGCGGCGGTTACGTCCTGCGCATTTCCTCCGCGACGGCGGCGGCGAAGGTGTCGACGTCCTCCTCCGTGGTGTCGAAGGAGCACATCCATCGCACCACGCCGTCCGCCTCGTCCCAGAAGTAGAAGCGGAAGTCCTTCTGCAGCGCCAGGGACACATCGTGCGGCAGCCGGGCGAAAACTCCGTTGGCCTGCACGGGGTGCAGCACCTCCACGCCGTCGATGCCGCGTACGCCGTCGGCGAGGCGGCGGGCCATCGCGTTGGCGTGGCGGGCGTTGCGCAGCCAGAGGTCCTTGGCGAGGAGCGCCTCGAACTGGGCCGAGACGAAGCGCATCTTGGAGGCGAGTTGCATCGACAGCTTGCGCAGGTGCTTCATGGCGCGTACGGCGCCGGGGTCGAGCACGACGACGGCCTCGCCGAGGAGCATGCCGTTCTTCGTGCCGCCGAAGGAGAGGATGTCGACGCCGGCGACGTTGGTGAACGCACGCATCGGCACGTCCAGAGCCGCCGCCGCGTTGGCTATCCGGGCGCCGTCCAGGTGGACGCGCATGCCGTGGCGATGCGCGTGGTCGCAGATGGCGCGGATCTCCGCCGGGGTGTAGACCGTGCCGTACTCGGTGGCCTGGGTGATCGAGACGACCTGCGGCATGGCGCGGTGCTCGTCGTCCCAGCCGCGCGCCTCGCGGTCGATCAGCTCGGGCGTGAGTTTGCCGTCGGGGGTCGGCACGGGCAGCAGCTTCAGCCCGCCGACCCGCTCGGGGGCGCCGCACTCGTCGACGTGGATGTGGGCGGTGTCCGCGCAGATCACCGCGCCCCAGCGGTCGGTGACGGCCTGCAGCGCGACGACGTTGGCCCCGGTGCCGTTGAAGACCGGGTAGACCTCGGCGTCCATGCCGAAGTGGCCGCGGAAGACGTGCTGCAGGTGGGCGGTGTAGTCGTCCTCGCCGTAGCTGACCTGGTGGCCGCCGTTGGCGAGGGCGAGCGCGGCGAGGATCTCCGGGTGCGCCCCGGCGTAGTTGTCACTGGCGAAGCCGCGCACCGCCGGGTCGTGGCGGCGCTTGGCGTCCGTGCGCTGCGGCTGCCCGGCGGGCTCTTCCCCGGCCGGTGTGGTCGTCGTGGTCATGGCTGGGCGGTGAGCCACAGGCGTGTTCCGTTCAGTTCCTGCGCGGGCCTGTCCCAGACCTCCGCGATGGTGTCGGCAAGGTCGTCCACGTCGGTGAAGCCCGCGAACTTGGCGTTCGGCTTCGCCTCCCGCATCGCGTCGTTCACCAGCGCCTTGACCACCAGGATGACGGCCGCCGCGGCGGGCCGGTCCAGCCCTTCGGCCTCCCCGGCCTTGCGGAAGCCGTCGGCCATGGCCAGGGTCCACGCCTCGGCACCGGCCTTGGCGGCGGCGTACGCGGCGTTGCCCGCGGTGGGCTGGCTGGCGCCGGCGGCGCTGACGAGGACGTAGCGGCCGCGGTCGCTGCGGCGCAGCGGCTCGTCGAAGGCGAGGGAGGTGTGCTGCACCGTACGCAGAAGCAGGTCGTGCAGCGCCGCCCAGTCGGCCAGATCGGTGGTGGCGAAGGATCGCGAGCCGCGCCAGCCGCCGACGAGGTGGACCAGGCCGTCGACGCGGCCGTGGTCCTTCTCGATGCGCTCGGCCCAGACCCGCGCGGCCTGCGGGTCGAGAAGGTCGACGGTGTCGCCGGTGACCGTCGCCGTGCCGCCGCCCGCCGCCCGCGCCGCGGCGACGGCCTCGGCCAGGCGCTCGGCATCCGCGTCGCAGCCGACGACGGTGGCGCCGGCGCGGGCGAGGCGGCACAGCGCCGCCCGTCCCGCCGGCCCGCCGGCGCCCGCGACGGCCACGACGGCGCCGGCGAGCGGGCCGTCCGGGTTACTGCCGTGTGCCCCGGGACTCATGACGATCTCCTCCTCGGCTGTCCTGCCGACCGCGGGGTCCGTCACGCGGCGTCCGCCAGCTCGGCGCTCCCGGCCGTGATGCCCCGCGTCGACTCGATCACCTTGCGCAGCTTCTTGGCAAGGGCCTCATAGAACATGCTGAGGGGAAACTCGTCGGGCAGCACGTCGTCCACGAGCTTCCGCGGCGGTTTGGTCAGATCGAGCGCGTCGGGACCCTTGGCCCAGGTGGAGCCGGGGTGCGGGGCGAGGTAGGTGGAGACCAGGTCGTACGCCTTGAACCAGTGGACCAGCTTCGGGCGGTCGATGCCCTCGCGGTACAGCGTCTCGATCTCGTTGCGCAGCCGGCCGGTGACCTCGCGGGCCCGGTCCCAGTCGACGGACAGCCGGTTGTCGGTCCAGCGCAGCGCGTCGTGCTTGTGCAGGTACGCGAAGAGGAGCTGCCCGCCCAGGCCGTCGTAGTTGCGGTTGCGCTCGCCGGTGACGGGGAAGCGGAACAGCCGGTCCATCAGCACCGTGTACTGCACGTCGCGGCCCTGCGGGAAGCCGTCGGCGGCGAGCTTGCCGGCCTCATGGAAGGCGGTGAGGTCGCAGCGCAGCTCCTCTATGCCGTACATCCAGAACGGCTGCCGCTGCTTGATCATGAAGGGGTCGAACGGCAGGTCGCCGTGGCTGTGCGTGCGGTCGTGGATCATGTCCCACAGCACGAACGTCTGCTGGGCGCGCTCCTGGTCGGTGAGCAGTCCGCGGGCTTCTTCGGGCAGCTCCAGGCCGGTGGCCCCGATGGCCGCGGCGCTGACGTGGCGGAAGCGGGCGGCCTCGCGGTCGCAGAAGATGGCGCCCCAGGTGAAGCGCGGCGGAACCTCGCGCATGGCGATGGTCTCGGGGAAGAGCACGGCGGAGTTCGTGTCGTATCCGGAGGTGAAGTCCTCGAACGTGATACCGAGGAACATGGGGTTGTCGTAGCGGGTGCGCTCCAGCTCGGCGAGCCAGTCGGGCCATACCACGCGGATGACGACGGCCTCGATGTTGCGGTCCGGGTTGCCGTTCTGCGTGTACATGGGGAAGACGACGAGGTGCTGCAGCCCGTCGGCGCGGTGGTCCGCGGGATGGAAGGCGAGAACCGAGTCCAGGAAGTCGGGCACGCCGAAGCCGTCGGCGGCCCACCGGCGCAGGTCGGCGACGACGGCATCGTGGTAGGCGGCGTCGTGCGGCAGCAGGGGGGACAGCTCTCGTACCGCTGCGGCGACCCGCTCGACGGCGTCCTCGGCGGCGGGACGCGCCGGGGCGCCCTCGGCCTCGAAGTCGACCGAGCCGTCCTTCGACTGCCAGGGACGGATCTCCTCGACGGCGGCCTTCAGCCTCGCCCAGGCAGGGTGCTCGACTGCGCGCGGGGCGTCCGCGGCGGACAGAACGTCACCTTCCGCGGTCGCGGAAGCAAGAATTTCCGTCATGGACCACTCCTACGTTGAGAACTTCCCGTTTGACCACCGTATCGTCGGCGACCCGTCTCTCTCAAGCGGGCGCCGGGAAACCTTACGCACTCCACGGGCATAGAGCGCAAATTCTCCGGCAGAGGATGGTTTAGACCCTGGCCCTTCCCGTTCCCCCCGCCTTGCGGGGGTCGGTGCAGCCGCGCGGTGACGCCCTCCCACGTACGGGTGCCCCCGGCCGCCACTCCGCCGGAACCCGCCGTGCGGACCGCGCACGACCGGTGTCGATCTCCCCGAATTGGCCTAGGCTTTGCGCCAGTCTGTGACGGACCGCCGACGGAGGGCGAGAGCGCAGTGTCATTTCTGACCATCGGTCACCGCGGGTTGATGGGCGTCGAGCCGGAGAACACGATCCGCTCCTTCGTTCGGGCGGATCGCGAGGGCATGGACGCCATCGAGCTCGACCTGCATCTGAGCAAGGACGGCCACCTGGTCGTCATGCACGACCCGGACGTGGACCGCACGACGGACGGCCAGGGCCCCATCGCGGACTTCACGCTCGCCGAGCTGCGCGAGCTCGACGCCGGCCAGGGCGAGCGCGTCCCGACCTTCGATGAGGTCGTCAAGGCCGTGAAGGGCCGGCTGCAGGTCGAGATCAAGGACGTCGCCGCGGCGAAGGCCCTCGCCGAGGCCATGACCGCGCACGACCTTCTCGGCCGCGTCGAGGTGCTGTCGTTCCACGACGAGGCGCTGGTGGAGATGCGGCAGTTGCTGCCCGACGTGCCGCGGGTGCTGGTCGCCAGCCACTACGGGCTCGGGGTGGTCGAACGCGCCCACGAGACCGGTGCGGGAATGCTGTCGCTGAACATCCGCCGGCTGACGCTGGAGCTGGCCGACCGGGCGCACGAGGCGGGACTACAAGTCATCGCCTGGACCGTCAACACCCCCGAGGAGCTGAAGCTCGCCCGCGGCCTCCGGCTGCAGGGCGTGGTGACGGACTTCCCCGGGATGAAGCACTCGGTGCGCTTCACCGCCTGAGCCACCGCGCGCGCTCCCCTGCGCCCACCCCTTGCGCCTGTGCGCTCGCGTGCGGGCGCGGCGGCGCGGGCAGCCCTCCGTCACAGCGCTCTGCGCGCGGACCGGCGCCGGCCGGACTCCGCAGTCGTGACGCGGGGCCGCCGCCGTCGTCGTCCGAGAGGGCCCGCGGATGCACGGACCGCCGCTCGCCGGCCTGCTGCTGACCGCGCTGGGCGCGGGCGTCGCCGGGCTGTGTCTGTTACGGATGCGGGCCGTCGCCGCCGAGGAGCGGCGCGCCGCCGCCGGGGACGCGCTCATGGGCCTGGGGATGGCCGCGATGGCGCTGCCCGCCGGGCTCCCGGGGCCGGCCGCGTGGACGGCAGGGGTGTTCGCCGTGGTCTTCGGGGCCGCGTTCGTGCGGGCCGTCCTGCCGCTGCGCAGCGCGGGGCACCACCTGCACCACGCGATCGGGGCGCTGGCGATGGTGTACATGGCGGTGGCCATGGGTGCGGCGCAGCACGGCGGGCACGGCGCCGCCGCCGGGCTGCCGGCCGTCACCGCGGGGCTGCTGGCGTACTTCGTGCTCTACGTGCTGTACGGAGGGCTGCGGCCTCTGGCCGCGGGGGCCGGGGGACGGCCGGGAGCGGTCGTGGGCGGGGCGGGCGCCGGCGGCGGCTGGGCCGTGCGTCCGGAGCTGGCGGGTGCGTGCCGGGTGTGCATGGGGGTGGGCATGGTCGCGATGCTCCTCGCCCTCTGACTCCCCGGTGTCGTCCGTCACTTCACGGGCGGACACGTACCGGCCGGCGGCCCGGCTCCGTACGCTGATCACATGGTGATCCCGCTCACGCTGCTCGCCTTCGCCGCCCTCACCGCCGCGGTCGCGCCCCGGGTGCTGACCCGCGCCGCGTGGGCGGACCGTGAGCCGGTGCTCGCCCTGTGGGTGTGGCAGTGCGTCGTCGCCGCCGTGCTGCTGTGCTGCGGGCTCGCCATGTCGCTGAGCGCCGCCGTGGCCTGGGCGCAGGTGCACAGCGGGGTCTTCGCCCCGGCGCCGGCCGCGGTGCGCGACGCCTACGGCGACACGACCGGTGCCACGTGGGCCGCGGTGCTCGCCCTGGCGCTGGCGGCGGGCGGACTGTGGACGGCCGTGATGTTCGTCCGCGAGGTCTGCACCGCCCGCGCGCAGCGCCGCCGGCGCCGTGAGGAGCTGCGCCGGCGGGCGCCGCTGCTGCCCGGCGAGGACACCGGCACCGAGCGGCTGGTGGTGCTGGAGGGCGAGCGGCCGGACGCGTGGTGGCTGCCCGGCGGGCAGGCCGCCCAGCTCATCATCACCACGGCCGCGCTGCGCCGGCTGAAGAAGCGCCAGCTCGACGCGGTGCTCGCCCACGAACAGGGGCACAGCCGGGCCCGCCACCACTGGCTGCAGCACTGCGCGGGCGCCCTCGCGGGCGTGCCGCGCATCCCGGTCTTCCGGGCCTTCCGCGACGAGGTGCACCGGCTGTGCGAACTGGCTGCGGACGACGTCGCCTCGCGCCGCTTCGGGCGCATGACGTTCGCCACCGCGCTGGTCGAACTCAACGAGGAACGCGGCGTGTTCGGTCCCGGTCACGGCCACCACGCCCACCTGCCGCAGCGCGTCGACCGGCTGCTGGCGGCGGCGCCGCGGTTCACCCCGGCCCGCCGGCTGCGGCTGACCGTCGCCGCGCTCGCGGCGCCTGCCGTACCCCTCCTCGTCGCATTCGGCCCCGGGCTCAGCGCGCTCGCGTAGGGTCGCCGCGTGACAGCAGCCGCCCCGCGCCCCCCGTCCCCCGTCCTGCGCCTCACCGCCGTCGTGCTCGCCGCGCTGAGCGTCCTGCTCACGGTGCTGGTGGCCGTCTCCTGGCAGCCGCTGACGGACGCCGACGGCCGGATCGCGCGGCGGCTGCACTCCGCCGCCGTCTCCCACCCCGGCTGGACCAGGGCGAACCGGGTGCTGACGGACTGGGTCTGGGACACCTCGACGATGCGCCTGCTGATCCTGGCCGTGATCCTGTGGCTGCTGTGGCGCGGTGCCCGCCTGCTCCCGCTGTGGCTGGCCGGCGCGGTCGCGGTGGGCTGGGCGCTGCAGTACGGCCTGAAGGCCGCGGTGGGCCGTGACCGGCCCGAGTGGAGCGACCCGGTGGACTCCGCCTCGCACGCCGCCTTCCCCTCCGGGCACGCCATGACCGTCGCGCTGGTCTGCGGGCTGCTGCTGTGGGGCCTCGGCCGCGCGGCCGGTGTGCCCGCGAGATGGCGGTACGCCGCGTGGACGGCGGCGGTCGTCTCGGCTGTGGGCGTGTCCTTCACCCGGGTGTGGCTCGGGGTCCACTGGATGAGCGACGTGGTCGGCGGCACCCTGATAGGCGCGGCGGTCGCCGTGATCACGGCGGCGGCGTACGGCGCGGTGGAGCCGTCCGTGCGCGACGAGACGGCGGAGGTACGCGCATGAGCCCCGGGGCCGTGCTCTTCGACTTCTCCGGGACGCTGTTTCGCATCGAGCCCGCGGAGCGCCGGCTGCGCGCCGTGCTCCGGGCCGCGGGGCTCGACGCCGACGAGGCCGCGATCGTGCGCTACGCCGGACGCCGCAGGACGTCCTGATGGCCGGCGACGACCGCCGCGCCGACGGCGGCGCCACGGCGCTGGGGTGCGGCTACTTCCCGGTGGACCACCTGCCGCCCGGCGAACGCCCGGGCGGGCTGCGGCCGGTACTGGGGCTCGCCGGCTGAGCCGGGGCGTACGGCCGCCGCCCGCCCGGGACTTCAGCTTCCGGTGGCCGGCATCTCGGCGGCCGGGTGGATGGCCAGCTTGAACTGCGCGTGCATGACGCGCGCGCTCCTGGCGCCGTTGTGGCGGACGAGGAACGCCAGCGGGGTGCGCGGCCGGACGAAGATCTCGTGGTGTTTGTGGCGGTACTCCCCGCCGGGGGTACCGGCGTGGTCCTCGGTCGCGGTGGCGTCGTAGCCCCCGGCGAGGCCGAGGGGGTCGCGGACGAACCGGTCCCGTACCTCGGTGTAGTCGCCCTTCTCCCAGTACACCATCGCCGTCAGCGACCCCCAGCCCTCGCGGCTCGGCCAGATGAGGCCGGAGCGGCGGTCGGGGTAGGAGGAGCGTTCGCCGTCGGGCTGGGCGGCCTGGTGCATGCCGTGCGCGTCGAACGACTCCCGTGTGCCGTAAGGGAAACGGACGAGGTGGTACGCACCGTCGCCGGGTATGACCTGTGGTTCGTCGACGATGAGCGAGCAGACGTAGACAGCCATGCGACTCCCGTTCGGGGGTGGGGAAGTGCACGGCACAGTGGACTCCGCCGACCGCCCCTGTCAAGAACCGGCGCCCGGCTCCGCGAGGGTGACCGGGATGCGGGAGCGGACGAAGTCGCGCGCGAGCCTGGCGCGGCGCAGCCGCCAGTGCGGGGCGGTACGGGCCGGGTGCTCGGCGTAGCGGCGGTCGCGGATGTCGGCCACCAGGCGCGCGGGGGCACCGGTCGCGGTGAGCACGTCCAGGGCCTCGCCCTTGGTGATCAGACGGCCCTCGCGCAGGGTGACGCCGGCGCGGGCGACGGTGATCGGGCCGAGGTCGACCCAGACGTCGTACAGCCACCGCCGCCTTCCGGCCGTCGCCGGCAGCCAGTACTCCGCAAGGTCCCGGCGGATGAACGCCGTCAGCTCCGCGTCCGGCACCGGCGGAAGCAGCTCCGCGGGCCCCGGGCCGTGCAGCACCAGCGCGCCGGTGTGCAGTTCGCGGCGGGTGACCGGGGTGACGGGGCGGCTGAACAGCTCGGCGTGGGCCCAGGTGAGGTGGTCGAGACCGGCGCCGGCGAGGCGGTCCACGGCGACGTACGAGCAGTGCAGCTTGGCGGCCAGGGGCACCTCGCGGTGGAGCCTGCGGTGCAGCGCCTTCAGCCGCCCGCGGACGGCCGGGTCGGCGCCGGCGTCCTCGCGGACGACGGCGATGAGGTCGAGGTCGCTGCGGTACGGGCGGTAGTCGCCGAGTGCGAGCGAGCCGTGGGCCCAGAGCGCCTTGAGCGGCACGGCTTCGCGCAGGGCGGCCAGGAAGCGGCCGAGGAGGGGCCGGGCGGCGTCCCGTGCGGTCACGTCAGGCGGCCAGCAGTGTGCCGAAACCGTCGCGGGCCAGGTCCTCCAGTTCGTCGAGCGCGGCGCGGGCACGGGCGGCCGTCCCGGGGTCCCGCTCGGGCAGACCGCTGGCGACGAACTCGTCCTCGTCGAGCCGGAGGAGGGTCCGCCGGTCGCCGGAGAGCCAGAGGTCCAGCTCCAGGTCGTGCACGGTGACCCGGTCCTCGTCGACGCGGGCGGGCCGGGCCACGTCGCAGTACCAGCCCTTGAGGCGGCCGTCGGCGGCGTGGATCTCCTTGACCGAGTACCAGCGGTCGCGCCAGAAGTGCTCGGTCCACACATCGCCCCGCTCGAACCGCACGTACCCGGCGTCGCGGTCCTCCGGACCGGCCCAGGGAGCCCGTACGACGGCGTGGTCGCCGTCGTCGCGGACGACGACGGCCGGGTAGCTCAGACCCGGCCGGAGCTGCTTGACCAGCGTGACCTCGACCTCGCGGCCCGGTGTCAGCATGCCCTGCCTCCCGTACGCGTCCCCCGGGTACGGCGCCGGGGCGAGCCCGGCGCCACGGCAATTGGTGAGGCCCCGCGACGGGGGAGCGCGGGGCCTCACACCGCCAAACGGCCGACGTGGGCTCCGGGTTCCCGGCGGGACAAAGAATTTCTGCGCCCAGGCATGGTGGGCTCAGGCGATCCCCCGCATCGCCCGAGCCCACCACTTCCTCCCGGCACGGGGCGTGCTCGCCTCGGTGCCGGGTGCCTTCCTGAGTATACTGGCTCTCAGCCAGTGAAGGCAGGAGTTACAGAATGTCCCCCCGCAGGCCCGCAGTCAATGAAGAACTCCGACGCCGTTCGCGGGAGCGCTTGCTGCAGGCCACGGTGGAGCTGGTCGACGAACGGGGCTTCGAGGGCACGACCTTGGGAGACATCGCCGAACGCGCGGGTTCCGCGCGCGGTCTGGTGTCGTACTACTTCCCCGGCAAACGCCAGTTGGTGCAGTCCGCGGTGCACAGGCTGATGCATCTGACGCTCGGCGCCGCCCTGGAGCGCCCGCCGCACACGGACGACGGACAGGAGCGGATGGCCCGCGCCATCGACGCGATCCTGGGCCTCTCGCAGGACCATCCCGTGCTCATGCGGCACCACATGGCCGGCATCCTGCAGGCGGACGGCTTCATTCAGTGCGCGGAGCAGCAGCGGCTCGCGGCCCTGCTGCGCGAGACCGTCGCGAGCTGGGGTTCACCCGACCCGGACACCGAGTACCCGATGCTGCGCGCGCAGCTCATGGGCGCGGTCTTCGCGCTGCTGCTGCCGGGGGTGCCGATGCCGCTCGACCGGCTGCGCGGCGAGCTGTTCCGGCGCTACGGGCTGGACTGGCACCTCGGCGTTCCGCCGGAGGGCGTGCTGCCCTCCGACGGAACGCCGGTGAAGGCCGCGCACCGGCGGTAGCCACGGGACGCGACGACCGCCGGGTACGCGGACCGGACGGTGCCGGTCAGCGGCGTACCGGCCGGCGGGGTGCCGGCCGGCGGCGCGCACGGATCAGCGGTAGTCCGGCTGCGTCTGCGTGTTCAGCTCGTGCAGCCGCACCCGGCGCGCGCTGTCGGTGCGCCGGTCGTCGATCTTCAGGACGTCCAGGCCCTTGGCCATGTCGTTGGAGTAGACGTAGCCGTTGTAGTAGTACGCGGACCAGGAGCCGCCACCGACGAGTTCGGAGTCGGACAGCGGGCCCCGCTCGAAGTAGGCGATCTCCTTCGGCCTGCGGGAGTCGGTGAAGTCCCAGACGGAGACGCCGCCCTGGTACCAGGCTTGCACCATGATGTCGCGCCCGCCGGCCACCGGGACCAGCGAGCCGTTGTGCGCGACGCAGTTCTCGGTGTCCGCCTGGTGTCGCGGGATCTTGTAGTAGCTGCGGAATATCAGCTCGGAGTGCTTTCCGCGGCGCTTCAGGTCGTAGATCCCGTTGGCGCCCCGCTCCGGGCCGATCTCCTCGTTGCAGGTCGCGGCACCGCCGCCGCCCAGCTCGTCGGTGAAGACGACCTTCCTGCCGTCCTTGCTGAACGTCGCCGAGTGCCAGAAGGCGAAGTTCTCGGAGTCACGCACCTGGTCGATGACTTCCGGCTCCTCCGGATCGGAGATGTCCAGCAGGATGCCGTCGCCCATGCAGGCACCGGCCGCCAGGCCCAGCTTGGGGTAGGCGGTGATGTCGTGGCAGCCGGTGGTGGCCGACTTGCCGGTCTCCCCCGGGTTGCCGCCGTCGGGGAACAGCACCGGGAAGTCGATGACCTCCGAGCGCTCCGGTGCGGACCGCGGCACCTTGACGATCGAGATGCCGTCGTGCGGCGGCTGGCAGTCGGGGAAGGTGGGGCTGGGCGAGTACGAGGAGACGTAGAGGTAGATGTTCCTGCGGTCGGGAATCATCGTGTGCGTGTGCGAGCCGCAGGCGGTCTCGACGGCGGCGACGTACTCGGGGTTGCGCTTGTCGCTGATGTCGAAGACCTTCATGCCCTCCCAGGAGTCCTTCTCCGTGGCGGGCTGGGTGGTGCTGCTGCAGGAGTCGTCGCTGCGCGACGAGTCCGTGGACAGGAACAGCAGGTCGCCGGAGACCGACACGTCGTTCTGCGAGCCGGGGCAGAGCACCTCGCTGACGATCTCGGGACTCCTGGGATCGGCGATGTCGTAGATGACGAAGCCGTCGTAGTTGCCCGCGAAGGCGTAGTGGCCCTGGAAGGCGATGTCGGAGTTCGTGCCCTGCAGGCCGCGCTTGTCCAGGTGGGCGACGTGCTCGATGTTGTCGCTCTTGTCGATCTCGTCCACGCCCGGCACGTCTCCGCGCTCGATGGCGTCCCGTGCCTGCGACCTTTCACTGCTGCTGAGCTTCTTGGGGGCCTGCTGCTCGTCCCCCGGGCCGGGGACGGCAGCAGCAGATCCTGCGGTCAGCAGCGAGCCGACGAGCCCGATCAGGGCTGCGGCCGCGGCCAGACCTCTGCGCCGTGCGCGCGATCTGTGCAACGACGTCACGTGGTTCCCTCCTGTGGTGGCGCCTGGCAGTTGAAACCAAGGCAGTATCCCGCCAAGCATGTACAGAACAACAGACGGAAACACAGCCGTAATGGAAAGTTTTGGTCCTGTCAGTGCACGCGCGTGCTAGGACGTAACTGGCACCTCGCCCGAACCACCCGTACGGAGGTCACCTTGCGGCACCGCCGAGCACTCGCCCCCGTCGTTCCGCTCATCGCCGCGCTGCTGCTGGCAGGCTGCACCGGAGACGACGCCTCCGGCGACGCGAAGGACGGCGGCGAGGCATCCGTCATCGCCCCCGGGAAGCCGGGCGAGGAGGCGGCCACGATCCCCGCGGACAAGGTCGACGAGGTGCGCGGCGAGGACCGGCCCAACTCGGCCGACACGGCGTACATGCGGGACATGATCGAACACCACGGACAGGCGATCGTGATGACCGGCATCGCGCAGAAGCACGCGGGCTCCGGGGACGTGCGCAAGATCGCCGAGCGGATCGCGGCCGGCCAGAAGCCGGAGATCGCGGTGATGGAGGCGTGGGTTGAGGAGAACCCGGGCGACAACGGCGGACATGCCGGCGGGCACGGGGAGATGCCGGGGATGGCGAGCGAGGCGGACCTCGACCGGCTGCGGGGGGCACGCGGCGAGGAGTTCGACACGCTGTTCCTCAAGCTGATGATCGCCCACCACCGGGGGGCGGTGACGATGGCCGAGGAGGTGCTCGGCAAGGGCAACAACGAATACGTCGAGCAGTTGGCCACCGGTGTGATCGCGCAGCAGCTGAGCGAGATCGGACGCATGGAGAAGCTGGCCTAGCTCCGGCCCCCGTTCCGCACGTCCGGGGGCGTTGTCAGTGGCCGGGTGCAGACTGGCCCGTACTCGACGACGAGTCGCACGGAGGTGCATCCGGATGCAGGACGTAGTGCTGGCGGTCGGAACGCGCAAGGGGCTGTTCCTCGGACGGCGCCGGGGCGGCGCATGGGAGTTGGACGGCCCGCACTTCAGGGCCCAGGCGATCTACTCGGTGGGCATCGACACCCGCGGGGCGGTGCCCCGGGTGCTCGCCGGGGGCGACAGCGCGCACTGGGGCCCGTCGGTCTTCCACTCCGACGACCTCGGGGCGACGTGGGAGGAGCCCCGCCACCAGCCGGTGACGTACCCGAAGGACACGGGCACGTCGCTGGAGCGCGTGTGGCAGTTGCAGCCCGCGGGGGCCGAAGCCCCCGGCGTGGTGTACGCGGGCACGGAGCCCGGCGGCCTGTTCCGGTCGGCGGACGGCGGCGAGACGTTCGAGCTGGTGCGGTCGCTGTGGGACCACCCGACGCGGGAGAAGTGGGAGCCGGGCGGCGGCGGGCTCGCGGTGCACACGGTGGTCACGGACCCGCGGGGGGCCGACTCCGTGACGGTCGCCGTCTCCGCCGGCGGGGTGTACCGCACCGAGGACGGCGGGGCGAGCTGGGCCCCGTCGAACTCCGGCGTGCAGGTGGTCTTCCAGCCGGACAGATACCCGGAGTTCGGCCAGTGCGTGCACAAGGTCGCGCGGGACGCGGTGCGCCCGGACCGGCTCTACCTGCAGAACCACTGGGGCGTCTACCGCAGCGACGACGCCGGGGCCACCTGGACCGACATCGGCACCGGGCTGCCCTCCGACTTCGGCTTCGCCGTCGCCGCCCACCCCTCGCGCGGCGACACCGCGTACCTCTTCCCCATCACCGCCGACGCCGACCGGGTGCCCGCGGAGAACCGCTGCCGGGTCTACCGCACGTCCGACGCGGGGGCGACCTGGGAGCCGCTGACGGCGGGCCTGCCGGCGGAGGACCACTACGGCACGGTGCTGCGGGACGCGCTGTGCACCGACGACGCCGACCCCGCCGGGGTGTACTTCGGCAACCGCAACGGGGAGGTTTTCGCCAGCGCCGACGAGGGGGAGAGCTGGAGTCAGCTCGCCTCGCACCTGCCAGACGTGCTGTGCGTGCGGGCGGCGGCCGTCTGAGACGTGGCGGGCGGGGGGGCGCGAAGCCAGTAGAGTGACCGGCCATGGCTGGACGTCCTCTCCCCGACATCGTCGAAGCCGGCTGGGCCAAGGCCCTGGAACCGGTCGCCCAACAGATCGCCGCCATGGGCGACTTCCTGCGCGCGGAGATCGCGGCCGGGCGAACATACCTGCCCGCCGGGCCGAACGTGCTCCGGGCCTTCCAGCAGCCGTTCGACGCCGTGCGCGTCCTCGTCGTCGGCCAGGACCCCTACCCCACGCCCGGCCATGCCGTGGGCCTCAGCTTCTCCGTCGCCCCCGACGTCCGCCCGCTGCCCGGCAGCCTGGAGAACATCTTCCGCGAACTCCACAACGACCTGGGCCACCCCCGGCCCGCCAACGGCGACCTCACGCCCTGGACCGAACACGGCGTGCTGCTGCTCAACAGGGCGCTCACCACCGCGCCGAGGCGCCCGGCCGCGCACCGCGGCAAGGGCTGGGAAGAGGTCACCGAGCAGGCCATCCGGGCGCTCGCCGCCCGCGGCCGGCCGCTGGTGGCGATCCTGTGGGGCCGCGACGCGCGCAACCTGCGTCCCCTGCTCGGCGAGTACCCCGCCATCGAATCCGCCCATCCCTCGCCCATGTCCGCCGACCGCGGCTTCTTCGGCTCCCGCCCCTTCAGCCGGGCCAACGAGCTGCTCCAGAAGCAGGGCGCCGAGCCGGTGGACTGGACGCTGCCGACGAACGGATAGCCGCCATGACCAGCGACACGGCCCGGTGGGTGCTCGGTATCGACTCCGGCGGCTCCGGGCTGCGGGTCGCCGCGGCGGCCGTCCCCGAGGACGCCGGCGACCTCGCAGAGGGCGACGCCGCCGCCGTGGAGACCGCGGATCCCGTCGTCACCGGGGAGAACGGGATCGACGCCGACGACCTCCTCGGCAAGGCGCTGCCCGCGGCCCACCGGCTCCTGCGCGACACGGGCGCCGCCTCGTTCGCCGCCGTGTGCGTCGGCGCCGCCGGCATGGCCAGCCTCGGCGCGGATCTGCGCGCCCGCCTCCCCGACGCGCTCAAGGACGCCCTCGGCGTACGGCGCCTGGCGCTCGCCGCCGACGGGGTCACCGCCTACGCGGGCGCCGTCGGGCAGCACCCCGGTGCCGTCGTCGCCGCGGGCACCGGCATGATCGCGGTCGGCACCGGGCTCGACGCGGCGGGCTGGCGGCGGGCCGACGGCTGGGGGCACCTGCTCGGCGACTGCGGGGGCGGCGCCTGGATCGGGCGCGCGGGGCTGGAGGCGGCGATGCGGGCCTTCGACGGCCGCCGCGGTGGCTCCGCGGCGCTGCTGGCCCGGATGGAGACGGTGTTCGGCACCGGTACGCAGATGCCCGGCCTGCTCTACCCGCGGCCGGACCGCCCGGCGGTGCTGGCGTCGTTCGCCCCGGAGGTGGCCCGGTGCGCCCCGCACGACGCGGTCGCGGCCGGGATCCTCGCCGAGGCGGGCGAGCACATCGCCGCCGCGGCCGTGGCGGTCTGCCCGGCGGACCCCACCAGCACGGTCGCGCTCACGGGTGGCCTCTTCGGCATCGGGGAGCCGCTGCTCGCGCCGCTCCGCGCGGAGCTGGCGGTACGGCTGCCGCGGGCCCGGGTGTCGACGGCGACGGCGACCCCCCTGGCGGGGTCGCTGCGGATCGCCGCCGCGCTCGCGGCGGACGAGCTGGTGCTGCCGGTGGAACGGGGCATGCTCGACGTCCGGTAGGCCGGTTTCCCCGGGGCGGCGCCACCACCGGCGCGGCAACCGTCCGTAGCGGCGCGGAAACGTTCCGTACGGGCTCCCGTCACCGGCTGTCCCGCGGTGTGCCCCCGTGGTCACGCACGCAGACGAATGGCGACCCCGGGCATGTGGCGGACCGCGATGACGCGTTAGCATGCGGCGCCATGAGCTCTGCCGATGGACACGCAGCCGGTCTGCCCGTACGTATGCCCCGCCGTCAGCCGGGGCGGCACCGCAAGCCGGAGCGGCCGAGCGCGCCCGAGGGCGCGCCGGCGCTGGTCCTGGCGGTGCCCGGGACGCCGTCCGCGGCCATCCGCGGCATGGCGGAGGAGGTGCTCAGCATCGCCCGCTCCGACCTTCCGGGGCTCGACGGCCGGGTGGCCTACATCGACGGTGCGGACGACGAGTTCCCGCCGCTGACGACGGTCCTCGCGCAGGCCGCGGCGCAGCGCGCCGCGCTCGCCGAGGCCGGGACGCTGGAGGTCGCGGAGGACGTGCCGGTGGCCGTCGTGGTGCCGCTGCTCGCGGGCCCGGACCCGGTGCTGCTGGACCGGCTGCGCGACACCATCGCGACGAGCGGGACCACGGTCGAGCTGACCGACGTCCTGGGGCCGCACCCGCTGCTTGCCGAGGCACTGCACGTGCGGCTTTCGGAGGCGGGTCTGGCCCGCGCGGACCGCGCGCGGCTGTTCACCGTCGCGACGGCGGCGGACGGCATCATCCTCGGCGCGGTGGGCGGCGAGGAGGCCGTGCAGGCTGCGGGAGTGACGGGCATGCTGCTCTCGGCGCGGCTGGCGGTGCCGGTGATGGCGGCGCCGCTGGACCGGGCGGGCGCGGTGGCCAAGGTCGCGGAGTCGCTGCGGAGTTCGGGTTCCGCCCGGCTCGCGCTCGCGCCGTACGCGCTGGGCCCGGAGCTGCCTCCGGAGATGCTGACCGCGGCGGCGCAGGAGGCGGCGTGCGAGGCGGCGGAGCCGCTGGGTCCGTACCCGTCGGTGGGGCAACTGGCGCTGACGCAGTACACGACGACGCTGGGCATCGCGCCGCAGCCCGCCGGGTCGCCGATGCGCTGACACGGCCGTACGGGCGGGGCGCGGACCCCGTGCAGGACATCGGGAGCCGCCGGCGAGCGCCGGCGGCTCCGCCCGTTTCACGGGCCGGCGGTGCGGACGGCCGGTGGGCCGGGATCAGGCGAACACGACGCAGGAAGCCGCCGGCACCGCGGCCGAGCCGGTGCGGCGCGGGGCGCCGGTCCCGGTGTCGATCTCGAACCAGGTGACGTCGCCGGAGTGCTCGTTGGCCGCGTAGAGGTGGCTGCCCCGCGGGTCGATCGCGAGATCCCGCGGCCAGGCGCCGCCGCAGGGGACCTCGGAGACGAGTTCACGCACACCGCCCTCCTCGTCGAGTGCGAGGGTGGCGATGACGTCGGGGCCGCGGACGGCGGTCCAGCAGAACCGGCCGTCCGGGGAGACCACGATGCCCGAGGCGTACGGGTCGGCGTCCGGCTCGGCGCTCAGCATCGGGGCCTCGGCGAGCGGTTCGAGGGTGCCGGTGGCGGCGTCCCACGAACAGACGGTGACGACCGGCTCCAGCTCGCAGGCGACGTAGACGCGGTGGCCTTCCGGGTGGAAGGCCAGGTGGCGCGGGCCGGTGCCGGGGCGCAGCGGCACCTCGTGGTTCACCTGCAGGGCACCGCGCTCGGCGTCGAGCGCACAGGCGAGCACCGAGTCGGTGCCGAGGTCGACGCCGAGGACCCAGCGGCCGGACGGGTCGAGGACGACCTGGTGAGCGTGCGGGCCCTCCTGGCGCTCGGCGACCGGGCCGCTGCCCTCGTGCTGCAGCAGGGCGGCGGGTCCCGCGAGGGCGCCGCCGGAGGTGATGGGCACGGTGCTGAAGCTGCCGGAGGTGTAGTTGGCCGTGATGACGTGGCCGCCGGCGAGCGCGAGATGGGTGGGGTGGTCGCCGCTGACGGGCACGGGGTCGCCCACGGGCTCGGGCTTGTCGCCGGTGAGCCGGAACGCGGCGGCGCTGCCGCCCTCGGTCTGGCTCACGGCGTACAGCAGGCCGCCGTCGGCGACGGCGAGGAACGAGGGGTCGGCGACGGCGTCGGTCGAGTGCCGCGGGGTGAGGGCGCCCGTGCCCGGGTCGACGTCGGCGACGGTGATCCCGGCGCCGCCGCGGCTGGAGAACGAGCCGACACAAGCCCGCAGAACCGATTCACTCATGCGCTTTCCCCTTCCAGCAGGTCCGGAGCCGGTCCGGGCGACCCTACCCGACGATCTCCCGCGCGTCCGGCCAACTCCGCACGCCGCAACCACGGCCCGGAACGGCCCGCCGCGGCGGGCTGCGCGAAGGCCACGTACCGCGTACGGCGCGCGTGCAGGACTGCCCCGGCGTCGGCGGCGGGAACATCGACATCAAGGAAGGCACCACCGGCGCCCGGATCATCGGCAGCACCTACGGGTCCCGGCCGGTACGCCATCAACGTCACCCATGACGACGCGCAGAGCTGCCCCGTGACCGTCTCCGCCGGCAGCACCGTCACCGGTGGCCGCGGCCTGGCCGACCCCGGTATCCCGGTCACCGGCCGACCCGGCTTCCTCCGCCGGGCGGGCCCGGGCCGTGCCCGTCGTCCCGGGGTTGGCATGCTTGCCGCATGAGCGCCACCGGTACCACCGCCGTCGTCTTCGACCTCGACGGCACCCTCGTCGACAGCGAGCCGAACTACTACGAGGCCGGACGCCGTGTTCTCGAAAAGCACGGCGTCACCGGCTTCACCTGGGAGGAGCACGCCGGGTTCCTGGGCGTGGGCACCCGGGAGACGATGCACACGCTGCGCGAGCGGTACGGGCTGGCCGCGCCGGTGGCGGAGTTGCTGGCGGAGAAGAACGCCGCGTACCTGGAACTGGCACGGGCGTCGACGCAGGCGTACCCGCAGATGCGGGCGTTCGCCGAGATGCTGCGCGCGGCCGGGTGCCCGATCGCCGTCGCGTCCGGCTCCTCGCGCGCCGCCATCGAGGCGGTGCTGCCGGCGGCGGGACTCGACGGGCTGTTCAGCACGCTGGTCTCGGCGGAGGAGGTCGCGAGGGGCAAGCCGGAGCCGGACGTGTTCCTGGAGGCGGCCCGGCGGCTGGGCGTACGGCCGGCGTACTGCGCCGTGGTGGAGGACGCGCCACCGGGCTGGGAGGCCGCGCGCCGGGCCGGGATGCGGTGCGTGGCCGTGCCGTATCTGCCGGAGCAGGCCGACGAGGCGGTCGGCGCGGGCGCGGGGCTGGTGTTCCGTGGCGGGCAGCGGGACTTCTCGGCGGCGCGGGCGTTCGCGTGGGTGACGGGTGCGGCGCGGCCCCCGCACACCCCCGCGGAGCCGGACGGGCAGCCGGGTTTCCCGCAGCCGCCGGGGTGACGCGCCGGCCGCGGCCGTTGCCGCGGGGTGCGGAAGGGAAACGGGCCCGCTCACGGCCGGTCGCCGCCTCCCGCCCGGTGCCTTCAGCCGCCGATCTGGCCGTCGCCCAGAACCTTCGCCACCGTGCGCTCCGCGGTGGCGTCGTCCAGGCAGCCGCGCAGGCGCATGCGGTCGTGATCGCCGAGCGCCGGGCGCACGCTGCCCACCCAGACGTCGCCCTCCAGCCGGTTCAGCGGGGCGTGACGCGCGGGGACGCGGGTCGAGCGCCGGCAGCTCTCCCACAGATCGCGCGCGGCCATCCGGCCCGCGGCGGCGTCGGCGGAGCCCCGCACGGCGACCTCGAAGACGACCGTCGTGGCCGCCGCGTCCGGGCGGTCCCCGGGCCGGGTCCGGGTGGCGTCGGCGAGCCTGTCGAGGCCGAAGACCAGGGCGGCCAGGGCGAGTACGGCTACAGCGGCGATGCGGATCCGGGGCGGGCGCCGGACGGCGGGGCGTGACTCCAGCGGCTCCGCGCGCCCGATACCGCCGGGCGGGGCCGCGAGGCCGGCCAGGCGTGCGGCGGTGCGACGGTCCGCGGGGCGGCCGGTGGCGGCGGCGATCCTCTGCACCACCCAGGCGGCGGCCGACATCACCGCCCCGGCGGCCATCAGCACGGGCACGAAGACGTACGTGCGGCTCGTACCGTCCGGCCGCCGGCCCTCCAGCCAGCGGAAGCGCGGGGCCGGCTCGGCCCGGGTGCGCTCCAGACCGCGCAGGATCTCCTCGGTGCGGTCGCGGCCGTCGGCGATCTCGCGCCGCAGCCGGGAGACCCGGGCGTGGAGCACGATGCCCACGAGCAGCACCTCGACGGCAAGCAGCAGCACGCCGCTGATGAGCGCACGCTGCCACTCCCAGCGAGAGAGGTAGACCACGAAGTAGCCGCCGGCGGCGGCGCCGGAAAGCCCGCCGAAGACGTAGCCCGCGTACCTCACGCCGCCGCCTCGCGGCTGTCCCCGCGGGCCGCGTCGCCGTCCCCGCCGCTACGGGCGGCCTCACCCCCGGCGGCCGTCACCGCGCCCGTCGTACCGTCCACCCTCAGCGCCGTACCCGGCGGGAAGCGCCGCACCGCACCCGGTACGCCCACGGCCGTCGGCACCCCGAACTCCCGGGCCAGCACCGCCAGATGCGACAGCACACTGCCGGTCTCCGCGACCAGCCCGGCGAGCCCGGCGAGCTGCGGCGCGAGCCCGGGGTCGAGCGCCGGCACCACCAGCACCGCGCCCTCCGGCCGCTCCCCCGTGCCGTCCCATGCCAGCCCCGCGCCGGACCCGCCCCCGGCGCCCTGCCCGCCGCCCGCCGCCCCGGAGCCACCGGGCGCATCCGGCACCTCCGCCACCGGCCGGCCGCCGGCTATCCGGAACGCCGCGGGCAGCACCAGCCGTTCCGGCCGTGGCAGCCGCTCCGCGAAGTCCTCCGGCAGCCCTCTGCCGTGCGCGAGGGCGACCAGCTCCGGCCACCGCAGCAGCGCCACCCGCGCGGCGTCGTCCAGCACCCCCGCGGCCACCAGGCGCTCCGCCAGCTCCGCGACGACCCGGCTCTGCATCTCCTGCACCCACCGGATCCGCAGCCGCAGCCCTTCCCGCACCGGCAACGCGCCCACCCCGCGCGGCACTCCGCTCCACCGGGCGCGTACGGGCAGCGCGGGCGCCGCACCGAGCGCCGGCGGCAGCAGTGCCAGCAGCACCGGATGCCGGGCGATCAACCCGGCGTCGTCGTGGGCTTGTTCCTGCCGTTCCTGGCGGTGCTGCCGTTGCACCTCCGCCAGCACCGCCAGCGCCTCACCCGCCGCGGTGGTCCCGGCGCCCGCGCCGGGCAGTGCGCCGGCCAGCGACTCCTGGGCGTGCAGCGCGGAGAGCACGGTGCGGCCCCAGCCCGCGGCGTCCAGCAGTCTCCCGCCGGCCAGCGCCTGCGGCTCGGGGAGCCCGGCGAGCTGCTCGTCGACCTCGGCCATGAGATCGAGGGCGAGCACGGGCAGCGCGGTGCGCAGCCGCCCCATCCGCCAGGCAGCGCAGAGCAGCCGGGCGGAGCGCAGCGGGTTGACGAAGTCCCGTACCGGGTGGCCGGACTTGACCGCGCCGAGCAGCCGCAGGTCGGCGGCGGCCCGGCCGTCCACGGTGGTGACGACCGGCAGTGCGCGCAGATGCCGCCGGGGTGCGGTGCCGGCGAGGTCGAGGGCGACGGTCAGACCGTGCGACATGGGCGCCACCCACAGGTCCTCCTCCAGCGGCTGGAGCACCGCGGGAAAGGTCTCGGCGACCGGTCCCGGGCCGAGCAGCCGGGCGGAGCGCGGCGGGCGCGGCGGCATCGCCGTGATCGGCCGGGACTGGAAGAGCCACAGCCGCCCGTCGGCGTCGAAGCCGAACTCGACGTCCTGCGGCCCGCCGAAGACCCGCTCCGCGCGCCGGGCCAGGGACGCCAGCCGGGCCAGCCGGCGGCGGCCGAGGAGCGCGGCGCCGGGCGGCTCCGCGGGGTCGACGGCGACGCGCCGGCCGCGCCGGGTGAGCTGGTAGCGGACGCCCTGCGCGGTACCGCCGACGAGGGTGTCGGGGCCGCCGTCGACGGCGCTGACCAGCAGCCGGTCGTGGCGGCCGGCCACGGGGTCGGCGCCGAACATGACGCCCCCGGCCGCCGCCCGCAGCATGGGCTGCACGAGGACCGCCATGGGCCCGGGCGCCTCCGCCCGCAGCGGCGCCTCGCGGGGTGCCGCCGCGGGGCCGACGAGACCGCGGGCGGCGGAGTCGCGCACCCGGCGCACCGCGGCGGTGAAGTCCTCCCAGCCGCGGACGTCGGGCACCGTCTCGTACCAGCCGGCCATCGAGGAGTCGGCGCCGTCCTCGTACGCGGAGGAGGACCGCACGATCAGCGGCCGCCGGCCGTCCTCGCTCAGGTCCAGCCAGGCGGCGTGCAGCGCGCCGGGGCCGGCCGGGGATCCGGGTGCGAGGGCTGGGTCGGTGAGCACGAAGCCCGGGAGTACGGGCAGCCCCGCGGTGGCGGCGCGGGCCAGGCCGGCGGCCTTGGCCCCGGCGCGGCCGGGGTCCCGGGCGGGGCCGGAGTGCAGCGGCAGCACCGCCGGCCACGCCCCGCCCGCGGCCTGTTCCGTACCCACCGTGCGCGCCGCCGGGTCCGTGGGCTCTGCGCCCGCCGCACGGCCCGTCCGCTCCGCTTCGGTCGCCATCAGCGGCTCCACCTCCGCCCCTCGTGGCACGCCCCTCGCGGGGGCCGCCACGCCCGACTCGGTCCCGGGTAGCGGAGGGAACCGGCCCGGTCGCCGCGGGGCAGTCAACGGGGAACCACCGCGGCGGCCCGGCGGGTTCGACCGGGTTGCTTACGAATCAGTATGCCGCGACCGACCGGAGGTATTCCTCCGGGCTGTCCCGACCGTCGCCGAATCGGCCATCCGCCCGGCCGGCGGTGCCGGCCCGGGGTCAGCCGAGGAACGACAGCCGCACGCTGCGGTGCGGGTTGTCGCGGTTGGTGTCGACCAGCACCACCGACTGCCAGGTGCCCAGCTCCATCCGGCCGCCGATCACCGGCAGCGTGGCGTGCGGCGGCACCAGCGCGGGCAGCACGTGGTCGCGGCCGTGGCCGGGGCTGCCATGCCGGTGGGTCCAGCGGTCGTCGGCGGGCAGCAGGTGGTGCAGCGCGGCCAGGAGGTCGTCGTCGCTGCCGGCACCGGTCTCGATGATCGCGACGCCCGCGGTCGCGTGCGGCACGAAGACGTTGAGCAGCCCGTCGCGGCCGTCCGCCGTCTCGCGCAGGAATGCGGCGCAGTCGGCGGTGAGGTCGTGCACGGTCTCTCCGGCCCCGGTGGTGATCCGGAGCGAACGGGTCGTGAAGGCGTCGGTCATGAGCCCAGCATCGCTCATCGGGAAGATCCGTGCCGCCACGGACGTTGGCGCACACATGAGCGGCATCGTGAGGACGCAGGTGGTGGTGATCGGCTCCGGCCAGGCCGGCCTGTCGGCGGCGTACTTCCTGCGCCGCGCGGGCCTGGACTTCGTCGTCCTGGACCACTCCCCCGGCCCCGGCGGCGCCTGGCAGTTCCGCTGGCCCACGCTGACGTACGGCAAGGCGCACCGCGTGCACGACCTGCCGGGCATGCCGCTGGCCGCCACCGACGCGGACGGCACCCGGCCGGCGGCCGAGGTCGTCGCCGGGTACTTCGGCGCGTATGAGCGCGCCTTCGACCTGCCGGTGCGCCGGCCGGTGAACGTGACCGAGGTGCGCGAAGGCGCGGAGAAGGAGGCCGGGCGGCTGCTGGTGGTCACGGACGCGGGCACGTGGTCGGCGCGCGCGCTGGTCAACGCCACCGGCACCTGGGACCGGCCGTTCTGGCCGCGCTACCCGGGCCAGGAGACGTTCCGCGGCCGGCAGCTCCACACGGCGCAGTACCGCGGCCCGGGGGAGTTCGCCGGGCAGCGGGTGGTGGTCGTCGGCGGCGGTGCCTCGGGCACGCAGCACCTGCTGGAGCTGGCGGGGACGGCGGCGGAGACCGCCTGGGTCACGCGCCGGCCGCCGGTGTGGCGCGAGGGCCCGTTCAACGAGGACTGGGGCCGCGCGGTCGTGGCCCGGGTCGAGGAGCGGGTACGGGCCGGGCTGCCGCCGAAGAGCGTGGTCGGCGAGACCGGGCTCCCGCTCACCGACGAGATGCGTGCGGCGATGGCGGCGGGCGTGCTGGTGCGGCGGCCGATGTTCGAGCGGATCACGCCGGAGGGCGTGGCCTGGGCGGACGGGACCGTCTTCGGTGCGGACGCGATCCTGTGGGCGACCGGCTTCCGCGCGGCGGTCGACCACCTAGCGCCCCTGAAGCTGCGCGAGCCGGGCGGCGGCATCCGCATGGAGGGCACGCGCGCGGCCCGCGACCCGCGGATCCACCTGGTGGGCTACGGCCCGTCGGCGAGCACCATCGGCGCCAACCGCGCCGGACGCACGGCGGTCCGCGACCTCACCCGCCTCCTCGCCGGACCGCCCGGCCCCGGTCGCGCGGCCGGGGAGCGCGGCGCCCTCAGCGCTGCTGTCTGAGGCTGGAGTTGCGTACGACCAGCTCCGGCTGGAGCACGATCCGCTGGTGGTCGTGGTGCTCGACGCCCCGTTCCGTCTCCTCTATCAGCAGCTCCGCCGCCTCCCGGCCCATCCGGTGCGCCGGCTGGCGGACCGAGGTCAGCGGTACCGCCGCCGCGGCGGCGAACTCGATGTCGTCGTAGCCGACGAGCGCGATGTCGCCGGGCACCGAGACGCCCGCGGCGAAGAGGGTCTGGAGCACGCCGAGCGCGAGGAGGTCGTTGGCGCAGAACACCGCCGACGGGCGCGGCGACATGCCCAGCAGCCGGGCCCCGGCGTCGCGGCCGGCGGCGACGTCCATCTGCCCGGTCTCGACGTGCACCAGCGACTCCGGCCCGAGCCCTTCCTCGGCGAGGGCGGCCAGGGCGCCGGTGTGGCGGTCCTGGCACTGCGGGAGCTGCATGGGGCCGCTGACGTAGACCAGGGAGCCGTGGCCTGCGCCGATCAGGTGACGGGCGGCGAGCAGGCCGCCCTGGACGTCGTCCAGCGAGACCGAGCAGGCGTCGGCGCTGGCGACGGTGCGGTCGACGAAGACGTACGGGATGCCGTGCCGGCCGAAGGACTCCAGGGTGCGCCCGCTGGTGTCGGCGGGGGTGACGAGCACGCCGCGTACCCGCTGCTCGGCGAAGAGGCCCAGATACTCGGCCTCCTCCGCGGGGCTCTGCGCGCTGTTGCACAGCATCACCCCGAGGCCGGCGTCGCGCGCGGCGCGCTCGGCCCCGGTGGCGACGTCGACGAAGAAGGGGTTGGTCATGTCGAGCACGAGCAGCGCGATGATCCGGCTGCGTCCGGCGCGCAGTTGCCGCGCCGACTCGCTGCGTACGTAACCGAGCCGGTCGATGGCCGCCTGCACCCGCTCGCGGGTGGCGGCGGCCACGCTCTCGGGCCGGTTGATGACGTTCGACACGGTGCCGACGGAGACGCCCGCGTGCCGCGCGACGTCCTTGATGCCCACCATGCGCCCCACGCGCGTTCCCCTTCAGCCGTCCAGCCGGTCGTACGCGGCGCGCCCCGGCCGCGGCCCGTCGCTCATGCTACGCATGGCGCCCGCCGGCCCCGGCGACCTCCACCAGGTCCAGCCCCGTGAGGTCCGCGAGCGCCCGCAGCTCGGGCAGCAGGTCGCCGGTGGCCAGCGCCCAGTGGTGGCCGACGCCGCTCGCGCTCCACTCGTCGCACCACTCGCCGGGGTCGCGGCCGAAGTCGACGCGGGAGGTGGTGTTGCCGATGGCCAGCAGCGGCCCGGAGGTGACGGTTCCGGCGGAGGCGATGAGCCGGTAGCGGCCGTCACGGGTCTGGCCGATTCCGACGGCGGTGACGGGCCCGTGCCGTACGTCGAACTCCACGGACACCCCCCAGCCGCGCTTGCCGTGGTAGACCCCGAGGCCGCGCAGCAGCGGCCGGCCCTCGCTGATCGCCAGGTGCCCGGGCCCGTCGTGGCCCATCTCCACCACGCCGTCGCGGAAGTTGAGGGCCTGCATCTCGGTGAAGGAGCCGCCGGCGCCGAAGCGGTCGGCGACGAGCATCGCGAGCGAGGTGCGCAGCTCGTACTCGCCGGCGGCGGGGATGCCGCGGGCGGTGAGCAGGGAGGCGCCGAGGATCATGCCGGCGCCCAGCCGCTCGTGCGTCTCGCCGTCGAGGCCGCGGTGGTAGTAGGCGAGGGAGTCGAGGTCGAAGTCGGCGACGAGCCGGTCCAGGCCCACCGAGACCCGCGCCGCCCACGCGAGGTCGTCGGGGTCGACGGTCCCGTCGAGGTCGAAGACCTCGCGGGTCTCGGCGAGTTTGGCCGCGACCTCGTCCTCGCCGGCCTTCTCGGCCCGTACCCGCAGGTCGTCGAACTCCAGCACCTCGACGTGCCCGCCGAGGTTCGCGGTGACCATGGTGAGGTCGGTGGAGACGTCGTACATGCCCGGGTAGAGGTGGCCCATCAGCCCGTGCCGCCCGCCGCGCAGCACCGCGCGGACCCCCGCCGCCCGGATCCACCGGCCGATGCGCGCCCACGCCCGCTCGTCCTCCAGGTGGCCGGAGACGGAGCGGAAGGGGACGCCGCAGCGCTCGAAGGCGTTGGCCATCTCGGGCAGCGGGCAGGCGCCGCAGTACGCCAGCCACTGGCCCGTGTCGAAGCTCGCGTGGTCCATCGCCTCGGTGGGCTGCAGGTTGATCAGCAGGACGGGCGCGCCGCTGCGCCGGGCCACGGGGACGAGCATGGTCGCGGTCATGTAGGTGGTGAGGAAGCCGACGATCAGGTCGCAGTCGGCGGCGCGCAGCTTCTCCGCGGCGGCGGCGCCCTCGGGGGCGTCGGAGATGAAGCCGACGTCGACGACCTCGGCGTCGAAGCCCGCCATCCGCTCGGCGACGCGGGCGGCGGAGCGCTTGAGCTGCGGCAGCAGGTCGGGGAACTGCGGCCAGTACGCGCCGAGTCCGCCGGCGACCAGACCGATGCGGGGCCGGCGGGCGGTGGCGGGGGTGCGTGCGGTCGTCATGGATGGCTCCTAGCGGTCGCGCCTAGCGGGGCAGGGCGAAGTCCACGGTGCGCAGCGGCGAGGGCGTGGTGCCGGTGGACTTCTGCTGGTACATGAAGGACAGGACGCCGTCCTGGGCGAGCCGGGTCTCGTCGAGGATCACCTCGCCGAAGGCGTCGAGGCCGGCGCCGTCGAAGAGGACCTTCCAGTCGGTCCAGCCGGAGGCGGCGGAGGCGGCGACGACCCGTCCGTAGGGCAGTACGGCGTAGGCGTTGTCGTGGCGGTCGAAGGCGAGCTTGGAGCGCTGGGTGGACTCCAGCGGCACGTCGATCTCGGTCTTGTGCCAGCGGCCGGCGTCGTCGCGGTGGACGTGGAAGGCGCGGGCGTTCGCCCTGCGGTCGGCGACGTAGTCCGTGGAGCACTGACCGAAGCGGCCCGGGACGTAGCTGATGAGCGCGTGCGGGCGGCCGGCGGAGTCGGTGGCCTGGTGCTCCTGGTTCATCAGGGCGTGGTCGGCGTTCAGCGGGTCGGCGACGGTGCCGGGGTCGTCGAACGACACGAGGTCGCTGCCGCCGGTGGTGCCGACGGCCTGGCCCGCGGCGTTGGTCCAGGTGCGGCCGTCGTCGGCGGAGCGGACGTATCCGGTGTCGTGGTTGCTGAGGCCGCCGGGGGCGCACATGACGGCGGTGTTCTGTTCGCGCCAGGTGTAGAAGGCGTGCAGGGTGCCGTCGGGGCCGTAGTCGATGCCGTGCAGGTACATGTTGCGGGCGGAGCTGCTGCCGTGTTCGGTGGTGTACGTGCCGGTGGAGCCGGACCACGGGCCGAGCGCCCGCCAGCGTTTCCCGTCGTACGCGGCCAGCGCGTTGCGGCCGTTGCCGGAGACGCCGTCGCGGTAGCTGAGCAGCAGCCCGCCGGCGGGGGTGGCGACGAACTGGGGGTAGGTGAAGCGGTCGGTGAGCGCGAGCCCGTCGAGTGAGGTCTGGACGGACCCGAACGCGTCCGCGCTCCAGTCGTGCGCCTTCGGCCGGTTCATCAGACCCGGGACGGACTTGAGGTAGAAGAAGCCGTCGGAGTGCGAGTCCATGTTGACGTGCAGCCGGCCGTCGGCGGCGGAGACGCCGAGGGAGATGACGTTGTGGGAGTCGTCGTACTTCAGCCGGTGGTCCAGGGTGACGGTCTGCCAGGTGCGTTCGCCCAGGGCCCGGCGGGCGACGACGGCGCTGCGGTCGGCGGTGTACCAGGCCGCGTACTGATGGCCCTCGTGGGTGAGGATCCCGTTCTTGGTGAAGGAGCTGTTGTTGACCAGGCCGTCGTACGAGACGAAGTAGACCGCCTGCGGGTCGAGTTCGGTATCCGCGATCCGGGTCAGCGAGGGGCCCGGCGCGGGCGGCCGGCCCGGCGCCGCGGCGGGGCCGGGGTCCGCCGCGGCGGCCGGGAGCGCGGTCGCCGCCAGCAGCAGGGCGGCGGCGAGGAGCGCGGGCTGCACGAGAGGGCGGGAGAGCAGTCTCATGGGGGATCCTCAGTCGAGGTGGAAGACCTCTGTCAGGGGGTGTACGGCCGCGTCCGGCGCAGCGCCGTCGAGCGCCTCGAAGAACGGGGCCATCTCGGCCTGCCAGCGCGCGTTGACGTCGCTCGCGGCCATCGCGGCCTGCGCGGCGGCGAAGTCGTCGGTCTCCAGGTAGCCGACCAGGAGCCCGTCGTCGCGCAGGAAGAGCGAGTAGTTGCGCCAGCCGGCGGCGGAGAGCGCGGCGAGCATGTCGGGCCATACGGCCGCGTGCCGCTCGCGGTACTCCGCCAGCCGGTCGGCGCGTACCTTCAGCAGGAAGCAGACGCGGGGCATCGCGTCGCGCCCGTCAGAAGTCGTACTCGTCGATGTTCTTCTCGTCGAACACGGTCGGCGGGCCGAGGATGACCTCGCCGTCCTTGCCGACGGTGTACTCGCCGAGCCGGCCGGCCTCGAACGTCTCGCCCTCCTTGCCGGTGATCTGCCCGGAGGCCAGCGCGGCGGCGGCGTAGGCGCCGAGGTAGCCGAGGTCCTTGGGGTCCCAGAGGGAGAACTCCGCGACGGTGCCGTCCTTGACGAACTTGCGCATCTGGTTCGGCGTGCCGAGCCCGTTGAGCACGACCTCGCCCTTGTAGTCGGAGGAGCTGATGTAGCGGGCGGCGGCTGCGATGCCGACGGTGGTGGGCGAGATGATGCCCTTCAGGTCGGGGTACGCCTTGAGCAGCCCCTGGGTCTCCTGGAAGGACTTCTGGTCGTCGTCGTCGCCGTAGGCGACCTTGACCAGCTCCATGTCCTTGTACTCGGGCTTCTTCAGCTCGTCCTTCATGTAGTCGATCCAGGTGTTCTGGTTCGTGGCGTTCTGCGTCGCCGACAGGATGGCGATCTGGCCCTTGTGGTCGAGCTGTTCGGCGATGCGCCGTACCTGGCTGCGGCCGATCTCCTCGGAGCTGGCCTGGTTGATGAAGAGCTGGCGGCAGTCCTTGGCGGTGTCGGAGTCGTAGGCGACGACCTTGATGTCCTGCTGCATGGCGGTCTTCAGCGGGCCGCAGACCGCGTTGGGGTCGTTGGCGGCGATGAGGATGGCGTCCTGGCGCTGCTGGACGAGGGTGTTGATGTACGAGACCTGCGAGGACGCCTTGGCGTCGGAAGGCCCGACCTCCTTGGCCTGGGCGTCGAACTCGGCGCTCGCCTCGATGCCCGCCTCGTCGACGATCTGCTCGTACGGGTTGTTGATCTGCTTGGGCAGGAAGGCGATCTTCAGGCCCTTCTTCAGCGGCGCGTCCGGGTTCGCGGTGGCCTCCGACGCCTGCTCCTTGGCGTCGTTCTCCGCGTCGTCCTTGGTGGTGCCCGAGCAGGCGCCGACCGCCAGGGTGAGGGCGCACAGCGCGGCCGTCGCGGCGAGGGTGCGGCTCTTGTTACGCATGCGGGTGAACCTTTCGCGTTCGCTTCCGCGAGTCCGCGGAGCAGAGTCGGGCGGAGTCGGTGCCATGGGGTCAGGAGGCCGCGGCGAGGCGGCGGTTGCGGCGCTCCGCGAGCGCGGAGAGCGCGCGCGGGGCGAGTACGGAGGCGATGAGCAGCAGCCCGGTGACGATCACGCGGATCTCGTTCGCCACGTCGTTGAGGGTGAGCAGGTTGTTGAGCAGGCCGATGAGGAGTACGCCGGCGACGGCGCCGCCGAGGGTGCCCTTGCCGCCGTTGAAGTCGACGCCGCCGAGGAGGACGGAGGCGATGACGACGAGTTCGAGGCCCAGGCCGTTGTCGGCGCGCGCGCTGCCGTAGCGCAGGGTGTAGACGATGCCGGCGAAGGACGCCATCAGCCCGGAGACGACGAACAGCGCGAGCTTGATGCGCTTGACGCGGATGCCCGCGAACCAGGCGGCGTCCTCCTGGGCGCCGATGGCGTACAGCGAGCGTCCGAAGCCGGTCATGTGCAGCAGCACGGCGGCGAGCACGGCGAGCACCGCGAAGAGCGCGATGGGGTACGGCACGAAGGTGCCCGGCACGGTCTCGGTGGAGGAGGCCCACCTGGAGTACGTGTCCGGAAAGCCCGCGACGGCCTTGTCGCCGAGGACGACCGAGGCCAGGCCCCGGTAGAGGGTGAGGGTGCCGATGGTGACGGCCAGCGGCGGCAGCCCGACGCGGGTGACGAGCCAGCCGTTGAGCAGCCCGCCGGCGGCGCCGGCGAGCAGGCAGACCGGCACGATCAGCTCGAAGGCGTACCCCGCGTCCCACAGGGTGCCCGCGAGCGCACTCGACAGGCCGAGCATGGAGGCGACGGACAGGTCGACCTGGCCGGCGACGACGAGCAGCGTCATCGGCAGCGCGATGAGGGCGATCTCGGCGGTGTCGTTGAGCGCGGCGGACATGTTGCCGGTGGACGCGAAGCCGTCGGTGGACGAGGTGCCGGCGAGGAACACGGCGATCAGCAGGATGCCGACGGCGGTGTCCCACCGCAGGTAGGTGCCGAGCGACTTCACTGCCGCCTCCTCTTCCGCAGCGCGCTGGTGGTGCGCCGCTGCACGATGCGGTCGGTGGTGATGGCGGCGAGCAGCAGCACGCCGGTGATGGCCTGCTGCCAGAAGGAGCTGACCTTGAGGACGACCAGCGCGCTGCCGATGGTGGTGAGCAGCGCGGCGCCCAGCGCGGCGCCCCAGACGGAGCCGACGCCGCCGGTGATGGCGACGCCCCCGACGACGACGGCACTGACGACGGTCAGCTCCCAGCCGTTGGCGGCGTCGGCGACGACGGTGCCGAAGCGGGCGAGCCACAGCGCACCGGCGAAGCCGGCGATCGCGCCGGAGAAGGCGTACGCGCCGAGCACGCGGCGGCGGATGGGGATGCCGGCGAGCCGCGCGGCCTCGGGGTTGGAGCCGATGGCGTACAGCTCCCGGCCGCCGGTGTAGCAGCGCAGGTAGTAGGCGGTGCCGGCGAGGACGACGGCGGTGATCAGCGGCAGGTACGGAATGCCCAGAACGCCGCCGGTGCCCAGGGAGAGGACGTCGTCGGGGAGGTTGGCGGCGTTGATCTGCTCGCCGCCCGCCCACCAGTAGTCCAGGCCCTGGATGACGTAGAGCATGCCGAGGGTCACGACCAGCGCGGGCACCTTGCCGAAGCTCACCAGAAGCCCGCTGGCCAGTCCGCACGCGGTGCCGAGCGCGATGCCGAGGAGGACGACGACGAACACGCTGTGGTCGGTGCCGGAGACGAAGTCGCCGCAGGCGAAGGCGGTCAGTCCGACGACGGAGCCGACGGACAGGTCGATGTTGCGGGTGATGACGACGACGGACTGGCCGACGGCGAGCAGCACCAGGATCGAGGAGTTGAGCAGCAGGTCCTCGACGCCCTGGTCGTCCAGGAAAGAGGGGTTGGCGATCCAGGTGCAGAGGATCAGCAGGACGAGTGCGCCGCCGATGGACAGCTCGCGGGCGCGGAAGACGAGGTCGGCCAGCGAGCGCGCGGAGCGCTCGCCGCCGGCGGCGGGGGCGGGCTCGGTCTTCTGTACGGTCGCGCTCATGCAGCCGCCTCCCTGGCGCCGCGGCCGGTCGCGGCGGTCATCACCGACTCCTCGGTGGCCTCGGCCCTCGGGATCTCGGCGACGAGCCGGCCCTCGTGCATCACGAGCACGCGGTCGGCCATGCCGAGGACCTCGGGCAGGTCGGAGGAGACCATGAGGACGGCCAGTCCCCCGGCGGCCAGTTCGGAGAGCAGCCGGTGCACCTCGGCCTTGGTGCCGACGTCGATGCCGCGGGTCGGCTCGTCGACGATGAGCACCGACGGCTCGGTGGCCAGCCACTTGGCGAGGACGACCTTCTGCTGGTTGCCGCCGGACAGCACCCCCACGTCGTCCGTGAGTCGCCCGTACTTCAGCCGCAGCTTCGCCGCCCAGTCGGCGGCCCGGGCGCGTTCCAGCGTCCGTTGGACGAGCCCGGCGGAGCCGAGCCGGCCGAGACCGGTGAGGCCGATGTTGCGCTCGATGGACATCTCCATGACCAGGCCGCGCTGGCGCCGGTCCTCCGGGACGAGGGCGACGCCCGCGTCCATGGCGGCGGTCGGCGAGCCGCGGCGCAGCGGGCGGCCGGCCACGTGCACCTCGCCGGCGTCGGGGGTGTCGACGCCGAACGCGGCCTGGACGACCTCGCTGCGGCCGGCGCCGACGAGCCCGGCGAGGGCGACGATCTCGCCGCGGCGGACGTCGAAGGAGACGTCGTGGAAGACCCCTTCGCGGGTCAGCCGCCGTACGGACAGCGCGGTCTCGCCCAGTCGGGCGTCCTGCTTGGGGTACAGCTCGTCCAAGTCGCGGCCGACCATGCGGCGGACGAGATCGTCCTCGGTGAGCGCGGCGACCTCGTCGGTGGCGATCCAGCGGCCGTCGCGCAGCGTGGTGACGCGGCTGCAGAGCCGGAAGATCTCCTCCAGCCGGTGCGAGATGAACAGCACGGCGGCGCCCTCGGCGCGCAGCGCCTCGACGACGGCGAAGAGACGGGCGGTTTCACTGCCGGTGAGCGCGGCGGTGGGCTCGTCCATGATCAGGACGCGGGCGTCGAACGACAGCGCCTTGGCGATCTCCACGATCTGCTGGTCGGCGATGGACAGCCCGCGCGCCGGGCGGTCGGGGCCGAGGTCGACGCCGAGACGGCGCATGAGCGCGGCGGTGGCGTCGTGGACCGAGGCGCGGTCGATGCGGCGCAGGGTGCGGCGGGGCTGGCGGCCCATGAAGATGTTCTCGGCGATGGACAGGTCGGGGAAGAGCGTGGGTTCCTGGTAGATCACGGCGATACCCGCGTCGCGGGCGTCGGCCGGTCCGTGGAAGGCCACCGGGGAGTCGTCGAGGAGCAACCGGCCGGCATCGGGGCGGTGGACGCCGGCAAGGGTCTTGATGAGGGTGGACTTCCCCGCGCCGTTCTCGCCGGCGAGGGCGTGCGCCTCGCCGGCGTGCAGCGTGAGGGAGACGTCCTCGAGGGCGCGTACGGCCCCGAAGGACTTGCTCAGGCCGCGCGCGGCCAGGACGGGCACTTCTGTCATGGTCTCAGCACCGTTGCGGTCGGCAGTTCATGAAAGGTTTCAATGGGTTTTCACGGAAGCTAGACCTCCCCCGATAGGCCCGTCAATGGGTCGGACATGGAAAGTTCCTGAGCAACGTCACGTTCTCCGCGGACCCTTGACACACCACCGGCACCTCCTTAACTTCGTGATCTGAAACGATTCATGCTCGCGCCGTCCCCCGGAGGACCCCGTGATCAGCAGACGTTCACTCCTCGGCACCGCCACCGCCCTGGGCACCGCCGCCGCCACCGGCGCCGCGCCCGCCGCCCGCGCTGCCGCGGACGGGAGTGGTGCGGTCCGGGAGGCGGAGGTGACCCGGCCGACCGCCGAGTACGTCAGCCGGCCCCTCGGTCTGGACGTCGACCGCCCCCGGCTGAGCTGGCCGGTGGAGGCGGGCTCGCCGGGCGGCACGCAGAGCGCGTACCAGATCCGCGTGGCCACGGCCCCCGGCGGGCTGAGCGACCCGGACGTGTGGGACAGCGGCAAGGTCGCCTCCGCCGACTCCGTCCTCGTGCCGTACGGCGGGCCCGCATTGCGGCCCCGTACCCGCTACCACTGGACGGTCCGCGTCTGGGACCAGGACGGCACCGCCTCCGGCTGGAGCGAGCCCACCTGGTGGGAGACCGGGCTGCGCGGCGAGGAATGGGCCGCGACCTGGATCGCCGCGCCCGACCTGCCGGCCGACGCCCCCGACATCACCGGCGCCTCGTGGATCTGGTTCCCCGAGGGCGACCCCGCCTCCAGCGCCCCCGCCGAGACCCGCTGGTTCCGCGCCCGGCTCGACCTCCCCGAGGGCGTCACCCGGGCCCGGCTCGTCATGGCCGCCGACGACCGCCACACCACGTACGTCGACGGCACCGAGGTCGCCGCGGGCACCGCCTGGAACCGCCCCGACGTCGTGGACGTCACCGGGCCGGTCACCGCCGCCGCGGGCGCGGTCGTGATCGCCGTCTCCGCCACCAACGGCTCCGTCGGCCCGGCCGGGCTGCTCGGCGCCCTCGAACTCACCACCGCCGACGGCGTGACCACCCTCGTCACCGGCGACGGCTGGAAGTCCGCCGACGCCGAGCCGGCCGACGGCTGGACCGCGCCCGGCTTCGACGACTCCGCCTGGGCCGCCGCCAAGGTGCTCGCCCCCTGGGGTGCGGGCCCGTGGGGCGAGGTCGCCGTGCCCGTCTCCCTGCCCGCCTCCCGGCTTCGGCACGAGTTCCGGCTGCCGGCGCGGCGCGTCGCCCGCGCGCGGCTGTACGCCACGGCCCTCGGGCTGTACGAGGCGCACCTCAACGGCCGCCGCGTCGGCGAGGACGTGCTCGCGCCCGGGTGGACCGACTACCACAAGCGGGTGCAGTACCAGACGTACGACGTCACCGGTCTGCTGCGGCCCGGCGCCAACGCCATCGGCGTCGATCTGGGCGCCGGCTGGTACGCGGGCAACCTCGGCTGGTTCGGCCCGCACCACTACGGCGAACGCCCCGCGCTGCTGGCGCAGTTGGAGGTCACCTACGACGACGGCAGCGTCGAGCGCGTCCTGTCGGACACCGGCTGGCGCGGCGGCGGCAGCCCGGTCACCGCCGCGGACCTGATCGCCGGGGAGGACCACGACGCCCGGCTGGAGACCCCCGGCTGGACCGCACCCGGCTTCGACGACTCCGGCTGGCGCCCGGCCGAGGCCGCGGACTCCGGGGGCACCGCCGTCGTGGCGCAGGTCGACGCGCCGACCCGGGTGGAGAGCGAGCTGCCCGCGCGGAAGGTCACCGAGCCCTCCCCCGGGGTGTTCGTCTTCGACCTCGGCCAGAACATGGTCGGCACCGTGCGGCTGCGCGTCCGGGGCAAGGCCGGCACCGTCGTCACGCTGCGCCACGCCGAGGTCCTCAACCCCGACGGCACCGTGTACACGGCCAACCTGCGCACCGCCCGCGCCACCGACACCTACACCCTGCGCGGCGCCGCCGACGGCGAGGTCTACGAGCCGAAGTTCACCTTCCACGGCTTCCGCTACGTCGAGGTCACGGGCTACCCCGGCAGGCCGCCGAAGGACGCCGTCACCGGCCGGGTCATGCACACCGCCGCGCCGTTCACGATGGACTTCGAGACCAACGTGGAGACGCTGAACAAACTGCACTCCAACATCACCTGGGGCCAGCGCGGCAACTTCCTGTCGGTGCCCACCGACACCCCCGCGCGCGACGAACGCCTCGGCTGGACCGGCGACATCAACGTCTTCGCACCCACCGCGGCCTACACGATGGAGTCCGCGCGCTTCCTCACCAAGTGGCTGTACGACCTGCGCGACGACCAGGACGACGACGGCGCGTACCCCGATGTCGCCCCCTGGGTCGGCCCCGTCGGCAAGGGCGTCGCCGGCTGGGGCGACGCCGGCACCACGGTGCCCTGGGCGCTCTACCAGGCGTACGGCGACACGCGGGTGCTGGAGCAGTCCTGGGACTCGGTGCTGGAGTGGCTGGAGTACCTCAAGCGCAACAGCAACGGCTTTCTGCGCCCCGCCGAGGGCTACGGCGACTGGCTCAACACGCAGGACGAGACCCCCAAGGACGTCATCGGCACCGCGTACTTCGCGCACAGCGCCGACCTCGTCGCCCGCATCGCGCGTGTCCTCGGCCGCGACCCGGCCCCGTACGACACGCTCTTCGGCGCCGTACGCGAGGCGTTCACCGCCGCGTACGTCTCCGAGGGCGGCGCCCGGATCAAGGGCGACACGCAGACCGCGTACGTCCTGGCGCTCTCCATGGACCTGCTCCCCGAGGACGCCCGGGGGCCCGCCGCCGACCGTCTCGTCGCGCTGGTCGAAGCCCGCGACTGGCACCTGTCCACCGGCTTCCTCGGCACCCCCCGGCTGCTGCCCGTGCTGACCGCCACCGGCCACCACGACGTCGCCTACCGGCTGCTGCACCAGGACACGTTCCCCGGCTGGGGCTATCAGATCGCCAACGGCGCGACCACCATGTGGGAGCGCTGGGACTCCCTCAAGCCCGACGGCTCTTTCCAGGACGCGGGTATGAACTCCTTCAACCACTACGCCTACGGCTGCGTCGGCGAGTGGATGTACCGCCACATCACCGGCATCGCCCCGGCCGAGCCGGGCTTCCGCAAGCTGCTTATCCGGCCCCGCCCCGGCGGCGAGGTCGACCGGGCGCGCGGCAGGCTCAGCACGCTCTACGGCCCCGTCACCACCGACTGGCAGGTGAGCGGCGGCCGGCTGCGGCTGGACGTGACGCTCCCCTTCAACACCACCGCCGAGGTCTGGGTCCCGGCCC
The DNA here is from genome assembly GCF_000482585.1 of Streptomyces sp. CNQ329. Lineage (NCBI taxonomy): Bacteria > Bacillati > Actinomycetota > Actinomycetes > Kitasatosporales > Streptomycetaceae > Streptomyces > Streptomyces sp. CNQ329. Next base: position 317,241 of record NZ_AXVU01000001.1, on the reverse strand, counting down.
GGTCCGCGGCGGACGTCTCCCACGGCCGCGCCCGGTTCCTGCGGATGGAGGACGGCTGCGCCGTCTTCGCCGCGGGCGCGGGCACGCACCGCTTCGCCAACTGAACACACCCCACACGACAGCGACACCCCCGCGGAAAGGCTTCGCGATGACCGTGAAAGCGGCACTCAAGTCCCAGGCAGTCGAGACACCGTCCTGGGCGTACGGCAACTCAGGCACACGCTTCAAGGTCTTCGCGCAGCCGGGGGTGCCGCGCACGCCCCGGGAGAAGCTGGACGACGCCGCCCGGGTGCACGAGCACACCGGCGTGGCGCCGACCGTCGCACTGCACATCCCCTGGGACCGGGTGGAGGGCGCCGACGGCTACGCGGCCCTCGCGGCGTACGCGAAGGAGCGGGGGCTCAGGCTCGGCGCGATCAACGCCAACGTCTTCCAGGACGACGACTACAAACTGGGCTCGGTCACCCACCCGGACCCGGCGGTGCGGCGCAAGGCGCTGGCGCACCTGACGGAGTGCGTCGACATCATGGACGCCACCGGCTCGCGGGACCTGAAGCTCTGGTTCTCCGACGGCACCAACTACCCCGGCCAGGACGACGTGCGCGAGCGCCAGGACCGGCTGGCCGAGGCGCTCGACGCGGTGTACGCACGGCTGGGCGAGGGGCAGCGGATGCTGCTGGAGTACAAGCTCTTCGAGCCGGCGTTCTACCACATGGACGTGCCGGACTGGGGCACCGCGTACGCGCACTGCCTGCGCCTGGGCGACCGGGCGCAGGTGGTGGTGGACACCGGGCACCACGCGCCGGGCACGAACATCGAGTTCATCGTCGCGGTGCTGCTGCGGGAGGGGAAGCTCGGCGGCTTCGACTTCAACTCCCGCTTCTACGCCGACGACGACCTGATGGTCGGCGCGGCCGACCCGTTCCAGTTGTTCCGCCTGATGTACGAGGTCGTACGGGGCGGGGGCTTCGGCCCGGACGTGGCGTTCATGCTCGACCAGTGCCACAACATCGAGCCGAAGATCCCCGCGATCATCCGGTCGGTGATGAACGTCCAGGAGGCCACGGCCAAGGCGCTGCTCGTCGACCGCGAGGCGCTGGCCGCCGCGCAGCGCGAGGGCGACGTGCTGGGCGCCAACGCCGTCCTGATGGACGCCTACAACACCGACGTACGGCCGCTGCTGGCCGAAGTGCGCGAGGAGATGGGACTCGATCCGGACCCGGTGGCCGCGTACCGGCGCTCGGGGTGGGCCGAGCGCATCGTCGCGGAGCGGGTCGGCGGCACGCAGGCGGGGTGGGGCGCGTGAGCGGGGGGCCCGGCGCGTACGACCCGGTCTCCGCCCTGCTGGCGCGCGCGCACCGGCTGGGGGCGGACCCGCGCAACACCAACTACGCGGGCGGCAACGCCTCCGCGAAGGGGACCGCGACGGATCCGGTGACCGGCGGCGAGGTGGAGCTGATGTGGGTCAAGGGCTCCGGCGGCGACCTCGGCACGCTGACCGCCGCGGGCCTGGCGGTGCTGCGGCTGGACCGGCTGCGGGCGCTGACCGGCACGTACCCGGGGGTGGAGCGCGAGGACGAGATGGTGGGCGCGTTCGACTACTGCCTGCACGGCAGGGGATGGCTCCCGGGGGGAGAGGGCACCACGCCGTCGATCGACACGGCCATGCACGGGCTGGTCGGCGCCCCGCACGTCGACCACCTCCACCCCGACTCCGGCATCGCCCTGGCCTGCGCCGCGGACGGCGAGGAGCTGACCCGGCGGTGCTTCGGCGAGCGGGTGGTGTGGGTGCCGTGGCGGCGGCCCGGGTTCCAGCTCGGCCTGGACATCGCGGCCGTGTACGAGGCGCACCCCGGCGCGATCGGCGTGATCCTCGGCGGCCACGGCATCACCGCGTGGGGCGCGGACGCCGACGAGTGCGAGCGCAACTCCCTGGAGATCATCCGCACCGCCGAGCGATTCCTGGCCGAGCAGGGGCGGCCCGAGCCGTTCGGCCCGCTGGTCGAGGGTTACGGGCCGCTGCCGGACGCCGAACGCCGGGAGCGGGCCGCCGCGCTGGCGCCGGTCGTCCGCGGACTCGCCTCCACCGACCGGCCGCAGGTCGGCCACTTCACCGACACCGGTGCGGTGCTGGACTTCCTCGCCCGCGAGGCCCACCCGCGGCTGGCCGCCCTCGGTACCTCCTGCCCCGACCACTTCCTGCGCACCAAGGTCCGCCCGCTGGTCCTCGACCTGCCGCCGGACGCGCCGCTCGATGAGGCCGTCGCCCGGCTGCGGGAGCTGCACGCCGCGTACCGCGAGGACTACCGCGCCTACTACGAGCGCCACGCCGCAACGGACTCGCCGGCCATGCGCGGCGCCGACCCGGCGATCGTGCTCGTGCCCGGGGTCGGGATGTTCAGCTTCGGCAAGGACAAGCAGACGGCGCGGGTGGCGGGCGAGTTCTACGTCAACGCCGTCAACGTGATGCGCGGTGCCGAGGCCGTCTCGTCGTACGCCCCCATCCCCGAGGCGGAGAAGTTCCGCATCGAGTACTGGGAGCTGGAGGAGGCCAAGCTGCGCCGCATGCCGCCGCCGAAGCCGCTGGCGACCCGGGTGGCGCTGGTCACCGGCGCGGGCTCCGGCATCGGGCGGGCCATCGCCCGCCGGCTGTCCGCGGAGGGCGCGTGCGTCGTCGTCGCCGACCGGGACGCCGCCGGCGCCGAGGCCGTCGCCGCGGAGCTGGGCGGGCCCGACAAGGCCGTCGCGGTGCCGGTGGACGTCACCGACGAGGAGCAGATCGCGGCGGCGTTCCGGGCCGCGGCGCTCGCGTACGGCGGCGTGGACCTCGTCGTCAACAACGCCGGGATCTCGGTCTCCAAGCCGCTGGCGGAGACCACCGCGGCGGACTGGGACACCCAGCACGCCATCATGGCGCGCGGCTCGTTCCTCGTCTCCCGCGAGGCGGCGCGGGTGCTGGCCGCGCAGGGCATGGGCGGCGACATCGTCTACATCGCCTCCAAGAACGGCGTGTTCGCCGGGCCCAACAACATCGCGTACGGGGCCGCCAAGGCCGACCAGGCGCACCAGGTGCGGCTGCTGGCCGCGGAGCTGGGCGAGCTGGGCGTACGTGTCAACGGCATCAACCCCGACGGGGTCGTGCGCGGCTCCGGCATCTTCGCCGGCGGCTGGGGGGCCAAGCGGGCGGCGGTCTACGGGGTGCCGGAGGAGAAGCTGGGCGAGTTCTACGCGCAGCGGACGCTGCTGAAGCGGGAGGTGCTGCCGGAGCACGTGGCCAACGCGGTGTTCGCGCTGACGGCCGGCGAGCTGAGCCACACGACCGGGCTGCACATCCCCGTGGACGCGGGCGTGGCCGCCGCCTTCCTGCGGTGAGCGGGGCGTACGGGCCGTCGGCGGGCGGCGGCGCGGCCGGCGACGGGGGTTCGCTGCCGTTCGCGGCCGTCGACCTCGGCGCGGCCAGCGGGCGGGTGATGCTCGGCCGCGCCGGCGGCGGCGAGCTGCACCTGGAGGAGGTGCACCGGTTCCCCAACCGTCCCGTCCGGCTGGCCGGCACGCTCCACTGGGACGTCCTCGCGCTCTACGCCGGCGTGCTGGACGGCCTGCGCGCGGCGGGAAGGCGGTCGGGAGGCCGGCTCGCCGGGGTGGGCGTCGACTCCTGGGCCGTCGACTACGGGCTGCTCGACGCCTCCGGCGCGCTGATCGGCAACCCGGTGCACTACCGCGACACCCGCACCGAGGGCATGGCGGCGAAGCTGGCCGCGGTGCTGCCGCAGGACGAGCTGTACCGGGCGACGGGCCTGCAGCACCTGCCGTTCAACACCGTCTACCAGCTCCTCGCCGCCCGCGGGACCCCCGCGCTGGCCGCCGCCCGGCGACTGCTTCTCGTCCCCGACCTCCTGGCGTACTGGCTGACCGGCGAGGCCGGCACCGAGCTGACCAACGCCTCCACCACGGGGCTGATCGACCCGCGCACGGGTGCGTTCTCGCGCCGCGTCGCCGAGGCCGCGGGCGTCGATCTCGGGCTCTTCGCACCGCTGCGCCGCCCCGGTGACCCGGCGGGCGAACTGCTGCCCGCGGTGCTGGAGGAGACGGGCCTGACCGCTCCGGTGCCGGTGACGGCGGTCGGCTCCCACGACACCGCCTCGGCGGTCGTCGGCGTACCGGCGCGGGACGCGGACTTCGCGTACATCGCCACCGGTACCTGGTCGCTGGCCGGCGTGGAACTGGCCGCCCCCGTGCTCACGGAGGAAAGCCGCGCCGCCAACTTCACCAACGAGCTGGGCGTGGACGGCACCGTCCGCTACCTGCGCAACATCATGGGCCTGTGGCTGCTCCAGGAGTGCCTGCGCGCCTGGGACGCCGAGGGGTACACCTACGAGCTGGACGCCCTGCTGGCCGACGCCGCCGCGGCGCCCCCGCTGCGCTCGTACGTGGACGCCGGCGACCCGGCGTTCCTCGCGCCGGGCCGGATGCCGCAGCGGATCGCGGCGGCGTGCCGCCGGGCCGGGCGCCCGGAGCCGAGGTCGGCGGCGGAGACCGTGCGCTGCGTGCTGGACTCGCTCGCCCTGGCGCACCGCCGCGCCGTGGCCGACGCGCAGCGGCTCTCGGGCCGTACGGTGCGCGTGGTGCACGTGGTCGGCGGCGGCGCCCGCAACGGGCTGCTGTGCCGGCTCACGGCGGACGCCTGCGGGCTGCCGGTGGTCGCCGGACCGGTGGAGGCGGCGGCGCTGGGTAACCTTCTGGTCCAGGCGCGCGCGGCCGGCGCGATCGAGGGCACTCTTTCAGACCTCCGATCTCTGCTTCACAGAACGCAGCCGCTGCGGGAGTATGAACCCGACGGCGGCGGATCGGCCTGGGAGGAAGCGGAATGCGCGTTGCGCTCTTCGTGACGTGTGTCAACGACACGCTCTACCCGCACACCGGACGCGCGGTCGTGACCCTGCTGGAGCGGCTGGGGGTGACGGTCGACTTCCCGCTCGCGCAGTCCTGCTGCGGGCAGGTCCAGTTCAGCACCGGCTACCGGCGTGAGACCCAGCCGCTCGCACGCCGGTACGCGGAGGTCTTCGCCGGCTACGAGTATGTGGTGACTCCGTCCGGCTCGTGCGCGGCGATGGTCCGCGACAACTACCCCCGGCTCGGCGAGCCCGCCGCGGCGGGCGTGGCGCCGCGCACGTACGAACTGACCGAGTTCCTCACCGACGTGCTCAAGGTGACCGACGTCGGCGCGTACTACCCACATACGGTGACCTATCATCCGACCTGTCACGGGCTGCGGATGCTGAAGCTCGGTGACCGGCCGCGGCAGTTGCTGGCCCACGTGAAGGGGCTGACGCTGCGCGAGCTGGAGGGCGCCGAGGAGTGCTGCGGGTTCGGCGGCACGTTCGCGCTGAAGAACCCGGCGGTCTCGGCGGCGATGGGCGCCGACAAGGCGCGGCACGTGGAGGAGTCGGGTGCACAGGCCGTCTGCGCGGCGGACAACTCGTGCCTGATGCACATCGGCGGCACGCTGGCGCGCCGGGGCTCGACGGTGCGGCCGGTGCACATCGCGGAGATTCTGGCGAGCACGGAAGGGGACGTCCGGTGACCGAGACCCGCGCGAGCGCAGGAGCCGGCGGGGCCCGTACGTTCCTGGGCATGCCCCGTACGCGCCCGGCGGCCTTCCCGCAGGCCGCCGCGGCGGCCACCGCCGACACCACCCTGCGTGGCAACCTCACCCGCGCGACGCACACCATCCGCGGCAGGCGCGCGGCGGCCGTCGCCGAGCTCGCCGACTGGGACCGGCTGCGGGCGGCGGGCGCCGCCGTCAAGGACGACACGCTGCGCCACCTGGACCGCTATCTGGAGCAGTTGGAAGCCGCGGTGACCGCTGCGGGCGGGCACGTGCACTGGGCCGTGGACGCCGCGGAGGCCAACGCGATCGTCACCCGGCTGGTCCGGGAGGCCGGCGCCGACGAGGTCGTCAAGGTCAAGTCGATGGCCACGCAGGAGATCGGCCTGAACGAGGCACTGGCCGCGGAAGGCATCCGCGCCTACGAGACGGACCTCGCCGAGCTGATCGTGCAGCTCGGCGACGACCTGCCGTCGCACATCCTGGTCCCCGCCATCCACAAGAACCGCGGCGAGATCCGCGACATCTTCCGCGACCGCATGGGCGCCTGGGGCCGTCCCGCGCCCGCCGGGCTCGGCGACCGGCCCGCCGAACTGGCCGAGGCCGCGCGGCTGCACCTGCGGGAGAAGTTCCTCGGCGCCAAGGTCGCGGTCTCCGGCGCGAACTTCATGGTCGCCGAGACCGGCACGCTGGTGGTGCTGGAGTCCGAGGGCAACGGCCGGATGTGCCTGACACTGCCGGAGACGCTGATCTCCGTCGTGGGCATCGAGAAGGTGGTGCCGACCTGGCGGGACCTGGAGGTCTTCCTCCAACTGCTGCCCCGCTCCTCGACCGCCGAACGGATGAACCCGTACACGAGCACCTGGACCGGCCCTTCCGAGGACGACGGGCCGCGCGACTTCCACCTCGTGCTGCTCGACAACGGACGCACCGACACGCTCTCCGACCAGGTGGGACGACAGGCACTGCGGTGCATCAGGTGCTCCGCGTGTCTCAACGTCTGCCCGGTCTACGAGCGCGCGGGCGGGCACGCGTACGGCTCCGCCTACCCCGGTCCCATCGGGGCGATCCTCACCCCCCAACTGCGCGGCACCGCGAGCGCGCTGGACGCCTCGCTGCCGTACGCCTCGACCCTGTGCGGGGCGTGCTACGAGGTGTGTCCGGTCGCGATCGACATCCCCGAGGTGCTGGTGCACCTGCGCACCCGGGTCGCGGAGGGCGGCGCGTACACGGTGCGCGGCACGAAGGCCGTGATCAAGCCGGCGAAGGGACACGCCGCGGAGCGGGCGGCGATGCGCGCTGCGCGCTGGACGATGGCCCACCCGCGCGCCTACGGCGCGGTGCTGCGCTCCACGACGGGCACCCGGAGGCTGCACCCGCGCCGGCTGCCGGGCCCGGGGAAGGCGTGGTCGGCGACGCGCGACCTGCCGCCGGTGCCGGCGGAGCCGTTCCGGGCGTGGTGGCGGCGCACCCGGGGAGCGGGATCGTGAGGGATCGACAGGACCGGCAGGACGGACGGGGCGGCCACCCGGGACCGATCGTGAGGAGCACGCGGTGAGCAGCAGGGAGACGATCCTCGCACGGGTGCGGGCCGCCGTCCGCGACACCGCCGGGACACCGGAGCCGGCGGTGCCGCGCGACTATCTGCGCGTACACGGCGACCGCTCCCCCGCCGAGTCCGCTGACCTGCTCGCGGAGAACCTCGCCGACTACCGGGCCTTCGTGCACCGCACGGACACCGACGGCCTGCCGGGGCTGCTGGCGCGGCTGTTCGCCGAGCGCGGCACCCGCACGCTGCTCGTACCGGACGGGCTGCCGCCCGCCTGGACCGCGGCGGTCGGCGCCGCCGTCGTCCCCGACCGGGCGGGGAGCACGGCCCGGGACCTGGACGCGGTCGACAGCGTGCTGACCGGCTGCGCGCTGGCCATCGCCGAGACCGGCACGGTCGTGCTGGACGCCGGGCCCGGTCAGGGCCGGCGGCGCATCACGCTGATCCCGGACCACCACGTGTGCGTGGTGGCCGTCCCGGAGCAGGTGGTGGACTCGCTGCCGCAGGCCATGGAGCGGCTGGACCCGGCCCGGCCGCTGACGTGGATCTCGGGCCCCTCGGCGACCAGCGACATCGAGCTGGACCGGGTGGAGGGCGTGCACGGGCCGCGGACGCTGGAGGTCGTGCTCGCCACGGGCTGACACCCCCGGCCGTCTCCCGCCACCAGAGTTGTACACCACTGGCAACCGGCCGGGCCCCTGTTGCCCTCAACCGCCGTCGGTTAGCTTCTCCGCCATGCCGAGACCTTCCGCACCGTCCCGCCGTACGCTCCTGACGGGCACCGCCGCCGGCGCGGCCGTCCCCCTGCTCGCCGGCACCGCCCCCGCCCGCGCCGCCGGCCGCCCCGCCGAGGTGCTGACCGGCGCCGACGCCGCCGCCGCGCAGGGCTGGTCCATGCTGCGCGACCGCCGGCTGGGCATCGTCAGCAACCCGACCGGCGTCCTGCGCGACACCCGCCACGTCGTCGACTCCATGCACGCCTCCGGCACCCTGGACATCGCCGGCGTCTTCGGCCCGGAGCACGGCTTCCGCGGCAGCGCGCAGGCCGGGGAGGCCGAGCCGGAGACCATCGACCCGCGCACGGGCCTGACGGTCTACGACGCGTACGGCGCGAACGCCGCGAAGATGGCCGAGCTGTTCACCAAGGCCGGTGCGGACACGATCGTCTTCGACATCCAGGACGTCGGCGCGCGCTTCTACACGTACATCTGGACGATGTACAACGCCATGGTCGCCGCCCGCGAGACCGGCGCCGCCTTCGTCGTGCTCGACCGCCCCAACCCGATCGGCCGCCGCGCCGACGGCGCGATGATGACCCCGGAGTTCACCTCCGGCGTGGGCCTGAAGCCGATCGTCCAGCAGCACGGCATGACCGTCGGCGAGCTGGCCCGCTACTTCAACGGCGAGCTGCTGCCCGACGAGGGCGCGGGCGGCGAGGTGGAGCTGGAGGTCGTACGGGTGCGGGGCTGGGACCCGGAGTCGTACGCGCAGGACGGCGACCTGCCCTGGGTGCCGCCCTCCCCGAACATGCCGACCGCCGACACGGCGCTGGCCTACGCGGGCACCTGCTTCTTCGAAGGCACCAACCTCTCCGAGGGCCGCGGCACCACGCGCCCGTTCGAGTGGATCGGCGCGCCGTACCTGGACTACCGCTACAGCGACCGGCTCAACGCCCTTGGGCTGCCGGGGGTGGAGTTCCGCGAGGCGTACTTCGTGCCGACGTTCGGCAAGCATGTCGGTGAGACGTGCGCGGGCGTACAGGTGCACGTCACCGACCGGCGGCGCTACCAGCCCGTGCCGGCGGCGGTGGCGATGCTGGTCGAGGCCGCGCGCTACCCGGAGTTCGCCTGGCGGCAGGACAGTTGGGACCCGCAGCGGCCGTTCTGGATCGACAAGCTGTCGGGCTCGCCGCGGATGCGCACGATGATCGACGAGGGCCGGGACGTGGCCGAGGTGGTGGGCGCCTGGAAGGACGAACTGGCCGGCTTCACCCGCGGTCGCCGGCGCTACCTCCTCTACCGCTGAACGGCCGTCCGGGGCCCGCTCGCCAGCGGGTCCCGGGCCTGAAGCGTGCGGGTTAGGCTCGCCCCATGCCCGCACGCTTCAAGGATCTCGCGCTCGACGCCCGGGACCACCAGGCGCTCGCCGACTGGTGGTGCACCGCCATGGGCTACGCCCGCCGGCCGGATCCCGACGGTCCCCGGCCCTCCGCATGGCCGGTGCCCATCCACGATCCGACCGGGCGCGGCCCGCTCATCTGGGTCAACCCCGTCCCGGAGGAGAAGACGGCCAAGAACCGGATGCACATCGACGTGTGGGGGGTCCCCGAGGAGCTGGAGGCGCTGGGCGCGACGCTGCTCCGCCGGCGCGACGACGAGATCGACTGGCACGTCATGGCCGACCCCGAGGGCAACGAGTTCTGCGTCTTCGAAGAGAAGCGGCGGGTGCCGGCGGAGCTGCGCGCACGGTAGGCCGCGTCCGGCTTCTCCCCCCTGCGGGCCGCATTCTCCTGACGGCACGTCACGGCTCGTCGGATGCCCCGGCGGGCGGCCCGGGCGGGTCCGGCGGCCGGCCCGCCAGCTCGACGTCGTGGGGAACCCACTCCCGCGGCACCGCGAACACGGCGAGCGCGTCCCAGGGCTCCGTGCACTTCCGGTACGCCGTGGTGTCGGCGGGCACCGCGAACAGGCCCTGCTCCCTGGAGCTGCGCAGGCCCGCGGAGCCCGCGCTCGTGCAGCCGGTGCTCCAGGCGAAGGCGACCAGCGCCTCGGTCCCGAAGTCCCGCCCGGCGGGCCGGCCGGGGCCCTTGCCGCCCCTGGCCGCCCAGGAGAACCGCTCGGCGAAGGCAGCCAGGTCCGCCCGCGACCGCAGAACCGTACGCACCGGCTCGTACCCGTGGCCGGACTCGAAGTGCACCAGGTCCGCGCCCGGCACCGGCACCCCTAACCGCCGCTCGTCCTCGCCCAGCGCCGCCCACACCCCGCTGACCAGCAGCAGCCCGGCCGCGACCGCGCCGGCCACGGTCAGCCGCGAGCCCCGCGGCATCCGCCCGCGCGGGGTACGTCCGCCCGCGTCGCCGTCTGCCCGCCCCCGTCGCCGGTGGAGAAACACCACCCCGTCAGCTCCTCGGTCGCGCTTCGCGTCTCACCCGTCACGACCAGTGTGCCGCCGCCCGCCGGCAACGGCCCCGGGGCGGACGGCACCGGCCGGGGGAGCGGGACCTCGCCGCCGGAGGCAGGGACGGCGCTGGTCAGTAGACTGGCGGCCACATGAAGGAGGCGAGCACGGTGGCCGGTACGCGGGTGGACGGGCGGGTCGAGCGCGGCAACCAGACGCGCCGGCTCGTGCTGCGGCGGACGATGGACATCGCCTCGGTCGAAGGGCTGGAGGGCCTGTCCCTGGGCCGGATCGCGGGCGAGCTGGGGCTGAGCAAGAGCGGTGTCTTCGCGCTCTTCGGCTCCAAGGAGGAGCTGCAGCTCGCGACGGTACGGGCCGCGGGCGCGGTGTTCGCCAAGGCCGTGGTGGTGCCCGTGGAGGACCGGCCGCCGGGGGTGGGCAGGCTGCTGGCGCTCTGCGCCCACTGGCTGCGCTACTCCCGCGAGCGCGTCTTCCCCGGCGGCTGCTTCTTCTACGGCGCGGCGGCGGAGTTCGCCTCCCGCAGCGGGCCCGTGCACGACGCGGTGGCGGCGGCGCACCGCGACTGGGCGGCGTATGTGGCGCGGACGGCCGAGGAGGCCCGCGGGGCCGGCGAGCTGCGGCGGGAGACCGATCCGGCCGGGCTCGCGTTCGAGCTGATCGCCCTGCTGGAGCACGCGAACCTGCTGTCGCTGCTGCACGGCGCGCAGGACGCGTACGACCTGGCAGCCACGGCCGTCGTGGCGCGGCTGCGCGCGGTGGCGACGGACCCGGACTCAGTCCCGGACGCGCTCCCCGGCTGAGACGAACGCGAGGGCGGTGCGCACCACGTCGGGGTCCGCCAGGATCCGCCGGTGTCCGAGGCCGCTGGTGCGGTGCCGGCGCACCTGGTTGCCGTAGGCCGCCGCGGTCTTGTCCGCCTGCGCCTCCGCGACCATGCGGTCCTTCTCGTCGTGGACGAGCAGGATCGGCAGGGTGACCTCGGCCGGCCGGTAGGTGACGTCGAAGCGGCGCCACAGGTCGTGCTCGCCGGGGAACATGTCGGTCTCGATGCGCCGGCGCAGCGCGCTCTTCACCCGGGGAGCCAGGCCGAGGCCGGCGCAGAAGACGTCGACGACGTGGTCGAAGTCGGCGACGCCGGAGACGACCACCAGCCGGTCCGCCGCCGCGGCGCCGCGCAGCGCGAGGAAAGCGGCGGAACCGCCGAGGGAGTGCGCGACGACGGCCTCGAACCTGCCGTGCTCCCGGTACAGCCGGGCGATGATCTCGCGGTACTCCAGCACGGTCGTGCGGCGGCCTTCCGAGGCGCCGTGGGCGGGGGCGTCGAAGGCGACGGGCGTGTAGCCCGCGGCGCGCAGCGCGGTGATGTACGGCGCGAAGTCGGCGGCCCGCGAGCGCCAGCCGTGCACGAGCAGCACCGGCCGCTCGCCGTCGCCCCAGCAGTAGGTGACCACGTTCTTGCCGGCCACGGTGAGGCTGCCGGTGAACGCGCCCTCGAGCAGCCGGCGTTCGGCCTCCCGGAAGGAACGGTCGGCGCGCGGATAGCGGTAGAGGACGAGGGCGCCGCGGCCGGCGAGGCCCGGGAGGACGGCGGCGGTGGCGTTGAGGACCTTGCCTAGGAGCGCGGTGACGACAGGCTTCATGAGCAGAAGATAGCACGACCGTTCGCTTACTTTTTCGCGACGGTCCGCAGCCGGTGGACACGTGGCGACGCGCGCAGGACGGGCGCCGGCCCCGGCGGTCGGCCGGGGCCGGCGCGGCGGCGGGCCTTCTCAGCCGGCGCGGTAGGCGTCGAGGATCGTCTGCTCGATCGCCCGCCCTTCCGCCGCCGTGCCGCGGACCCGTACGGACACCTCCTGCCCCTTGCGTGGCCACACCCCGGGCACCAGCGCGGTCAGCTCACCGCCCCGGCCGGGGACCACCAGCGCCTCGTGCCAGCGTTTCCCGCCGTCGGTGGAGGCCCAGAAACGCACGCTGCCGTGCTCGGTCCTGATCGCGTCCTCCGGGCCCGCGGTGGACGTCAGCCGCAGGCCGACCGTGAGCGGCCGGTGCGCGGGGACACCGCCGTCGCGGGTGGTGCGGGGCGCGTAGTCGACTCCCAGCAGCCGCACCCGCTCCTGGCCCACCACCGGATCCGCCGGTCCGCGCGCCGGGAACGTCCAGCTCGTGCGCGTCTGACTGCCGATGGGCAGCGCGTCGCGGTCGGGCCGGGAGGTGTGCTCCAGCCGGTAGGTGGCGGGTTCGGGCGTGACGGGGAAGTAGCTCGTGCCGGGCCGGGCCGGGATCTCGGCGCCGTCGCGGAAGAGCCGCAGGCTCTGGTTTCCGGCGGTCGCGGTGTTCCACACCGGGCCCTGGTGCTCGCCGTCGCTCAGCGAGACGGGCAGGTCCATCTGGTCGCCGTAGTGCAGGCCGGAGATGACCGCCGGGGCCGGTGCGCCGAACCAGACCGGGTCGGCGTTCTCCCCCGGCTCGTACGGCAGCGTGGGCGCGCACAGGCGCGGAAGCGCCGGCTCGGGGCCGAGCACGCAGTGGCGCCACTTGACGCCGGGCTGTGCGGTGACCATCTCGACGCGGCGCTGCGGCACCGCGAGCGGGTACTCGAAGACGATCGCCGTCTCGATCCCGTCGGTGCGCGCCTCGCGGGTCTCGGTGTACGTGTCCTGCCGGCCGAGCAGGGAGCGGTGGTCGGCCTCGACCCGGGCCAGGCGGCGCGCCTCGGCGCGGGTGACGCGGTAGCGCGGCGGGTCGGGGATCGTCTCGCCGCGGCCGAGCACCAGCTCATACAGGTCGGCCTGCCGCCCGCGCGGCTCGCCGCCGGCCTCCAGGCGCCAGCGGGTCGCGAACGCCGCGGTGCCGTACCGGACCGGCTCGGTGGGCTGGAGGAAGACCCGGCCCTGCTCGATCTCCTCGCCGGTGGCGTAGATCCCCTCGTCGTAGCCGCCGGTGCCGGCGGCATCGTGGCGGGCGTAGTGGACCGAGGCGTGCCGCACCTTCGTGTCGGCGCCCTCGACGGTCGCGGGACGCAGCGGCAGCGCCTTGCGCGCGTCGATGGTGTACGCCGTGTCGGCGTCGACCATGACCTCGGGCGACCCGGCGAAGGCGACGGTGGCGGGTTCACCGTCCGTGGCGGGGGTCTCGACCTTGGCCAGCATCGACAGCGGCCCGGGGAGCATGCGGGCGGTGGCGCGGCCGTTCTCGTCGAGGTGAACGGTCCGGAAGCCGCCGCCGGTCTCGGGGTAGACCTCCTCCATGTTGAGCACCCACAGGCTGCCGCCCGCCCAGGGCCGGCCGTTGCGGTCCAGGACCGTCAGGTCCACGTCGTGGCGGGGCGGCTCGCGGTAGAAGCTGAGCGGCAGGGTGACGGTGTCGTGCCCGCTCTCGGCGAGGACGACGGCGCCGGAGTAGACGCCGGGCGCGACGTCCTCGGGGGTCAGCGTCACCGTCACCTGTTCGGTGGCGCCGGGCGCGACGGTCACGGCGGCGGGGGTGACGGTCACCGCGTCGTCGGCGAGGGGCGCACCGGCGCGCTCGGTGGCCAGGTCGGTGAGGGAGATCGCGCGGGGCTCGGTGCCGTTGTTGGTCAGGGTCAGTTCGACGGACGCCGGGCGTCCGCCCGCGGGGTGGCGCAGGTAGCCGAAGTCGACGTTGCCGCGGTTGAGTTGCAGCGTCTCGTTCGCGGCGCCGGGCAGGTCGAGGACGCCGGCGCCGGCGACGTGCGGCCTGGGCTCGGCGGCGTCGCCGTCCGCGGTGGTCATGAGAGCGGTCTTCAGCCGCCGCCAGTCCCAGTCGGGGTGCTTCTGCAGCAGCAGCGCCGCGGCCCCCGCGACGTGCGGGGTGGCCTGCGAGGTGCCGTCCATCTGCGTGTACGGGTCGGCCGTGCCGCCGCCGGCGCGGGCGCCGGTGACGGCGACACCGGGGGCGGTCAGGTCCGGCTTGGCGAGGAAAGCGCCGGTCGTCGGCCCGACGCTGGTGAACCGGGGCGCACGGCCGTCGGCGTCCACGGCCCCCACGGTCAGCGCGCTCTCGGCGACGCCGGGGCTGCCTATGGTGCCGGAGTACGGACCGGAGTTGCCCGCGGCGACCACGAAGAGGGTGCCGGTGTCGGCGGCCAGGGCGTCGAGCGCGCGGGCCACGGGGTCGTTCCCGGGATCCTCGGGCGCGGTGCCGCCGAGACTGAGGTTGACGACGTCCGCCCCCTGCTCGGTGGCCCATTGCATGCCGGCGATGACCCAGGACGCCCGGCCCTGGCCCTCCCCGTCGAGGACCCGGCCGGACAGCAGCCGGGCGTCGTACGCGACGCCCTTGCGGGCGCCGCCGGACGCGGCGCCGCTGCCCGCGACGAGGGAGGCGACGTGGGTGCCGTGGCCGTTGCGGTCCTCGGTGGTGCCCTCCCCGGTGAAGTCGGCGGCGTCGGCGACCTTGCCGCGCAGGTCGGGGTGGTCGGCGTCGACACCGGAGTCGAGCACGGCGACGTCCACGCCGGCGCCGCTCAGCCCGGCGTCCCACACCTCGGGGGCGCCGATCTGGCCCAGGTTGCCGTCGAGTTCGGCGGCCTCCAGACGGCGGTCCAGCCACACCTTGCGCACCCCGGCAGCGGCGGGGCCCGCCGGGCGGGCGAGCGTCGCGGCGAACGTGCCGGCGGTCTTCTTGGGGAGACCGACGGCGACGGCGTCGATGGCCGGCAGCGGCAGGGCGCCGTCGCGGGCCGCCTCACCGGCCGCGGCCAGCGGCCGGGGGCCCTGCACGATCACCGGCAGCGTCCCGGTGACGGCGTCGTCGTAGCCCATCTCGACGAGGGCGGTGACGTTGAAGAGTTCGAGGTCGAGCACCTCGGGCACGAGCCCGGCGGCGTCGTCGGGGACGACGTAGACGTCCTCGCCGTCGCGCAGGGTGGTGAAGGAGCGGGTCCCTGCGGCGCCGGACCGGGGCGTGACGGAGACGGCCGGCGGGCCGTCCGCCGCGTCCGCGGCGGTGGGGCCGAGGGTGACCTCGTCGCCGGTGACGAGGGTGACCGTGGCGGAGGCGGAGGAGCCGGCGGCGCCCGCGGGCGGCGCGGCGAGGGGCGGAGGCCCGGCCGCGGCCGGCGTCGCCGACAGGGCCGGGAGGGTCAGCCCGCCGAGGAGGAGGGCTGTCACGGCGGTTCGGACGTGCTGAGGAAGCCGTCGGGAGTACATGATCCGGTCTTACCGTGGGCGGCCCGCACGGCGGAACGAATCTTCGTGGCGTCTTGTCGCCACGTCTACAAGTGGCCACCATGGCGGGATGCTCGAGGCCCTGGGGATACCGCCGTACGCCGAGTCCGTCTACCGCGCGCTGCTGGCCGCGCCCGGCCGTACCGTCGCCCAGGTCGCCGGGGAGCTGGGCCGCTCCGAGCGCGCCACCCGGCGCAGCGTGACGGAGCTGGAGGAGATGGGCCTGGTCAGCCGGCTGCCCGGGCGCCCGGTACGGCTGCTGGCCACCCGCCCGGACACCGCGGTCGACCTGCTCGTCGCGCGGCGCCGCCGGGAGCTGGGTGAACTCCAGCGCAACGCACGGGCGCTGGCGGCGACGCTCAGCGCTGGCCGGCAGCCGGACGAGCTGCTGGAGATCCTCACCGGCAGGCAGGCCATCGCGGAGCGCTTCGGCCAGCTCGTCCGCGGCTGCGAGCGGGAGTTGCTGGTCTTCGACCGGCCGCCGTACGCCGCCGACGCGACGCCCTCGGAGGAAGGCGTGACGGCGCGGCTGCACGAGCAGGTGGTGGTACGCGGCATCTACGCGCCGGAGTCGCTGGAGTATCCCGGCGCCCTGGCGGCGGCCCGGCGGGCGGCGGCCAACGGCGAGCTGTCGCGGGTCCATCCGCAGGTGCCGATGAAGCTGGCGGTCGCGGACCGGGCGGTGGCGCTGCTGCCGATCGCCCTCGACGACCAGGTGGACAGCGCGCTGGTGATCCGTCCGTGCGCGCTGCTGGACGCGCTCGTCGGCCTCTTCGAGCTGCTGTGGCAGCAGGCCGCGCCGCTGCTGCCCCAGCACGCGCAGGACCGGCCGTCGTGCTCGGACCTGGGGCTGCTGACGCTGCTGGCGGCGGGGGTCAAGGACGAGGCCATCGCCCGGCAGTTGGGCGTGAGCCCGCGTACGGTCACCCGGCGGGTGGCGGAGCTGCTGGACGACCTGGGCGCCCGTACCCGCTTCCAGGCGGGAATCCTGGCGCAGCGGCGCGGCTGGCTTCCGGAGCCCTCACCGCCCGGCCGGGGGGAGTGATTACCGCGGGCACCGTCCGCCCGCGGATCGCGTGTCACGGCGTGGGGCCGCCCGCGGGGCGCAGCGGGCGGCCCAGGCGGACCGGGACGCCCGGCGAGTACAGGACGCTGACCGGGGCGCCGGCGGGCGCGGGCAGGCCCGCCGCCGCGATCAGGTTCTCCTCACACCGGATCAGCTCCGCGCGGTGCAGCGGCCAGCGGGGATGGTCGTTGGGCAGGTAGCGCGTCCTGCCGAGGAAGGCGGTGTGCAGTCCCCAGCGCGCGGTGAGGAAGTGCTCCAGCGCGCTCGGCTCCTCGATGCGCTCACCCGTGCGCACCGTCAGGCGGCTGGACGCGCCACGCGGTCCCGGCCGGCGGCGGTGGCTGGTGTAGTCGACGGTGTCGCCGTCCCGGCGTACGGCCATCCGCGACCACACGTACGGCAGCCCGAAGCCCAGTCGGCCCATGACCACGGGTACCAGCCGGGCGGCGTCCAGCGAGCGGAACACGACGCCGCGCCGCCCCTGCGCGTCGACCGAGTACAGGCGCACGTTGGTCTCGGGGAAGGAGCCGAGATACGGCACCGCGGGCAGCCGGAGCCACCCGACGCGGTGCATCCGGAACGCGATGAGCCCGACGTACGCGAGACCCTCGTGGGTGTCCGGCACCGTCCCGCGGGGCAGCAGCCGCGCCACGGCGTCCGGTTCGACGGCCCAGTGCAGGAAGGTCAGATCGAGCCACTGCTGGGTGAGCAGCGGGAAGCGCACCGGCTGCGGGGCATCGGGCGTGACGGGCGCGGGTGTGTGCACCATGCCAGGATGGCAGTGTCCGCGGCGGTGCCGTCACCGGGGCGGTCAGCCGAGTCGCCGGGCGAACGACTCGTACGACCGGTCGTCGAAGAGCACGAAGCGCACCTGCCGGGCCCGGCGGCGTACGGCAGGTCAGACGGCCACCGACGCCCCCTCCGCGACGGCGGCGCCGGCCGGGACGTCCGTGTCGTGGTCCCGGCGTACCAGCGCCGCGTACCGGCCGCCGGCGGCCATCAGCTCCTCGTGCGTGCCGAGTTCGGCGATCCGGCCGTCGTGCAGGACGGCGATCTGGTCGGCGTCGCGGATCGTGGAGAGCCGGTGCGCGATGGTGAGGGTCGTCCGGCCCTCGGCCAGGGCGTCGACCGCCTCCTGCACCGCGCGCTCGGTGCGGGTGTCCAGGGCGCTGGTGGCCTCGTCGAGGATGAGCACCGGCGGGTCGCGCAGGATGGTGCGGGCGAGGGCCAGGCGCTGCTTCTCGCCGCCGGAGAAGCGGTAGCCGCGCTCGCCGACGAGGGTGTCGTAGCCGTCGGGCAGGGCGGCGATGTGGTCGTGGATCTGCGCGGCCCGGGCGGCGGCCTCGATCTCGGCGTCGGTGGCGTCCGGGCGGGCGAAGCGCAGGTTGTCGGCGACGGAGGCGTGGAAGAGGTACGTCTCCTGGGCGACCACGCCGACCGCGCGGGCGAGCGAGTCGAAGTCGAGGTCGCGCACGTCGGTGCCGTCGATGGTGACCCGGCCGCCGGTGACGTCGTACAGCCGCGGCACCAGGTAGCCCAGGGTGGACTTGCCGGCGCCGGTGGGGCCGACGATGGCCAGGCTGCTTCCCGCGGGCACGGTGAGGGTGACGTCGCGCAGCGTCGGCTGCCCCGGCTCGTAGGCGAAGTCGACGTTCTCGAAGCGCACGTCCCCGCGGGGCCTGGCCAGCCGCACGGGCCGCTCGGGCTCGGCGATGTCGACGGGCAGGTCGAGGTATTCGAAGATGCGCTGGAAGAGGGCGAGCGAGGTCTGCATCTGCACACCGGTGGAGAGCAGGCTGACGGTGGGCCGGAAGAGGCCCTGCTGCAGCGAGACGAAGGCCACGACGGTGCCGATGGACACGGCCTGCCCGGTGGTGCCGGAGGCCAGGCCGGCGGTCCAGTAGATGACCGCGGGCATGGCGGCCATGACCACGCCGATGGTGGCCATCCGCCAGCGGCCGGCCATGTTGGCCCGTACCTCCAGGTCCACCAGACTCTCCGACTCGTCGGCGAAGCCGCGGGTGAGGCTGTCGGAGCGCCCCATGGTGCGGCCGAGCATGATGCCGCTGACCGACAGCGACTCCGTCACGCCGGCGGCCATGGCGGCCATCTGCTTCTGCCGCTGCGAGGTGATCTTCTTGCGCTCACGGCCGACGCGGCGGGCGATCCAGACGAAGAGGGGCAGCAGGAGCAGCGAGACGACGGTCAGCCGCCAGTCGAGCGCGAGCATGGCGACGACGGTGGCGATGACGCTGGTGAGGTTGGAGACCAGCGAGGTGGCCGTGGTGGTGACGGTGGCCTGCATGCCGCCGATGTCGTTGGCGATGCGGGACTGCACCTCGCCGGTGCGGGTGCGGGTGAAGAACGCCAGCGGCATGCGCTGCAACTGGGCGTAGACGGCGGTGCGCAGGTCGTGCATGACGCGCTGGCCGACGGTGGTGGAGATGAGGGTCTGGAGGACGCCGAAGACGCCGCCCAGCACGGCGACGCCGACCATGCCGAGCGCGAGCAGCGTCAGCAGGCCGGTGCGGCCCTGTGGCAGCGCGGTGTCGACGACCTCCCGGAGCAGGAAGGGCGAGGCGACCGAGACCAGCGAGGACGCGGCCACCAGCAGCCCGACCACGGCGAGGCGGCCGCGGTACGGGCGGAAGAGCGCGAGGATCCGGCGCACCTGGGCGGGCTGCTCCGGATCGGGTGACGGGGGTGTCCACCCGTCGAGCGGATCGTGCGGCATGAGCCTCCTAGCAGAATGAGACGACTATGAGAGCGTAGCTCATTGTTACCTATATACACAATGAATATCGTCCTGCTACCCTCGGAGCGTGTCCCCGTCGCCGCCGCCCCCCGCAGACGTGACCGGCCAGTTGGCGGAGCAGCTCCTGCTCCTCACCCGCCGCATCCACCACGCGCAGAAGCACCACTTCAAGCCGCTGGGCATCACGCCCGCCCAGTCCCGGCTGCTGCGCACCCTGGAGCGCCACGAGGAGCCGCCGCGGATGGCGGACCTCGCCGAGCACCTCGGCGTCGTCCCCCGCGCGGTCACCACGCACGTGGACGCGCTGGAGGCGGGCGGGCTGGTCCGGCGCGTACCCGACCCGGCCAACCGGCGCGTGATCCGTATCGAGACCACCGAAGCCGGGCGTACGGCGCTCGCCGAGCTGCACCGGGCGCGGCTCGCCGCCGCCGCGGACGTGCTGGAGCCGCTGTCCGAAGAGCAGCGTGAAAAACTGCTGGGGCTCATCGCCCCCCTGGTCGACACGCACGGCCACCCCTCCTGAGGAGTCCGTTCCATGCCGCTGCTCCAGCCCAAGCCCTCGGCCCTGCGCCCCGGCCGGGGTGCGGCCGCCGCGCCGGACCGGGTCGCCGACGAGCTCGCGGCGGGCACCCCGGAGCCGCTGCGCGGGGAGCTGACGGCGCTGCTCGGCGCGGAGAAGGTGCTGACGAGCGCCTCGGACCTGGTGCGGTACGCCTCGGACGCCAGCCCGTACCGGTTCGTGCCGCGGGCCGTGGCCGTCGCCGAGACGGTGGCGGACGTCTCGGCGCTCTTCCGGTTCGCCCGCGAGCGCGGCCGGAAGCTGGTCTTCCGGGCGGCGGGCACGTCGCTGAACGGCCAGGCGCAGGGCGAGGACGTCCTCGTCGACGTCCGCAGGCACTGGGCGGGCGTCGAGGTGCTCGACGACGCCGGGACGCGCGCCCGCGTCGGCCCCGGCACCACCGTCGTACGGGCCAACGCCACCCTCGCCCGGTACGGCCGCGTCCTCGGCCCCGACCCGGCCAGCGCCATCGCCTGCACCCTCGGCGGCGTGGTCGCCAACAACGCCTCGGGCATGACCGCCGGCACGACGCGCAACTCCTACCGCACGCTGGCCTCCCTGACCTTCGTGCTGCCCTCCGGCACCGTCGTGGACACCGCCGCGCCCGACGCCGACGAGCGGCTGGCCGCTGCCGAGCCGGAGCTGTGCCGCGGGCTGCTCGCGCTCAAGGCGGAGATCGAGGCGGACGCGGAGCTGACGGCCCGGATCCGCGCCAAGTACGAGATCAAGAACACCAACGGCTACCGGCTGGACGCCTTCCTCGACGGCGCCACCCCCGTGGCGATCCTGCGCGGGCTGATGGTCGGCTCCGAGGGCACGCTCGGGTTCATCGCCGACACCGTCTTCGACACCCTGCCGCTGGACCGGCACACCTCCACCGCGCTGCTGTTCTTCCCCACCCTGCAGGCCGCCGCGGCGGCGGTGCCGGCGTGGGGCGCAGCCGGGGCGACGGCCGTGGAGCTGATGGACGGCAACACGCTGCGCGCGTCGGTCAGCGTCGCCGGCGTGCCCGCCGACTGGGCGGAGCTGCCGAAGGAGACCGCGGCGCTGCTGGTGGAGTTCCGGGCGCCGGACGAGGCGGCGCGGGAGGCGTACGAGGCGGCGGCGGCCGGGGTGCTGGCAGGACTCGACCTGGTGGCGCCGGTCGGGTCCGTCGCGGCCACCGGCAACGTCTTCACCCGCGACCCGGGCCTGATCGCCGGCTACTGGAAGGCCCGTAAGGCGTTCGTCACCGCCGTCGGCGGCTCCCGACCGGCCGGGACGACCCTCATCACCGAGGACTTCGCCGTCCCGCCCTCCCGGCTCGCCGAAGCCTGTGAGGCGCTGCTCGGACTTCAGGCGCGGCACGGCTTCGACGCCGCCGTCGCCGGCCACGCCGCCCACGGCAACCTGCACTTCCTGCTCGCCTTCGACGCCGCCGAGCCCGCCGACGTCGAGCGGTACGCGGCCTTCATGGACGACTTCTGCCGGCTGACCGTCGAGCGCTTCGACGGCTCGCTCAAGGCCGAGCACGCCACCGGCCGCAACATCGCCCCCTTCCTGGCGCTGGAGTGGGGCGAGCGGGCCACCGGGCTGATGTGGCGGATCAAGGAGCTGATCGACCCGCACGGCATCCTCGCCCCGCGGGTCCTGCTCGACCGCGACCCGGAGGCGCATCTGCGCGGGCTCAAGACCATCCCCCGGATCGAGGACATAGCCGACCCGTGCATCGAGTGCGGCTTCTGCGAACCCACCTGCCCCAGCCGCGACCTGACCACCACCCCGCGCCAGCGGATCGCGCTGCGCCGGGAGATGCTGCGCCAGCCGGCGGACGCGCCGGTCACCGGCAGCCTGCTCCAGGCGTACGGGTACGACGCCGTGGACACCTGCGCCGGCGACTCGACCTGCGCCCTGGACTGCCCCGTCGGCATCGACACCGGGCAGATGATGAAGGACTTCCGGCACGCGCGGCACTCCGCCCGCGAGGAGCGCGCCGCCACCGGCACCGCCCGCCGCTTCCGCCGGGTCGAACGCGCCGCCCGGCTGGCCGTCGCCGTGGCGCACCGGCTCGGCGACCGGGTGCCGGGCGCCGCGACCCGGCTCGCCCGCCGGGCGGTGCGCCCCGACCTCGTACCCGAGTGGCTGCCGGAGATCCCCGGTCCGGCCGCCCGCCGGCTGCCCGGCACCGTCCGGGAGGGCGCCGCCGCCGTCTACTTCCCGGCGTGCGTCAACCGCATCTTCGGCGGCCCCGACGACGCGCGCGGACCGAACCTGGCCCAGGCGCTCGTCGCCGTCTCGGCCCGCGCCGGGCGGCCCGTGTGGATCCCGGACGACGTCACCGGCACCTGCTGCGCCACCATCTGGCACTCCAAGGGCTACGACGAGGGCACCCGGCTGATGGCCAACCGCATCGTCGAGGCCGCCTGGCGGTGGACGGACGGCGCCCGGCTCCCGGTCGTCGTCGACGCCTCGTCCTGCACGCTGGGCCTCGCCCGGGAGGTGGTGCCGTATCTGACGGAGGCCGGCCGCAAGCTGCACGACCGGCTCACCGTCGTGGACTCGCTCGACTGGGCCGCCGGCGAACTGCTGCCCCACCTGACGGTCGAGCGCCGGGTGTCCTCCGCGGTGGTCCACCCGACCTGCTCGATGCGCCACCTGGGCAACGCCGGCCGGCTCACCGCGCTGGCCGAAGCGGTGGCGGAGGAGGTCGTCGTGCCGGACGACGCGGGCTGCTGCGCCTTCGCCGGCGACCGCGGCATGCTGCACAAGGAACTGACCGCCTCCGCGACCGTTCGCGAGGCCGCCGAGGTCACCGCCCGCGACTACGACGCGCACCTGTCGGCGAACCGGATGTGCGAGATCGGCATGGACCGGGCGACCGGGCGCTCGTACCGTTCCGTACTGCTGGAACTGGAGCGCGCCACCCGCCCGGCGGACGTCCGGGGCGTCGCGGACAAGTCCATCCGGCCCGGGCGGTAAGTCCAAGTCCTCAGTGGTGCAGACCTCTTGTCGGCGCGCGCGGGTCCGGCGAGGGTGGCGGCGAACCTGACGCACACCATCCGGAGGACGCATGCGCGAGGAGAACGCCACCCCGAGATCCGGCGATTCCGACGACGGCTACTCCCGCCGCTCGGTTCTGCGCTCGGCGGGCATCGCCGGTGCAGGGCTCGGCCTGGGGGCCTTCGGCACCTCCCAGGCCCACGCGGCGGAGGGCGGGACCGCGGAGTCCGCGGCGGCCGGGGCCGCCGCCCCGGCCGCACGGCCGCGGCGCGGCAAGACGATGATCGGCGTGCCGTTCGAGACCCACGGCACCGTACGGGTCGGGATCGTCGGCCTCGGCAACCGCGGCGGCAGCATGATCGACCTGTTCCTCGCCCAGCAGGGTGTGCAGGTGACCGCCCTGTGCGACCCGGTCGTGGACAAGGTGGAGTCGGCCGCCGGGAAGGTCGTCGCGGCCGGCCAGCCGGCCCCCGCCACGTACACCAAGGGCGACCACGACTTCGAGCAGCTCTGCGCCCGTACCGACATCGACTTCGTCTACGTCGCCACCCCCTGGGACTGGCACTTCGAGATGGCGAAGACGGCCATGGAGAACGGCAAGCACGTCGGCGTCGAATGTCCCATCGCGATGCGCCTGGACGAGCTGTGGGACCTGGTCGACATCTCCGAGCGCACCCGCCGGCACTGCATGCAGTTGGAGAACTGCGCGTACGGCAGGAACGAGATGCGCGTCCTGCGCATGGCGCACGCCGGGCTCTTCGGCGACCTGCTGCACGCCGCCGGCGCCTACAACCACGACCTGCGCGGCCTGATGTTCGACCCCGACTACTACGAGGGCCCCTGGCGCCGCCTGTGGCACACCCGGCTGCTGGGCGACCTCTACCCCAACCACGGCTTCGGCCCGGCGGCCAACTACATGGACGTCAACCGCGGCGACCGCGTCACGCACATCGCCAGCTTCGGCACCCCCGCGCTGGGCCTGGCCGCGTACCGCGAGGAGCACATGCCCCCCGGCGATCCGAGCTGGAAGGAGACGTACATCGAGAGCGACCGCACCATCAGCCTGGTGCAGACCGCCAAGGGCCGGGTGATCCGGCTGGAGCACGACGTCTCCACCCCGCACCCGTACAGCCGGATCAACTCCCTCGGCGGCACCAAGGGAGTCTTCGAGGACTACGAGCCGCGGATCTATCTGGAGCCGATGCACACGGACGACCAGTGGCACGACTTCGCGGAGTTCGCGGAGTACGACCACTGGCTGTGGAAGGAGCACTCCAACCCGCCCGGCGGCCACGGCGGCATGGACTACATCATGGTCTTCCGGCTGATGCAGTGCATGCGGCTCGGCCTGGTCCCGGACTTCGACGTCTACGACGCCGCGGTGTGGACCGCGCCCGTACCGCTCAGCCATCAGTCGATCAAGGCGGGCGGCCGGCCGCAGCAGATCCCGGACTTCACCCGCGGCGGCTGGAAGGACGAGCGCCCGGGCGTCGACTCGGAGAAGCCCGACGAGGCGTGAGCGCCGGCTGACCGGCGTACGCCGCTAGCCGGCGAGGGAGGCCCGGTCGCCCATCACGGCGACCGGGTCCTTCCGCGGGTCGAGGGTGCGCAGCAGCTCCGTCATCCCGGACTTGGAGATGCTCACGCAGCCCGACGTACCGCTGCCGTGGTCCATGTGGAACCAGATCGAGCCGCCCTTCTCCTGCCCCTGCGGACGGGTGGGGTCGAGCGGCGAGGTGCCCCGCAGGCGGTTGTAGTCGATGGCGATGACGAGGTCGAAGTCGTTCCAGTGGGTCTTCGGCCAGAAGCGGGGCGCGGCGAAGGCCGGGCTCTGGAGGTACGGCAGCTTCGCGCCCGGGTCGGTGAGGACGCCGCCGGCGTCGGAGAGCGTGAACACCCCCACCGGGCTGCGCTTGTCGCCCTCGCGGTGGTCGGGGGTCCAGCCCTTCTTGCCGTTGTGCCCGAGCCAGCTCTCCCGGCGCTGCCAGTTCCCGCCGCGCTTCTCGTAGAGCACGACGGTGGCGTCGGCCGAGTCGGGACCCTTGCCGTAGACGGCGACGGCCTGGCGGGAGTCCTCGGGCACCTTCGCGTTCAACCGGGCGCCGACACCCGGGATGTCGCCGGGCGGGGTGCTGGGCGACGCGCTCGTGCCGCCGGTGTCCTTCCCCTTGGCCCTGCCCGTGCCTGCGGCGTCCGGGCCGCCGCCGTCGCCACCGCCCGAGCCGCCGCAGCCCGCCAGCAGAAACAGCCCCACCGCCGCCGCGGCGGCCCGGCGCGGCAGCCGCCCGCTCGTCCCGTACGCACGCATACACCCATCGTCACACGCCGCCCCCGGCACCCGGCCGGGCGGCCCCCGCGGCACGTGGCCGTAAGGGCGCGCCACGGGGGAAAACCGGTTGAGAATGCGCCCGCAAACCGCCAGCCTTGCACGGCTCACCCACACCCGAGACGACCCTTTGGGATGCCATGCAGTTGCGCGACCTGCCGCACACGGACCCCGGCGACCCCGACGTCCGATCGGGCCGCCACTTCCTCGTCTGGCTCGGCCGCATGCAGCTCGGCGGGCAGGTCGTCGCCCTGCTGTGGGGCCTGGTGTGGATGCTCCCCCTGGGTGCGATGCCGCTGGCCGTGGGGATGGCCGTACAGGCGGTCGTGGACCGCGACGGCGGCGAACTGGCCGCCGCCGGGGCGCTGCTGATCGTCCTCGGCGCGCTCATCGCGCTCGGCGACAGCATGCTGCACCGCGCGGCGGTCACCAACTGGATCACCGCCGCCTCGCGGGTCCAGCAGTTGCTGGCGCGCAAGGCGGCCGAGCTGGGCTCGGTGCTCACCCGGCGGGTGGCGGCCGGCGAGGTCGTCGCGGTGAGCACGGGCGACGTGGAGAAGATCGGCTGGTTCGTCGAGTCGTTCTCGCGGTTCACCGCCGCGCTGGTCACCGCGCTCGCCGTCACCGCGGGCCTGGTCGTCTACGCGCCGGAGCTGGGCGTCGTCGTCGCCGTCGCGCTGCCCGCGCTGGCGCTCGCGCCGCTGCCGCTGCTCCCGTACGCCACCCGGCGCGCGGACGACCAGCGGGCCAAGGCCGGCCGGGCGACCGAGCTGGCCGCGGACACCGTGGCGGGGCTGCGGGTGCTGCGCGGCATCGGCGGCGAGGAGCTCTTCCTCGACCGCTACCGGGAGGCGTCGCAGAAGGTCCGCACGGCGGCGGTGCGCAGCGCGCGGATGTGGGC
This sequence comes from Streptomyces sp. CNQ329, assembly GCF_000482585.1. Taxonomy (NCBI): domain Bacteria; kingdom Bacillati; phylum Actinomycetota; class Actinomycetes; order Kitasatosporales; family Streptomycetaceae; genus Streptomyces; species Streptomyces sp. CNQ329. The sequence goes on along the minus strand of NZ_AXVU01000001.1, from coordinate 291,171 downwards.
GCTGATCCACGCCGTGCAGGTGGCGCTGCCGGGCGTGCTGCTGGTGATCGTCGTCGGGCACGGGGTGGGGCTCGCGCGCAGCGGGACGATCACGGTCGGCGAGCTGGTGACGGTCTACGGGGCCGTGACGTTCCTGCTCTTCCCGATGCACCACTTCGCCGAGCTGGCGATGGCGTACTCCTTCTCCCGGCCGTCCGCCAAGCGCGCCGCCCGGGTCCTCGGGCTCGCGCGCACCACCGGCGGCGCCGCCGGCCACGGGACGCTCGGCGGCGAGCTGTACGACCCGGCGACCCGGCTGCGCGCCGCTGCCGGGCGGCTGACCGCCGTGGTGTGCGGCGACCCGGACGCGGCGGGACGGCTCGCCGACCGGCTCGGCGGCCACCCGGCGGAGCCGGACGACCTGCCGTCGGTGCGGCTGGGCGGCGTGGAGCTGGACGACGTGCCGCTGGCGGAGGCGCGGGCGGCGGTGCTGGTGCAGGACAAGGACCCGATGCTGCTGTCCGGGACGCTGGCCGAGCTGCTGGACGTGCCGGCGTCCGGGTCGGTGAAGCCCGCCGCCGCGCTGGCCGCCGCCCAGTGCGGTGACGTGCTGACCGCGCTGGCGCAGGCGGCGGCCGGGGCGCCGGACGACGGTAACGGTGACGGGGCGCCGATGGGCGCGCCGATCACCGAGCGCGGCCGGTCGCTCTCCGGCGGCCAGCGCCAGCGCCTGGCACTGGCGCGCTCGCTGGTGGCCGACCCGGAGGTGCTGGTGCTCGACGAGCCGACCTCGGCCGTCGACTCGCACACCGAGGCCCGCGTCGCCGGGAGCCTGCGGGAGATCCGCGCGGGCCGCACGACGGTGGTGTTCACCTCCAGCCCGCTGCTGCTGGACCGCGCCGACACGGTCGTGTTCGTGCAGGACGGCGCGGTGGCCGCCGAGGGCCCCCACCGCGAGCTGCTCCACGGCGACGTCGCCTACCGCGCCGTGGTCACCCGGGAGACGGACGACGAGAAGCAGGCCGCCGCCGGCGGCGTACACGGCGGAGACGAAGGCGGCGCCGCCGGCGGCGGGCCCGTACGTGACAGTGGCGGCGTGCCGCACATGATGGAGGAGACCGCATGATCGGCGTGCGACCGCCGGAGTACGACCCGGCCGCGCCGCGCACCGCGACCACCCTGCCGGTGGGCGCGCCGGCGACCGTGCGCGGCTACGTGGCGGAGCTGCTGCGCCGGCACCGTACGGCGTTCCTGCTGCTGATCGGCGTGAACGCGATCGCCGTCATCGCCTCGATGGCCGGCCCGTACCTGCTCGGCGGCCTGGTCGAGGACCTGTCGGCGGGGGTGGGGGACCTCCATCTGACGCGCGCGGTGGTGCTCTTCTCGATCGCGCTGGCCCTGCAGGCGGTCTTCGTCCGGCTGGTGCGGCTGCGCGGCGCGATGCTCGGCGAGCGGATGCTCGCGGACCTGCGTGAGGACTTCCTCATCCGGTCCGTGGGCCTGCCCCCGGGCGTGCTGGAGCGGGCCGGGACCGGCGACCTGCTGTCCCGCATCACCACCGACATCGACCGGCTGGCGAACGCGATGCGCGAGGCCGTGCCGCAGTTGACGATCGCGGTGGTGTGGGTCGGGCTGGTGCTGGGCGGCATGGTGGTGATGGCGCCGCCGCTGGCGGTGGCGGTGGTGCTGGCCGCTCCGGTGCTGCTCGCGGGCTGCCGCTGGTACTTCAGGCGGGCGCCGAGCGCGTACCGCTCGGAGGCAGCGGGGTACGCCGCCGTGGCCGCGGCGCTCTCCGAGACGGTGGACGCCGGGCGGACCGTGGAGGCGCACCGGCTGGGTGCGCGTCGCGTCGCGCTGTCGGACCGGCGCGTCAAGGAGTGGGTGGCGTGGGAGCGGTACACGCTCTACCTGCGCTGCATGTTCTTCCCCGTCTTCAACGCCACGCACGTCATCGTCGTCGGCACGGTGCTGCTGATCGGCGGCGCGTTCGTCTTCCAGGACTGGATGAGCGTCGGCGAGCTGACGACGGGCGCGCTGCTGGCGCAGATGCTCACCGAGCCGGTCGGCATGATCCTGCGGTGGTACGACGAGCTGCAGGTGGCCCAGGTCTCGCTGGCCCGGCTGGTGGGCGTGCGGGACATCGAGGAGGAACCCGGTGACGCTTCCGTGCGGCCCGGCGGCCGGGACGTACACGCCGACGGGGTCCGCTTCGGCTACCACGCCGGTGCCGACGTGCTGCACGGCGTCTCGCTCCGGTTGCAGCCGGGCAGCCGGCTGGCGCTGGTCGGCCCGTCGGGCGCGGGCAAGTCGACGCTGGGGCGGCTGCTGGCCGGCATCTACTCGCCGCGGCGCGGCGAGATCCGGCTCGGCGGCGCGGAACTGGCACGGATGCCCGCCGAGCGGGTGCGCGAGCACGTGGCGCTGGTCAACCAGGAGCACCACGTGTTCGTCGGCTCGCTGCGCGACAACCTGCGCCTGGCGCGTACCGAGGCGGGCGACGCGGAGCTGTGGGCGGCCCTGGGGGCGGTCGACGCGGGCGAGTGGGCACGGGCGCTGGACGACGGCCTGGACACGGAGGTCGGCTCGGGCGGCGCGGCGCTCACCCCGGCGCAGGCGCAGCAGATCGCGCTGGCCCGGCTGGTGCTGGCCGACCCGCACACGCTGGTCCTCGACGAGGCGACGTCGCTGCTGGACCCGCGGGCGGCGCGGCACCTGGAACGGTCGCTGGCGAAGGTGCTGGACGGGCGCACCGTCGTGGCCATCGCCCACCGGCTGCACACGGCCCACGACGCGGACGTGATCGCGGTGGTCGAGGACGGGCGCATCAGCGAACTGGGCAGCCACGACGAACTGGTCGCGGCGGACGGCGCGTACGCCGCGCTGTGGCGCTCCTGGCACGGCTGACGGGACGCCGGCGGCCGGTCCCGGCGGGGCCGAAAGTGGCCCTCGTGCGCGCCCCGGCCGGGGGGCCTTCCGTGCCCTCCCGGCCGGGGCGTCGTCAGCCGATGACGCCCATCGCGGTGAGCCCGCCCGCGGCGCCGGCCAGCATGAAGAACGGCATCAGTATCTTCAGCTCGATCCAGCTTCCGGCGCGAAAGCGCATGAAGCCCGGCGGCCCGATGGGGTACCAGCGCCGGCGGCCCACCGGGATCGGCCACAGGACGGGGCAGCCGGAGACGGTGAGGGCGTCGCCGATGTCGTGGACGAGGGCGCCGAGGACGATGGGCAGGCCCAGCCACAGGTACTCCTGGCCGGGTTCGGTGAAGAGCCAGCCCGCGCCGTTGCCGGGCTCGTCGAGGATGGCGGCGAGGATCCAGGCGCTGGTGGCGCCCAGAAGCCACACCAGCACGTCGCTGGAGACCCGGGCGGCCCGCCACAGCAGCCCTTCGATGGCCAGCACCATGTGGACGAAGAGGATGCCGAGGACCGCCCAGCGGCCGCCGAGCACCGCCAGCGCGGAGAATCCGGCGCCGATCAGGACCGCCCACACCCAGGTGTGGGTCAGGGTGCGGTGGCCGCCGGAGCGGCGGGGGTCACCGCGCTTCTTCGTCGCCTTGTAGACGCTCGCGGAGAGCTTGTCGATGAATCCGCACAGGATGCGGGAGAGGGGGCCGAAGGCCCGGGAGATGGTCGCGGACTTGTGGTCCAGATCCGGCGCGAGGGCCGCGCCGGCGCAGATGAGGGCGCCGACGGCGAGGACGGGCCAGGGCATCTCGTGGCCCGCCGCCGTGGCCGCCGCGCCCACCCCCAGCCACGCCGCAGCCCCCGAAAGCGAGTGCGCTGGACCCATCATGACGCTCCCCCACCCCTCGTCCGCCCCTGTGATGAACGGCCGTTGGCCCCGCCGTCTCCGCCCGTCGGCGGCACAGCCTAGCGCGGGTGATCTTCACGCGTACCGGGGGTTCACACTTAGGGCCGGACGGAGGGCAGTATGGACGGGTGACCCTTATCGATCAGATGCCGCCCACCGCCGACCCCGACGACCTCTTCGAGGCGTTCTCCTCCTGGACCGAGGAGCGGGGTATCTCCCTCTACCCGGCGCAGGAAGAGGCTCTGATCGAGGTCGTCTCCGGCTCGAACGTGATCCTTTCCACCCCCACCGGCTCCGGGAAGTCGCTGGTCGCGGCCGGCGCGCACTTCGCGGCGCTGGCCCGGGACGAGGTCTCCTTCTACACCGCGCCGATCAAGGCGCTGGTGTCGGAGAAGTTCTTCGACCTGTGCAAGATCTTCGGCACGGAGAACGTCGGCATGCTCACCGGCGACGCCTCCGTCAACGCCGACGCCCCCGTCATCTGCTGCACCGCCGAGGTGCTGGCGTCCATCGCGCTGCGCGACGGCAAGGACGCCGACGTCGGCCAGGTGGTGATGGACGAGTTCCACTTCTACGCCGAGCCGGACCGCGGCTGGGCCTGGCAGATCCCGCTGCTGGAGCTGCCGCAGGCGCAGTTCGTGCTGATGTCCGCGACGCTCGGCGACGTCTCCCGCTTCGAGGAGGACCTGACCCGGCGCACCGGCAGGCCCACCGCGGTGGTCCGCTCGGCGACCCGGCCGGTCCCGCTGTCCTACGAGTACCGCACCACCCCGCTCACCGAGACGCTGACGGAACTGCTGGAGAACCGGCAGGCGCCGGTGTACATCGTGCACTTCACCCAGGCGCAGGCGGTGGAGCGGGCGCAGGCGCTGATGAGCATCAACATGTCCACCCGCGCCGAGAAGGACGAGATCGCCGCCCTCATCGGCAACTTCCGCTTCACCACCCGGTTCGGCAAGCAGCTCTCGCGCTACGTCAGACACGGCATCGGCGTCCACCACGCCGGGATGCTGCCCAAGTACCGGCGGCTGGTGGAGAAGCTGGCGCAGGCCGGGCTGCTGAAGGTCATCTGCGGCACCGACACCCTCGGCGTCGGCGTCAACGTGCCGATTCGCACCGTGCTGTTCACCGCCCTGACCAAGTACGACGGCAGCAGGGTGCGCACCCTGCGGGCCCGCGAGTTCCACCAGATCGCCGGACGCGCCGGCCGGGCCGGCTTCGACACCTCCGGGCTGGTCGTGGCACAGGCGCCGGAGCACGTGGTGGAGAACGAAAAGGCGCTCGCCAAGGCCGGCGACGATCCGAAGAAGCGCCGCAAGGTGGTGCGCAAGAAGCCGCCGGAGGGCTTCGTCAACTGGTCGCAGAACACCTTCGAGAAGCTCATCGCCGCCGACCCCGAACCGCTCACCTCCCGCTTCCGCGTCACCCACGCCATGCTGCTGTCGGTCATCGCCCGCCCGGGCAACGCCTTCACCGCCATGCGCCGGCTGCTGGAGGACAACCACGAGTCGCGCAGGAAACAGCTCCGGCACATCCGCCGCGCCATCGCGATCTACCGCTCCCTCCTCGACGGCGGCGTGGTCGAGCAGCTCGACGAGCCGGACGCGCAGGGCCGCATCGTGCGCCTGACCGTCGACCTCCAGCAGGACTTCGCCCTCCAGCAGCCGCTGTCCACCTTCGCGCTGGCCGCCTTCGACCTCCTCGACCCCGAATCCCCCTCCTACGCGCTCGACATGGTCTCCGTGGTGGAGTCCACCCTCGACGACCCCCGGCAGATCCTCGCCGCCCAGCAGAACAAGGCGCGCGGCGAGGCGGTCGCGCAGATGAAGGCGGACGGCGTCGAGTACGAGGAGCGGATGGAGCGGCTGATGGACGTCGGCTATCCCAAGCCGCTGGAGGAACTGCTCTCCCACGCCTACGGCCTGTACCGCAAGAGCCACCCGTGGGTCGGCGACCACCCCCTGTCTCCCAAGTCGGTCATCCGTGACATGTACGAACGGGCGATGGCTTTCGGCGAGTTCGTCTCCTTCTACGAGCTGGCCCGCACCGAGGGCATCGTGCTGCGCTACCTCGCCGGTGCGTACAAGGCGCTGGACCACACCGTGCCGGACGAGCGGAAGTCGGAGGACTTCGAGGACATCGTGGCCTGGCTCGGTGAGATGGTCCGCCAGGTCGACTCCAGCCTGCTGGACGAGTGGGAGCAACTGGCCAACCCGGCCGAGGAGACCGCCGAGCAGGCCATGGAGCACGCCGACCAGGTCCGCCCGGTGACCGCCAACGCTCGTGCCTTCCGGGTCCTCGTACGCAACGCGCTGTTCCGCCGGGTGGAGCTGGCCGCGCTCGACGACGCGGACGAACTGGGCACGCTGGACGAGGAGTCCGGCTGGGACGCGGAGCGCTGGGGCGAGGCGCTGGACGCGTACTGGGAGGAGTACGAGGACATCGGCACCGGGCCGGACGCCCGCGGGCCGCGGCTGCTGCAGATCGAGGAGGACCCGCAGCACGCGCTCTGGCGTGTCCGCCAGACCTTCGCAGACCCGGAGGGCGACCACGACTGGGGCATCTCCGCGGAGGTGGACCTGACCGCCTCCGACGCCGAGGGCCGCGCCGTCCTGCGCGTCACCGACGTCGGCCCGCTGAGCCGTCAGGCCGGCTGACCCTCACGCGGTCCGCCGTCCCACCGGCCGCCGTCCCCCAGACACCGGCCGCCGTCCACCGGCCACCGGCCGACCCGCCGTCATCGCTGCAGGCCCGTGCGGCGCCGGCGACCGCGGCGGAGCCAGGTGAGGCTGCCGCGCCGTGGTCGTGTCCCTCCCGCCGGGCGCGCCGGCGGGGCGCCGCCCGGGGGTGCCGCCGGGGACGGCGGCGGGATCGCCGGCGACGCCGCGCGCTCGGACCGTGCCGCGGAGAGCTCCACCGCCAGGCCCAGCCGGAAACCCAGCGCCTCGGCGCCGGACTCCGCGAGCAGCACGCCCTCCACCACCCGGCGGGCGGTCTCGCTACCGCCACGCACCGGAGTCACCAGCTCCGCCCGGTGCTCGACGACGCGCGCCCGCTCCCCGGCGTCGGGCACCTCCTCCGCCAGCGCCGCGTCGCTCAGCACCGCCGCATAGGCGCCCGCCCGCTCCCACGGGCCCACCCGCTCCGCGAGAAGCTGCTCCACCCGCCGCTGCCGCCAGCCGCGGGCCCGCACGTCCGTGCCGTCGGCCAGCTCCGCCCGCATCGCGGGCGGCAGTGGTCCGCGCAGCAGCCCCGGCTCCCGCTCCCCGAACTGCTCCACCTCCGTCGCGAGATAGAGCCAGACCACGACGCGATACCGGTTCACATAGAACCGCGCCGGCGCGAAGCACCCCGCCCGCGCAAGCCGCGTGAACCGGACGGACGGGACACCCAGCTCCTCCGCCCCCGCGGCGGTCCCCACCAGCCGCAGCCGCTCACGCAGCGCAGCCGACGCTCCCGGCCCGGCCTCCCCGGCCCCGTCCTCCGCGCGCAGCCGCTCCACCTCGGCCCGCGGCACCCGGCGCCGCCCGCCGGCCCGCTTGGGCGGCTCCGTCAGCACCAGCCCGAGCTGCACCGCCAAGTCCAACTGCCGTGGCAGCAGATCCAGCTCCGCCGCCGCCCGGCCGAAGGGCAGCAGTTCCGTCCGCTCCCGCGCCGCACCTGCCGGGCGCGCACCCGTACCCGTTTCGGTCCATACCGCCATGGCTTTCTCCCCCGTCGTCGCTCGAAGAGCCCCATCTCGATTACTCTCAGTGACGAGCCTAGCGCGTCGCCTCACCCTCCGCCTCCCCCTGTGGATAACGTGCTCCCATGGGCGAGAAGATGACCGACGAAGAGTGGCGCACCTTCGTCTCCGAGGGCACCCGCACCGGCAAGCTGGCCACCGTCCGCGCCGACGGCAGCCCTCACCTGGCCCCGGTCTGGTTCGTGCTCGACGGCGACGACTTCGTCTTCAACACCGGCGCGAACACCGTCAAGGGCCGCAACCTCGCGCGCGACGGCCGCGCCGCCCTCTGCGTCGACGACGAACGCATGCCGTACTCGTTCGCCGTGCTCTCCGGCCGTGCCCGGCTCAGCGACGACCTGGACGCGATGCGCCACTGGGCGACCGTCATCGCCGCCCGCTACGTGGACGAGGAGCTCGCCGGGACCTACGGTGCGCGCAACGCCGTTCCCGGCGAACTCCTCGTCCGCGTCTCGATCGACAAGGTGGTCTCCGAGGCGCGCGTCGCCGAATGACGTCCGCCGGCACGCCGGGCCGCGCTCAGCCCACCGGCTCCGTGTCGAGCAGCCGGGCGGTGTGCACCCGTCCCGCGTACTCGACCAGCCTGATCAGCACTTCCTTGCCGGAGTCGCGGTCGCGGGCGTCACAGAGCACGACGGGGGTGCCCTGGTCCAGGTCGAGCGCACGGGCGACCTCGTGGGCGCCGTAACTGCGCGACTCGGGGAAGCAGTTCACCGCGACGATGAACGGGATGCCGCGGTGCTCGAAGTAGTCCACCGCCGGGAAGCAGTCCTGCAGTCTGCGCGTATCGGCCAGCACCACCGCACCCAGCGCCCCGGTGGCCAGCTCGTCCCACAGGAACCAGAAGCGGTCCTGGCCGGGCGTGCCGAACAGGTAGACCGCGAGCCCGGCGCGGATCGTGATCCTGCCGAAGTCCATCGCCACGGTGGTCGTGGCTTTCTCGTCCACGCCGCCCGTGTCGTCGACGGCGGTACCGACCTCGCTCAACTGCTCCTCGGTGCGCAGCGGGCGGATCTCGCTGACGGAGCCGACCAGGGTGGTCTTGCCCACCCCGAAGCCGCCGGCGATGAGGATCTTCAGCGCCAGCGCGTCATCGACCTTGCGGTCAGAGGGCGCGGAGTCCATCGATCACTTCTCTCAGGATCATCTCGTCGGGAAGCTGCGCGGGCGGTACGGGCCTGCTGACCCGTACGCAACCGAGTTCGACCAGGTCGCCGAGGAGCACCCGGACCACCCCCACCGGCAGATCGGTCTCCGCCGCCAGTTCGGCGACGGACTGGGTCTCGATCCGGCAGAGGTCGATCAGCGCCCGGTGCTCGGGCCCGAACGTCCCGGCCTCCTTCCCCGCCGCCGCCAGCGCCTCTTCCTCCAGGTCGATGAGTGCGATGAGGTCGAACCGTACCGTGGTCGTCACCGGCCGGGTGCGGCCCCCGGTCATCGCGTACGGGCGGACCAGCGGGCCGGCCTCGGCGTCGTACCAGTGACTGCCGTGGTGCGGAGGGGTGCCACTCATATCTTCAGTCATAGCGTCTCACCGCCGTGCTCAGCCCGGATTCCGCGGCTTCGCTGCGGCCCTTCGCGGAGCGGTGTATAGATGTTCGCCCACCCGTGTGACCAGGCGGGCCATCTCGTACGCGACGAGGCCCATGTCCGCGGTCGCCGCGCTGAGGACGGCGAGGCAGGAGCCGTCCCCGGCCGCGGCCACGAAGAGCAGACCGTCGTCCATCTCGACCATCGTCTGCCGTACGCCCCCGGCACGGAAGTGCCGCCCGGCGCCCTTGGCGAGACTGTGGAAGCCGGACGCGACCGCCGCCAGGTGCTCGGCGTCCTCGCGGGAGAGGGTGGTGGAGTTGCCGACCGCGAGGCCGTCGCCGGAGAGCACCACGGCGTGGCGCACCTCGGCGACGCGCCGGACGAGGTCGTCCAGCAGCCAGTCGAGCCCTCCGGATCTCCTCGCGTGCACGGTGTCCGGTTCGATCATGGGCGATCCCCTTCCCTCGACGTGTGCGCGGTCTCGTCCGAATCCCGGCTCTCGTCGCCGGATTCGCCGTGCGGGCGGCCCGGTGGGAGGCCGCCCCCGCGTAACCAGCCGCTGCGGTACGCGGCCATGCGTGCGCGCGCCTCTTCCGGCGTGCGCACCCGCGGTGCCGGGGCGCCGGGCTCTCCGTGCGATCCGGCGTCCCCCGCGGCGGGGTCCGCCGCGGTGTCCGCGCGGTCACCGGCGTCCGCGCCGCCGCCGGGGGCCGGCTCCAGCCTCAACTGCGGCGCCATGCTCGCCTGCCGTACGCGCCTGGGCAGCTCGGTGACGTCCCCCGGCGACTGGACGGCAGCCGCCTCCCGCCCGGCGCGCCCGGCGTACGTCCCGGGCCTGCCGCCGGCCCCCGCGTCCCCCGCCTCCTCGCCCGGGGCCGCCTCCGCGCCGCCCCCGGACCCCGCACCGGCGTCCGCCCGGTCCGCCCCGTCCAGCCGGTCGGCCCCGTGCGCGGTGCCACCCGCCGGATCCACGCCGAGCCGGGCCCGCAGCAGGACCACGTCCTCCCGCGACGCCGGCACGGGCCGCTCCCCCACCGGCCCGACGACCGGTCCCCCGGGCCCGGGTCCCGTGCTCCAGGGCCCCGGCAGCGCCCGCCCGGCCCGCCGCTCGGGCAACCCGTTCTCCCCGGGAGGCGCCCCGTTCTCGGTGTCGTGCACGGCACCGCCGCCCCCGTCCGTCCCGTCCCCCGCCGGTGCGCCGGGCATCCCGGGCGACAGCCTCACCTCCGGCGGCGCCACCCCCGGGACCGGCCCACGCGAAGCCGGCCCTCCGGGGAACGGCCGCGCCGCGCCGCCCCGGTTCCCGGCTCCCGGGTCCACGGCCCCCTCCACCGCCGCCTCCAGCAGCGCCGTGGGCAGCAGCACCACCACCGTGGTGCCCCCGTACGCCGACTCCCGCAGGCTGACCTGGATCCCGTGCCGCGCCGCAAGCCGGCTCACGACGAACAGCCCGAGCCGGTCGCTGTCGAAGAGGTCCAGCGCCTCCGACTGCCGGATCCGCCGGTTCGCCGCTTCCAGCGCCTCCTTGCCCATGCCGAGGCCCCGGTCCTCGACTTCGATCGCGTAGCCCTTGCCGACCGGCTCGCCGTAGACCCGCACCTTGGTGTGCGGCGGCGAGAACTGCGCGGCGTTCTCCACCAGCTCCGCCAGCAGGTGCGTCAGGTCGGCCACGGCCGCCCCCACCACGGCCACGTCGGACAGCGCCCGCACCTCGACGCGCGCGTAGTCCTCCACCTCCGAGACGGCGGCCCGCACGACGCTCTGCAGCGGGACCGGCATCCGCCACGCGCGGCCCGGTGCCGCGCCGGAGAGGATGATCAGGCTCTCGGCGTGCCGCCGCATACGGGTCGTGAGGTGGTCGAGCCGGAAGAGGTCGTCCAGCTCCTCGGGGTCCTCGGCGCGCCGCTCCATGCTGTCCAGCAGGGCGAGCTGGCGGTGGACGAGGACCTGGCTGCGGCGGGCGAGGTTGACGAACACCCCGGAGATGCCGCCGGCCAGCTCCGCCCGTTCCACGGCGGCGCGCAGCGCCGCCCGGTGCACGGTGGTCAGAGCCTCGCCGACCTGCGCGATCTCGTCGTCGCCGGGGTCGCCCCGGGGTGCCTCGCCGTCAATGTCGATCTCCTGCCCGGCGCGCAGCCTGCGCATGGCGTACGGCAGCTTGCGGCGGGCGAGCCCGAGCGCGGAGTTGCGCAGGCCCACGAGTTCGACGATCAGCCCGCGGCCGATCCGCACGGAGATCAGGAGCGCCGCCGCCACCGCCGCGAGGCCCAGGAGGGCCGCGGCGCCGGAGGGGGTGAGCATGCCGTCGCTGAAGGGATCGATGTGCCCGGAGGCCGCGGCGTGCTCCCGCCCGACATCGCGGATGGCACCGGCCACGTCCTCGTACGGGCCCTTCCACTCCTCCGCCGGGGCGGCGGCGACGGCGTCGGTGCCGGAGTCCGCGGCGGCCACGGCCTTCTCCATCTCGCCGAGACTGCGCGACGCCTCGCTCCCGCTCGCCCGCCGCCACACCGCCGCCTCGCCGCCGCCGAGGTCCGCGGCGGAACCCTGCTCCAGGACGGCGCGGGCGGAGGCGGCGTCGGCGAAGGCGCGGTGGTGCGCGGCGCTGAGCGCCCCGCGCAACTGCCCGGCGGCCAGGAGCGCGTCCTCGCGGGAGAGCATCTCGCCGGCCCGGCCGAGCTCCAGCAGCACCCGGGCCTCGGATGCCGCCCCGGCACCCTGGATCCGCGTCAGCGCCCCGGAGGCACCGAAGGCGCGGTCGACGGCCCGGGTGTATTCCCCGTACGTCCGCGGCCAGCCCGCCGTCCGCGCCTGAACCTCGGTACGTAAGCGGCCCAGCGACGCCGTACCCGAGACGAAGCCGTCGAGCCGCCGGGCGGCTTCCGGGGGCAGGCCGGCGCCCTCCGCGACGGTGTGGCCGCCGTCGAGCCGCAGCCGGTCCACGGCCCGGTCGGTGCGGACGGCAGCCGCGCCGTAGGCGCGGCGGCGGTCGTCGCCGGGGTCGGCGAGGTAGCCGGCGGCGGCGCGCCGTTCGTCCTGGAGCGCCGCGACGGCGGCGGCGAGGGGCCGGCGCACCTCGGTCTCGACCTGTTCGAGCTGGCGCAGCCGGGAGACGTCCTGGGCGGTGCCGACGGTGGCGTGGCCCCACAGTGCGATCAGGGAGACGACCGGCACGGTCAGCAGGCAGATGATCCTCGCGCGTACGGTACGGGGCCCGAGGCGCCGGCGCCGCCCCCGGTGCGCGGCTGCGGGCGTCCGGTGTGCGCCCCCCTTGCCCGGCCCCCCGGAACCCGGACCCCCGGCGCCCGGCCCTCCGGCCCGCGAATCTCCGGTGCCCTCCGGTCCCCCGGCGCCGCCGCCCGGCCCGGGCGGCGGCCCGGGTTCGTCGGCGGGCGGCCCCGCGTGCGCCCTCCGGCCGCGCACCGGCACCGGCGCCGCCGCCCCGTCCGCAGGGCCGGCCCCGGGCCGCTCCGCCGGGGTTCCCGACGGCGTACCGGAGTGACCGCTCGGCGGGCTGCTGTCCGGAGTTCGCATGGCCACCTCATATCCGTTCTGCGGGGACGGCCCGTCCCCCGGGGTCCGTCCGGCCGGTGTGCGGGCGCGGCGCGGCCGGCTAGACGGGGCCGGGCGCTCGGGTCAGACGCTGGGCGGAGACGGTGGCGGCACGTTCCGCGGCGGTCGGCGTGAGCGCGACGAACGCCGAGGTGAGGAAGAGGTACGAGCCGAGTCCCACGGTCAGCGGGAAGATGAACTGCGTGGCGGTGGCCCCGGACAGGACCTCGGGCGAGGGCATGACGGTGACGGACACGGCGGCCATCCCGGTGTAGTGCATGCTGGTGACCGCCGCCCCCATGACGAGGGAGGCGAGGCCCACGGCGAGCGGGGAGCGGATGGTGAGTGCGGCCCACAGGGCGGCGGTGGCGGTGGCGACGGCGATCAGGACGGACAGTGCCACGGCGGGCGGGTCGTAGCGGATCGAGCCGTGCAGGCTGACGGCGGACATCCCGAGGTAGTGCATGGCGGTCACGCCGAGGCCGGTGGCGAGGCCCGCGACCAGCAGCGCGGGGCCCCGGGCGCGGCCGTAGCCGAGGGCGAAGGCGCCGGCTCCGGCGACGGCCATGGCGACGACGAGGCTGAGGACGGTGCGGGGGATGTCGTAGCGGATCTCGGTGCCGCTGACGGTGAAGCCCAGCATGGCGATGAAGTGCATCGTCCAGATGCCGGTCCCGATGGCGGACGCGGCGGTGAGCAGCCAGTTGCGCCGGGAGCGGGCGGTGGGGGCCGCCAGCGCCTGGACGGTGCAGCGCAGCCCGAGCGCGGCGCCGATGCACGCCATCGCATACGAGAGGACGGGCGTCAGCCACCCGTAGGCTGCGTGGTCGAGGTGTCCCATGTCTCAGGGACGCTAGTCCGGTCGGGGGCGCACGACCGGGGCGCATGCCAAACCTGGCTGAATTTGACAGAGTCATGCTCTCGGCCGATCAGGCGGCACCTAAAAAGGCACATCCCTGGCAAATTTGTTCTGCCATATGCCCCGCGGCCGAGTGTCTCCACGGGAGGGGCGCACGGTCAGCGGCCGAGCTCCTTGCGTGTCACCCTCTTGAGCCTGCGGCGCTGCCCGGGGTCGAGCGCCAGGTAGGCGGCCACCGGCACACCGACTATCACCAGCACCGCGATCCAGAACGAGGTCAACCACCACAGCAGCAAGCCGACCGCCACTCCACCGGCCGCGACTTTCCCTCGATTCGACATGTTCCTGCCTCCTACAGCGGCGGCACACCGCCCTCGACTGGGGAACGGCCGCACCGCTCCCCCGGTTCCTTTATCCCATGACAGGGGCCGGAGGGCGTCATACATGTGGATGAGGGGCCCATTACGGGAACAGGCACCCTTGACGGGACGTGGGGGTGCCCGTCCCGGTGCGGAGCTTACCGGGCGGCCGGGTCGCGCAGCGGGTCGCCGACCTCGTGCATGTGCTCCAGGGCCTGCCGGTAGGAGTCGAAGGCGCTGGTCTGCACGTAGGGCAGACCGAGCGCCTCACAGTGCGCGCGGACCATCGGCTGGACCCGGCGGAGGTGGGGGCGGGGCATGCTGGGGAAGAGGTGGTGCTCGATCTGGTAGTTCAGGCCGCCCATGAGCCAGTCGGTGACGATCCCGCCGCGCACGTTGCGCGAGGTGAGCACCTGCTTGCGCAGATGGCCCCAGTCGTCCCCGGGCTCCAGCATCTCCATGCCCTTGTGGTTGGGCGCGAAGCACATCCCCAGGTGCAGGCCGAAGACGGCGTGCTGCACCAGCGCGAAGACCACGGCCTTGCCCGGCGACATGGCGGTCAGCAGCAGGGCGGCGTATCCCGCGAGGTGGGCGCCCAGCAGCAGACCCTCGACCCAGCGCTCGCCCGGCTTCTGCCGGCGCAGATCGCGCCAGCTCGACACCTTCAGGTTGATGCCTTCGAGAAGCAGCAGGGGGAAGAACAGACGCGCCTGGTGACGGGTGAGCCAGCGGGCGAAGCCCTCGCGCCCCGCGGCCTGGCGCTGGGTCCAGACCAGGACGCCGACGCCGACGTCCGGATCCTTGTCGACGTGGTTGGGGTTGGCGTGGTGGCGGTTGTGCTTGTCGTTCCACCAGTTGCGGCTCATGCCTATGAGGAGGTTGCCGCCGAGCAGGCCGATCACCCCGTTCGCCCGCCGGGTCGAGGCTATCTGCGCGTGGCCCGCGTCGTGGCCGAGGAAGCAGGCGCGGGTGGAGAAGACCGCGGCCGGTACCGCGAGGAAGAGGACCCACCAGGTGTTCCCGACGACGTGGATACCCACGCCGGTCGCGGCAAGCGCCAGCAGCGTCATCACCGTGCTGCGGGCGTACCAGCCGCGGCGCCGCCGCAGCAGCCCGGAAGCCTTGACCTCCCGCAGGAGCGGGGTGAACTCCGACCCCCTCGCGACCGGCGGCCCCTTGGCGGTCGAAATGGCTGTGGCCTGCGGCATGGCGCCTCCGGTCTCTCGCTACTGAGGACCTCGACGCTACGGAACCGGACAGCTCGGCGCGGTGACGTCAGCACCCGGAACGCCCGGGTGCAATCCACCCGGCACAAGGTAGTGCCAGATACACCCCTGGCCACCCCGCCCGCGGAAAAGTGAAGTTGATCACTCCGCGGCGGCGTCCGGCTCCGCAATGCCTGAGGTACTCTCGACCGCCCAGTAGTCAAACTTGAGGAGTGCGTCCGTACGTGACCGCCCTTCCCCCGCTCTCCCGCTGCGCCGCCCTCTTCCTCCCCGCCGACCCCGCCCGCACCGGCCGGATGGCCTTCTGGCTGCCGGCCCCGGACGGCGATCCGGGCGCCGGCGCGGGCGGGCACTCCGCCCGGCCGCCCGACCACCCCCGCGGCACCCTCACCGAGCTGACCGTCGCCGTGCCCGGCGGCGGCACCCGGGACGTGCCGGCGCTGCTACTGCCCGCCGCGGACGCGGTGCCCGTGCTCACCCGCGCCAGGGCGGCGCACGCCGCCGGCGCGGACGGCGTGCACCCATCCGCCGTGTTCTGGGGCACCGCCGCGCTGCTGGCCCTGCGCCTCGCCGCACGCGGCAAGCTGCTGCCGGGGCTGAGTGCGGGCGCGTACGACGCCTGGCGCTGCGGGCCGCTGGGCGAGGACGACATACGGGACCTGCGGGGGCTGGCGGCGGCGATGCCGCCGGAGGCGCACGCGGCGCCACTACCGGAGGACGGCGGCCCCGGCCCGGACGAGGCCCGCACCGACGCCCGGGACGGCGGCCGGCACCCCGGAGTGCTCCTGCCCGGCCCCGAGCACCTGCTGCGCGCCTTCCTCGATGCCGTCGCCGACGGGCTCCCCCGCTCCCCCGCCGCCGTGCTCGCGGCCGGCGGCCGGGCCTTCGCCGCACCCGAGCCGCGGCACGTCCCCGAGCAGCGCGCCTGGGCCGACGCGGTCGCCACCGGGCACGACGCGGGCGTACGGGTCTCGCTGCGCGTCGACATGGACACCACCGGCGTCCGCCCCGCCTTCCGCGCGGTCGTCCAACTGCACGGCACCTCCGACCCCACCCTCCTCGCCGACGCCGCCGACGTCTGGGCCGGCACGGCCACCCGCTTCGGTCCGGGTGCGCGCATGCAGGCCCTGCTCACCCTGCGCCGGGCCGCCCACGCCTGGGACGCGCTCTCCCCGCTGCTCTCGGCCGCCGTGCCCGACGCCGTCGACCTCGGCGACGACGACCTCGCCGCGCTCCTCGGCCCCGGCGCCCGTGACCTGGCCGCCGCCGGCGTCGAGATCCACTGGCCCCGCGATCTGACCCGCCACCTCACCGCCCGCGCCGTCGTCGGCCCCGCCGACGACCCGGACGGCCGGCACCCCGGCCCGTCGTACCTCTCCGCCGACTCCCTCGTCGCCTTCGGCTGGCGCTACGCGGTCGGCGACGTGGAGCTGACCCGCGCCGAGCTGGACCGGCTCGCCGAGGCCGCCCGCCCAGTGGTGCGGCTGCGCGACCGGTGGGTGCTGGTCGACCCCGCGTCCGTGCGCCGCGCGCTGGAGCGCAAGGACGCCGATCTGACTCCCGTCGACGCCCTCGGTGCCGCGCTCACCGGTGAGATCGACGACCCGGCCGTACCCGGCGGACGGGTCGAGGTCGCCGCGAGCGGCTGGCTCGACGCGCTGCGCCGGCGCATCGCCGACCCGGAGGAGCAGAGCGAGCCGACGGTGCCGCCCGCGGCCCTCGCCGCGACCCTGCGCGACTACCAGGTGCGCGGCCTCGGCTGGCTGCGCACGATGACCTCGCTCGGACTCGGCGGCTGCCTCGCCGACGACATGGGTCTGGGCAAGACCGTCACGCTCATCTCCCTCCACCTCGACCGGCAGGAGCGGGCGGAGACCGCGGGCCCGACGCTGGTGGTCTGCCCCGCCTCGCTGCTGGGCAACTGGCAGCGGGAGATCGAGCGCTTCGCGCCCGGCACGCCCGTGCGCCGCTACCACGGCGCCGGCCGGTCGCTGGAGGCGCCGGCGGACGGCGGGTTCGTGCTCACGACGTACGGGACGATGCGGCTCGACGCCGAGCGGCTGGCGGAGGCGGACTGGTCGCTCGTCGTCGCCGACGAGGCACAGCACGTCAAGAACCCCTTCTCCGCGACCGCGAAGGCGCTGCGCACCCTCCCGTCCCGGGCGCGTGTCGCGCTGACCGGCACGCCCGTCGAGAACAACCTGTCCGAGCTGTGGGCGATCCTCGACTGGACGACGCCGGGGCTGCTCGGCCCGCTGCGGACGTTCCGTACCCGCTACGCCGACGCTGCCGAGTCGGACGCCGGCGCCGCCGAGCGGCTGGCCCGGCTCGTCCGCCCCTTCCTGCTGCGCCGCCGCAAGTCCGACCCGGGCATCGCGCCGGAGCTGCCGCGCAAGACCGAGACCGACCGGGCGGTGGCGCTGACGGCGGAACAGGCCGGTCTGTACGAGGCGGTGGTGCGCGAGACGCTCGCGGAGATCGCCGAGGCGGACGCCATGGCCAGACGCGGGCTGATCCTCAAGCTGATGACCGCGCTGAAGCAGATCTGCAACCACCCCGCGCAGTATCTGAAGGAGGACAGCCCGCGCATCGCCGGCCGCTCGGGGAAGCTGGAACTCCTCGACGAGCTGCTGGAGGTGATCCTCGCCGAGGACGGGAGCGCGCTGGTCTTCACCCAGTACGTGCAGATGGCCCGGCTGCTCGCAGCACACCTCGCGGCGCGCGGCGTCCGCGCCCAGCTGCTGCACGGCGGCACGCCGGTGCCGGAGCGCGAGAAGCTGGTACGGCGCTTCCAGGACGGCGAGGTACCGGTCTTCCTGCTCTCGCTGAAGGCCGCCGGCACCGGCCTCAACCTCACCCGCGCCGGCCACGTCGTGCACTACGACCGCTGGTGGAACCCGGCCGTCGAGGCGCAGGCCACCGACCGCGCGTACCGCATCGGGCAGACGCAGCCCGTACAGGTCCACCGGCTGGTCGCCGAGGGCACGATCGAGGACCGCATCGCGCAGATGCTGCAGCACAAGCAGGGCCTCGCGGACGCCGTTCTCGGCGCGGGCGGCGAGGCGGCGATCACCGAACTGTCCGATGAGCAACTGGCCGAACTGGTCCGGCTGGCCGGGCCGCGAGGGGGCGAGTGATGAGCGAGCCGGAGGAGCTGACCTTCGAGGCGCTGCCGCCGAGCCAGGGCCGCGTGTTCGCCCGTACGTGGTGGGGGCGGGCCTGGCAGAAGGCGCTGGAGGACACGGTGCTGGACGCCACACTGCTGCGCCGCGGACGCAGGCACGCGCGCGCGGGCGCGGTGGGCGCGGTCGCGGTGCGGCCGGGGCGGATCACCGCGCGGGTGCTGGGCGCGGACCGTACGCCGTACCGCACGGACGTGCTCGTGCAACAGCTCGACGACGCCGACTGGGAGCGGCTGCTCGACGCGATCGCCGACCGCGCCGGCCACATCGCGGCGCTGCTGGACCGGGACATGCCACCGGAGCTGGACGAGGACGCGGCGGCGGCCGGGGTGTCGCTGCTGCCGGGGATCGGGGACCTGCAGCCGGAGTGCGGCTGCGGGGAGTGGGACCACTGCGAGCACACCGCGGCGCTGAGTTATCTGGTGGCGCGGCTGCTGGACGCGGACCCGTTCGTGCTGCTGCTGATGCGGGGGCGGGGCGAGGCGCGGCTGCTGGCGGACCTGCAGGAGCGGAGCGCGGCGCGTGCGGAGCAGGCGGCGGGCCAGGCGGGGGCCGCGGTGGCCGCGGGGGTGCCGGCCGTGCGGGCGTACGCACAGGCGCAGTCGCTCCCGCCGCTGCCGCCTCCCGCGGGACCGGTCGCCGGGGCGGGGGTGCCCCCGGTGCTCACCGGGGGCGCGGAGCCGGCGGACGGGCTGGACGTGGCGGCGCTGGAGTTCCTGGCCGCGGACACGGCGCTACGGGCCCGCCGGCTGCTGGCCGACGCCCTGGCGCCGGACCACGCGGGAGCGCCGCTGCCGCGGGAGCTGACGGTGTCGGAGGACGCGGTACGGATGGCGGCGGCGGCGAGGGCGCCGGAACCGGGCGCCGGTACGGACCCCGGCACGGGCACGGGCACGGGCGGGGGCGCCGGCGCCACCGCGGCGCGGGTCGCCGTACGGCTGGCCCGGGGCACCGGGCGGGACCGGGGCGGGATGGAGCGCGCGGTACGGGCCTGGCGCCACGGCGGCGCCGTGGGCCTGGCGGTGCTGGAGGAGGACTGGACCCCGGACCCGGCGGCCCTGGCCCGCGCCACGGACCAGTTGGCCGCCGCGTGGGAGCCGGGCACCCGCCCGGACCTCCGCGCGACGGGCGCCCGCTGGACGGCGGTGGGCACGGGCGCCCAGCTCCGCTACGGCCCCGACGGCCGCTGGTGGCCGTACCGTAAGGAGGGCACCGCGTGGACCCCGGCGGGCCCCCCGGCCCCGGACCCGGCGGCGGCCCTGGCAACGGTCCTGGAAGAATCCTGACCACGCCGCAGGCGGACCACGCCCCAGGACCGCCGTCGCCGCGGCGGTAGTCGGTGAGGAGGTCGTACCTCCACGCGCCCTTCTCCCGCGGGAAACGGACGAAGGGCTCGCCCCGCAGATCCGCGGGCGTGAGACGGGAGGCCCCGGCGAGGCGGTGGTCCGCGGGAGCGCGCGACCGGCGGCTCCGCGTGAGCAGCCGGGTCCGCGGGCCGGAGGGCAGCGGCGAGGGCGGGCGGCGGAGCCCGGGGTCCAGCTCGCCGCGGCCGAGGGCGGCGGCCGCGAGGCCGCAGGGGTGCCGCGGGGTGCCTCCCGCCCCGCGGCACCCCCTCAAGCCGCTTGCGGGACCGGCTGCGGCGGGGGCGGGCCCACGTAACGGGCCGCGGGGCGGATGATCTTGGAGTCCTCCGCCTGCTCCAGGACGTTCGCGCTCCAGCCCACCACCCGCGCCGACGCGAACGTCGGCGTGAACATCTCCCGCGGCAGTCCGCACTGTTCCATCACCACGCCCGCGTAGAACTCCACGTTCGTGTGCAGTTCCCGCCCCGGCTTCAGCTCCGCGAGTATCTCCACCACCCGCCTTTCGACCTCGACGGCGAACTCCACCAGCGGCCCGCCGAACGACTCGGCGTACCCGCGCAGCAGCCGCGAGCGCGGGTCCTCCGTGCGGTACACGGCGTGGCCGAAGCCCATGATCCGCTCGCCCGCGAGCACCCGTTCGCGGATCCACGGGTCGATGCGGTCGGGTGTGCCGATGGCGTCCAGCGCGTCCAGCGCGCGGCTCGGCGCGCCGCCGTGCAGCGGCCCGGAGAGCGCGCCGACGGCGCCGACGAGGCACGCCGCCAGGTCCGCCCCCGTGGAGGCGATCGTGCGGGCGGTGAAGGTCGAGGCGTTGAAGCCGTGGTCGACGGTGGAGATCAGATACGCCTCGATCGCACGCGCGCGGGCGGGGTCGGGTTCCTCGCCGGTGAGCATGTACAGATAGTTGGCGGCGTACGGCAGGTCGTCACGAGGCTCGACGGACTCCTGTCCCTGGCCGATGCGGTACAGCGCGGTCAGCAGCGTGGGCACCATCGCGCAGGCGGCGAGCGCGTTCTCGCGGCGCCGCGCCGGCGTCAGGTCGTACAGCGGCCGGAAGCCGGCCGCCGCGCCCGCCTGGGAGAGCGCGGTGCGCAGCCCGGCGAGCGGACCCGCGAGCACGGTGGAGCGGGCGATGCCCGGGAGCGCGTCGCGCAGGCCGGCCGGCAGATGGCGCAGCGCGGCGGTGCGCTCGGTGAACGCGGCCCGCTGCGCGGCGTCCGGCAGCGCGCCTTCGAGCATCAGGTACCAGACGTCCTCGAAGGTGCGCTCGCGCGCAAGGTCCACCGCGGAGTACTGGCGGTAGTGGTAGAAGCCCTCGCGTCCGCGGACGTCGCCCAGCCGGGTGTCGGTGACGACGACGCCGCTCAGCCCGCGCGGAGCGGGGGCCGGGGCGTCGGCTGCGGGTGTGGCCATGCCGGTCTTCCTCTCTCCTCTATTGATTCGACTGTCCACCCTTGATTCAATGTCTGTCAATCTTGATTCGATCAATGTCGCCGGGGCGAGGAGACGATGGACGAACTGACGACGCGCGAGGCCGCCGAGCGGCTGGGCGTGAAGCCCGAGACCCTCTACGCCTACGTCAGCCGCGGCCTGCTGAGCAGCCGCAGGGCGCCGGGAGGCCGCGGCAGCCGGTTCGACGCCCGCGAGGTCGACGCGCTCGCCCGCCGCCACCGCCGCCCGCACGCCGCGGCCGTCGCGGAGGACGGTGGGGCCCCGGGCGCCACCCCGGTCCGTACCGGCATCACGCTCATCGAGCGCGACCGGTACTTCTTCCGCGGCGTCGACGCCACCGCACTGGCCGCCGCGTACGGCTACGAGGAGGTCGCCGACTGGCTCTGGACCGGCCGGCTCACCCCCGGCGTCCGCTTCACGGCGCCTTGCGAGCTGCTGGCCGCCGCCACCGCCGCCGTCGCCGCGCTCCCCGCCCACGCCGGCCCCGTCGACCGGCTGCGGGCCGCGGTGGTCGCCGCCGCCGCGGCCGACCCGCTGCGCTTCGACCTCGCCGACGACGCCGTCCGCGCCACCGCCCGCGGCGTGGTCGCCACCATGGCCGCCGCACTCCCCCTGGCCGGCACCGCACACGCCCCGTCCGCCCCCGTGGCGCGCAGGCTGTGGGCGCGGCTGACGGCGCTGCCGCCCGACTCCGGGTCCGTACGCTGCCTGGACACCGCGCTCACCCTGCTCATCGACCACGATCTGGCCGCCTCCACCCTCGCCACCCGCGTCGCCGCCTCCGCCCGCGCGCACCCGTACGCCGTCGTCACCACGGGCCTCGGCGCCCTCGACGGCCCGCTGCACGGCGCCGCGAGCGGCCTGGCACACCGGATGCTCGCCGAGGCGCTGGCGCGCGGCAGCGCCGCCGCCGTGGTCTCCGACCACCTGCGCGCGGGGCGCCGCGTCCCGGGCCTGGGGCATCGTCTGTACGCGGCGGCGGACCCGCGCGCGGAGGCGCTGTTCGCGCTGCTGGACGGCATCCCGCGGGCCGCCGCGGCGCTGGCCGCCGCGCGCGAGGTCGCCGACATCACCGCGCGGCACGTCTCCGTGCGGCCGAACATCGACCTGGCGCTGGCCGTGCTGTCGGTGTCGGCGGAGATGCCGGCGGAGGCGGGCGAGACGGTGTTCGCGGTGGCACGCACGGCCGGCTGGATCGCGCACGCGCTGGAGGAGTACGCCGAGCGCCCCCTGCGCATGCGGCCGAGCGGCCACTACACCGGCCCGCCCCCGGAACAACCCCTCCCATAGGGAGCTTTCTGGATCATGTGCCCCCCTCCGTTACATGCTCGCAATGACCGGGGCGGAGACACGCGCGTAGACCGGTGGCAGGATGCGGAATCCCAGTAGCACCTCACCAGCGCAGACCTGCCCAGGAGGCATCGTGTCGTACCGCCCCCCGCTGCCGCTCATAGCCATCGGCGCGGCGGCCGTACTCCTCGCCGGGTGCAGCAGCACCGAGAAGTCCGGGGAGAGCGGCGACGTGTCGCTCGTCGAGAGCGGCAAGCTCCTCAACTGCACCGGACTGCCCTACGAGCCCTTCGAGTACAAGGACAAGAAGAGCGACGACATCGTCGGCTTCGACATCGAGCTGATCGATCTCGTCGCGAAGGAGCTGGACGTCAAGCAGGAAGTCATCGACACGCCCTTCGAAGGCATCGAGTCCGGGGCGGTCTTCGCCTCCAACAAGTGCGACCTGTCCGCGGCCGGGATGACCATCACCGACGAGCGGAAGAAGAAGTTCGCCTTCTCCGACCCGTACTTCGACGCCACCCAGGCGCTGGCGACGAAGAAGGGCTCCGGCCTCGACTCGCTGGAGGCGCTGAAGGGCAAGCGGCTCGGCGTGCAGATGGACACCACGGGCCAGATGTACGCGGAGGACAACGTCCAGGGCGCCGAGGTCAAGGACTACGAGGACCTCGGGCTGCAGTTGCAGGCACTGGAGGGCGGGCAGGTCCAGGCCGCCATCAACGACAACGGCGTGCTCTACGACTGGGTCAAGGACCGCCCGGACTTCGAGGTCTCCACGGAGTTCGACACCGGCGAGAAGTACGGCATCGGCGTCGGCAAGGACAACGCGGAACTGCTGAAGGTGATCAACGACGTCCTCGCGAAGGCGAAGGACGACGGCACCTACGACAAGATCTACCAGAAGTGGTTCGGCGAGGCGCCCCAGTGAAGGAGCCCGCCACCAAGCCCGCCGCCGGCTCCCGGTCCCTGACGCGCCGTCAGCGGGCGAAGCTGGCCCGCGGCGCGCAGTACGGGGCGCTGCTCGCCGCGGCCGCCGCGGTCGGCCTGCTGGCCGACTGGGGTGAGGTCAAGGACGCGTTCTTCAACCTCGACGTGGCGCGCGACCAGTTCCCCGACGTCATCACCACCGCGCTCGTCAACACCGTCACGTACACGGCCCTCGGCTTCGCCTTCGGCCTGGCGCTCGGCCTGCTGCTGGCGCTGATGAAGCTGTCGTCGGTGGCGCCGAACCGGTGGCTGGCGACGGTGTACATCGAGCTCTTCCGCGGCGTGCCCGCGCTGCTGGTGTTCATCGCCCTGGGCTACGGCGTGCCGCTGGCCTTCCAGGTGAACATCAACCTGCTCGTCACCACGATGCTCGCGCTCGGCCTGGTCGGCGCCGCGTACATGGCGGAGACCATCCGCGCGGGCATCCAGGCCGTGCCGAAGGGGCAGGTGGAGGCGGCCCGGTCGCTGGGCATGTCACAGACGCGGGCGATGATCACCATCGTGATCCCGCAGGCGTTCCGGATCGTGCTGCCGCCGCTGACGAACGAGCTGATCCTGCTCACCAAGGACTCCTCGCTCGTCTACGTGCTGGGGCTGACGGTGGACGAGCAGGAGCTGACGAAGTTCGGGCGGGACGCGCTCAACGACAACCTGAGCCTGACGCCGATCCTCGTCGCGGGACTGTGCTACCTCATCATCACCATCCCCCTCGGGCACCTCGTCCGGCGGCTAGAGGCGAAGGCGGCGAAGGCCAGGTGACCACGGTGGACAAGTCCGCGGACAAGACGGCCCCGGGCACGCAGGCCATCACCGTCGAAGGGCTGCACAAGTCGTTCGGTGATCTGGAGGTGCTCGGCGGCATCGACCTGACCGTCGCGCGCGGCGAGGTGGTGTGCGTCATCGGCCCCTCGGGTTCCGGCAAGTCGACGCTGCTGCGCTGCGTGAACATGCTGGAGGTGCCGAGCGCGGGGCGGATCTCCGTGGCCGGCGCCGAAGTCACCGACCCGGACGTCGACATCGACCGGGTGCGGCGCCGGATCGGCATGGTCTTCCAGTCGTTCAACCTCTTCCCGCATCTGACCGTGCTGGACAACCTGACCATCGCGCAGCGCCGGGTGCTGCGCCGCAGCAGGTCGCAGGCGGAGGAGGTGGCGCGGGCCAACCTCGTGCGGGTGGGGCTCACGGACAAGGAGAGGTCGTATCCGGCGCAGTTGTCCGGCGGCCAGCAGCAGCGGGTGGCGATCGCGCGGGCGTTGTCGATGGAGCCGGAGCTGATGCTCTTCGACGAGCCGACCTCGGCGCTCGACCCGGAGCTGGTCGGCGACGTGCTGGCGGTGATGCGGCACCTCGCGGACGAGGGCATGACCATGCTGGTGGTCACGCACGAGATGAGCTTCGCGCGGGAGGTGGCGGACCGGGTGGTGTTCATGGACGAGGGCGCCATCGTGGAGCAGGGGGTGCCGGAGCAGGTGATCGGCAACCCGCAGCACCGGCGGACGCGGACGTTCCTGGCCCGGGTGCTGGACCCGGCGGCGGCGGAGGTCGGGGAGCTGTAGCGGCGCCGGCCTGCTGCCGCCGGGCGGTTTCCGGCGCTGCCCACTGCCGTCCGCCGTGTCGTGCTGCCGTTTGCCGCCGTCCGTCGGCGGTCGCCGCCGCCTGCCTCCGTGCGGCTCAGGGCGCGGCCGGTTCGCCGCGGAACTCGTCGAAGAAGCGCCGCACGGCCGCCGAGGCGTCGTACGCGTCGCTGCCCCTGCCGTCGGCGTGCCCGCCGGTGATCGGGTCCGGGGTGCCCGGCCAGGCGTGCCCGAGGGGCGCGACGGCGACGAGGCGTACCGGTTCGCGGCCTGCGGCGTCGCGGTAACGGAACTCCGTGACGCCGGGTGCGGGTTCGGTCCGTACGGGCTCCCCCGCGCAGCCCGCCGCCGTGGCCCAGCGGGCGACGGCGCCGGGCACGGGCTCGTCCCAGCGGGGGCCGGCGGCGCCGTGGTACGGGTTGATGTCGTCGCGCAGGCCGTGAACGGCGAGCATCGGCGGGGCGGCATCGTCCGGGCCGCCCGGCCGGCGGACGCCGCCGATGCAGGCCACCGACGCGAGGCGGTCGCCGAAGGCGGCGGCCGCGTGGCTCGCGAGCCGGGCGCCGCCGGAGAAGCCGGCCAGGTGGCGGCGGGCGGGGTCGATGTCCAGCATGCCGTCGAGGGTGTCGAGCAGCGCGCCGAGGAAGGCGACGTCGTCGACGTCGACGGCCTCGTCCCGTATGTCTTCCTCCATCGCCAGTGGGAGGCCGGGCAGCGACCAGGCCCAGCCGCCCTGGTAGGACAGCGACCCCTGGGGTGCGGCCACGGCGTATCCGCGGGCGGCCAGTCCGCCGAGGCCGCTGCCGCGCAGTTGGGCGGCGGGGCCGAGGCCGCTGGAGTGCAGATCGACGACGAGGGGCGCGGGGTCCGTACGGAGGGCGTCATCCGCGCCGGTGCCGGACCCGGGGCCGTGTTCTGGCCCGCGCTCGGGCCGGAGCAGGAGGAAGCGGCGGCGGTGCCCGCGAAACGTCAACTCGTGCCGCTCGGCACGCCGTACGGTCTCCACCCTGGTCGTCATGACGATCGATCCTACGGCGGCGGGCGGGGCGGCGGGCCGCGGCCCAGGAGACCCCCTACGGCAGCAGCTCGGTCGGGATGTCCTCCGGGCTCAGACCGCTGGGCAGGTCTTCGAGGTCCATACCGCTGGGCAGCAGTTCGGTCGGGATGTCCTCGGGGAGCTTCGGGTCGTCGGAGGGACTGGCGGACGGGCTCTCGCTCGGCGGCGGCGTGCAGGCGCAGGGCTGGTCCTTGTTCCCGTCGTCGTCGCTGACGAGCGCGTACGTCACGCCGACGCCGCCGACGAGCACCACGACCGCCCCGGCCACCGCCAGCCACCGCTTGCTGCCGTTCCGGACGCGGGGCGGCGGGGGTGGCGCGGGCCAGTGCTGGGTACTGCCGGCCGGGGGTGTGTGGTCCGGCGGCGGGGCGTCTGCGGGCGGCGGGAAGCTCATGGCCCCAGCATCGCCCGCGGTGGCGGCGGAAGGGATGGCTCCGCCGGGGTCGTGACACGGTTGCGACACTCCGCCGCCGGTCAGCGGGCTGGAGGGGGGGCGCGTACGGGGGTGCCGGATCCCGTCTGCGGCCGGGGGCCCGGTCGTGTACGCGGCCGGTGGCCCCGCGTCGTGCGATCGCGTCCGTACCGGTGTGACGCGGTGTCGTCGGCGAGGGCGCCTACCCTTGGGCGGGTGTGAGGGGGATGCGGGGTCCGGGGACACCGGTCGGCGCGGGACCCGGCGACGCCGGTCCGCACCGGACCCGGCGTCGCCGGTGCGTACGGGATCCGGTGACGCCGGTCCGTACGCCCCCCCTCGCGGGCCTCAGACGCCCAGCAGGTGGTCCATCGCGAGCTGGTCCAGGTGCTCGAAGGCCATGCCGCGCTGCGCCGCGGCCTCCGGGTCGAAGTCCTCGTACGCGCCGCGGTCGGCGAGCAGCCCGGCGAGGCCGGAGTCGTCGGCGGTCGGCTGCGCCAACTGGTCCAGGCGCGACGCGCGCAGCGCCTCCTGCACGGCCGGGTCGGCGCGGAAGGCGGCGGCGCGCTCCTTGAGGATGAGGTAGTTGCGCATGCAGCCCGCGGCCGACGCCCACACCCCCTCCTTGTCCTCGGTGCGCGGCGGCTTGAAGTCGAAGGTCTTCGGACCCGCGTAGCCGGCCGTCTCCAGCAGGTCCACCAGCCAGAACGCGGCCCGCACGTCCCCGGCGCCGAAGCGCAGGTCCTGGTCGTACTTGATGCCGTTCTGGCCGTTGAGGTCGATGTGGAACAGCTTCTCCGCCCACAGGGCCTGCGCGATGCCGTGCGGGAAGTTGAGCCCGGCCATCTGCTCGTGCCCGACCTCGGGGTTGACGCCGTAGAGCTCGGGGCGCTCCAGCCGCTCGATGAAGGCCAGCACGTGGCCGACGGTGGGCAGCAGGATGTCGCCGCGCGGCTCGTTGGGCTTCGGCTCGATGGCGAAGCGCAGGTCGTAGCCCTGCCCGGTGACGTACTCGCCGAGCAGGTCGAAAGCCTCCTTCATCCGGTCGAGCGCGACGCGCACGTCCTTCGCCGCGCCGGACTCGGCGCCCTCGCGACCGCCCCAGGCGACGTAGACCTTCGCTCCCAGCTCCACCGCCAGGTCGATGTTGCGCATCGTCTTGCGCAGCGCGTAGCGGCGGACGTCGCGGTCGTTGGCGGTGAAGGCCCCGTCCTTGAAGACGGGGTGGGTGAAGAGGTTCGTGGTGGCCGCGGGGACGGCCATCCCGGTGGCGTCGAGCGCCTGCCGGAAGCGCTTGACGTGCGACTCGCGCTCGGTCTCGGAGGCGCCGAAGGGGATCAGGTCGTCGTCGTGGAACGTGACACCGTACGCGCCGAGATCCGCCAGCCGGCGGACGCTCTCCGCCGGGTCGAGCGGCGCGCGGGTCGCGTCGCCGAAGGGGTCACGGCCCTGCCAGCCGACGGTCCACAGACCGAAACTGAACTTGTCCTCGGGGGTGGGCGTGAACGACATGGCGGCTCCTTCGGCGGATCTATTTCGTAAGGCCGCTTTACAAAATAGGATGCCGACCGGGTCGGAGGGAAGAGCCGGCCCACGAGTCGCGGAGGACAAAGCATGGGGCCCCTCGTCATCGGCGTCGACAGTTCGACGCAGTCCACCAAGGCGCTGGTCGTCGACAGCGAGACCGGGCAGGTGGTGGCGCACGGCCAGGCCGCGCACGCCGTCAGCACCGGCGGCCGGCGGGAAAACGATCCGGAACAGTGGTGGGAGGCGCTCGGCACCGCGCTGGCCGCCTGCGGCGAGCCTGCGCGCGAGGCCGCCGCCATCGCCGTCGGCGCACAGCAGCACGGGCTCGTGACGCTGGACGCCGGCGGGCGTCCGGTGCGTCCCGCGCTGCTCTGGAACGACGTGCGCTCCGCGGCGCAGCGCGACCGGCTGGTCACGGAGCTGGGCGGGCCGAAGGGCTGGGCGGAGCGCACCGGCAGCGTGCCGGCCGCCTCCTTCACCGTCACCAAGTGGGCGTGGCTCACCGAGCAGGAGCCGGACTCCGCCGCCGCCACCGCCGCCGTCCGGCTGCCGCACGACTACCTCACCGAGCGGCTCACCGGCGAGGCCGTCACCGACCGCGGCGACGCCTCGGGCACCGGCTGGTGGGACGCGGCGACGGAGACGTACGACACCGCGACGCTGGACCACGTCGGGCTCTCCCCCGACCTGCTGCCGCGCGTGCTGCGCCCGGGCACCGCGGCCGGCACCGTGCGCGGGGACGACCTGCCCGTACCCCGCGGCGCCCTGGTCGCACCCGGCACCGGCGACAACATGGCCGCCGCCCTGGGGCTGGGCCTCGCCCCCGGGCAGCCGGTGCTCAGCCTCGGCACCTCCGGCACCGTGTACGCCGTCTCCGGGCACCGCCCCGCCGACCCGACCGGCACCGTCGCCGGCTTCGCCGACGCGCGCGGCGACTGGCTGCCGCTGGCCTGCACCCTCAACTGCACGCAGGCGGTGGACCGGATCGCGGCGCTGCTCGGCCGCTTCCGCGAGGAGGTCCGGCCCGGCGGCACCGCCGTCGTGCTGCCCTTCCTCGACGGCGAGCGCACCCCCGACCTGCCGCACGCCTCGGGCCTCATCCACGGGCTGCGCCACGACACCACCCCGGGCCAGGTGCTCCAGGCCGCGTACGACGGCGCCGTGCACGCCCTGCTGACGGCGCTGGCGGAGGTCTCCGGGCCGGACGCCGACCCCGACGCGCCGCTGCTGCTCATCGGCGGCGGGGCGCAGGGCGCGGCGTGGCGCGAAACGGTGCTGCGGCTCTCGGGCCGTGCGGTGCAGGTGCCGCGGGCGCAGGAGCTGGTCGCCCTCGGTGCGGCGGCGCAGGCGGCGGGCCTGCTGCTGGAGGAGGACGCCGCGGCCGTGGCCCGGCGCTGGAGCACGGCGGAGGGGCGCACGTACGAGCCGGTGGAGCGGGACGACGCGACGCTGGAGCGGATCAGCGCGGTCCTCGCCGACGCGGGCACGCTGCTGCGCCGGGCGGTCTGAGGGGCGTACGGACCGGGGCGCGGTTCACCCTGCGCGGACGAGCGTGACGCCCGCCGCCGCGCAGCGCCCCTCCAGGTCCGCCGGTGCCTCGGCGTCGGTCACCAGCGTCCAGCCCCGGGGCAGCCGGGTCCAGGCAGGTGCGTCGTCGACGGCCAGCTTCGTCGCGTCGGCCAGGACCACCACGCGCTGCGCCCGGGAGGCGACGCGCTCCTTGACGGCCGTCTCCTCCAGCGTCGGCTCGCCCACGCCGCGTTCGGGGGCGACCGCGTCCGCGCCGAGGAACGCCACCGAGAACGACAGCCGGTCCAGCGCCAGGTCGGTGAGCGGGCCGACCAGGCCGTGGCTGAGCGGGCGCACGGTGCCGCCGAGCATCACCACGTCGATGTCCGGCGCGCCGGCGAGCAGTTGAGCGGTCTCCAGGCCGCGGGTGACCACGACGCTGCCGCCGGCGGGCGCGTCGGCGTCGAGCAACTGGCGGGCGAGCGCCGCGCACGTGGTGCCCGCGTCGACGAACACCGCGCCGCTTGCCGGCACCAGCGCCAGCGCCGACTCCGCGATGGCGGCCTTCGCGTGCAGCCGTACCAGCGCGCTCTCCCCCACCGGCCGCTCGGCGAACGCCTCGGGCACCAGCGCGCCACCGTACGTGCGCGTCACCCGGCCGCCTTCGGTGAGCCGGCCCAGGTCACGCCGCACGGTCGAGGGGGACACGGCGAGCGCCGCGGCCAACTCCTCCACCTGCGTGGTGCCTTCGCGGAGCAGCCTCAGCAGGGCTTCGTGCCGCTCGCGCGTACCGCGGCGCGCCGTCGGGTGGGCCACACGTGCCTCCGTCTGTCGTCTCGTCCGCCCGCGGCGGATCCCGCGGGCGGACGGGTGGGTCAGCCGTACGTCCGGCGGATCCGCTCCGCGAAGGGGCTGTAGTCCACGCCCGCGAGATACGCCGAGAGCATTGTGCCGTGATCGGCCCGGCCGCTGCCCGCGATATCGAAGGCGGTGCCGTGGTCGACGGACGTGCGCAGGATCGGCAGCCCGACGGTCACGGAGATGGTGCCGTCGAAGTCGTAGGTCTTGGCGGGGATGTGGCCCTGGTCGTGGAAGTGGGACAGCACGCCGTCGTAGCGGCCGGTCAGGCCCTGGTGGAACACCGAGTCCGCGGGGACGGGCCCGCTGACGTCCAGTCCCTCGGCGCGGGCCGCCTCCACGGCGGGGGCGATGTGGACGATCTCCTCGTCGCCGAACGCGCCGTTCTCGCCGCCGTGCGGATTGATCGCGGCGACGGCCAGCCGGGGCGACTCGGTGCCGAAGACCCGGAGCGCGGTGACGGCCTCGCGGATCGACGTGCCGACGCGCTCCGCGGTGATCTGGTCGAGCGCGGTGCGCAGCGCCACGTGCCGGGTGGTGAAGAAGATGCGCAGATGATGGCCCTCGGCCGCGGTGTTGCGCACGACGAACATGGTGTCCTGGCGGGTCACGCCGGTCAGCTCGCCGAGCATCTCGGTGTGCCCGAGGTGCTGGGAGCCGGCCTTCCAGATGGCCTCCTTGTTGATGGGGCCGGTGACGATCCCGGAGACCTTGCCGTCGAGGGCGGCGCGGGTGGCGACCTCGATGGCGGTGACGGCGGCACGGCCCGCGCGGGCGTCGACCCTGCCCCACTCCGGTACGTCCGCGCCGAGTTCGCCGGTGTCGAAGACGTCGATGACGCCGGGGCCCGCGGGCTCGGCGTCGAAGCCGCTCACCGCGCGCACCTCGGTGTCCAGGCCGGCGGCACGGGCGCCGCGGCGCAGCGCCTCGGCGTCGCCGACGGCGACGCCGTGGTGCCCGGTCTGCCCGGCGACCTCGGCGAGGGTGCGCGCCGTGATCTCGGGGCCGATCCCGACGGGGTCGCCGAGGGTGACGGCGAGGACGGGGCGGGTCATCGGTGGTTCCTCCTCGTGGTGCGGTGGCGCGGTGCGCCCGCCGTACGGTGTGGTGCGGCCGGCCCGGTCTCCTCGGGCCTGCCGGTGTACTCGGGGTTCAGGTCTTCACTGTTCACGGTGGTCCCCGTCGTCCGGGGTCACCACGTCAACGTCTTCCTGCGGCCGGAACGTGCCGCCGGGCGGCGGCCGCCGCCCGGCGCAGGTGGGCGACGCAGGTGACGGTGGTGTCGGCGCCGCCGATCAGGCCGCCCTTGGTGACGACCGGCAGCCCGGCCCAGTCGCCGCCGACGAAGCTGCCGGCGACCGCCAGCGGCTCCAGTTCCTCCTCGACGTCGAGCCCGGCAGCGCCCAGCGACGCGAACAGGGCGGCCGAGACGTCGCCGCCGGTGGCGAAGAGGCCGTCGACGGGCTGTCGTTCGAGGGCGATACGGACCGCGCGGGCCAGCTCCGCCGGCAGCCGCGCCGCGTCCGCGGGGTCGAGGGTGGCGACGTCGGCCTCCTCCAGCACGGTCGCGAGCAGCACGACCTCGCCGGGGCCCGCGGCGGCCAGCTCCACCGCCAGCACCCCGGCGGTGGCGGCCGGCTCGGGGACGGGCGAGCCGGCCGCGGTGACCGGGCGGACGACGCGCACGGGCTCGGCGGCCCGCAGCCGGGCGAGCTGGGTGCGGGTCAGCGCGGTCGCCGAACCGGAGACGGCGAGCACCGGGGCGCCCGCGGCACGGCCGGTGATGCCGAGTGCGCGCGCCAGGGCCACCGCGCCGGGGCCCGAGTCGACGCCGGTCCACACGATCTCGTCCCCGCCGGCGGCGACGGCCGCCGCGGCCGTGCGCTCCAGGTGCTCGACCGTCAGCGCGTCGGTGACGACCACGTCGGCGCCTTCGGCGATCGCCTTCTCCAGACGGGCCTGGAGCGTCCCGGCCTCGGCGGTGACCACCGACAGCGGCACACGGGCGATCCGCAGGTCGGCCTGGCGCCGCAGCAGCTCCGCGACGTCCGAGGTGGGCACGGGCGAGCGCGGGTCGCGGGCCAGCTCGGTCTCCTCCAGCCGGACGCCGTCGAGCAGTTGGGTGCCCTGCACGGTGTGCCTGCCCGCCTCGGGGTGGGCCGGTACGCACAGCGCCACGGCCCGCCTGCCGGAGGCCGCGCGCACGGCCTCCAGCAGGGCCTCGGTGGAGGCGCCGACGTTGCCGCGGAGGGTGGAGTCGACGCGGTTGCTGACCAGTTCGGCCGGCCAGCCGGCCCGTACGGCGCCGGCCACCCGGCGGGCCGCCTCGCCGGGCGGGCAGTGCCGGCTGTCGGTGCTGACCACCACGGCGTCGAACCGCTCCGCGAGCCCGGCGAGGACCTCCGGCGCCTGGTCGGCGCCGACGGTGACGGCGCGCAGCCCGGCCCGGGCGAAGCCCGCGGCCGTGGCGTTCGCGCCCGTCAGGTCGTCCGCGGCGACCAGCACGGCCGCCCGGCGGCCCGTACCCCGCGCCTGCCCCGGCCCGGTTCCCGGACCGTTCGCGGGTGCGGTCGGCTGCATGGTCACAGGAACGTGCTCGCGACCAGCAGCAGCGGCAGCGACCCGAGCCACACCGCGGTGGTGATGCCCGACCAGCCGCGGATGGCGGCGACGCCGTCCAGGCCGGTGAAGCGGGTCACGACCCAGAAGTACGAGTCGTTGAAGTAGCTGAAGACCATCGAGCCGGCGCAGCAGGCGAGCGCGGCGAGCAGCGCGGAGATCCCGAGTCCGGAGACGAGCGGCGCGGTCACGGACGCGGCGGTGATCATCGCCACCGTGCCGGAGCCCTGGGCGACCCGCACCAGCGAGGCGATGAGGAACGGCACCAGCACGCCCGGCAGGCTCCAGGAGGAGATGGCCTCGGCCAGTTCGTCGCCCACGCCGGTGTCGCGCAGGACCTGGCCGAGGGCGCCGCCCGCGCCGGTGATGAGGATGATGAGCCCGGCGGACGCCGCCGCCTCGGAGAGCCAGCCGCCGACCTGGGTGCGGGTCGTCCAGCGGGGCAGCAGCACGTAGACCGCGAGCACGATGCCGATCAGGAGCGCCACGACCGGGCTGCCGATGAAGGCCAGGGCCTTGGGCAGCGGCGAGGGCTCGTAGTCGTCGGAGCCCACCGCTCCCTGGTTGTTCTGGTCGATGGCGGAGGCCACCGTGTTGGCGACGATGAGCAGCAGCGGCACCACCAGGGGCAGCACGGCGAGTCCGGCGTTCATCCGGTGCGGCTTGGCACCGGGCGGCGGGGTGCCCAGCGCGGCGGCCGGGTCGCGCTCCGGCTCCGGGCCGTCCGGCTCGTCGCTCACGGACAGGTCGGCCGGAGCGCCCGCGGCGCCCGGACCGCCGCCGGCGCCGACGGTGACCGCGGCCTTGCCGTACACGGCCTCGCGGACCTCGTCCGAGACCTCGCTCTCCAGCTTCGGCCCTATCCAGCGCGCGTACCCGATCACGATGGGCAGCAGCACCACGGAGAAGGCCAGGCCCGCCAGCACCAGCGCGCCGAGCTCGGCGTCGAGAATGCCGGCCACGCCCAGCGGTCCGGGCGTCGGCGGCACCAGGTGGTGGGTGAGGGTCATGCCGCAGCCGAGCGCGAGGGCGAGCGTCACGTACCCTGCGCGCTTCACGCGGGCTATGGAGCGGGCCAGCGGATTCATGATCACGTAGCCGGAGTCGCAGAACACGGGGACCGAGACGACCGCGCCGGTCGTCCCCATCGCCCACGGCTCCCGGCCCTTGCCGAAGGCCCTGACGAACATCCTGGCCAGTGCGTCCGCGGCGCCGGAGACCTCGAGGATCTTGCCCAGGCCCACGCCCAGACCGATCACGATGCCGATGGACCCCAGCGTCGAGCCGAAGCCGGCGGTGATCGAATCGAGGATGTCCGTGGCGGGCGCACCCGCGACGAAGCCCGTCACCAGTGAGGCGACCAGCAGTGCGACGAAGGCGTCGAGCCTGGTACGCAGCACGATGACGATGATCGTGGCGATACCTAGCACGAGCGCCGCCAAAAGCTGAAGATCCACGCCGATCCTCCTCCGACTTTGCTGTGGATGTCCGTGCGGACACGCACATCATGCAGACATGACCTGCGTGAAACAAGCAGTCCGACCAAGATTTTCTGCGCAGTTCGCGCAACTATGGGTTTCGGCCCTGTCACCCATGCTCCGGCAGCGGACCACCAGGCCGTAGGGTCGTCGTGCCCGAGCCCCGCGTGACGGTCATCACCGCCGCTCACCGCCCGTTGAACCGCCAGGCCCGTTTTCACCGCCAGGAAGGAGACGCCCGTGTCGGCGCCCTCGCCCCGGACGCAGCAGGCGCTGCGGCAGCGGAACCTGTCCCTGGCCCTGCGCGCCGTGGCCGCCGGGGGGCCGCTCTCGCGCGCGGCCGTGGCGGCGCGGATCGGGATGACGCGGGCGGGGGTCGCGGCCGTCGTCGACGAGCTGCTGCGGGCGGGGCTGCTGGTGGAGCTGGGTCCCGGCCGCCCGGGCACGGTGGGCCGGCCCGGCAGCGCGCTCGCGCTCAACGACCGCGGGCCCTGCGGGCTCGGCGCCGAGATCGGCGTGGACCACCTCGCGGTCTGCGCGGTGGACCTGCGCGGCCGGATACGGGCCAGGGTCGCCGCCGACGCGGCGAACCGCGACCACCCGCCGGGGCCGGTGCTGGCGCGGCTCAGCGGGCTGATCGAGCAGGTCGTGACCGAGGTGCGGGACGAAGGGCTGACGCCGACCGGGCTGACAGTGGCCGTGCCGGGCCTGATCGCGCGCGACGAGTCGACGGTCGTACGGGCCCCGAACCTCGGCTGGCAGGGCGTCGGCCTCGGCCCGCTCCTCCCGTCCGCCCCGCCGGCCCGCGTGGGCAACGAGGCGAACCTCGGCGCGCTGGCGGAACAGCGCCTGGCGGGGAGCGCGGCGGAGCCGCCCGGCACCGGCGACGGCGGGGCATCCGGCACCGGGCCGGCGGATCAGCCCGTCGCGGCGGTCCCGGACGGAACCAAGCGCTCCCCCGGGCCCGGACGGAACTTCCTGCATGTCTCCGCCGAGATCGGCATCGGGGCCGCCGTCGTCATGGACGGCGAACTGCTGCGCGGGGCACACGGGTTCGCCGGGGAGCTGGGCCATGTGCCCGTACGCCCCCAGGGCCGGCCGTGCGCCTGCGGCGGGCGCGGGTGCCTGGAGCAGTACGCCGGCGAGGAGGCCGTGCTGCGGTCCTCCGGCATCGACCCGGCGCGGGCCCGTGCCGCGCACCCCGGCCCCGGCGGGCGGATCGCCATGCTCGCCGGTCTCGCCGCCGGCGGCGACGTCCGGGTGCGGGCGGCGCTGCGTGAGGCGGGCGGCGCGCTGGGGGTCGCGATCGCCGGCACCGTGAACATCCTGGACCCGCAGACCGTCGTGCTGGGCGGCGCGCTCGCCGGCCTCGCGCCCTGGGTGATGCCCGCGGTCGAACGCGAGCTGGGCCGCCGGCTCGCCGACCCGGCCCGTACCGTACGGCTGACCGTCTCGGCGCTCGGCGCCGAGGGGCCGCTGCTCGGGGCGGCGCTGAGCGAGGTCGACGCCGTCATGGAGGCACCGGGCACCGTCGCCGCCGGCTGAGCCGCGCCCGCCCGGCGCCCCCTTCGCACCGGCCGCCGCCCGACCACCGTCTTTGGTACGCCCATTGGCATGTCCGGCCATGTCTTGGCAGCGGCGTGACGTGTCCTCATGATGGGTCTTGAGCTGTCATGTACGCGCAAATGTCCCTCCTCTGTCAGGAGCCCCATGGACTTCGCGAACCTCCCCCGCAGGCGGCTGATCCAGGGCGCCGCCGCCACCGCCGCGGCGGCCGGCCTCGGCGGCCTCGCCGCCACCCCCGCGCAGGCGGCGCAGTACCCGCCGACACACTGGATACCGGCGTCCCCGTCCAACTACACGGTCTCCAGCCGGCCGTCCTCGTACCCGCTGGACTTCGTGGTGATCCACGTGACCCAGGAGTACTTCCAGGACACCGTCGACATCTTCCAGAACCCGGCCCGCGCCGTCTCCTCGCACTACCTCATCGCCTCGGGCGACGGATACATCGCCCAGCTCGTCCGGGAGAAGGACATCGCCTGGCACGCCGGCAACTGGAACTACAACACCCGCAGCATCGGCATCGAGCACGAGGGCTGGGTGGACAAACCGGCCTGGTTCACCGACGTGATGTATGAGCAGTCGGCGCTCCTGACCGCGGCGATCTGCGACCGCTACGGCATCCCGCGCACCCGCGACCACATCATCGGCCACAACCAGGTGCCCGGCGCCACCCACACCGACCCCGGCTCCAACTGGGACTGGACGAAGTACATGCGGCTGGTCCGCGCCGCCTGACACGCGGCGCCGGATCCACGAGCACCCGGTGGGCGGCTCAGGGGTGTTGCCGCTCACCGGGCCCTCTTGTGTAAAGGCCCATGCACTTCTTGTGTATCGCTTGCACGAGGGGGGATCTGCCATCGCCTGAGCCCGTTGCCGGAGCAGGGATGGCCGGCATGGCCCGCATCGCCGATGTCCGCGTCTACGCACGCAAGGTGCCGCACGGCGAGGCGTGTCCGGGGCGGCTCGACGACCCGCCGCACCTGGCGTATGCGGCGATGAGCGGGCGTACGGGCTGGTCGACAAGTCGACCCGGCGGTACGAGTGGATGCTCGGTGAGTCGCTGCTCGCCCGCTCATGGGCGGGAAGGGCGTGCCGGCGCGCCGTGGGGAGGCGGGTTCGCCGGCCCGGCTTGCGGGCGGAGGTGTTCCCGGTGTCGCGGGACTCGCCATACAGCTACGGTGACGGCAAGCGCACGTCCCGGATCGTGCACGCGAACGCCGGCCGGCATGCGAAGTCGCTTAAGGTGCTGGACATGACCGCCTCCCGCGCGGTCGACTTCTCCGTGGCCCCCGTCACCGGCGCGGTCGGGTTCCCGCTCGCGCGGGTCACGACCACCGGCTGGTGGGCGGGGGGAGCGTGAGCGTCCGCGAGTGAAGCGGGCGGTCGTCGCCGTCGAGGGTTCGGCCGGCGCCCGCCGGAGCCCGGTCCCGGGGACCGCAACCCCGGGACCGGGCTCACTCGTGCCCGGCGGGGGTGCGGGCGCACCTGCGGGTCCTTCCGGACGGCAGGTCCATGGCGGACAGGGCCCCGGAGACGAGCAGCGCGGCGACGACCGCGCCGGAGCGGTCGCGTACGGGCGCGGCGAGGCAGCCGCGGCCGAACGCCAGAAGATGGCCCATCCAGGTAGCGGATGTGACATGGGCGCGGAGGGCCGGGTGCGGGAAACCCGTCAGGGGTCGGGGGTGCCGTAGGCGACGAGGGTGGTCGGGACCATGATGCGCCGCTCCGGGGGAGCCGGCGGGGTGGCCGTGCCTGCCTGCGTACCGGAGCCTGTGCCGGATCCGGCAGCGGGTCCCGCGCGTTCGGCGAGGCGGGCGAGGAGCAGGCGGCCGGCCTCGCGGCCGAGTTCGTCGATGTCGTAGGCGACGAGGGTGAGCGGCAGGCCGAGCGTGTCGGCCATCTCGAAGTCGTCGAAGCCGGCCAGCGCCGTGTCGGTGCCGGCCTCGCGGATGGCGCGGAAGGCGCCGATGGTGTTGCGGTTGTTGGAACAGAACAGCGCGGTCGGCGGATCGGGCAGGGCGAGCAGCCCTGCGGCGGCGCGGGCGGCCTCGGCGGTCTGCTGCTGGCCCTGCCGTACGCAGGTGTCCTCGACGGGCAGCCCGGCGGCGGCGAGTGCCGCGGAGTAGCCGCGGAGCCGTTCGGTTCCGGTGTAGACGGCGGGAGGGGAGCCGAGGAAGCCGATGCGGCGGTGTCCGGCGGCGATCAGCCGCTCGGTCGCCGCGCGGGCGCCGCCGTAGTCGTCGACGAGGACGTGGTCGGCGGCGAACCCCACGGGCGGCCGGCTGGCCAGCACGACGGGCACGCCCCCGGCCGCGGCGGCGGCCAGATGCCGCTGGTCGCGGCCGGCGGGGACGGCGATGATCCCGTCGACGCGGCGGGCGACGAGGTCCTCGACGAGGCTGCGTTCGGTGCCGGGGTCCTGACCGGTGTTGCCGATGACGGCCTTCAGTCCGTGCCGGGCGACGACGGCGTCGACACCGAGGGCGAGGCGGGAGTAGAAGGGGTTGGCGAGGTTGGTGACGACGAGGCCGACGAGTCCGGTGCCGCTGCCGAGGCGGAGGCTGCGGGCGACCTCGTTGCGCCGGTAGCCGAGTTCGGCGACGGCGGCGCGGACCCGGGCGGCGGTGGCGGGCAGCACCCTGGGGTCGTCGCGCAGGACGCGGGAGACGGTCATCGCGCTGACGGCGGCGCGTTCGGCGACGTCCCGCAGGGTGGGTGACCCGGCCGGGCGGCCGGTGCCCGCGGTCACGCGGCGCCTTCCGGCCCGGTGGAGGCGGCGGCAGCGGCGCCGATCAGTCCGGCGTCCTCGCCGAGGAGGGCGCGTACCGGCCGCCGGGTGCCGGGGGGTGGGGCAGCGGAGCCGGGCGGGACGCCGGGGCGGGGCACGGTGTGCGTACGCGTCCGGCACGCCGCGTCAGGCCCGCCGCGAGGCGCCCGGCCGCCTGCCGGGGGGCCGGGGTGCGGCGGACGGTCCGGCCGCGCAGGGCGGCCGGCTCCCGGCGGGCCACCGGATCGCGCCGGACCGGGGTCCCCGCTCGTGCGCTCGCCGTGCCCGTCGATCGGCGGTGTACCGGCCGCGGCCCCCGCCGCGGCCTCGGCGGCCGGCGGCCAGCCGCCCGCCGCCAGGGCGGCGGCCAGGGGCGGGGCTACCAGGTCCCAGGACTCCGCCATCGAGCCGCCGACGACCAGCGTCGTCGCGCCGAACGCCGCCAGCCGGGGCCCCAGTTCGGCGCCGAGCGCGCCGAAGGCCGCCTCCAGCACCCGGCGGGCCCGCTCCTCCCCCGCCCGCGCCCGCTCCGCGACCTCCCGCACGTCGACGGCCGCGCCGGCGGCCGGGACCGTCACGCCGTCCGGGCCGGCCGGGGGCCACGGGCGCCCGGGGACGCCGGCGGTCCCGGCGCCGTACGCAGCCGCCGGGTCGCCGTGCGTTCCGGCCGGCCGGGAGCCGTCTCCGGATCCCGCAGCCGTCCCGGAGCCTCTTCCCGGGCCGGCTCCCCCGCCGTCCCCGGGGCCCGGGCCCGGTCCGCCGCCGGCGCCCGCGGCGGCCCCGTACCGGGCGAGGATCGCCCGCCGCGAGACGACCTCCTCCAGCGGCCGGCCGCCGATCCGGGTCAGGTCCATCCGGCCCTCCGGCGGCACCCCCGGGCCCGTCGTGCGCAGCTCGCCGTCCGCGAGGAACGCCGAACCGATCCCGGTGCCCAGGGTGATGCCCACCGCGCGGGTGTGGCCGCGAGCGGCGCCCGCGGTCCACTCCCCGGCGAGGAAGGCGTGCGCGTCGTTGCGGAAGGCGACGCCCGACGGGCTCCCCGGCAGCCCGTCGAGCAGCGCCGCCCGCACGTCCACCCCGTACAGCGACTCGAACTTGCCGACGCCCTCGAAGAGGGCGATGCCCGTCGCGTAGTCGAAGGGACCCGGCACCGCCACTCCCCACCGCGCCCCCGCCGGCACCGGCGGCAGGGCACGCGCACAGCGCAGGACCGCGCCGAGAATGTCCCCGGCGCGGGCCTGCGCGTCCAGCGGGCGCCGCACGCGGGAGGCCACGGCGGCGGTCCGGGGGGAGACCAGCGCGGCGGTGACGTGCGTGCCGCCGATCTCCAGGACGGGAATCAACGCCCGGTGGCCTTCCTGACGAGGGCCTTGACGACCCGCACGGGTCCGCCGTCCGCGGCGGCCACCAGACGGTAGCCGCCGACCGCCGCGGGCACGGTCAGCGTCTCGGCGTACGACAGTTCGTGGGTGTCGCCGGCCGCGGTGTGCACGGTCACCCCCCGGCCCTCGGCCACGTTGAGGACGTGGAAGCGGTCCTCGGTGTCGTCGTCCGCCTCGGCGCCCTCGTCCAGGGTGTACCTCCTGACCTCGTAGAACATCTCGTCCAGCGCGCCGAGGAGTTCTTCGCGCCAGCCGGGTCCCGAGCGCAGTTCCCGCGGTGGCTGCACCAGGTCCCGCGCCACGGCCTCGCCGCGGCGTCCGGTGTCGAGGTTCGCCAGCCCGTGCTCGTACGGCATGGGCCGCGGCCTGCCGTCGGCGCCGGGCCGCAGCCAGTCGTAGAAGCGGAGGCTGTAGAGGTACGGGGTGGCGCTGATCTCCAGGACGAGGTTGCCGACGCCGCTGGCGTGCGGCGTGCCGGCCGGGATCATGAAGAGCTGCCCCTGCTCCCCCGGAAAGGCCAGCACGTGGTCCTCGGGGTCCATCGGCACCGCGTCGGTGATCGCCTTCTCGATCTCCTTGCGGAACTGCCCGAGGTCGGCGTCCTCGCGCAGCCCGAGGTACACCTTGGTGCCGGCGTCGCCGAGCGTCATGTAGTAGGTCTCGTGCTGGGTGTACGGCCAGCCGAACCGCTCGCGCATGTACGCCTCGCGCGGATGGCAGTGCAGCGAGAGGTTGCCGCCGCCGATGGTGTCGAGGTAGTCGAAGCGGATCGGGAACGAGGTACCGAAGCGGGCGTGCACCTCGGCGCCGAGCACGTCCTCGGGGGCGAGGACGCACATGAGCTGGAAGGGCACCTCGGCCTGCGCGTCGGGTCCGGTGCCGATCAGGATGCCGGACTCGGGGGCGATCAGCTCGTAGCCGAGGGCGGTGTTGGGTCCTGCGGAGTCGAAGCCGAGTTCGCGCCGGGCCCAGTGGCCGCCCCAGGGGGTGGAGTTGAAGTACGGCCGGGTGCGTACGGGCCGGCGGGCCAGCGCGGCCAGGGTGGTGCGCAGGCCGGCGCCGTCGAGGTGGACGGGGTGGTCGGGGTCCTGGACGTCGAGCCAGCCGTCGAGACGGCGGGCCAGGGCGTCGCGGTGGCGGTCGAGCATGGGCCAGTCGACGTAGAACAGCCGCCGGAGGTCGGAGGGTTCGCCGGGCAGGCCGAGGTTGGCGCCGGGGGTGCCGGCGGTGACGGCGGCCTCGGCGTGGCGCTTGGGTACGTCGGCGTACCAGAGCAGGTCGTGCGGTACGACGGCGGCGCCGGGGCCGTAGACGATCAGCAGCCCGGTGCCGGGGCGGGTGGCCTCGGGCGGGGTGCCGAAGAGGTCGTCGAGGCGGTTCTCGGCGAGCTTGCAGTAGTACGGGTCGGCGGCGTCCTCCGGCCGCTCGGTGCGGCGCCTGACCTCGTCGGGTGGGGCGTAGTGGCCCCGTACGTCGAGCAGGGTCACGGTGGTGCCGCGGGCGGTCAGCTCGCGCCGGAGCCGGCCGGCGAGGGCCTCCCAGTCCGCGGACGGGGGTCCCTCGACGGCCACTACCGCCGGGCCGTGGGGGAGTTCCGCCGCCACGGCCCGCCAGCCGGTGGTGAGGACGGCCGGCGGGGCGGGTGCGTAGCGCGGGTCGAGCCGGTACACGCAGTCTCCTTCGGGTGTGGTTCAGCGGCGCCGGAAGAGCACCGCGGTCGTGCCGAGGGCGGGGAGGTCGACGGTGACCTCCCCGTCCCGTACCGGCAGGTCGTCTCCCGGACGGCCGAGGTAGTCGGCGAGTCGGGCCCCGGTGACGGGGAAGAGTGCGCGTACGGGGCAGGCGACGGGCTCCTCCGCGAAGGACTGCAGCCGCAGCAGCACCGCGTCCTCCCCGGCATCGCCGCCGGGCGTGGTGGCGCCCACGAGCCGCACCCGCGGGTCGCCGACCTCCGCGAACGCCAGCCCGTCGGTGACCTCGGGGCCGTCGGCCTGCGGGGCGCGGGCCCGTACGGCGTGCAGCGGCCTGCTGAGCCCGGCGGCGGTGCGGGCGCCGAGGGCGATGCCCGAGGGGGCGTCGGCCGGGCCGCAGGCGAGGCTGTAGCGGAAGGTGAACTCGAAGCCCTGCTCGCTGGGGAAGTTGGTGTCCCACAGGTTGTTGTGGATCCAGGAGAAGACGGTGGCGGGCTCGTCGTGGCCCATCGTCCTGGGGAACGGCGCGTACGGCAGCGCGATGTTCCCGAACTGCACGAGCGGCGCGTCCTGGGTGGCCCAGGCGACCGCGAGCCCGTCCTCGGCGAGCGTCACCCAGCGGCGCACGGCCCGCATGTGCAGGGCGGAGCCGGGGATGACGGACAGACCGGTGCCGGTGGCGCCGCCGGTGGCCTCCATGCGCACGGTGGGCGACTCGAAGGCGAAGGGGAACGCGAAGTAGGCGCTCTCCTTGCCGAGGGTGGCGTCCTTGTCGACGCGGTTGTCGATGTCGAGGCGGGCCGCGCCGTGCGGCAGCGTGAGCGTCGTACGCACCCGGTTGGCGCCGGCGGGGCGGGTCTCGTAGGTGAGTATCTCGCCGGTGGCGGTGGACTTGCGGGCGATGAGGGCGGCGGGCGGGGCGACGGAGCGGTTGCCGAGGTGCTCCAGGCGGTCGGAGGCGGTGGTGCGGCTTGAGTTGTGGTTGAAGCCGCCGGCGGTGGTGTAGCTGTCGTGGATGTAGGCGTTGAAGCCGGCGACGGCGTCAGCGCGGACGAGTTCGCGGCCGGTGGCCTTGTCGACGACGGAGGCGATGCAGGCGCGGGCGAGGTCGACGCGCACCGCGAGGTGCTCGTTCTCCAGCAGCGTGGGGTCGGCCTGCGCGTGTGCGGCGGCGGAGGTCTCGGCGGGATCCTCCTGCTCGGTGCCGCCGGTGGGGTTCCACCCGGTGGCGGCCTTCACGACGGTGCCCTCGTCGTC
The DNA here is from genome assembly GCF_000482585.1 of Streptomyces sp. CNQ329. Lineage (NCBI taxonomy): Bacteria > Bacillati > Actinomycetota > Actinomycetes > Kitasatosporales > Streptomycetaceae > Streptomyces > Streptomyces sp. CNQ329. Next base: position 248,138 of record NZ_AXVU01000001.1, on the reverse strand, counting down.
CGCCGTACCGCCGTCCGCGGCGTCGGCGACGACGTCGAGGCGTACGGATCCGGCGGCCGGCACGTCGGCGACGCACACCAGCAGGAACCGGCCCGCGTCCCGGTGGTCCTCGTTGACCTGCGCCTGCTCCTCGTGCCGCAGCCGCTCGCCGGTGCGGGCGTCGCGGACGGCCACGCGCTGCTCCAGCGGCACGCTGCTCTCCGGCAGGAAGATCCGTACCACGTCGGTGCGGGCCCAGGAGCAGGTGTTGACGACGTGGTACGAGACCGCGCCGGGCGCGCCGGCAAGGCGCTGGCCGAGGCGGGCGCGGGCGCGGTCGAGCAGGGAGTTGCCGTCGTCGTACGCGCGCAGCGCCTGCCCGTACTTCCAGTGCCACTGCTCCTCGCCGCTGTGGCCGCCGTGGTCGCCGTGGGTCCACGGGTCGCCGGCGCCCCAGGTGTGCTCGTCGAAGAGGGACACCGCCTCGTAGACGGGGGCCGCGTCCCGGCTGTCGTCGGCGGCGCCCGCGGCACCGAGGACGCCGGCGAAGGTGCCGAGGGTCTGCGCGTCGGCGACGGTGGCCTGCGCGGTGCGGGCGAGGGACAGCGGGCGGGCGCCGGAGCCGACGCCGTCGACCCACCAGTCCGTCCAGTCGCCCTCGAAGGTGCGTATCTCCTCGCCCAGGCGGGCTTCGGCGTCGGTGAAGAAGTCCTCGTTGCGGGAGAGCCTGAGCTGCGGGTAGGCCCAGGTCTCGTTCCAGCGGCGGACGGTGTCGGCGATGATCCGCCGGGGCGGCGCGTTGTCGCCGAACTTGCCCTGCACGCGCAGGTGCAGGATGTCCCACGGGTACGGCTCGCGTTTGATGTCGGCGACGTCCATGGCCCAGCCGAAGACGCCGCCGCGGTACGGGTAGGGGTTGCTGGCCAGCGACGTCAGATACGCGGGCAGCAGGTCGTCGACGCTGGAGTAGTCGGTGTCGAAGCCGAGCAGCGGGCCCTCCATGTAGGCCAGACCGTGCGGGGTGTCGGTGACCCAGACGAGGATGCTGTTGCCGCTGGGCGCCCGCCAGCGGAAGAGCCGGGGCAGCTTCTCTCCGCCGACGAGGTGGGGGACGGACCGGCCGGCCCAGTTGTGCGCCACGGACAGGTACCTGACGCCCGCGGAGGCGAGGGCGTCGACGAGGCCGACCACGGCGCCGGGCACATCGGTCTGCATCGCGGAGGTGAACTCGACGCCGTGCTCGTCGCGCACCTCGTGGGCGAGCCGCAGCAGTTCGTGCAACTCGTCGGTGGAGCAGGTCTCGGTGTGCAGGTTGAAGGGCATGGCGGTCAGCTCGATGCGGCCCTCGCGGACACGCCGTACGAACTCCTCGACCTGCTCGGCGGGCCGGGCGTCGGCCCACTGCTTGAACGACCACAAGGACTCCACGCACCAGCGGAACCGGGACTCGGCGGGCCAGTCGTCGGTGGCGCGGGTCAGCTCCAGGCAGGAGTCGAGGAAGGACAGGTGCTCGGCCAGGACGCGGCCCTGGGGGTCGGTGTAGCCGATGTCGAGGTGGGAGTGGTGGACGAGGTGGAGAGTCCACTGCCGCTGCGGGGTGAGCGTCAGCTCGATGCCGGCGTCGGCCCCGCCACCGGCATCGGCGGTCAGGCCGACGGCGATGCGGGTGGCGGTGTCGACGGCGGGCAGCAGCAGGCGTACGGACCCGCCGGGGCCCGGCTCCGGCGCGGCGGGCAGCGCCGTGCCGGAACCGGTGCGGACGACGAGACCGGCCGCGAGGCCGGCGGGCAGGGCGCCGCCGGCGGCCTCGACGCGCAGGCTCTGCAGCAGCCCGCCGCCCTCGGCGTGCTTCAGCAGCGGCTCCTGGGTCAGGCGCAGGGCGGTGCCGGCGAGGGTGCCCTCGGCGGTGACGACGCTGCTGCGCAGGCTGTCGCGGATGCGGTCGTTGTCCCAGTCGGTGGTCTTGACGAGGGCCCGAGTGGTCATGCGGTGGTCTCCGTGATCTCCCGCGGCGGTGCGGGCGGTGAGGCGGGCGGGTTCGGGGGATCGGCAGGAGTCGGCGGGCGGACGGGGTCGGCGGTCGGTCGTGGGCGGGCGGTCGGTCAGCGGGCGGACGCGGTGATGCCGCGCAGGAACAGCCCGCGGAACACCAGGAAGACCAGGAGCGTGGGCAGCGAGACGATGAACGCGCCGGCGAGGACCACCGGGGGCCCGGCGGTGCTGTAGGCCTGGGTGAGGGAGTTGAGGGCGGCCATCACCGGCTGGATCTCCGGGCTGCGGCTGAGCGTGATGCCGAACAGCAGGTCGTTCCAGACCGCGGTGAACTGGAAGATGAACGCGGCACCGAGCCCGGAGCGCATGAGCGGCACGTGGATGCGCCAGAAGATGCGGCGCATGGACGCGCCGTCGAGCATCGCGGCCTCGGTGATCTCGGGCGGCATCGTCGTCATCTGGTTGCGGATGAGGAAGAACGCGAAGGGGATGGCCCAGGCGGCGTAGACGAGCATCAGGCCCAGGCGGGTGTCGTAGAGGTTGGCGTCGGCGTACATGCCGAAGAGGGGGGCCAGGAACATCTGCAGCGGGAAGAGCGTCCCGGAGAAGATGACCCAGAACCACAGGGCGGGCCTGGGTATCGGCAGGACGATGACGGCGAATGCGGCCATGGCCGCGACCATCACGGCCGCGCCGCCGCACACCGTGGCGTACAGCATCGAACTGGCGAAGCCGTCGCCGATGCCGGCGTCGGTCCACGCGGACTTGATGTTGTCGAAGAAGGCGAAGCCCTGCGGGGTCCAGTCGACCGAGCCGGTGAACTCCTCGGCCGGGGTCAGCGAGTTCACGATCAGGATGTAGAGCGGCAGCAGCCAGAGCAGCACGCAGCCGGCGACGAAGAGGTTGCGCATGTGGCGTCCCATGTCGGTGTCTCCTCTCAGTCCTTGGCACCGGGCATCTGGCGGCGCAGATAGAGCCACGAAGAGGCGACGACGATCACGGAGAGCACGAGCGCGACGGCGGATCCGTAGCCGACGTGGAAGAGCCGGAACGCCTCGCGGTACATGGTCAGCGCCAGCGTCTCGGAGCTGCGCGAGGGACCGCCCTGGGTGAGGACCCAGATCATGTCGAACGCCTTGAGGCTGTTGACGATGGCCATGCCGACGACCACGACCGTCACGGCACGCAGCTGCGGCAGGGTGATGTGGCGGAACATCCGCCAGCCGGTGGCACCGTCGAGTTCGGCGGCCTCGATCGTCTCCCGGGGTATGGCGCGCAGGCCGATGGCGAAGAGGACGACGTTCAGCCCGGTGGCCTGCCAGGTACTGGCGACGATCATCGAGAGGGTGTTCTGCGGCCATTCCAGCAGCCAGCCCTGGGCCCAGGAGTCGAGGCCGATGCCGCGCAGCACCTGGTTGACCGCGCCGTCGGTGGTGAGCATGAAGCGCCACAGCGAGGCGGTGGCGGCGCCGGAGATCGCGAACGGCAGCACGATGACGATCTGGGCGAGTCCGCCGAAGCGGCGCATCCGGTGGGTGGCCACCGCGATGGCGAGGCCGGTGACGACGGGCAGCAGCAGGGTGCCGGCCACCCACAGGAAGGTGTTGAGCAGCGAGCGGCCGAAGATCGGGTCCTCGGCGAGCCGCGTGTAGTTGTCGATGCCGGTGAAGCTGCTGGTGAAGCCGTTGTCCTCGAAGAAGCTGCCGTAGATGCTGCGGAGGAAGGGGTAGACGAGCAGCACGCCGACCAACGCGAGCGCGGGCAGCGCCCAGGGGACGCCGGCGAACGGGCCGCCCCTGCGGCCTGCCGAGGTCTTCCCCGCGGCCTGGTGCGGGCTGCGGAACGGGATGCGGCGGCGTACGCGCACGGGCTTGGCGGCGTGTGCCGTGCTGCCCACGATGTCGGTCATGACTTCTCCGCCTCCCGCCACACCTTCCACGCGTCGTCGGCGCGCTCCTGCATGGTCCGCAGCCCGCTGCGGTACGAGTGCGGGTCGATGAGCATGCCCGCGAGGTCGTCCACGGTGGACTCGACGAGTTCGGGCGGGCCCTGTTCCCAGAAGCGGTTGAGCAGCCACAGGTCCTTCGACTGCCGGGTGACGCCTTCGATGACCACGTTGGCGGGCTCGACCTTCGGGTTGGGGCTGCCGTCGGAGAGGCCGTGGGCGAAGGCGGTGGCGACCTCGGGGTGCAGCCAGCCGCCGGCGGCCTTCAGCGCCTCCTGTTTGTCCGGGCCCTTGACCGTGACGGCGAAGGCGCTCGACTCGAAGATCACGCACGGGCGCGCCGCCGGGTCGGCCATGGGCAGGACGAAGGCGTCGACGGTCTTGCCGGGCTTGGCGCCGGCGCCGGCGAAGACGCCGCCCAGCCAGGTGCCGCAGGCGACCATGCCGAGGTCCCCGTGGACGACGGCCGCGGCGGCGTTGTTGTGGTCCATGTCCATACTGGTGAACCAGTTCTTGTCGAAGAAGCCGGCGATCGTGCGCAGCGCGCGTTGGGCGCGCGGGTCGGTGTAGCGCTCGCGCCCGTTCATCAGGTCGTCGTAGAACTGCGGGTCCTGACGGCTCAGGATCTCCTGGAACCAGATGAACGCGGGCCAGCGGCCGGCCGTGGTGCCGTGCAGCGGGGTGATGCCGTTGTCCTTCAGCCTTGTGCAGGCGGTGAGGAAGTCGTCCCAGGTCTCGGGCTTCTTGAGGCGGTGCTCCGCGAAGACCTCGGGGTTGTAGAAGATCACCCAGTAGGCGAGGTTCATCGGCAGCCCGTAGACGCGGCCGTCGTAGGTGAACGCCTCGCGCAGCGAGGGGTCGACCCAGCCCTGGGTTTCGGCGGACTCCCACTGCTCGGAAAGGTCCTCGATGCCGCCGGTGCGGGCAAGGTCGCGCAGCCGGTAGCCGGACCAGTATTTGAGCAGGTCGGGGGTCTTGCTCGTGCGCAGCGAGGACTTGACGATCTGCTCGAAGGATTCCAGCGACGGGATGACCTCGGGGACGAGCTGCAGTCCGGCGGTGGCCTTGAGCGCCTCGCCGGCGGCCTTCAGCGGCGCCTCCCAGGTGGCGTTGTCGCCGTGGATGGCGACCTTGCCGGGTCCCTGTCCCGCGGCGCTGCCGCAGGCGGCGGCCAGTCCGCCGGTGGCGGTGGCGAACGCGCCGGCCGCGGAGGTGCGAAGGAGGGTGCGGCGGTCGAAGCGGGTGGGGTGGGCGGTGGTCGTGCGGGGGTCGGCGGGTGGCGGGGGGATCGGCGGATGACGACCTGACATCAGGCGGCTCCCTTGGTCGCGCTCGTGTTATCGTTAACACGCAGTGGACAGAGCTTGACGGCCGACAACGGCGGACGTCAATGGGCTTGCAGTGAAATTTCATTGGAGGGCCCGACAAGTCGGGCCGCGCTTTCCCTTGCGACAGAATGCCCGAAATGTATAGTTCTGGCCCAGTGGGGTCGCAGGCCCGTCGCCGCGCCTCTGCGCAAGGACGGCACCCGGCCGCCGGGCCTGCGACCTCGACACCGCCGGCGTACGGCGCCCGGGCCCCCGCGAACGTGCCGACGACAATGGCCCGATGACCGATCCGCACCCCGCCCCCGCCCTCACCGTCGTCGGCCTGCTCAGCGGCACCTCGTACGACGCGGTGGACGCCGCCGTCTGCGACCTGCGCCTGGCCGGCGACGACCTGCTCCTGCACCCCCGCGGTCTGCACAGCGCCCCGTTCCCCGGCGAACTGCGCCGCGCCGTCGCCGCCTGCCTGCCCCCGGCGCACACGACGATGGCGGAGGTCTGCCGGCTCGACACCGAACTGGGCCGGTTCTTCGGCCGGGTGGCCGCCGGGGCCGTCGACACGGTGGCGGGCGGACGCGCGGACCTCGTCGTCTCGCACGGGCAGACCGTCTACCACTGGGTCGAGGGCCGGCGGGCCCGCGGCACCCTCCAGCTCGGCAGCGCCGCCTGGATCGCCGAGGCCACCGGGCTGCCGGTCGTCTCCGACGTACGCACCCGCGACATCGCCCGCGGCGGCCAGGGCGCCCCGCTCGCCTCCACCCTCGACGCGCTGCTGCTGCTCGGCGACGGCTCCGGCCCACGGCGGGCGGCGCTGAACCTCGGCGGCATCGCCAACATCACGGTCCGCGGCGGCTCCGGCGGGATCGTCGCGTACGACCTGGGGCCGGCCAACGCGCTCATCGACGCGGCGGTGGCCGACGGCACGGGCGGCGCCGCGACGATGGACACCGACGGCGCGCGGGCGCGGCGCGGCACGGTGGACCGGGAGCTGCTGGGCAGACTGCTGGCCGAGCCGTACTACGCGCTGGCCGCGCCCAAGTCGACCGGCAAGGAGCTGTTCCACGGGGCGTATCTGCGCGAGCAGGTGGCCGCCGCGGGCGTGCGGCCGGAGCTGGACGACCTGGTGGCCACCGTCACCGAGCTGACCGCCGAGCTGGTGGCGGCGGCGTGCCGGGAGTACCGGGTGGAGGAGCTGGTCGTCTCCGGCGGCGGGGTGCGCAACCCGGCGCTGATGGCGCGGCTCGCGGAGCTGTGCGCACCGGCGCGGGTGTCGCCGATCGAGGACCATGGGCTGTCGTCGCAGGGCAAGGAGGGGTATCTCTTCGCGCTGCTGGGCTTTCTGACGGTGTGCGGGCTGCCGGCGTCCGTCCCGTCGGCGACGGGCGCGCGCGAGGCGGCGCTGCTGGGGTCGATCACGCCCGGGGCCCGGCCGTTGCGGCTGCCGGAACCGGCGGCGCAGGCGCCGGTGCGGCTGCGGGTGGTGTGACGGCGGGAAGACCGGACCGGCGGCGCCCGCGCCGGACCGCGTTCAGCGCCGGGCGCTCAGCGCCGCCGCCAGCGCCGCGGTCGCCGCCGCCGCCAGGGCCGCGCCCGTCAGCGGCAGCAGCGGCACCGGCACCTCCGCCGCCCGGGAGCCGTTGACCAGGCCCGTCACGGCGGCGTTCGCGGGAGAGCCGGCCGCCACCAGCACCGCCCCGGCGCCGGCGAGCGTCGCCGGCACCGTCCACGCCCGGCTGCGCAGCAGCGGCCGGTTGCACAGCGCGCCCACCGCCGTCCCCAGCAGCGCGCACGTCAGCGTCGCCAGCAGCCCCGCGCCCGTCGCCGCCGCGACCGGGACGGCGGTGTCCGCGGCCCGGTCCGAGCCGTGCGCGCCGCTGATGAGCACGACGACGGCCACGCCCGCCGCACCCAGCGTGCACGCCGCCGCCAACGCCGCGGTCAGGCTCGCCAGATGGGCCCGCGCCGGGCCCCCGGCCGCGGCCAGGCAGGCCCGCGCGGCGGGCGGCTCCACCCCGGTGCACACCCGCACCAGCCACGCGGCGACCGGCAGCACCGCCGCCGCGGCGCCCCCGAGCGAGTCCAGCACCGCCTGCCCCGGCTGGACGCCGACGGCGACCGCCGCCGCGTACACCAGCAGCGGGGGCAGCCAGCGGTGCGACCGGGCGAGCAGGGCGAGTTGGTAGCGCACGAGCGCGGTCACGGCGCCGGCTCCTCCCCCGGCGCGTGCGCCACGGAGTGCACGCCGCGGATGTGCCAGCCGGGGCGGGCGTCGAGCAGCGCACGCAGCAGCGCGTCGGAGTGCGCGGCGGGCACCGTCAGCCGGCAGCCGCCGCCGGGCAGCTCCTCGCAGAGCGGCGCCCCGGGCAGGCCGCCCGGTACGGAGGAGCCCGGCTCCCCGACCGCCTCGACCACCACCGCGGGCCCGCCGCCCGCCGGCCGGGCGACGACCCGTCCGCCTCCCACGCGGTAGGCGGCGCACGGTACGTCCGCCAGCCGCCGGGGGTCGTGGTCGACGAACACGACCGCCCCGCCCGCCGCCAGCCGCTCCCCCACCGCCGTGTCCAGCTCCGCCCGCGCCCTCGCGTCCAGCCCGGTCCACGCCTCGTCGAGCACCAGCAGGTCCGGCTCCGCGAGCAGCGCCTGCGCCACGGCCACCTTCTGGCTCCCGCCCTTCGACAACTCTTCCAGCGGCGTACGCGCCGAGTCCTTTGCCCCGAACCGCTCCAGCCACCGGCCCGCCCGCCGCCGCGCCTCCGCCCCGCGCAGCCCCTGCACCCGGCCCAGGTGTGTCAGATACCCGAGGGCCGTCAGCGGCAGGGCGACGGGAAACCGTTCCGGCACGTACGCGGTGCGCGCGGGGCGGCCGGCGACGCGCCCGGCGCTGGGCAGGTCGATGCCGGCCAGCAGCCGCAGCAGCGTCGACTTGCCGCCGCCGTTGGCGCCTTCGACACGTACGAGCGCACCCGCCGGCACCCGCAGGTCGACCCCGCGCAGCACCCAGGGCTCGCGTCTGCCGTAGCGCCGTCCGACACCGTCCAGCCTCATGGAACGGATGATCCCATGGCGGCGGGGGCACGGCGAGCGCTCCGGACGGCACGGAGGTGGCCGGATCGCTTACGGTGAACGGGCCGTTGGACTACTTTGTGTGGCTTCAAGCACGACCGGTGGGCGGGAGAGTTCTGATGGGGGACGCGGATGGCGGCGAAAGAGCGCCGGTGATCGACACCACCGTGCCGCAGTCGGCGCGGATCTGGAACTTCTGGCTCGGCGGCAGCGACAACTACCGCGTCGACCGGCTCGCGGGCGAGGCGTATGTACGGGTCTCGCCCGCCATCGTGGACGTCGCCCGCGCCTCGCGGGCCTTCCTCACCCGTTCCCTGCGCCATCTCGCGGCCGAGGCCGGGATACGCCAGTTCCTCGACATCGGCACCGGGCTGCCGACGGCCCAGAACACGCACGAGGTGGCGCAGGGGGTCCACCCCACCGCGCGGGTCGTCTACGTCGACAACGACCCGATGGTCCTCGCGCACGCGCGCGCCCTGCTGGTCTCCCGGCCCACCGGGGTGTGCGGCTACGTGAACGCCGATCTGCAGGAGCCGGACGCGGTGCTGACCGGCGCGGCGAAGACGCTGGACTTCGACGAGCCGGTGGGGCTGATCCTCAGCGGGATCGTGGGGCACGTCGCGGACTACAACGAGGCGCGCCGGATCGTCGCCCACCTGGTCGACGCCCTCCCGGCGGGCAGCCATCTGGCGCTCAGCGACGGGACGGGCGTGGTGCACCGGGAGGCCCGGCGGGCGCAGGACGCGTACAACAGGAGCGGCGCGGTGCCGTATGTGCTGCGCACGCCGGAGGAGATAGAAGGTTTCTTCACGGGCCTGGAGCTGGTCGGGCCGGGCGTCGTGTCGTGCTCCCGGTGGCGGCCGGAGGGCGGCGGGGAGCCGGAGGAGGTCGACCACTTCGGTGGCGTGGGCCGGAAGGGGTGAGGCCGTGACGGAGGCGGAGTTCGATCCGGGAGCGGTACGGGCGCTGGCGTTCGACGTCTTCGGCACCACCGTCGACTGGCGCACCGGCGTCGCGGAGCAGGTGACACTTCTGGCGCGGCGCCGCGGCGCCGAACTGGACGGTGCCGCCTTCGCCGACGAGTGGCGGGAGAGGTACCTGCCGTCGATGAACCGGGTCAACAGCGGCGAGCGGCCGTGGGCGTACCTCGACGTGCTGCACCGCGAGTCGCTGGACGAGCTGCTGGAACGCCACGGCGTCGCCGCCGCCTTCGACGACGCGGCCCGCGGCGAGCTGGTCCGCGCCTGGCACCGGCTGCCCGCGTGGGAGGACGCGGCCGAGGGCCTGGCGCGGCTGCGCGGCCGGTACGTGGTGGCGGCGCTGTCCAACGGCGGCTTCGCGCTGCTGACCCATCTGGCGAAGGCGGCCGGGCTGCGGTTCGACTGCATCCTCTCCGCGGAGCTGGCACAGCTCTACAAGCCGGACCCGGCGCCGTATCTGACGGCCGCGCGGCTGCTGGATGTCGCCCCCGGCGAGCTGCTGATGGTGGCCTGTCACGGCTGGGACCTGACGGGCGCGCGCGGTGCGGGGCTCAGGACGGCGTTCGTCGAACGCCCGCTGGAGAAGGGCCCGGCGGGCACGGCGGACCGCGCGGCGGACGTGCCGGGCGACGTGGCGGCGGCGGACTTCCGGGACCTGGCCGACCGGCTGGGCTGTCCGTAACGCGGCGCTCACGCACCGTCCGCGCGTACGAAAGCAATCAGCCACTCGGTGGGGCCTTCGCCTCCGGGCCCGGCTCGTCCCAGACGACGGTGCGGTCGCACCACCGCGCCAGCAGCGTCCGGTCGTGGCCCACGGCCAGCAGCGCGGCGCCCGACGTGCGGCGGTACTCCTCGACGGCCGCGACCAGCGCCGCCGCGGTGGAGGCGTCGAGCATGGCCGTCATCTCGTCGCAGACCAGGATGCGGGGACGCAGCGCCAGCGCGCGGGCGAGGCAGGCGCGTTGGAGCTGGCCGTCGCTGACCTCGTGGGGACGGCGGGCCAGCAGGTCGGGGGTGAGGCCGGTGAACGACGCCAGTTCCGCCGTACGGCCCCGGGCCTCGGCCCGGCGGCCGGTGGCGCGCAGCGGCTCGCCGATCAGGGCGGCGAGCGTCATCCGCGGGTCGGCGGCGAGCCGGGGCTGCTGGAAGACGACGCCGAAGGCGGTGCGCTGTGCGCGGGGTGCGCGGTGGCGCCAGCCGCGCACGGGCTGGCCGTCGAGCAGCACCTCGCCGGCATCCGGGCGGTGCAGCAGTGCGGCGACCCGCGCGAGAGTGGACTTGCCGCAGCCGCTGGGGCCGAGGAGCCCGACGGCCTCACCGGCGGCGAGGGTGAGCCGGACGTCGCGGACGACGGGGGCGCGGCGGTCGTATCCGGCGGTGACGGCGCGCAGTTGGAGCGCGGGCGGGGCTTCAGCCGGCATCGGCGGACTCCTGCTCACGGGGAGGACCGGGCTCGCCGGTCCGCTGCGCCGCAGCCTGCTCGGGCGCGCCCTCCGGCCTCCCCGCCGGCACGGTGCCCACGGGCACCGGGTGGTGGCACGCCACCCCCGCCGTCAGCGCCGGCACCGCCTCGCAGGCTGCCGTGGCGGACGTGCACCGCGGCGCGAACGCACACCCCGGCGGCAGCGCCCCCAACTCCGGCGGCATGCCCGGGACGGGCCTGAAGCCGCGCTCCGGGAGCGCGTCGAGGAGGCCCCGGGCGTACGGGTGCCGTGGCCCCGGGGCGCCGAAGAACGCCGCGGCGCGGGCGAGTTCGACGATCCGCCCGGCGTACATCACGGCCACCCGGTCCGCGATCCGCTCCGCGGCCGCCAGGTCGTGGGTGATGATCAGCAGCCCGTGCCCGTCGTCGACCTGGCGGCGCAGCTCGTCGACGGTGCGCTCGACGAGATCGCGGTCGAGGCCGGTGGTCGGCTCGTCGGCAAGCAGCAGCGGGGGGTCGCCGACGAGCGCGAGGGCGGTGGCGGCGCGCTGCGCGAGGCCGCCGGAGAGTTCGTGCGGGTAGCGGTCGAGGTGATCGGCGGGGTACCAGGCCCGCTCCGCGGCCTTCAGCGCGGCGGCACGCACCCCGGACCCGCGGGTGCCGGTCAGCTCCCGGACCACCTCCTCAAGCTGCGAGCGCACGGTCCGTACGGGCGTCAGATGCGCGGCCGGGGACTGCGGGATGAGGCCGGCGCGGCGGCCCCGTACCCGGCGGGACAGCTCCGCCTCCGCGGCGCCGAGCAGCTCCAGTTCACCGAGGTACGCGGTGCCCGCGGTCTCGGCGTTGCCGGGCAGCAGCCCCAGGAGCGCGGAGGCCAGGACGGACTTGCCGCAGCCGCTTTCGCCGACCAGGGCGACGCACTCGCCGGCGGCCAGGGAGAGGGAGACGTCGGTGACGGCCGCGACGTACCGGCCGCGGCGCATCCGGAAGCGGACCGACATCCGGTCGAGGGTCAGCAGCGGCGCGGCGGTGTCGCGATCCGTGCGCGCGGGGGTGTCCGCGGGGTTCGTCACAGCGTCAGCTCCGATCGGCGGCGCGGGTTCAGCCGCTCCCGCCACGCCCCGGCGAGGCCGGCGACGGCGAGGGTCGGGAGGATGATGAACAGGCCCGGGAAGAGGGTGGGCCACCAGTCCCCCGCCAGCAGGGCGCCGCGTGCGCCCTGCACCATGGCGCCCAGGCTGGCCTGGTGCGGCGGCAGCCCGAGGCCCAGGAACGACAGCGCCGACTCGTGCCAGATGGCGTGCGGCACCATCAGCACCGCCGCGAGTCCCGCCTGCGGCAGCACCCCCGGTACGAGGTGGCGGATCGCGACCCGGGTGCGTGAGGCCCCGCCGGAGACGGCCGCGTCCACGAACGACCGCCCGCGCAGCGACAGCACCTCGGCACGCACGATGCGGCATGTCGAGACCCAGTGCGTCAGCCCCACGGAGGCGACGACCGGCCACACCCCGGGCTGGAACAGGGCGACGATGAAGATGCCGAGCAGCAGGTGCGGTACGGAGGCGAAGACGTCCACGAGCCGCATCACGGCCCGGTCGGCGTGCCCGCCGAGCGCACCGGCCAGGGCCCCGACGGCGGTGCCGACGACGGTGGCGACGAGGGCGGCGACCACGCCGACGAGCAGCGAGACGCGCAGTCCGTAGACGCAGCGCAGCAGCACGTCGCGGCCGACGTCGTCGGTGCCGAAGAGGTGGGAGGGGGACGGTGCGGCCAGCTTGTTGCCGATGTCGACGGCCTGCTGGTCGAGCTGGACCAGCGGCGGTACGACGAGCACCGCGAGGACGGCGAGCACGACGACGGCGGCCGAGGTGCGCACCCGCAGCGTGCGCGCAGAGGTGCGGCCGGTGGCTCCGGTGCGCCAACCGGCCGCGTCCCGCGGGCCGTCGGGCGCGCCCGGCCGCCCCGTGGCCGGTGACGTCTCAGCCATCGAAGCCCACTCGCGGGTCGGCGATCCCGTACAGCAGGTCGGACAGCAGGTTGCCGAGCAGCACCGCCGCGGTCGCCAGCACGGTCAGCGCGGCGAGCAGCGGGAAGTCGACGGACGTGGCGGCCTCGACGGTGGCCGCGGCGATCCCCGGCCAGCTGAAGACGGTCTCGATGAGCAGCGCACCGGTGATCAGCTCCGGCACCCGGGTGCCGATCAGCGTGAGCACGGGCAGCAGCCCGGAGCGCAGCGCGTGCCCCAGCAGTACGGTGCGCTCTGCGACACCGCGGGAGCGGGCGCCGCGCACGGGGTCCTCGTCCAGCGCGTCGCCGACGCCCTGGCGGACGTAGAGCACGAACCACGGCATCTGCGAGACGGCGAGGACCGACGCGGGCAGCACCAGGTGCTCGGCGACCTGCCCGAAGCCGACGACGTCCGTACCGGCGTCGGTGAGCCCGCCGGCCGGCAGCGCGTCGAGGCGGAGCGCGAACAGCCAGACGGCGAGCAGCCCGAGCCAGAACGGCGGCGCCGCCTCCAGGGCGTACGCGACGGAGGTGACGGCCCGGTCGAGCGGGCCGCCGCGGCGGCGGGCGGCGAGTACGCCCAGCAGCGTGCCGGCGACGACGGCGACGGTGAACGCGACCGCGCACAGCAGCACCGTCCAGCCGAGGCGCTCGCCGATGACGTCGGCGACGGGCTGGCGCATGCTGGTGGACTCGCCGAGGTCGCCGGCGACGGCCGCGGAGAGCCAGTCCCACCAGCGGGTGACGAACGGGTCGTCGGCGCCGAGTCCGTCGCGGAGCTGGTCCAGCGCCTCCTGGGAGGCGCTGAACCCGGCGGTGCCCGCGTACGCCTTCACCGGGTCGAACGGCGAGGCGGCGGCGATGGCGAACACCCCGAAGGTGACGGCCAGCAGGACGGGGACGGCGTGCAGCAGCCGCCGCCCGGCCATCCGCGCCATCGGGGCGGCCGGCGGCCCGGTCACGGCGCGGGCTCCCAGCTCTCGACGTTCCACCAGGGGCCGCTGCCGAAGCCGTGCTCGTGCGGCTCGACCTGCGTGGTCAGCCCGCGCCAGGTGTCGGCGACGACGTAGACGTGGTCGATGTGGGTGAGGAAGACATAGCCGGGGTTGTCGGCGAGTTCGCGTTGCACCTTGTCGTACGCCCGCCTCCGGTCGGCCTCGTCACCGCTCTCCCGGCCCTCGGCCAGGGCGGTGTCGACGTCCGGGTTCTCGTAGGAGGCCATGTTGTGGAAGCCCTGGCCGGCCAGCTCGGAGAAGAGCATCGGGTAGAGGTCGAAGTCGGGGTCGGCGGGGCTGCCGCCGCCGGCGAGCACGGCGTCCTCGGCCATCCGCGGCTCGATGACCTCCCATGTGCCGCTCTCCACCCTGGCCTCGATGCCGATCTTCTTGGCGTCGCCGGCGAAGGCGAGGGCGTGCTGTTGGCGGACCTTGTCGCCGGAGGGGTAGTAGAGGGTGAACGAGGCCCTCTGCCCGTCCTTCTCGCGGATGCCGCCGTCCCCGGGGCGCCAGCCGGCGTCGTCGAGGATCTTCCCGGCCCGCCCGGGGTCGTACGGGCGCTCGGTGCCCCGGGCGAACCACTCGCTGTCGGTGGGCACGGGCCCGTATGCGGGCTTGCCGCGGCCCTCCAGCAGCTTGTCGACCATCGCGCCGCGGTCGACGGCCACGTCGAGGGCGCGGCGGACGGCGATGTCGCCGGTGACGGGGTTGTCCGTGGGCAGGGTGACGGCGCGGTGGTCGGCGGTGGTGGCGGCGAGGGTCTGCTTGTCCTCGTCCTCGGCGAAGGTCCTGGCGAGGTCCGGCGGCAGGATGGCGCCGTCGAGGTCGCCGGAGCGCAGCCGGGTGGCGCGGATGTCGTCGTCGGCGATGATCGCCATGGTCAGCTTCTCCACCTTCGGCCTGCCGCCCCAGTACCGGGGGTTGGCGGAGAAGGTGAGCTCCTCGCCCTTGCGCCAGTGGTCCAGGACGTACGGTCCGGTGCCGACCGGCTCGGTGGTGAACGCACCGGTGTTGACATCGCCCCTGCCGGCGACGTGCTCGGGCGCGATGGGCAGCACGGTGCGCTCGGCGAAGGGGGCGTAGGGGTACTTCAGGCGGAAGACGACGGTGTCGTCCCCCTCGGCCTCGACGCTCTCGACGGCTTCCAGGTCGCCCTTGGAGGCGTTGCGGGTGCCGGGGTCGAGGATGGTCTCGTAGGTGAAGACGACGTCGGCGGCGGTGAAGGGCTCGCCGTCGCTGAACGTCACGTCGTCGCGCAGCTTGTACGTGTACGTGGTGCCGTCGTCGCCGATCTCGGGCAGGGCGCGGGCGAGGGCGGGGCGCAGCTCCATGTCGCCGGTGCGGGCGAGGAGGCCGTCGAAGAGCTTGGAGTTGCCGTCCTTGCCGTAACCGAGGAGCGGGCTGAGGGTGTCGGGCTCGTTGGCGACGCCGATGACGGCGGTGGTGCCGTCGCGGCCGGAGCCGCCGTCGGCGTCCGGGTCCGAGCAGGCGGCGGCCCCCGCGAGGACCGCCGCTGCCGCCGTGCCCGAGAGCGCCGCGCGTATGCCGCGGACCGCCATGCCACCCACTCCCCTGTTGAAGGTCGACTGTTATTGCGAGTTGTTCGCAATTACAACCGATGATCGATGAGTGCGCAATGAGGAGTCCGCACCGCGGGCACCGGGGACCGGGCGGCTCCCACGGGACGGGCCGGGTCGCGCCCGGCGCGCGCGTGACGTGCGACCGCACGCGTACGGCGCCGCCGGGCAGGAGCCCGGCGGCGCCGTACTGCGGGACGGGTCAGCGGACCCGGCGCACGTGCACGTCGTCGGCGTTGACGAAGCCGATACGGTGACCGATCTGGATGATGTGGTACTTGATCTTGCCGCGGACCACCGTGCGGTCCCCCGGCGCGGAGCCGTCGAAGGACACGGCGCGGTAGTACTCACCGGGGACCGTGCCGCCGTAGGAGTACGCCTGGCCGGCCTTGAACTCGTACGGATGGGCCGAGATCGGCTGGTACGGGATCTCCGGCGGGTACGCCGCCTCTTCGGGGTACGCCCGGCCGTAGACCGGCACCGACTCCCTGCCCTCCTTGGGCGTGACGATCTTCCCGGCGGTGAACTCGGCGACCCGCGCGCCCGCGGGGTTGTGGAACCAGCCCTTCAGCCCGTGGTACCAGATCGCCACCCAGTCACCCCTGCGTTCGGCGACCGCGTACCGCTGCCCGGCCGAGGCCCGGCTGCCGACATCCGAGACGTGCATGTCGGAGGCGCGGCCGTCGGGGTGCAGACCGATGTCGGCCAGCAGCGGGGAGTCCGCGTCGGGCTGCGCGTGCAGGATGACCGACGAGGAGGGCGCGAGCGGGCACGGCTCCGCGGGGTCGGAGCCCGACTCGTAGCTGCAGCCGGTGAACTGCGGCTTGTTGTCCTCGAAGTCCGGCTTGATCAGCACCATCTCCCCGGAGCTCCCGCCCGGGCCGCGCAGCGGCGCCTTCAGCAGCTCGAAGTAGCGCTCCCAGTCCCAGTACGGGCCCGGGTCCCAGTGCATGCCCGGGATGTTCGGTGTGGTGGTACCGGGCACGTTGTCGTGGCCGATGATGTGCGTGCGGTCCAGCGGAACGCCGTACTTGGCCGCCAGATAGCGCACCAGCGTCGCCGAGCTGCGCATCATCGCCTCGGTGTACCAGGTGCCCTGGTCCTTGGCGAAGCCCTCGTGCTCCAGACCGATGGACTTGGCGTTGATGTTCCAGTTGCCCGCCTGCCAGGCGACGTCCTTGTGCTTGACGTGCTGGGCGACGTGACCGTCGGAACTGCGCAGCGTGTACTGCCAGCTCGCCGCGCGGGTGGGGTCCTGGACCAGGCTGATGACGCCGGGGTAGCGGCCCTCGGTGTCGTGGATGACGATGTACTCGATCTTCTGGTCGTGCGGCCGGTTCGCCTTGTCGTGGTTGACGTAGGCGCCGATGTCGTCCGGGTTCGTCTGGCGGTACGTCGCCGGGATCCACTCGCAGCCGAGCCGGGCCGGGCACTCCGCTTCCTCGTTCTCCAGCCGCGGCAGGCCCAGTTCGCCGAGCCAGCGCTGCCGCGGCGCCACGGACGGGTCGCCGGCGAGCCGGACGGCCTCGCCGTCGTCGGTGGTGCGGGCGGCGCCCTCGCGGATGGTCGCGTACACCTCGTCGGCGAACGTCACCGCGTCCTGCTCGTACGCGGCGCCCGCGTACCTGGCGACCGCGCCGTACCAGTCGGCCGGGTCGGCGGAGGCCGGCGCGCCCAGGTCCTCCTGGTACGAGGCCAGCAGCGCGGCGCCGCCGGCGATGTTCCGGGCGGGCTCGGCGCGCAGCGTCGCCGCGTCGGTGCCGGTCAGCTCGGCGGCGGCGTACAGCGTGGTCAGGGCGGGGCCGAACGTCTCGTCGCCGACGGGGCGCTCGGTGTCGCCGCGGGGGTCTTCCGCGGTGCCGCCGTGGTGGTCCTCGGCGAGCACGGTGGGAGCGTCGGTCAGGTGCATGGGGCCGTAGCCGGCGTCGGTGCTCGGCTCACCCGCGTGGGTGTCCCAGCGGGACTCCAGGTACGACACGCCGAGCAGCACGCTCTCCGGAACGCCGTACTCCTCGGCCGCCGCGGCGTACTGCGCCTGCCGGGTCGCGGGAGCCGCCGCGTCCCCGCCGTCGCGGGCGGCGCCGGGGAGGGACGCCGAGGTCAGCGGCAGCAGCAGGCCGGCGGCGACGGCGGCCGTCGCCCAGGGTCGTCTTCGCAGGATCGCCCGCGGGCGGATGGCTGGAGTGGGAGGCAAGGGGACTCCTCGGGGAGGTCGGGACGGGGACGTAGGCGTGCGGTGCGTATCAGGGGTACCTACTCCGACGCGTGCCCGTCAATCCCTCCCAGGGACAGAAAAGTTGCACGTCAGCACGGCTGCCGCCCAACTGGGTGGCGGCAGTGGTCCAGACCGGTGCCGACGGCCGGCCGCGGCTCGGGACCGCGACCGGCCGCCGTACGGCCGCCGGGCCAACCCGCCCGGTTGCCCGGCGGCCGGTCAGGGCACCCGGCGGCGCCGGGCGAGCCAGGTCTGCGCGACGACGACGACCACCAGGAAGCCGCCGCTGACGACCTGCTGGTAGGCGGAGTCGAGCGAGCCGATCTGGTTGATGACGTTCTGGATCACCTTCAGCAGCAGCACGCCGGCCAGGGAGCCGCCGACGAAGCCCATGCCGCCGGAGAGCAGCGTGCCGCCGATGACGACGGCGGCGATCGCCTCCAGCTCCATGCCGTAGCCGAGGATGGTCACGCCGGAGTCGAGCCACGCGGCGTTCAGCGCGCCGGCGAAGCCGGCGAGCAGCCCGTTGAGGGTGTAGACCAGCGTCTTGGTACGGGCCACGGGCGCGCCCATCAGCGCGGCGGCGTCCTCGTTGCCGCCGACGGCGTAGACGTGCTGGCCGAAGCGGGTGCGGCGCAGCAGGATCCCGCCGGCGACGAAGAGCGCGGCCGTGATCCACACCGGGACCCCGATGCCGAGCAGCTTGCCCTGGCCGAGTTCGGCGAAGAACGAGCCCTCGGCGACGAGGTAGGTGTCGGCGCCCTCGTCGGTGACCGACAGCATCACGCCGCGGGCACCGAGCATGGCGGCGAGGGTGACGATGAACGGCGCGAGCCTGAGGCGGGCGATGAGCAGCCCGTTGACCAGGCCGAAGAGTCCGCAGACGGCGAGCGGCAGGAGCAGTGCCACCACCGTGCCGTGGCGCGAGCCCCAGGCGGCGAGCACGCCGCCCAGCACGAACACCGATCCGACGGACAGATCGATGCCGCCGGTGATGATGACGAAGGTCATGCCGAGGGCGACGATGGCGAGGAAGGCGGAGGAGACCGCCATGTTCCCGAGGTTGCCGGTGGTGGCGAAGGAGTCGAAGGACACCGAGGCCACCGCGGCGATGGCGATCAGCGCGACCAGGGCGCCGTGCTGCTGCGCGAGGGCGCTCAGCCGCTCGCCGCGCGCGGAGCCGGCCGGCTCGCCGGCGTCGTACGCCACGGCGACGGGTTCGTCTTTCACGACGGTCACCGCTTCCCCCTCTCCCGGGCGGCGTAGACGGCGAGGATGATCACCACGGCCTGGGCGATCTGCGTCCACGAAGGCTCCAGGTCATGCTTGATCAGCGTGGCCGTCAGCAACTGGATGAGCACCGCACCGGCCACCGTGCCGCCGATGCGGACCCGGCCGCCGGTCAGCGGCGTACCGCCGACGACCACGGCGGTGATGGCGGACAGCTCCATCAGGTTGCCCAGCGAGGTGGGGTCGCTGGCGGACAGCCGCGCGGTGGCCAGGAAGCCGGCGACCGCGGCGAGCACCCCGCAGACCACGTACACCACGATCAGCACCCGGCGCACCGGCAGCCCGGCGAGCGTGGCCGCGGGGCGGCTGTCGCCGATGGCGAGAAGCCGGCGGCCGAAGGTGGTGCGGCGGACGACGAAGGCGACCACGAGTGCGAGCGCCGCCGCGATCAGCACCACGTACGGCACGCCGGCGAACTCGCCGGAGCCGAGGGTGGCCATGCCCGGGTCGCGGATGTCCTCCAGTTGCGGCAGGAGCACCAGCGCGAGGCCCCGGGCGCCGACCATCAGCGCGAGCGTGGCGACGATGGGCTGGACGCCGATGAACGCGATGAGCGAGCCGTTCGCCAGGCCGACCGCGGCGCCGCCGACGACCGCGACGATCAGCGCGATCCACGGCCCGTAGCCCATGTACAGCGCGACGAGCGAGGTGGACAGGGCCATGACCGAGCCGACGGACAGGTCGACGCCCTCGCTGCCGATGGCCAGCGCCATGCCGAGCGCGACGATGACGACGGGGGCCACCTGGACGGCCTGGGTGCGGAAGTTCTCGGCGGACAGGAAGTGGGGGGTGAAGGCGATGTTGACGAGCAGCAGGAGGACGACGCCGAGGTAGACGCCGTACTCCTGCAGCCAGCGCAGCACCCGGTCGCGGTCGGCCGGCAGCGCGCGGCGGAGCGTGAGATCAGCCATGGCCGGCCGCCTCCGTCCCGGCACCGCGGGGCGCCCGGTCCGGGTCCGCACCCGGCTCCGCGGCGGCAGCGATGGCCTCCATGAGTCTGTCCTCGGTGACGTCGTCGCCGGTCAGCTCGCCGACGACGGCGCCGTCCCTGAGCACCACCACGCGGTCGGACCCCTCGATCAGCTCCTCCACGTCGGAGGAGATCAGCAGGACGCCGAGGCCGTCCTCGGCGAGTTCGTCGACGAGCTTTTGCACCTCGGCCTTGGCACCGACGTCGATGCCGCGGGTCGGCTCGTCCAGCAGCAGCACCTTGGGCTGCATGGCGAGCCAGCGCGCCAGCAGCACCTTCTGCTGGTTGCCGCCGGACAGCTCGCCGACCTTCTGGTGCGGGCTCGCGGCCTTGATGCGCAGCCTGCTGACGAACGTCTCGACGACGGCGTCGATGCGGGCGTCGGAGACCAGTCCGTAGCGGGACATGCGCGGCAGCGCGGCCAGGGCGATGTTCTCGCGGACCGAGAGCCCCGGCACGATGCCCTCCGACTTGCGGTCCTCCGGCAGCAGACTGATACCGGCCCGGACGGCGGCGGGCGTCGAGCCGGTGCGCACGGGCACGCCCGCGACGGTGACACGGCCGGCGCCCAGCGGGAGGGCACCGGCGATGGCCTTGGCGGTCTCGGTGCGTCCCGAGCCCAGGAGGCCGCCGAGGCCGACGACCTCGCCGGGGCGTACGTCGAGGGAGACATCGTGGAGTTCGTGGCGGCGTGTCAGGCCCTCGGCGCGCAGCACCGGCTCCGCGCCCGCGTCGTGATCGCCGGTGAACTTGGTCAGGCCCTCGGCCCGCACCTCTCCCCTCTCCCGGCCGAGCATGAGGGAGACCAGCCGGAGCCGGTCGAGCCCGGCGAGCGGGCCGGTGTGCACGACGCGGCCGTCGCGGAGCACGGTGACGGCGTCGCAGACGGCGTACAGCTCGTCGAGGCGGTGGCTGACGTAGACGACGGCGACGCCCTCGGCCCGCAGCCGGCCGATGACGCCGAAGAGGGTCGCGACCTCGCGGGGTTCGAGGGAGGAGGTAGGCTCGTCCATGACGACGACGTCGGTGCGGCCGGCCGCGGAGACGGCGCGGGCGAGGGCGACCATCTGCTGGGCGCCGACGCCGAGTTCGGCGAGCGGCCGGCGGACGTCGACGCGTACGCCGTAGTCGAGGAGCATCCGCTCGGCATCGCGGTGCATCCTGCCGAAGTCGATGAGGCCGCCGCGGCGGCGCGGCTCGCGGCCGAGGAGGAGGTTGCGGGCCACGCTCATCAGCGGGATGAGGTTGACCTCCTGGTAGATGGTCGAGATGCCGGCCTGCTGGGCGGCGAGCGGGGTGGCGAAGGAGGCCGGTGCGCCGCGGTGGGTCAGCTCGCCCTCGTCGGGCCGGTAGACGCCGGTGAGGACCTTGATGAGGGTCGACTTCCCGGCCCCGTTCTCGCCGACGAGGGCGTGCACCTCGCCGGCGCGGGCGGTGAAGTCGACGCGGTCGAGGGCGAGGACGCCGGGGAAGCGCTTGGTCAGGTCGCGTACGGCCAGGACGGCGGGGCGCTCCGCCGCGCCGTCCGGCCCGGCGGCCGGCTCGGCACCCGGCTCGGCGTCGGACCCGGTGTCGGCCTTGCGCGGCCCGGCGGGCCGGGCGGGCCCGACGGGCCCGCCCGGATCCTGCCGCTCGGGCGGCTCGTTCGCTGCGGCCATCGGTGTCAGTACGCCTTGCCGAGGTCGGCCTCGGCGTTGTCGGCGGTGTACTCGCTGTCCTCGATCACGATGTCCTGGCCGACCTCCTCGCCCTGGGTGAAGGCGTCGAGGGTCTCGAAGGCCAGCGGGCCGAAGCGCGGGTTGGACTCGATGACGGCGTCGATCCAGCCGTCGACGATGCCCTGGACGGCGTTGCGGGTGCCGTCGATGGTGACGATCTTGACCGCGCCGGGCTCCTTGCCCGCGCCCTTGAGCGCGTTGACGGCGCCGAGGCCCATCTCGTCGTTCTCGGCGTAGATGCCGGTGATCTCCGGGTTGGACTGGATGAGCTGCTCGGTGACCTGCTGGCCCTTCTCGCGGGCGAACTCACCGGTCTGCTCGAAGACGACCTTCAGGTCCGGGGCCTTTTCGGCGATACGGTCCTTGAAGCCCTTGGTGCGCTCGGTTGTGACGTTGTTGCCGGGCGCGCCCAGCAGGATGGCGATCTCACCCGTGCCGCCGGTGGCCTCGATCATCTTGTCGGCGGCCCGCTTGCCCTGCTCGGTGAAGTCGGAGCCGATGAAGCTCACGTAGTCCTTGCAGGGCTCCGCGTTGATCTTCCGGTCGATGGTGACGATGGGGATCTTCTTGTCCGCCGCTGACTTCAGCACCGGGTCCCAGCCGTCGGAGTTCAGCGGGGCGATGACCAGCAGATCGGCGCCCTTGGCGATGAGGTCCTGGACGTCGCTGATCTGCTTGGAGAACTGCGACTGGGCGTTCGCGGTGAGCAGTTCGATGCCGCGCTCGTCGGCCTCGGC
Organism: Streptomyces sp. CNQ329; assembly: GCF_000482585.1. NCBI lineage: Bacteria > Bacillati > Actinomycetota > Actinomycetes > Kitasatosporales > Streptomycetaceae > Streptomyces > Streptomyces sp. CNQ329. Next base: position 225,922 of record NZ_AXVU01000001.1, on the reverse strand, counting down.
CTTGAGGGAGGCGGTCTCGGCGATCCGGAACGGGTTGGCTTCCTTCTCGGACTGCGAGAAGCCGACGGTGGCGCCGGCGAGGTCCGTCTTCTCGGCGCCGTAGTCGCCGATCACGCAGGTCGGGCCCGACCCCCCGGAGACCTTCTGCTCGCTACCCTTGGCCTCCTCGGAGCCGGCGGCGGCACCGGTGCCCCCCTCGTCGTCCTCGGACTTGGCGCAGCCGGCCGCGAGCGCGAGGCTCGCGCTGAGCGTGACGGCGAGGAGTGTTCTGGCGGCGGTACGGGCGTGCGGCTTCATGGTGATACCCCGATTCGGGCGGTGGAGTACGAGGGCCGGGCCGCTGCGCGGGGCCCGAGGAATTCAGGGGATGTTTTACATCGTTGGAAGGGTGCTGTAAACACCTTCCGCAGCACGGGTTTGTCCGGCGGAGATCGCCACGACCCTTGCCCCGCAGGGGAGTTGACGGCCCGTCACGGCCGTGGCGGACGGGCCGGAGGGGGTGCCCGGGGCCGGCCCGGGCGGGGGCCTTTGCGGGGGGGTCAGCCGTGTCCGCGACCGCGCGTGCTCTCCCGCTCCACCAGCGCGAACGCGGGCTGCATCTCCTGCGACTCGGGCACACTGCCGTCGCCGTGGGCGGCGTCCAGGCGCTTGACCACCGACTCCACCGCAAGCCTGGCGATGGCCCGTTTGTCCGGCGCGATGGTGGTCAGCGTGACGGCCCCGTACCGACTCTCGGTGATGTCGTCGAAACCGACGACCGCCACGTCCTCCGGCACCCGCAGCCCGCGCTCGGACAGCACCCGCATCGCGCCGATGGCGATCAGGTCGTTGTACGCGAAGACCGCGTCCGGCCGCTGCCCGGAGTCCAGCAGGCCGGCCATGGCCGCAGCGCCGTCCGCCCGCTCCCAGCCCGGGTTGTACGCCACGAGCGCCTCGTCGACCGGCACGCCGCGGTCCGCCAGCTCCGCCCGCCAGCCGAGAAGGCGCAGGTGGGCGGGTTGGTGGGCGCGGTCCTCGCGGGCGCCGAGGAACGCGATACGGCGCCGGCCGAGGTCCAGCAGATGACCGACGGCCTGCCGGGCGGCGGCGATGTTGTCGATCGCGATGTGGTCGTACGGCAGGTCGTAGCGCCGCTCTCCGAGCAGCACCAGCGGGCTCTCCTCGGCCCGGCCGCGCAGATCCCCGGTCTCCAGCTCCAGCGGGCTGAGGATCAGCCCGTCCATCACCCGGGCACGGAAGCCCTGGGTGACCAGCAGCTCCAGCTCCCGCCGGCCCTGGGTGTGGTCGAGCAGAACGGTGAAGTCGTGCCGCGCGGCCTCGTCGATCACGTGCCCCGCCAGCTCGGCGAAGTAGGGGTTGCCCAGCTCCGGCACGGCGAGCGCGATGATGCCCGTTCGACCCTTGCGCAGGTGGCGGGCGGTGAGGTTGGGGCGGTAGCCGAGCTCGTCGATGGCCTGCTGGACCCGCGCCCGCATCGCCGGCGTGACGTGCGGATAGTTGTTGACCACGTTCGAGACGGTCTTCACCGACACGCCCGCCCGCTCGGCCACATCCTTCAGGCTGACTCTCACCGCGTTCCTCCTACGCCGTTTGGTCATGCACTGGACACAACGCAGGAGGCGTGCTGTCATGCCAACTGCCCTTGTTTCCAACGTTATACAAGACGCCCGGGGGCAAAGGGCAGACCCAGCACCCGCATTCTCCGACTTCCGGAGGTATCCGTGCACCGCTCCCGCAGACGCGTACGACGGCGACTACTCCGCTGGCCGACGCCCATTCTCGCCGCCCTCGCGCTGACGCTGGTGCCCGCCGGTCCGGGCTTCCCGGCCACCGGCGCGGACCGGCAGGCCGCCGCCGAGGCCGCCGACTCCCCCGAAGCCGAGGAGGTCCACGGTCTCAAGGGCGAGTACTACACCCACAGCGCCCCCGGCGCTTTCGACTTCGACCAGTTGAAGGCCACCGCCTTCGACCCGTCGCTGGACTTCAACGACCTGGAGCCGCGGCTCGCCGCCCGCGCCGGCCAGGCCGACCACGCCAGCGTCCGCTGGACCGGCGGGATCACCCCCGCGGCCACCGGCGAGCACACCTTCCACGTCAGCGCCGACAACGGCTTCCGCCTCTGGGTGAACGGCGAGATCGTCATCGACCACTGGGCCGACGACTGGGACGTCGAGCAGACCTCGCAGCCCGTGACGCTGGAGGCGGGCCGCACCTACGACCTCAAGGTGGAGTACTTCGAGCACCAGGGCGGATCCAACTTCCACCTGCGCTGGACCCCGCCGGGCGCCGAGAAGGAGGCCGTGCCGCAGTCCGCGTTCTCGCTCCCCGGGGACTTCGACTACAGCGGGCCCACCGAGGTCGCCGTGCAGCCCGACGGCCGCACGCTGACCATGGACTTCGCGCAGCCTCTCGCCGCGCCCCCGGCGACGTTCGACGAGCACCTGGAGACGGTGATCGGCGGTGCCGAGTGGCCGCGCGCCGCGGCCGAACTGGACCCCGGCGACCCCTCCCGGCTGATCGTCCCGCTCGACGAGCCGGTCGTCGGCCAGGGCGGCTCCGCCGACGTGCGCTACGACGGCCAGGGCGGCCTGACCGGCGCCGACGGCGCCGACATCGGCGAGTTCTGGACTTCGGGGGCCAACCACTCCGCGTACCAGTTGCACACGAAGTGGGCCGATGACGTCGACCCCGACGCCCCGCTCGCCGAGTACCCGCGCCCGCAGCTCACCCGCGAGGACTGGCAGAGCCTCAACGGCACCTGGCAGTTCGCCGGCGCCACGGAGGGCGAGAGCCCGCCCTTCGGCCGCACGCTGGACGAGAAGATCGTCGTGCCGTACCCGGTCGAGTCCGAGCTGTCCGGCGTCCAGCGGCACGAGGAGCGCATGTGGTACAAGCGCACCTTCACCGTGCCGCGGGACTGGCGCGTGGGCCAGGGCGGTGAGCGGCTCCAGCTCAACTTCGACGCGGTCGACTGGAAGGCCGACGTCTGGCTCAACGGCAAGCAGGTCGCGTCCCACAAGGGCGGCTACGACCGGTTCAGCGCCGACGTCACCCGGGCCCTGCGCGGCCACGGCAAGCAGGAGCTGATCGTCGGGGTCTACGACCCGACCGACTCCGAGGACGGCGAGAACCCGCCGATGGGCAAGCAGCGGCTGTCGCCCAGCGGCATCTGGTACACCTCCTCGTCCGGCATCTGGCAGTCCGTGTGGATGGAGCCGGTGCCCACCGACCGCGCCGAGGACCTGAAGATCACCCCCGACGTGGCCGGTGAGCAGACCGCCGTCCGGGTGCGCGGCGTACGCGACGGGGTACCGGTCACCGCCACCGCGTATGACGGCGACCGCCCGGTCGGCACCGCCACCGGCAGGACCGGCGAGGCGCTGACCGTGCCCGTTCCCGACCCGCGGCTGTGGTCCCCGGACGACCCCCACCTGTACGACCTGAAGGTGACGGTCGGCCGCGGCGGCTCGGCCGACGAGGTTCGGGGCTACTTCGGCATGCGCACCGTGGGCGTCGAGACCGTCGACGGGCAGCGGCGCATGACGCTCAACGGCGAGCCGGTGTTCTCCATGGCCACCCTCGACCAGGGCTTCTGGCCGGAGGGCATCCACACCGCGCCCACCGACGAGGCGCTGAAGTACGACCTCGAGATGCACAAGGAGATGGGCTTCAACTCGGTGCGCAAGCACATCAAGGTCGAGCCGGACCGGTGGTTCTACCACGCCGACAGGCTCGGTCTGCTGGTGTGGCAGGACATGCCGTCGATGGACACCAAGACGCCCTCGCAGAACTCCCGCACGCAGTTCGAGCACGAGCTGAAGGAGATGATCGAGCAGCACGACAGCCACCCGTCGGTCGTCATGTGGGTGACGTTCAACGAGGGCTGGGGCCAGTACGACCAGGCCCGCATCGCCGACTACGCCAAGGAACTGGACCCGACCCGGCTGGTCAACAACATGAGCGGCCACAACTGCTGCGGCGCGGTCGACGGCGGCAACGGCGACATCTCCGACGCGCACGGCTATCCGAGCGCGCAACTCCCGGCACCCGACGGCAGCCGCGCGCTGGTCAGCGGCGAGTACGGCGGTCTCGGTCTGGCCATCCCGGGCAACGCCTGGCCGGTGCGGCACACCTACGTGGGCGTCGACCGCGAGGCGTACACCGAGGAGTACCTGGTCAAGCTGGCCGAGATCGAGCAGTTCGCCGCCTGCGACGGCAGCAGCGGCGCCGTCTACACCCAGATCACGGATGTGGAGGGCGAGCTGAACGGACTGCTCACCTACGACCGCAAGGTCCTCAAGCCCGATGTGGAACGCATCCGGGCCGCCCATGAGGCGCTCATCGGGGGAGCCGCCGCCGGCACCCTCACCTGCGACGCCTCCTGACGACCGCCCGCCTCCGGCTGCCCCCCGGCCGCGGCACCCGCCGCGGCCGGGTCCGGGGGCGGGCCCCGGGCCCGGACGTCCGGGCGCTCCAGGCACCAGGCACCCCTCCTCCTTCCAGGACTCCAGGCACCCAGGGACCCGACATGCCTCCTCCGCTGAACCGCCGCCACTTCCTGCACGCCTCCGCCGCCGGGGCGTCCGTGCTGGCCCTCGGCTCCACCGCCCTCCCCGCCCACGCCCACGGGCCCGCCGCCGGCCGCCCGGTGCGCACCCCGTACGCCGCCGCCCGGTTCGGCAAGCTGCCGCTCGGCAGCGTCGCCCCCCGCGGCTGGCTCGCCGGCCAGCTCGGCACGCTCCTCGGCGGGCTCTTCGGCCGCTACGACCGGATCTCCCACTTCCTCGACTACGACGCCTCCGGCTGGGTGCACCCCGACCGCGCCGGGTGGGAGGAGGTCACGTACTGGCTGCGCGGCTACGTCTCGCTCGCGGCGCTCACCGGCGACGCCGAAGCGCAGGCGACCGCCCGCCGCTGGATCGACGCCATCCTCGCCACCGGGCAGCCCGACGGCTTCTTCGGCCCCGCCCGGCTGCGCACGGCTCTGGGCGGCGGCCCCGACTTCTGGCCGTACCTGCCGCTGCTCCAGGCGCTGCGCAGCCACGAGGAGTTCACCGGCGACGAGCGGATCGTGCCGTTCGTGCTGGCCTTCCTGCGCTTCATGAACGCCCAGGGCAAGGGCGCGTTCGACTCCAGTTGGGTGTCCAAGCGGTGGGGCGACGGCATGGACGTCGCGTACTGGGTGCACGCCCGCACCGGCGAGGACTTCCTGCTGGAGCTGACCGACAAGATGCACGAGTGGGGCGGGAACTGGGTCGACACCTTCCCGGACCTGCACAACGTCAACGTCGCGCAGGGCTTCCGGGAGCCCGCGCAGTACGCGCTGCGCGCCGGCGACGACGGGCTGACCCGTGCGACGTACCGCGGCTACGAGCGGATCCTCACGGAGTACGGGCAGTTCCCCGGCGGCGGCTTCGCGGGCGACGAGAACGCCAGGCCCGGCTTCGGCGACCCCCGGCAGGGCTTCGAGACCTGCGGCATCGTCGAGTTCATGGCCAGCCACGAGCTGCTGACCCGGATCACCGGCAACGCGCTGTGGGCCGACCGCTGCGAGGACCTGGCGTTCAACCTGCTGCCGGCCGCCACCGACCCGGCGGGCCGCGGTGTGCACTACGTGACGAGCGCCAACGCCGTCGACCTGGACGACGTGCGCAAGAACGACGGCCAGTTCCAGAACGGCTTTGCCATGCAGTCGTTCCAGCCGGGCGTCGACCAGTACCGCTGCTGCCCGCACAACTACGGGATGGGCTGGCCGTACTTCACCGAGGAGCTGTGGCTGAGCACGCCCGACGACGGACTCGCGGCGGCGATGTACGCGCCGTGCGAGGTGACCACGCGGGTGCGCAACACGGAGGTGACGATCACCGAGGAGACGGACTACCCGTTCACCGAGACGGTGACCCTGCGGGTCACCGCCGCGCGGCCGGTGCCCTTTTCGTTGCGGCTGCGCGTGCCGGGCTGGTGCGACGCGCCGGAGGTGACGGTCAACGGACAGCCGGTGGCCGCGGCTCCCGGGCCCGGCTTCGCCCGGGTGAAGCGGAACTGGAGCAGCGGCGACACCGTCGTGCTGCGGCTGCCGCAGCGCACGTCCGTGCGGGTGTGGGACGCCAACGGCGGCGCGGTGAGCGTCGACCGGGGCCCGCTGACGTACTCGCTGCGCATCGGCGAGTCGTACGAGCGCATCGGCGGCAGCGACGACTTCCCCCACGTGGCCGTACACGCGACCACCCCGTGGAACTACGCGCTGGCCCCCGGCACCGCGGACGGGCTGGAGTTCCACCGCGACGACGGCCCGCTGACCGGCGACCCGTTCACCCACGAGCACACCCCGGTGCGCATCGCCGCCCCGGCGCGCCGGCTGCCGGAGTGGGTCGCCGACCGGCAGCACGTCGTCGCGCCGCTGCAGCAGAGCCCGGCCCGCAGCACGGCGGAGCCGGAGACGGTGACGCTGATCCCGATGGGCGCGGCCCGGCTGCGGATCACGGCGTTTCCGACGGCGGACCCCGACGGCACGCCCTGGACGCCGGAGCCGCCGTACCACCGGGTGCAGAACAAGCACAGCGGCAAGGTGCTGGCGGTGGACCGGATGTCGCTGGCGGACGGCGCCAGGGTCCACCAGTTCGACAACTCCGGTACCTCCGACCACTCCTGGCAGTTGCTGGAGCGCAACGACGGGCTGCTGGTGATCCGCAACGGGCACAGCGGCAAGGTGCTGGCCGTCGACGGCGCGTCGACGGCGAACAGCGCGCCGGCCGTGCAGGACGAGGACGACGGCGCGCCGGACCACCTGTGGCGGCTCGTGCCCGACGCGGACGGCTGGTTCCGTATCCGCAACGAGCACAGCGGCAGGGTGCTCGGCGTGGACGGGATGTCGACCGAGAACAGCGCGCAGGTGGTGCAGTACGACGACAACGGCACGGCGGACCACCTGTGGCGGCTGGTCGAGGCGCCGGAGTGACACGGCCGGGCTGACGGCGCGCCACCCCGGCGGTGAGGACGCGCCGCTGCTGCTGAGCCGCCCGGGTGCCGCGCCCTGCCCCGGGGTCCGGACGCTCGCGCGTCCGGTCCCGGGGGCCGGGGCGTGCCGGTCAGGGCCGGAAGATCGGCTGCTTCTCCTTGCGCAGGGAGGCCATGACCCTGTCGTTGAGGTTGAGGTGGTGGCGGACCACTTCGCTCGGGGTGAGGGCCATCCACTGGGCGAGGCTGACGTCCTCGAAGCGCGGGGCCTGGAACATCTCCAGCAGCCTCAGCGGGGTGTCGCCGGTGTTCTCGATGTAGTGGCCCATGGCGAACGGGACGTAGCCGACGTCGCCGGGCTGGCAGTCGAACGTCCTGTTGTGGCCGGAGTTGGCGAACACGCCCATCCGGCCGCGGCCGGAGAGGTAGTACTGCCATTCGTCGTTGTTGGGGTGCCAGTGCAGCTCGCGGATGGCGCCGGGCTTGAGCCGCATGTTGACGCCGGCGAGTGTCGTGGCGATCGGCAGTTCCCGCCGCGTCACCTCGCGGGCCCAGCCGCCCTCGTCGAGACGCATGTGCGCCTGGCTGAAGGAGAACTTCATGTTGGGCAGCGTCCCGGAGTCCTCCTTGGGGGGCACGAGGAGGTTCGGGTTCTGGAGATCCATCTGGGGGTTGCGCGGGCCGTTGTCGGTTGCGCCGTGTCCGTCGCGGATGGGCTGCGGCATGTCGTGGACGGTCTGGTCTGCCATGATCCTTGCCTTTCGGTGGAGGGGGTGTCGTCCCGGCTGAGAGGGAAGGGGACGGGGAGACGGGTGCGTCAGGCGCCCGTCACCATGAGCACGATCAGGTAGGCGTTCATCGCGATGACCAGGGCACACACGATCGCGCCGGCGACGGTGGTCACGCGCCGGTTGACCAGCGGGCCCATGAGGTCGCGGCGGCGGGTGACGGCCACGAGCGGCAGCAGGGCGAAGGGGATGCCGAACGCGAGGACCACCTGGCTGAAGACGAGGGTGTCGGTGACCGGGAGTCCGGAGCAGAGGACGGCCAGTGCCGGCGCCATCGTGGCCGCGCGCCGGGCGAACAGCGGGATGCGCCGACGCAGGAACCCCTGCATCATCACCTGGCCCGCGTAGGTGCCCACGCTGGCGGAGGAGACGCCCGAGGCGAGCAGGGCGACGGCGAAGGCCATCGCCGCCGCGCCGCCGACCGTTCTGCCGAGGTCGGCGTGGGCGGCGGTGATGGAGTCCAGGTCGCCCAGGCTCGTGCCGCGGAAGAGCGCCGCGGACAGGCAGAGCATGCCCAGGTTGACCGCGCCCGCCAGGGTGAACCCCAGCGCGCAGTCGATCCGCAGGTAGCGCAGCAGGTAGCGCCGTTCGGCGGGGCGGTCGGCCCGGATCCGGCGCTGGGTCAGGGCGGAGTGGAGGTAGACCGCGTGCGGCATGACCGTCGCGCCGACGATCGCCGCCGCGAGCAGGACGGTCGTCTCGCCCTCCAGGTGCGGCACCATGCCGGCCGCCACCCCGGACGGGGACTGCCGGCCCACGGCCACGAGGTCGTACGCGAAGCCGGCCACCACCAGCAGCAGGAGTGCGAACACCGCGAGTTCGAAGCCGCGGCACCCGCGCCGCTGGCACGCCAGAATCGCGAAGGCCACGACGGCGGTCACCACCCCGGCCAGCGGGATGGGCATGCCGAAGAGCAGGCTCAGCCCGAGTGCCGCGCCGGCGAACTCGGCCAGATCCGTGGCCATGGCCACCAACTCGGCCTGCGCCCAGAGGATGCGGCTCGCCCAGCGCGGCGTGAGGTCGCGGCACTGCTCGGGCAGGTTGCGCCCCGTGGCCAGTCCCAGCTTCGCCGACAGGTACTGCACGAGCAGCGCCATGACGTTGGCCAGCACCACGACCCACACCAGCAGGTAGCCGGTGCGGGCGCCCGCCTCGATGTTGGTCGCCACGTTGCCCGGGTCGATGTACGCGACGGCGGCGACGAACGCGGGGCCGAGCAGCGCCATCCGGAACCGCCACCGCCCGCGCGAGCGGATGTCGTGGAAGTCCCCGAGCACCTGCGCTTTCTGCTCCTTGACCGGCGGCCGGGGCGGCCGGCTGATGACGGGTGCACTCATCGCCGCCTCCCTTACCGGGTCGTGCGGCAGCGCACCTCCGACTGCGTCCGAACCGGCGCGCGCCGACACGCAGCGCGAGGAACGCCGCCAGCAGCCTTCGGCGGGACAGACGCGCTGCCGGCGCCGCTCGCCGGGACGGGGACGTCCCGTGCGCCCGGCCCTCCGGGCGCACGGACACGCTCAGGGCCCCGCTGCCGGGGGAACAACGGGGCCCGAACAGAAGACTACGGGTCAGTAGCCTTCCTGCGAAGCCGGCCGGCCGGCCCAGGGCGCAATCCGGCCATCTGCGGCAATGCCCGTTCAGGCATACGGGTTCCGCCACACGCCGGGACACGGGCGCCACTCTGCGTGGCAAACCGGGATCAAGGCACCTAACCTGCAGAAGAGCCACTACCGGAACCTTCTGCCCCGCACCGCGGAGGACCACCAGCCCGTGAGCACCCACGACGACGCCGAGACCGCACCGGAGGCCCCCGTCGGCCCCGTGCCCGACGGCGAGCCGCGATTCCGCCCGTACCGCCACCCGTCGGCCGGCTGGGGAGCCGCGCGCAGCGTCGCCGAGGTCCTGCTGCGGCAGGGATCAGCGGTGGAGGGGGTGCGGGCCGTCAGGTGGATGAACCACGAGGACGGCGGGTTCGACTGCCCCGGCTGCGCCTGGCCCGACGACTTCAAGGGCCTGCACCTGGACATCTGCGAGAACGGCATCAAACACGTCGCGTGGGAGATGACGCCCAAGCGGGTGGGCCGGGAGTTCTTCGCCGCGCACTCGGTGACCGAGCTGTCGGGCTGGACCGACCATGCCCTGGAGGACCAGGGGCGGCTCACGGAACCCATGGCGTACGACCCGGAGACCGACCACTACGTACCGGTCGGCTGGAACGACGCGTTCGAGACTGTCGGCCGTGCCCTGCGGGAGCTGGACGACCCGGACCGCGCCGCGTTCTACACCTCCGGCCGGCTCGGCAACGAGGCCACGTTCCTCTATCAGCTCATGGCGCGCGAGCTGGGCACCAACAACCTCCCGGACTGCTCCAACATGTGCCACGAGGCCAGCGGCCGCGCGCTGACCGCGTCGCTGGGCACCGGCAAGGGGACCGTCGACCTCAAGGACTGGGACGCCACCGACGCGCTCTTCGTCTTCGGCGTCAACGCCGCCTCCAACGCGCCGCGGATGCTCACCTCGCTCGCCGCCGCGCACCGCCGCGGGGCGCGGATCGTCCACGTCAACCCGCTGATCGAGGCCGCCGCGACGCGCACCATCGTGCCGCACGAACTGCGGAACATGGCCCGGTTCAAGGCCACCCGCACCGGCGATGTCAACCTCCAGGTGCGCATCGGCGGCGACATGGCGCTGGTGCGCGGCATGGCCAAGGCCGTCCTGGAACGCTCGGCGGACGACCCGGGGGCGCTGGACCGGGAGTTCATCGAGCGCTACACCGCGGGCTTCGGGGAGTACCGCGCGGTGTGCGAGGCCACGCCGTGGGAGGAGATCGAGCGGCAGTCCGGCGTCGGCCGCGAAGAGATCCGGCGGGCGGCCCGCATCTACGGCGAGGCGGACCGCAGCATCGTCTGCTGGTGCCTGGGGCTCACGCAGCACGAGCACGGCGTCGACACCGTACGGGAGATCGTCAACCTGCTGCTCCTCCGCGGCAACCTGGGCCGGGAGGGCGCCGGCCCCTCGCCCGTCCGCGGGCACAGCAACGTCCAGGGCAACCGCACCTGCGGTGTCGACCACCGTCCGGGCGCCGCCTTCCTGGACCGGCTCGCCGAGGTCTGCGGCATCGACCCGCCGCGCGCGCCCGGGCTCGACACCGTCGGCACCGTGGAGGCGATGCACCGCGGGGACGTACGGGTGTTCGTCGCCATGGGCGGCAACTTCGCCCGCGCGGCGCCCGATACGGCGTACACCTTCGAGGCGCTGCGCGCCTGCGACCTGACCGTGCAGGTCAGCACGAAGCTCAACCGCAGCCACCTGGTGCACGGCCGCCGGGCGCTGATCCTGCCGTGCCTGGCCCGCACCGAACGGGACCACCGCGCCGGCGGGCTGCAGAGCACGTCCGTCGAGGACTCCATGAGCATGGTCCATCTGTCGGTCGGCATGAAGCGCCCGGCGTCGCCGCGCCTGCTCTCCGAGCCGGCCGTCATCGCGGGCATGGCGCGGGCGGCGCTGCCGGACAGCGAGACGCCGTGGGAGTGGTACGTCGAGGACTACGACCGCATCCGCGACACGATGGCCCGGGTACTTTCCGGCTTCGAGGACTTCAACCGCCGGGTGCGCCTGCCGCTGGGCTTCCGCATCAAGCAGCCCGCCCGCGAGCTGGTGTTCCGCACCCCGTCCGGCCGCGCGGAGTTCTCCGCGGCGCCGCTGCCGGACGTCGTCCCGGCGGCCGGGACGCTGACGCTGGCCACGGTGCGCTCGCACGACCAGTGGAACACCACCGTCTACTCGGCCGACGACCGTTACCGCGGCATCCGGAACCTGCGCACGCTGGTCTTCATGAACCGCGCCGACATGCGCGAGCGCGGCATCGGCGACCTCGCCCCGGTGGACATCACGAGCACCGCCCGGGACGGCAGCAAGCGGCATCTGCGCCGCTATCTGGCCGTGCCGTACGACATCCCCCGCGGCTGCGCCGCCGGCTACATGCCGGAGATGAACGTGCTGTGCGCGATCGGCGACCACAGCAGCCAGAGCGACCAGCCGGTGGTAAAGCACCTGTCCGTCACCATCGCCCCCGCGGGCTAGGACGTCTCCGCGCCCCCGCATCCGCGGACGGCGGCGCCCCGGCCGGTGCCCTCTCGGCCGGCGGGGAGGAGCCGGCCACGGCGAACGCAAGCAACTCACATGCTCAGCCGACTTCTTGCGTCAACGAGGGGTGTCCCCGCCGGGGAACTCCCGGCGGGGACACCGTGGTGCGAACGGCGCGCCGTCAGGGCCGCAGGGGCGCGGTCGCGGTGGGCAGCACGACCTGTCCGGTGACGAACTCGCTCCACAGCCCGAACCGCAGCTTGTCGCCGGGCCGCGCCGTGGTCTCGACGAAACCGACGGTGCTGCCGCGGTGTTCGCGGGTCGCGCCGAACGACAACTGGAAGCGCGTGGTGCCCACCCGCTCCTGCGGCGGGACCGGGCTGGGCGGCAGGATCTCGTCGGCCGCCCACCGGTAGTCGCCGTAGTACGGGTCCCGTACCCGCTCGAAGGTCTGCTCCAGGATCGTGTCGACGCCGGGGATGACCACCAGCACCCCGGGCGTGCCGTCGACGCGCGTGTTGACCACGGTGACGTCGTGTTCCGAGCCGTCCGGCCAGGTGCCCAGGCCCTCGCCGACCAGCGAGCCGGACGGGCAGGCCGCCGGGCCGTCCGCCTCGACCACGGCGCGGGCGCAGGTCGGGAAGGACTCGGGACGGAAGCTGAGGGAGCGGTCGAAGAGGAACACGAAGCGGCGGGCGGCGGCGGGCGTCGTCCCCTCGGCGGCGCGGCTGCGCCGGTCGAAGGCGACGGTCACGCTCTGCCCGGGACCGCGGGTCGCGGTGACGTCGAGGCTGTCGACGTTGTCGGTGCCCTCCACATCCGGTTCGTACGGGCGCTGCGGCCCGCCGGGCGCGGGGTCGGGCGGGGCCGCGGACCCGGCGGCCTGGGCCGGCAGGGTCAGTAGGGCCGCGCCGGCGAGGACGGCGGCGAGTGCCGTGGTGAGACGTCTCAAGAATCCCCCTCGGTGAGTTCGGTCGCGCGGCCTGCATCGAATCACCGGGCCCCGAAAACGCGCATAAACGCCCCGCCCCGGCGGGGCGGTCGGCGGTGGCGCGGGGACGGTCCGCCCGTTGTCCGTGGTCCGTGGCAGACTGCCCACCGAAAGCGGCGCCCGCGCGGGGCGCCCGTCGTCGCGAGGGGGCGCGATGGGTCTGGAGATCGAGGGGCGGCCGTCGGACTCGCCGTACGTGTCGTACGTCTGGCAAAGCCGCAGCGAGGGCGTCGACCGGATGACGGCGGTCGCGTCGACCCGCTGGGACCTGGTGTTCTGGGAGTCGCGTGCCGGTTTCCAGGCCGCGGTGGCGGGCCCCGAGTCGCGGGCGGGCACGGCGCCGGTGCCCGAGGAGGCCGCGTTCTTCGGCATCACCTTCGCGCTGGGCACCACTTTGACGCACCTCCCGGCGCACCGCCTGGTCGACGGTGGGGTGGAGATACCCGACGCGACGCGCAGGTCGTTCTGGCTGAAGGGCGCCCACTGGCCCGTGCCGGGACCCGACGACGCCGAGGCGTTCGCGGACCGGCTGGTGCGCGCCGGCGTGCTCGCCCGCGATCCGCTCGTCGCCGGGGTGATGCGCGGCGGCGCACCGGACGTGTCCGCGCGCACCGCGCAGCGGCGCTTCCGGGCCGCGACGGGGTTCACGCACGGCGCCGCCCGGCAGATCGAACGGGCGCGGCACGCCGCGGTTCTGCTCCGCGGGGGCACGGCGGCCGGCGACGTCGTGCACCGCCTCGGTTACTACGACGAGCCGCATCTGGCCCGCGCCCTCGCCCGCTACATCGGCCGGACCGCCGGGCAGTTGCGGGACGACCCGTCCCCCGCGCAGCCCCTGTCGCTTCTGTACAAGACCTGACGAGCGCCAGCCGCTAGCGTCCCGACGGACTGCACGCCCGCCGGCCATTCGCTACTGGAGCACACCGTGAGAAAGATCGTTGCCAGCCTGTTCATCTCCCTCGACGGCGTCGTGGACGCGCCGGACCAGTGGCACCTGCCCTACTTCGACGACGAGATGGGCGAAGCGGTCGGCGCCCTGATGTCCGACACCATGCTCTACGGCCGCACGACCTACGAGGGCTTCGCGGAGGCGTGGCCGCAGCGGGAGGGGACCGACGACGAGGACGCCGAGTTCGCGAAGATCCTCGGCGACGCCCGCAAGATCGTCGTCAGCCACGGCGAGGTCGATCTGTCCTGGCGCAACTCCGAGAAGCTCGGGGGCGACCTGGTCACCGGCGTGACCGCGCTCAAGAAGGAGTCCGGTGGCGACGTCTCCATCGGCGGCTCGATCTCCGTGATCCGCCAGCTTCTCCGGCACGGACTGCTGGACGAACTGCACCTGCTGGTCCACCCGATCGCGGTGCGCAGGGGCGAGCGGCTCTTCGACGAGGGCGACTCCACGATCCCGCTGAAGCTGCTCACCTCGAAGGCGTTCGGCTCCGGCGTGCTGCACCTGGTCTACGGACCCGCGGACTAGGAACGTCCGGGCTCCTCGGGTGCGTCGGCGGCCGGTTCCCCGACCAGCGACTGCAGCGGCGGGCCCGTCACCGCGCAGTACACGTGGCACGGCGGCTCCGGCGGCGCCGCCGCGGGCTTCACGGCGGAGCGGATCGTCGCCCAGGACAGCACCGCTCCGCCGGCGAGGAGCCCGGCGCAGATGAGCAGGGCGACGCGGAAGCCGTCGCCGAACGCCCCGGGATTGCGGAAGTCGTCGCCGGAGAGCCCCGCGGCCAGCGGCAGCGCGGCGACGGCGAGCAGGCTCGCGGCGCGGGCCACCGCGTTGTTGACGCCGGAGGCGACGCCGGAGTGCCGGTCCGCCACCGCGCCGAGGACGGTGGCGGTGAGCGGGGCGACCGTCGTCGCCAGGCCGAGGCCGAAGACCACGACGCCGGGCAGCACGTCGCCCACGTACGACACGTCGTCGCCGGAGCCGCCGATGCGCAGCATCAGCAGCAGCCCGGCGGCGCAGATCGCCGGGCCGACCGTCATCGGGATGCGCGGCCCGATGCGCTCCGACAGTTTCCCCGACCGCTCGGAGAGCGCCAGCATGATGAGCGTGACCGGCAGCAGGGCGGAGCCCGCGGTGACCGGCGAGTAGCCGGCGGAGATCTGCAGGTCCAGCACGAGGAAGAAGGTCACCCCGCCCAGGGCCGCGTAGACGACGAACGTCACCAGGTTCGCCGCGGTGAACTGGCGTGAGCCGAAGATCCCCGTGGGCAGCATCGGGTGGCTGCTGCGCCGCTGGACGAGGACGAACGCCGCCAGCGCCGCCACCCCCGCGGCGCTGCTCGCGGCCAGCACCACCGCGGAGACGCCCTTCTCGGGCGCGGCGATCAGGGCGTACGTCACTCCCGCAAGGCCCAGCGCGCCGAGCGCGGCGCCGGTCCAGTCGAAGCGTCCGGTGGCCGTCTCGTCGCGGCTCTCGGGGACGTGCCGGGCGGCGACGGCCACGACGACGACGGCCAGCGGCACGTTGATGGCGAACACCCACCGCCAGCTCGCCACCTCCACCAGCCAGCCGCCGAGCAGCGGGCCGAGGGCGCCGGCGATACCGGCGAGGCCCGACCAGACGCCGATCGCGCGGGCCCGGTCCTCGGGGGCGAAGGATGCCTGGATGAGGGCGAGCGAGCCGGGGGTCAGCAGCGCGCCGCCGATGCCCTGGAGGGTGCGGGCGGTGACGAGGATGCCGACGTTCGGTGCCAGCGCGCACAGCAGCGACGCGACCGCGAACCACACGGTGCCGAAGACGAACACCCGGCGGCGGCCGTAGCGGTCGCCGAGGGCGCCGCCGAGGAGGATGAGCGCGGCGAGGGTGAGGGTGTAGCCGTTGACCGTCCACTGCAGCCCGCCGAGGGAGGTGCCGAGATCGTCGCCGATGGTGGGCAGCGCGACGTTGACGACGGTGGCGTCGAGGAAGGTGATGCCGGAGCCGATCACCACCGCGGTCAGCAGCCAGCGCCCCGCTGACTCGGCGAGCCGCAGGCCCGCGGGCGCGCCGGCGGGCGGGTGGGTATCCGTCATGACCGCAGTCAACCGCACCGCCCGGCCACGCGCAGCGTACGGGCGTGCCCGCCGTGCGGCGCGTCGGGTAGCGTCCGGGTTGTGAGCGAAGCCAGCGCCGGGGACGGCCTCGAAGACGGGCCGGACGGGACCGCCGGGGACAGCCCGGCGGACCTGCCCGGGAGCACGTCCGGCTTCGAGCGCGGCACGGACGGCCCGAAGGTGATCCTCGCGGGCGTCGACGGCTCCGAGACCTCCTGGCGCGCCGCCGCCTACGCCGCCGGCCTGGCCCGGCGGCAGGGCTCGCTGCTCGCGGTGGTGTACGTACAGCCGACGCTGGCCGCCGCCGCGGCGCTCGGCGCACCGGTGGCGGACGCCACCGCGGACGTGGCGGAGGAACTGGTCGCGGAGATCCGGCGGACGGTGGAGCAGTTGCGCGGGATGTTCGACGTGCGCTGGGAGTTCCACACCCTGCACGGCGACGCCTACGGAGGGCTGGTGCAGGCGGCGCAGGAGCTGCAGGCGGACGCGGTGATCGTCGGGGCGTCGGAGCAGGCGGGGCACCGGTTCGTCGGCTCGGTCGCGGTACGGCTGGTCAAGGCGGGCCGCTGGCCGGTGACGGTGGTGCCGTAGCGGCCGCGGACACCCGCCGCTCGTGTCGCGCCGCCCGCGGGTCTGCGGCACGGTGGGTCCATGAGCGATCACACGTACCGCGTCACCGAGATCGTCGGCTCCTCCCCGCAC
The DNA here is from genome assembly GCF_000482585.1 of Streptomyces sp. CNQ329. NCBI lineage: Bacteria > Bacillati > Actinomycetota > Actinomycetes > Kitasatosporales > Streptomycetaceae > Streptomyces > Streptomyces sp. CNQ329. The sequence goes on along the minus strand of NZ_AXVU01000001.1, from coordinate 209,356 downwards.
GGCGTCGACGACGCCGTCCGCAACGGCGTCGCCCGCGCCGCGCAGACGCTGCGCAACCTCGACTGGTTCGAGGTCACCCAGGTGCGCGGGCAACTGGAGAACGGCGTCGTCGCGCACTGGCAGGTGGGGCTGAAGCTGGGCTTCCGGCTGGAGGACGCCGACGGCTCCTGACAGCCCCGCGCAGCCGCGGTCACTTCAGCAGCCGGGACATTCTCCGGTCGGCCAGCGGCTTGCCGCCGGTCTGGCAGGTGGGGCAGTACTGCAGCGCCGAGTCGGCGAACGAGACCTCGCGGATGGTGTCGCCGCAGACCGGGCACTTCTCCCCTGCCCGGCCGTGCACCCGCAGCCCGCTCTTCTTCTCCGCCTTCAGCCGCCCCGCGGCCACCCCGCGGGAGCGCTCGACGGCCCCGCGCAGGGTGTCGCCGATCGCCGTGTGGAGCACGGCGGTCTCCTCCTCGGTGAGGTTCGCGGCGAGCTTGTACGGGGAGAGCTTCGCGACGTGCAGGATCTCGTCCGAGTACGCGTTGCCGATGCCGGCGATCGTCGACTGGTCGCGCAGCACGCCCTTGATCTGCCGCCGCTCCTTCGCCAGCAGCGCGCCGAACGCCTCCGCCGTGAACGCCGCGTCCAGCGGATCCGGGCCCAGCCGGGCGACGCCGGGTACGTCCCGGGGATCCCGTACGCAGTACACCGCGAGGCGCTTCTGCGTGCCCGCCTCGGTGAGGTCGAACCCCGTGCCCTCCGGGTCGGCCAGCCGCACCCGCAGCGCCAGCGGCCCCCTGCCCGGCCGCGGCGGCGCGGCCGGCAGCTTGTCCTTCCACTGCAGCCAGCCGGCCCGCGCCAGATGGATCACCACGTGCAGCTCGTCGGCGACCGTGAGGTCCAGGAACTTGCCGTGCCGCCCGACGGCGGTGACCTCGGCGCCCTCCACCGCGGTGAGCGGCGGGTCGTACGTCTTGAGCACGCTGATCGCGACCGGCTGCACCCGGGCGATGTGCCGCCCCACCAGGTGCTCGCCCAGGAATCCGCTGAGCGCTTCGACTTCGGGAAGCTCGGGCATGTCCTCCAGTCTGCGGCATCCTGGAGCGATGTACGAGGAGAGGCCCGCGCTGCTGCCGGGCGCCGTCGTGTGGCGCCGCCGGGACGTCCGCCCCGGCCCGTACCGGGTGCTGCCGGACGGCGGCACCGACCTGATCCTCACGCCCGGCGGGCTGCTGGTGGCGGGACCCGACACCCGCGCGCACGTCGGCACCGGCGCCGGGGGCGAGACCTACACCGGGCTGCGCTTCGCCCCCGGGCAGGGCCCGGCGGTGCTGGGGGCGCCCGCGCACGAGCTGCGCAATCTCCGGGTGCCGCTGGCGGACCTGTGGGGTGAGCGGCGGGCCCGGGCGGCGGCGGAGCAGGTGACGGCGGCGGGGGACCCGGGGGCGGCGCTGGAGGCGCTGGTGCGGGCGCGCCTGGCGGACGCGGAGCCGCCGGAGCCGTACGTGCCGGCGGTCGTGGCGGCACTGGCCGCGGGCCGGCCGGTCGCCGAGGTCGCGGAGGCGGTGGGGCTCGGCGAGCGGCGGTTGCACCGGCGCAGCCTGGCGGTGTTCGGGTACGGGCCGAAGACGCTGGCCCGCGTGCTGCGGATGAACCGGGCGCTGGAGCTGGCCCGGGCGGGCACCCCGCCGGCCGGCGCGGCGGCGCTGGCGGGGTACGCGGACCAGGCGCACCTGGCGCGCGAGATGCGGGCGCTGGCCGGGGTGCCGCTGACCGCGCTGCTGTGAGCGGCACCCCGCGCGCGGCGCCCCGCGCGTCCCCGGGCCATGCCCTCAGCCGAGCGGCGCGAAGAGGTCCACGCCGTTGCCGTCGGGGTCGTGCACCTGCGCGTAGCGCTGGCCCCACTCGGCGTCCCAGGGCGCCATGGCGCCCTTGTACCCCGCCTCGGTGAGCATCGCGTACGTCGCGTCCACGTCGGCCGGTCCCTCGCAGCGGAAGGCGAGGCCGATGCGGCCCTCCCCGGCGGGCGGCTGGACGTCGGGCGCGAAGGACCTGACGGCCTCTTCCGCGTCCCACATCAGCCGCAGCCCGCCGGGCAGCGACGCCTCGACGTGCGGCTGCCCGTCGGCGTCGGCGGGGATGTCCAGGCCGAGCAGGCGGTAGAAGGCGAGGGTGGCGGCCATGTCGGCGGTCACCATTCCGATGGCGTCGAATCGTGCGGTCATGTCCCCGACCCTAGGAACCGGCGCGCCGGCGCGTCTTGAACGAATCGGACGCCCCTCACCCGGCCGGCGCAGCCGCGGCGGCCGCCGGGAACGGGCCCGGCAGCCCGCAGTCCTCGCTCAGCAGGTCCTGGTCGAGCGCGGCGCCGGCGACCGTGCCCGCCGCCGCCGCCGTGACGACCGCCGCCAGCGGCATCGGGAGGGTCGCGCGGTGCGCCATGTCCCCGGCCGCGTACACGCCGGTCACGCTGGTCCGCCCGAACTCGTCGATCTCCACGAGCCCGCCCCCGGAGCCTCCGGGCAGCAGCGCGCAGCCCAGCTTCTCCGGCAGGCCGGAGCGCTCGCGCAGCGCGCCGCCGGCGAACACCGCGTCGCGCTCCAGCGGCTCGCCGCCCTCGAAGCAGATCCGCTCCAGCTTCGCCCCGGACCCCTCCAGCCGGACGACGGGCTCGCGGCGCACCGCGACCCCGTGGGTGCCGAGCAGGTCACGCTGTTCGTCGGGCAGCGGCGCGGCGCCGGTGACCAGGACCACGTCGGTCGTGATCCGCAGCAGGTGCAGGGCGAGGCGCACGTGACCGGGTCCGGCGCCGAGGACGGCGACGCGGCGGCCGGAGACCTCGAAGCCGTGGCAGTACGGACAGTGCAGCACCGACCTGCCCCACAGCGGGGCGAGTCCGGGGACGTCGGGCAGTTCGTCGACGACCCCGGTGGCCAGCAGCAGCCGGCGCCCGTCGGCCCCCCCGCCGCCGGCCTGCACCAGGCGGTACGCTCCGTCGGCCGTGCGCAGCACGTCGGCCACGGCGGCCTGCCGCACCTCCACTTCGGGGTACGCCTCGAGCTGGGCGCGGGCGACGCGGCGCACTTCGGCGGGCGGGGTGCCGTCCCGGGTGAGGAAGTTGTGCACGGCGGCGGCGGGGGCGTTGCGGCCCTCGCCGGCGTCGAGCACGAGGGTGCGGCGCCGCGAGCGGCCCAGGGTGAGGCCGGCGGCCAGCCCGGCGGGCCCGCCACCGACGATGATCGCGTCGTACATGGGTGTCCTCCCTTGACTCCGCGCCCACTCTGCAAGTTAATGTCAACATGAAGTCAAGCGAGTCCATGACCATCGGCGAGCTGGCCGGGCGCTTCGGGCTCGCCACCCACGTGCTGCGGCACTGGGAGGCGAGGGGCCTGCTCACGCCCGCCGAGCGGGTGAACGGCCGCCGCCGCTACACCTCCGACCACGTCTCCCGGGTCGCCATGATCATCGGTGGCAAGCGCGGCGGGCTCAGCCTGGAGCAACTGCGCGAGCTGTTCGCCGCGCAGGGCCCCGGCGACCGGCACACGCTGCTGGAGCGGCACCGGGCGGAGCTGCACGAGCGGATGCGCGAGATCGAGCGGTCGGCGGCGATGATCGACCACGCGCTGGAGTGCGAGGCGCACGACTTCACCCGCTGCCCGAACTTCCAGACCCTGGTGCGCCGGCTCGCGGACGGTGAGGACCTGACCCACCTCCCCGTCGGAAACGGCCCGTCCGCCGGGCCGGGACCGCTTTCCCCGCACGTCCGGAGCACTCCGCACGGGACCGTTGTCCGATAGCGTGCCAGTCCCCGCACCGCCGCACCGCACCGCTCAGCGCCCGGGGTGTCCCCGCCACGGACCACGGGCAGCACCCTGAGGTCGCCCGCAATCCGCCCAAGAGGGAGCGAGAAGCATGGGAGCCCAAGCCGTCACCGCGGGGGTCCTGAGGGAGCGCGCGCCCGACGAGCGCCGCGTCGCCCTCACCCCCGAAGTCGTCACCCGTGTGCGCCGGTCGGGTGTCGACGTTCTCGTCGAGACCGGCGCGGGCGCAAGCGCCTGGTTCACCGACGCCGACTACACGGCCGCCGAGGCCGAGGTCGTCGGCGTGGACGAGCTGATCCGCCGCGCCGACGTCGTGCTCTGCGTCGCACCGCCCGACCGCGAGACCGCCGCCGCCCTGCGCGCCGGCCAGACGCTCATCGGCATGCTCGACCCGCTCCGCCAGGCCCCCGACATCCGCGAGCTGGCCGCCAGGGGGGTGACCGTCGTCAGCCTCGACCTGCTGCCCCGTACGCTCAGCCGGGCCCAGACGATGGACGCGCTGACCTCCCAGGCCAACGTCGCGGGGTACAAGGCGGTGCTGCTCGCCGCCGACAACTACGACCGGTACTTTCCGATGCTCACGACGGCGGCGGGCACCTCGAAGCCCGCCGCCGTTCTCGTGCTCGGCGCGGGCGTCGCCGGACTGCAGGCCATCGCCACCGCGCGCCGGCTCGGCGCGGTCGTCACCGCGTTCGACGTACGGCCCGCGGCGCAGGGCGAGATCGAGTCGCTGGGCGCGAAGTTCCTGGAGCTGGAGGGGGTGGCCCCGGCGGCGGGCGAGGGCGGCTACGCGCGCGTGCTCACCGAGGAGGAGCAGCGCGCGCAGCTCGCCGCGCTGGAGGCGGCGGTCCCCCGCTTCGACGTGGTGATCACCACCGCCCGGGTGCCGGGCCGCAGGCCGCCGCTGATGGTCACGGCCGCCGCGCTGGAGCGGATGCGCCCCGGCTCGGTGGTGGTGGACATGGCCGCCAGCGAACTCGGCGGCAACGTGGAGCTGTCCGAACCGGACAAGACGGAGGTGCTCGCCGGGGGCGTCACGCTGATCGGCGCCGGAAACCTGCCGTCGGTGATGGCGACGGCCGCCTCCACCGCGTACGCCCGCAATATCAGCGCCCTGCTGGCGCACCTGGCGCCCGACGGGTCGGTGCGCATCGATCTCGACGACGACATCCAGGCAGGCGTGGTCGTCGCGCACGGCGGCGAGGTCGTCAGCGCCGCGGTCGCCCCGCAGAACGGAGGGAACCGGTGAACCTCGATCTGCTCACCGCCGTCACGATCTTCGTGCTCAGCGTGCTGGTCGGCTTCGAAGTGATCAGCAAGGTGCCCGCGACGCTGCACACGCCGCTGATGTCGGGTGCCAACTCCATCCACGGGATCGTGCTGATCGGCGCGATGCTGGTGACGTCCCTCGCCGACGAGCCGCTGGAGTACGCGCTGGCGTTCGTGGCCGTCGCTTTCGGCGCGATGAACGTCGTCGGCGGGTACGTCGTCACGGACCGGATGCTGCACATGTTCCGCGCCCGGCCGACGCCCGGCGGTACCCGGGGAGGTGCGGCGGAATGAGCGATGTGGAGACCGCCGTACGGTACGTCCTGCTGGCCGCCGCCGCGTGCTTCGTCCTGGGTCTGCGGCTGATGAACTCGCCCGCCACCGCCCGCCGCGGCAACACCCTCTCGGCCGGCGCCATGGCCGTGGCGATCGCCGCGACCGCGGTGCTGCTGGCGGAGCGCGGCGCCATCACCACGACCGGCTGGCTGGTGCTGCTCTCCGCGACCGTCATCGGCTCCGGCGCCGGGCTGTACCTGGCCCGTACCGTCGAGATGACGGCGATGCCGCAGTTGGTGAGTCTGTTCAACGCGGTCGGCGGCGGCGCCGCCGCGCTGCTGGCCATCGTCGAGCTGCTCCAGCACGCGCACCCCGGGGATCTCGGCGCGCGCACCACCGTGCCGGGCGGCATCGACATCCTCATCGGCGCCATCACCTTCTCCGGCTCGCTGGTCGCCGCGGGGAAGCTGCAGGGCCTGATCCCGGGGAAGCCGATCGTCCTGCCGGGCACCCGGATGCTGAACGCCGCGCTCGCCCTGGTCTTCGCCGGCTCGGGTGTGTGGCTGGTGGTGGACCCGGGCAGCGTCGCGGCACTGACGGTGCTCACCCTGACGGGGCTGGTCTTCGGTGTCACGATGGTGCTGCCGATCGGCGGCGCGGACATGCCCGTGGTCATCTCGCTGCTCAACGCCTTCACCGGCACGGCGGTCGGCATGGCCGGCTTCGTGCTGAACGAGCCCGCGCTGATCATCGCCGGCGCGCTCGTCGGCGCTTCCGGCACGATTCTCACCAAGCTGATGGCAGACGCCATGAACCGCTCGATTCCGGCCATTGTCGTCGGCGGCTTCGGTACCGGTGAGGACGCGGCGGCAGCGGGCGCGGACGGAGACGTCCAGGTGCGCCCGGTCTCGGTCGACGACGTGGCGATCCAGCTCGCGTACGCCGGCAAGGTCGTCATCGTGCCGGGGTACGGGCTGGCGGCCGCGCAGGCGCAGCACGAGCTGGGCGACCTGGCGGACCTGCTCCAGGAGCAGGGCGTGGAGGTCACGTACGCGATCCACCCGGTGGCGGGACGGATGCCGGGACACATGAACGTGCTGCTGGCGGAGGCCAACGTGCCGTATCCGCAGCTCAAGGAGATGGAGGAGGCGAACCCCGAGTTCCCGCAGGCGGACGTGGCGCTGGTGATCGGCGCCAACGACGTCACCAACCCGGCCGCGCGGCGGCCGGGGAACGCGATCTCGGGCATGCCGATCCTGGACGTGGACCGGGCCAGGAACGTGGTGGTGATCAAGCGGTCGATGGGCCACGGCTATGCGGGCATCGACAACGAGCTGTACACGGCGGAGAACACCGGGATGTTCTTCACCGACGCCAAGAAGGGGCTGGCCGATCTGAAGACCGCGGTCCGCACGTTCGTCGGCTAGCGGCCCGGAAGGGCGGGCGCGGGGCCCGGCCGGATCAGTCGATGCCGCGCAGGATGTGCAGCTCGGTGGTGTCGGCCGGGTCGTCGTCGTACCCGGCGAGCCGGATGGGCGCCGAGCGCGCCCACACCTCCAGGCTGCTCAGGGACTCAGCGGCCGCTCCCGGGCGCGGGTGCGGCCGCGGGGCTGGCTGTGCGTCCTGTTCCGGTGCGGCTTCGGCGGTCACGGTGCTCTCCTCCGGGTCATATGAACTGATCAGCCCTGCCTGGGCGGCGGGTGTCGGCGGCGGATACCCCGGGCTGTTCGGGTGGGCAGTTCGGACGCGGTGGCGCCGGCTGGACTCGCGGACGGTCCGAGGGTGTCGGCCCTTCCCCTCCGGCGGGGTTGTCCGTTTTCTCAGAGTAACGATTCCACGCCGGGGGCGCCCGGCGTTATCCGGCCGGGCGGATCGCTTCTAGAATCATGACATAGAAAGATATAGCGTTCATTTCGCCCGGGAGAGATGCCATGGGCGCCACCCGCTTGACCCGCCTCCCGCGTACGCCCGCGGTCCTGCTGCTGCTGTCGCTGCTGCTCACGGGCGGATGCACCGCGAACGGCGAGCAGAAGCGGGAGAAACCTGGAGAAGGGGTGGAGGACGGCTCGCCGTTCACCGGACTGGAAGGACGCGACGGGCCGGTACTGGGCGTGAAGATCGACAACGCCGCGCCCGCACGTCCGCAGGCGGGTCTGGAGCGCGCGGACATCGTCTACGTCGAACGGGTGGAAGCGGGGCTCAGCCGGCTGCTGGCGGTGTACGCCTCGCACCGGCCGGAGCGCGTCGGCCCGGTGCGCAGCGCCCGCGAATCCGACCTCGACCTGCTGGAGCAGTTCGGCAGGCCGGCGCTCGCCTTCTCCGGAGCGCGGTCCGGACTGCTCCCGCTCATCGACGAGGCACCCCTGTTCCCCGTGCCGCCGGCCGAGGCGGGCGACGCCTACCTCCGCGACCCCGCGCGGCCCATGCCGCACAACCTCTTCGTGCGACCGGGGAAGGCGCTGGCCGCGGCGCCCGGCGCAAGCCGGGCGGACGACATCGGCTTCCGCTTCGGCGCCGCGCCGGAGGGCGGCAGGCCCACCGCCGAACGGACCGTGCGCTACCCGGCGGCGAGCTTCGGCTTCACCTGGGACGCGGACGCCGAACGCTTCCTGGTCTCGTTCGACGGCGACCCGGCCGTCTCCGCGGCGGGCGGGCGGCTGTCAACGGCCACCGTCGTCGTCCAGCACCTGCGGATCCGCGGCTCCCGGGCCGGGGAGGGCTCGGCCAACGGCTCCCCCCTCACCGAGACCGTCGGCGAGGGGAAGGCGGAGGTGCTGCGCGACGGCAGATCGTATCCGGCGAGGTGGGAGCGCGAATCGGCCGGTGACGGCACGGAGTTCACCGATCCGGACGGCAAGCGGCTGCGCTTCGCGCGCGGCCCGGTCTGGGTCGTCCTCACGGAGTGACGCAAAGCACATTCTGATTGGCGCGAACGCATTCCAGGCGCGGCTACTATTTTTTGGGGTACGAAACCGTTTCGTTCCGCTACCGGGAGGGGGGCCCGATGGTCGTACAGGACACCAGTACCACCGGGCGCCGCAGCCGGCTGAGCGCCGAGCGCGAGCACGAGCTGTTCGAGGCCGTGCTCGACCATCTGCGCGAAGTCGGTTACGAGGCCCTCACCATGGACGCGGTCGCGGCTCGTACCCGGTCGAGTAAGGCCACCCTCTACCGCCAGTGGCACTCCAAGCCGCACTTGGTCGCCACGGCACTCAGGCACAGCAAGCCGGTGAGGCCGGCCGGGATCGACACCGGCACGCTGCGCGGAGATCTCGTGCAGTTCGCCGAAGACGTGTGCGAAAGCGCCGAGAAGGACACGGCCCTCCTGCGCGCGGTCGCCTTCGCCCAGCAGTCCAACGAGGAACTGCAGCAGGCCATGTGGCAACTCATGGTCGAACCGGAGCTGGCCGCCTTCCACGAGCTGGTCGACCGCGCTGTCGAGCGGGGCGAGCTGACCGCGGGTATCCCCGCCGCGGAGTTCGTCCCGCACATGATGCTGGGCGCCGTGCTGGCCCGGCCCCTCATCGACAACGCACCGGTCACCAGCGAATACCTTGTCCGCTACATCGACGCAGTGATTCTCCCCGCCCTGCACGTGAACTGACCCGTTCGTTCACCACCACAACCGCATACGGCTCCACCTGGCGCACGCCGCTCTCGTCGTCGGGCTGGTACAACACAACCCACCGTCGAGATCAGGAGAGACCTGCTCGTGGCCACCTTTCTGTACAAACTCGGAAGACTAGCCTTCCGGCGACGCCGCATCACGGCGCTGATATGGCTGCTGCTCTTCGGCCTCGCCGGGTTCGGCGCATCGTCCGCCGGCACCGCGCCCGAGGACGACTTCGCGCTGCCCGGCACCGAGGCACAGCAGGCGTTCGACCTTCTTGAGGAGCGCTTCCCGGGCCAGTCCGCCGACGGTGCGACGGCCCGCATCGTCTTCGAGGCACCCGACGGCCAGAAGATCACGGCCACCGACCACCGCGAGGCTGTCGACGGCGTGCTCGACGGCATCGCCGGCAACCAGGTGGAGCAGGTCAGCGACCCGTTCGCGGACAACGCGGGCGTCAGCGAGGACGGCTCCACGGCCTACGCGGTCGTCGACTACAAGGTCACGCCGATGGAGATCGAGGACTCGACCCGCGACGCCATCAACGACGTGGTGGACAAGGAGCGCGAGGACGGCCTGAACATCCAGGCCGGCGGCGACGCCCTGATGGTCGAGCCGGACATGGGCAACGGCGAGATCATCGGTGTGGGCATCGCGCTGGTCGTGCTCGTGGTCACCTTCGGCTCGCTGGTCGCGGCGGGGCTGCCGATCATCACGGCCCTCATCGGCGTCGGCATCGGCATCTCGATGATCACGGCGCTGGCGAACGTGCTCGACCTGTCCGCCACCACCTCCACGCTGGCGATGATGATCGGCCTGGCGGTGGGCATCGACTACGCCCTGTTCATCGCCTCCCGTTACCGGGCGGAGCTGACGGAGGGCCACTCCCGCGAGGAGGCGGCGGGCCGCGCCGTGGGCACGGCCGGCTCCGCGGTCGTCTTCGCCGGCCTCACCGTGATCATCGCGCTGGCGGGCCTCGCGGTCGTCAACATCCCGATCCTGACGAAGATGGGTCTGGCCGCGGCCGGCACGGTCGCGCTCGCGGTCCTCATCGCGCTCACGCTGGTCCCGGCCGCGCTCGGCATCGTGGGCAAGCGGATCTACGGCCGCAAGGTGCGCAAGGCCAACCCGGAGACCGGCGCCCCGAAGGCGTCCGACCACGACGCCAGGCCGAACATGGGCACCCGCTGGTCCCGTCAGGTGCTCAAGCGCCCGGTCCTGGTGCTGGGCGCCGCCATCATCGGGCTCGGCGCGCTGGCCGCACCGGTGGCGAGCATGGAGCTGGGCCTGCCCGACGAGGGCAGCAGCCCGACGGACACCACGCAGCGCAAGGCGTACGACATCTTGTCCGAGGCGTTCGGGCCGGGCTTCAACGGCCCGGTCACCGGTGTCATCGACGCCACCGGGGCGGAGAACCCGCAGCAGGCGGCCGACGAGGTCGTCGCGCGGATCTCCGACGTGGACGGCGTCGTCTCCGTCACCCCCGCGGGGTTCAACGAGGCCGGGGACACCGCGACCGTCATGGTCACCCCGTCCACCGGGCCGAGCGACACCGACACCGAGAAGGTGGTCCGCGAGATCCGCGACCTGTCCTCGGGCCTTCAGGACGAGACCGGCGCGGAGCTGTACCTCACGGGCAGCACCGCGGTGAACATCGACTTCTCGAAGGTGCTCGACGACGCGCTGGTGCCGTACCTGGCACTGGTCGTCGGCCTGGCGTTCGTCCTGCTGATGCTGGTGTTCCGCTCCGTCCTGGTGCCGCTGAAGGCCGCGCTCGGCTTCCTGTTCTCCGTGCTGGCCGCGCTCGGCGCCGTCGTCGCGGTGTTCCAGTGGGGCTGGCTGTCCGGGGTCTTCGGGATCGAGGAGACCGGCCCGATCATGTCGATGATGCCGATCTTCCTGATCGGCGTGGTCTTCGGCCTGGCGATGGACTACGAGGTCTTCCTCGTCAGCCGGATGCGCGAGGCGTACGTCCACGGAGAGTCGGCCGGCGACGCGGTCGTCACCGGCTTCCGGTACGGCGCCCGGGTGGTCACCGCCGCCGCGATCATCATGATCAGCGTCTTCGCCGGCTTCATCGGCGCGGGCGACGACATGGTGAAGATGATGGGCTTCGGCCTGGCGGTGGCGGTCCTCTTCGACGCCTTCCTGGTCCGGATGACCATCGTCCCGGCGGTGCTGGCCCTGATCGGCAAGTCGGCCTGGTGGCTGCCCACGTGGCTGGACAGGATCCTGCCGAACGTCGACGTGGAGGGCGAGAAGCTGCACCGGCAGCTCGCCGCGGCCCCCGTGCCGCCGCCGACCGCCGGCGAGGAGCGGGAGCCTCAGCCCACCGGCGTGCGCTGAGGGACGTCCCCCGGTGCCGGGCACCGGGGGGCGCACCAACGATCCGACCGGGGCCCGGTGGCGTTCGCGCCACCGGGCCCCGGCGCGTGACTCGCGTGCCGTCCGGTGCGCCGCGTCTTGACGTTCATCCGATGAATCTCTACGTTCCTCCCCCAGCAAGCGCTTGATTCTGGCTGAACTCCCATAGACATCGGATGGATCAAGGTCCTTGAGGGAGATGGGGATGAACGGGTTTGCACGACGGCACGTGCTGGCGATCGGCGCCGGAGCCGCGGCGGGCTCCACGCTGGGCATCACGCCCACCGCCGCCGCACCTCCGGGCCCGGCCGCGGGAGCGGACGAGACCGCGGCGGCCGACGACTGGGGCCGGGTCCCGGATCCCGTACCGGTGGCGCTGACCGGCCTCTTCGACAACGACGGCGTCGACACCGCCGACGCGCGCGGCGGCGACTTCGACGGCAGCGGCTACACCTACCCCGGCGAGGAGCTGCCCGCGGGGCCGATCGAGGTCGACGGCTTCCCGTTCGACTTCCCCGGCGCGGACGCGGGAGCCGCCAACAACATCGTCGCCATGGGGCAGCGCGTCGAACTGCCCCCGGGCCACTACCTGAGCGTGCTGTTCCTCGCGTCCTCCTCGTACGGCACCGCCTCCGGCGCGGCCACCGTGCACTACGCGGACGGCAGCACCGCGACCGCCGGCCTGTCCGCCCCCGACTGGTACTCCGGCGGCGGCTCGCTCACCGCCCCGTACCGCTACGGACCCGACGGGGCCAAGGACCCGCACCAGGTGTCCATCGCCGTCGTCGAACTCGGCCTCGACCCGGTGCGCGAGGCGGTCGCGCTCACCCTGCCGACCATCAACCCGGCCGAGCCGGACAAGGCCGCCCTGCACGTCTTCGCGCTCTCCCTGCAGCCGGTGGCCGAGGGGCGCGCCGTCGCGCTGCGCAACGTCCGCTCGACCACCACCTCGCTGGAACGCTCCGGCGCGCAGTCCGTCGAGGCCACGCTGATCAACGCCGGCGCCGTGTGGATCGGTGCCCGCGACGGCCTGTCGGTCACCGTCGACACCGAGGGCGCCCGCACCGTCGCACCCGTCTCCGTGCCCCGCCTCGGCCCCGGCGAGCAGGCGCGTGTCACGGTCGGGATCCGCAACCGCGCGGGCGTGGCGCCGGGCACCGTGGAGGACGGCCGCGTCGTTGCCACCGGCCGGGGCGGCACCGCCGCCGAGGTCACCCGGCCGCTGACCCTCGGGGTGCCCGACTTCGAGCCGACCGACGCCTCGCTCAGCAGCCACCAGGCGCCGTACTGGTACAACGACGCCAAGTTCGGCGTCTTCATCCACTGGGGCGTGTACTCCGTGCCCGCCTGGGCGCCGGTCGGCAAGCAGTACGCGGAGTGGTACTGGCAGCAGATGAACGACCCGGACAACCCGACGCACGCGCACCACCGGGAGGTGTACGGGGAGGACTTCGCGTACGACGACTTCATCCCGATGTTCCGTGCCGAGCGCTTCGACCCGCGCTCCTGGGTCGAGCTGTTCCGGGACGCGGGCGCGCAGTACCACGTGCTCACCTCCAAGCACCACGAGGGCTTCGCGCTGTGGGACACCAAGCTCTCCACCCGCAACTCGGTCGCGATGGGCCCCCGCCGCGACCTGATCCGGGAGCTGTTCGACGCGTCCCGCAGGTACACCCCGGACCTGCACTGCGGGCTGTACTTCTCGATGCCGGAGTGGTTCAACCCGGACAACCCGTGGTACGGCCACGCCCCGCGCAACCCGTACACGCTGGAGCCCGTGCCGTACACCGGCTACACCGCGGGCCAGGACTACGTCCGCGACTACCAGGCGCGGCAGATGCTGGAGCTGATCCACGACTACGACACCGAGATCATGTGGTGCGACATCGGCGGCGACAACGACAGCCACCGGGTGCTCGCCGAGTTCTTCAACCACGCCAAGAACCGGCCGCGCCCCATCGAGGTGACGGTCAACAACCGCTCCGGCATCGGCCCGCACGACTTCACCACGCCCGAATACGAGGTGTACGAGAACACCGTCGTCGCCAAGTGGGAGGCCAGCCGCGGTCTCGACCCGCGGTCCTACGGCTACAACGCCGAGACCCCCGACGACGCCTACATGACGACCGAGGAGGTCGTGCACAGCCTCGTCGACATCGTCAGCAAGAACGGCAACTTCCTCCTCGACATCGGCCCGCGGGCCGACGGCACCATCCCCGAGATCATGGAGCGGCGGCTGCGCGAGACCGGCGAGTGGCTGCGGGTCAACGGCGAGGCGATCTACGGCACCACCTACTGGTCGCGCATGGCGCAGCTCGGCGAGGACCTGCGGTTCACCATGACCCGCGACGCCTTCTACATCCACTCGCTCGCCGCACCCTCCTCCCGGCTGGTCGTCGAGGCACCGGTGCCCGTCAGATCCGGCGACAGGATCACGATGCTCGGCTACGGCGGACGTCCGCTGAACTGGCGCACCGAGAAGGGCGCGCTGGTCATCGAGGTGCCCGCGGCGGCCCGCAGGGCCGGCCGGCACGCCTGGGTCTTCAAGGCGGAAACCCGGCGCTCTTCCTGAAAGGCGCCACATGCGTCATCGTGCTCCCTTGTCACCGAACGCCCTCGACGGAGAGGACGCACCATGGCAGGGCTCTGGAGCACCGACGGCGTACTGCGCCGCAAGCCCATCGAGCAGATCGAGGCCGCCGAAGGTGACAGCGGCGAACAGCTCACCCGGGTCCTCGGGTTGTGGCAGCTCACGGCGATCGGCGTCGGCGGCATCATCGGCGCGGGCATCTTCGCGCTGGCCGGCGCGGTCGCCAACGGCACGGCGGGCCCCGCCGTGCTCGTCTCCTTCCTCATCGCGGGGGTGGCGAGCGCGGCGGCGGCCCTGTCGTACGCCGAGTTCGCCGGCCTGATCCCCAAGGCCGGCTCGGCCTACACGTACGGCTACGCGGTCCTCGGCGAACTCGCCGGGTGGTTCATCGGCTGGGATCTGCTGCTGGAGTACACCGCGATCGTCGCGGTGGTGGCCATCGGCATCTCCGGCTACTTCTCCTTCCTGATGGAGAACTTGGGCGCCGACCTGCCCGCGTGGATGCTCGGCGCCCCCGGCACCGGCGAGGGGCACCGGGTCGACCTGTTCGCGGTCGTGCTGTGCCTGCTGGTGGCGTATCTGCTGACTCTCGGGATCAAGAACGCGGCGCGCTTCGAAACCGTCGTGGTGGTGCTGAAGGTCGCGGTGGTGCTCGTCGTCATCCTGGTCGGCGTCTTCCACATCGACACCGCCAACTACAACCCCTTCTTCCCCTACGGCGTCGGCGGCGCGTTCACCGGCGCGGCAACCGTGTTCTTCGCGGTCTTCGGCTACGACGCGATGTCGACGGCGGCCGAGGAGTCGAAGGAGTCGCAGCGGCACATGCCGAAGGCGATCCTCTACTCGCTGGCGATCTCGATGCTGCTGTACGTGGCCGCGACCCTGGTGCTGACGGGGATGCAGAACTACAAGGGCATCGACGCGGAGAGCGGCTTCTCCACGGCGTTCGAGTCGGTCGGCCTGGGCTGGCTGGCGAACCTGATCGCGGTGGGTGCGATCATCGGCATCCTGACGGTGATGTTCACCTTCATGCTGGGCGTCACCCGCGTCTGGTTCTCGATGAGCCGCGACGGGCTGCTGCCGAAGTGGTTCGCCAAGACCCACCGGACGCGGCACGTGCCGACACGGGTGACGTGGATCGTGGGCGCCGGCTCGGCGCTGATCGCGGGCTTCCTGCAGATCGGTGAGGCCGCGGAGCTGACCAACATCGGCATCCTGCTGGCGTTCGTGGTCGTCTGCGTCGCGGTGATCGTCCTGCGCTACCGGCAGCCGGACCTGCCGCGGACGTTCCGCTGCCCGGGGATGCCGATCGTGCCGCTGGTGGGGGTGGGCTTCTCCATCTGGCTGGTGACGTTCCTGGCGTGGGAGACCTGGGTGCGGTTCGGCGTGTGGTTCGCCATCGGGATGGTCGTGTACTTCACGTACTCCTACCGCCGCAGCGAGCTGGCCCGCGCGGAACGGGCGGTCACCGGCAATCCCGACCTGGACAAGCACGACGAGCGGCGCGGCTGACACGGGCCGGCGTCCGCCGCGCGGCTGACGCCGGCCCGACGCACGGGCACGCCCCGTACCGGCCGCGGACGGCGGGCCGGTACGGGGCGGCGTGCGGCCGGAGGCGCTGAGACGCTGAGACGCTGAGACGCGACTGTGACCGCGCACGGACCGGGACTCAACCCGGCGGTGCTTTCCTGAGGATGGGCGATGAGTTCCCGGCGCCCGCCGGGTCTCACCCTCCAGACGGCTCCACACCGCCACCGGCGGCCCGGCAGGGCCGCCGCCTCCCGACCAAGAGGTGTCCGATGTGCTCCCACCGGCCCGAGTGCCCCGCCGCCGACCGCCCTGACCGCGACGCCGCGCAGACCGTGGCCTTCCACCCCGAGCAGGGCTGGAGCCTGCTGTGCAACGGCACGATCGTCTTCGACGACACCGGTGAACTGCTGCCGACCGGCGCCGTGGTCGCGCCCCGACGCGCGGTACGCCCCGGACAGCTCGCCACCGCGGCCTGAGCCTGCTGTCCTGCCCGGTGCCAGGACCGACCGCGGTGCGCTGATCAGAGACACCGTCCGCCCTCCGCACCCCGGGGCCTCGATGACCGGTGCCGCCGAAGCCGCGGCCATCTGGCGCCAGTCGCGCGCCGTGTGCGGTTGACCGCTTGCGGGGGGGCACTTGAGCGGCCGGTCGTGCTTGGCTGCCACCGCGCCTCCGCCGGTGGGCCGCGGAACACGCACCGGGTGCCGCCGGCTGACGCCCGTGCCGCGTACGCCCCCTTGCCCGAGCGGCCCTCCGCCGCCCGAAGGCAGCGAAGGGCCGCACGGACTACGGCCGGTTCTCCCAGGGCCAGCCGGTGGCGCGGTCCCGGCTGAGGAGACCGACCATGCGGAACAGCGCGTCGGAGAAGCCCCCGATCTCGTACCGCCCGGGCCGGGCGGTGTCGATCGACGCCTTGCCGTAGCCGGTGGTGTCGACGCCGAACACCGGCACCGCCGCCGGGACGGCCTATTTCTCCAACCAAGCCCCGGCCGGCCGTAGCCGCGGTATCAGGTACTACTCGCCGCGGACCGCCACCAGCACGCACCTGTCGCCGCTCTGCCACACCGTGCCGACCGCCCCGAAGCCCGCCTTCTCCAGCAGGTCCACGTGGCGCGCCAGGCTCAGCCCGTTCTCCCCGCCGGGGGCGGGACCGCGGCGGCGCCGCTCGGCGAAGAGCCGGGCCAGCTCCGGCGCCTCGGCCGCGGCGTCCCACCACGACGACCAGTCCTCGCCGCCCGGCATCCGGTGCCGCTCGGCCAGCCGGCGGCCGACCTCGCCGGCCAGCTCCGCGACCGCCGCGTCCTCCGGGGGCAGCCGGTCGGCGTTGACCAGCAGCCCGCCGGGGCGGAGCAGGGTGTGCAGCCGGCCGTAGACCTCCAGCAGCAGGCGCTCGGGCAGGCGGTGCAGCATGGTCGCCGACACCGCGGCGTCCAGGGGGCGGTCGAGATCGAGGTCGTCCTGCCAGCGGATGCCGCCGATCACGGTGTCGACGAAGCGGATCTGCGTGCCGTGCATCCGCCGTCCGAGGCCGAGGAGCACGGGGTCCGCGTCGACGGCGACGACGTCGAGCGCGGGCATCCGGCGCTTGAGCCGGGCGGCCAGCGAGCCCGTGCCGCAGCCGAGGTCGAGGACGGCGGGGCGGTCGTGGCCGTCGGTGACCAGCTCCACAAGGTCGCCGACGACGGTGAACCGCTCTTCGCGGCCGGTCTCGCGCTGCTCCCGTTGCAGTTCCCAGCGCACCGCCCAGCCCTTGGCCGCCGCCGCGCTCAGGTCGTCGCCCATGCTGTGAGGATACCCGGCGACAAGATCTTGAACGCGCGGTGACGCGGGGGGCGGGGTGGCGTGCCGGCCGCGGAGGGGGCGGCCGGCGCGCCACCCCGCGCCGGTCCCCCCGTCCCCGTACGCCCCGAAGCCGGCGGATGCCGGTGCGCGCACGACCGTTGACCACCTGTGGGTAAGGGCTTACTTTGTCAGGGCACCGTCAGCAAGCGCTTTCTACGCCTCAACGAAGCGGGCCCGTCCTCCGACGCGCCCGCGTTCCGGCACGACTGGGAGCACTATGAGACGCCTAGCCAGACCACCCCTGTCACCCGTCGCCGTCCTGGCCGCGCTGCTGGCGCTGCTCCTGGGCACGGCCTCGGCGACGGCCGCCCCGCATGACGAGGAAGCCGGCTTCCGGGTCCTGGTCTTCTCCAAGGTGACGAACTTCTACCACGACTCCATCCCGGCGGGCGTCGAGGCCGTCGAGAAGCTCGGCGAGGAGCACGGGTTCGAGGTCGACGCGACCGACGACGCCGCCGCATTCACCGAGGAGAACCTCGCGAACTACGAGGCGGTCCTCTTCAACAACACCAACTCCACGCCGGAGAGCGGCGATCTGCTCGACGCGGACCAGCGGGCCGCGCTGCAGTCGTACATTCAGGCCGGCGGGGGCTGGCTCGGCCTGCACGCCGCCTCCGCCAGCGAGCGCGACTGGGACTGGTACGAGGGCCTGGTCGGAGCGATCTTCGACCAGCACCCCGTGCCGCAGACCGGCCGGATCAAGGTGCTGGACAACGCCCATCCCTCCACCAAGGGCCTGCCGCAGCTCTGGGAGCGCCACGAGGAGTGGTACAACTGGCGCGCCAATCCCACCGGCAAGGTGCACACCCTCGCGCAGATCAAGGTGCGCGACGGCATCACCGGCCTGGACGAGGGCGTCGACCACCCGTTCTCGTGGTGCCAGAAGTACGACGGCGGCCGGTCGTGGTTCACCGCCGGCGGCCACGACGCCTCGTCCTTCGACGAGCCGCTGTTCCTCCAGCACCTGCTCGGCGGCATCCGCTGGGCCGCCGGTGACGCGCCCGGCGACTGCTCGGCCACCCAGACCGGGAACTTCCAGCGCACCGCGCTGGTCTCCGACGACCTGGCCGACCCGTTCGAGCTGGCCGTCGCCCCCGACCGGCGGGTGTTCTACGCCCAGCGCACGGGTGAGCTGAAGGTCGTCGACCAGGAGACGCTCAACGTCACCACCGCCCTGGACTTCGACTACACCCCCGAGATGACCAGTCAGTCGGACGGTCTCCTCGGACTCGCCCTCGATCCGGGCTTCGCGAAGAACAACTGGGTCTACCTCCTGCACTCCGACAAGGAGGAGAACCACATCAACCTGTCCCGCTTCACCATGGAGGGGGACACCGCCGACCCGGACTCACAGAAGGTGCTGCTGACGATCCCCACCTGGCGCGGTGAGGGCCGGGCCAACGTGCACATGGCGGGCTCGATCACCTTCGACGCCAAGGGCAACCTGTACGTCGCCACGGGCGACAACACCGACCCGTTCGAGTCCAGCGGATTCACGCCGATCGACGAGCGGGAGGGCCGGCGCGCCTGGGACGCCCAGGGCACCGCGGGCAACACCAACGACCTGCGCGGCAAGGTGCTCCGCGTGAAGCCCACCAACGGCGGCGGCTACACCGTCCCGAAGGGCAACCTCTTCAAGCCGGGTGAGGCGAAGACCCGTCCCGAGATCTACGCGATGGGCTTCCGCAACCCGTTCCGCATCACCACCGACCCGCTCTCCGGCGCCCTGCTGGTCGCGGACTACGGACCCGACGCGCGCGGCGCCGATCCGAACCGCGGTCCCGAGGGGACGGTGGAGTACAACCGGATCACGAAGGCGGGCAACCAGGGCTGGCCGTACTGCATCGGAAACAACACGCCGTTCAACGACTTCGACTTCGCCACCGGCGAGGCGGGAGAGAAGTTCGACTGCTCCGCGCCCGTGAACGACTCGCCGAACAACACCGGCAAGACCGAACTGCCGCCCGCGCAGCCCGCCACGGTCTGGTACGCCTACTCGGCCTCCGAGGAGTTCCCCGAGCTGGGCACCGGCGGCGGCGGCCCGATGAGCGGCCCGGTCTACGACTACGACCCGAAGAACGACAGCCCGTACAAGTTCCCCGAGTACTTCGAGGGGAAGTGGATCAACTACGAGCTGACCCGCAGGTGGTTCAAGACCTTCTCCTTCCAGGAGAAGGACCAGCGGTTCGAGGACCCGAGGTTCGCGCCCGCCAAGAAGGGCGACCTGCACTCGATCAACGGGATCTTCGCCGACATGGACTGGGTCCAGCCCTTCGACGCGCACTTCGGCCCGGACGGGTCGCTGTACGTCATCGACTTCGGCGAGGGCAGCGGCACCGGCCGCGGCGGCAGCAACGAGAACGCGGGCATCTACCGCATCGACTACGTCGCCGAGGGCCGGCCTCCGGTGGCCAAGCTGACGGCGTCGGCGGACTCCGGCCCCGCGCCGCTGACCGTGGAGTTCTCCTCGGAGGGCTCGCACTCGCCGGGCGACGACCCGATCACCTACGCCTGGGACTTCGACGGCGACGGCACGACCGACTCCACCGACCCCCATCCGACGCACACCTACACCGAGGAGGGCCGGTTCAACGCCCGGCTGACGGTGGAGGGCCCGCCGGAGCGCACGGCGATGGCGGTGCACGAGGTGACCGTCGGCAACACCCGGCCGGAGGTGAAGGTCACGACGCCGGCCAACGGCACCGCGTTCGACTTCGGTGACACGGTTCCGTACAAGGTGGAGGTCACCGACGCGGAGGACGGCGAGATCGACTGCTCGCGCGTCGTGGTGCAGACGCAGCTCGGGCACGACGACCACCTGCACCCGCTGGACAACCTGACCGGCTGCGAGGGCGAGTTCAAGACCGACCCGGGCGACAGCCACGGTCCCGGCCAGAACCTCTACTACGGCATCAGCGCGCAGTACGAGGACCAGGGCGCCGACGGCGTGCCGAGCCTGGTCGGCTCCGACTCGCTGAGCCTGCGCCAGAAGTTCCGCGAGGCCGAGCACTTCAACGGCACCGGCGGGGAGAACGGCGGCGTGGAGACGCTGTCCCGGGAGGACTCCTCCGGGGGCAAGCGGCTCGGCGAGATCGAGCACGGCGACTGGATCGTGCTGGATCCGGGGACCCCGAGCGGGATCGACTCGGTGACGGTCGGCGCCTCCTCCGGCGGGCTCGGCGGCGACGTCGAGTTCCGCGCGAACGCGCCTGACGGCGAGCTGCTGGGCAAGGCGACGATCCCGAACACGGGCGATTTCGCCAACGTGATCTCGCCCACGGTGCCGCTGGCCGACCCGGGCGGGGTGGAGAAGGTCTACGTGGTCTTCACCAACCCGGAGTGGACGCCGACGAGCCCCGACCTGGTGGCGCTGGACTGGCTGCACTTCAACGGCCGGGGCGCGGAGAAGGAGTCGGCGGCGAAGGTGACGGTGACGGCCTCGCCGGAGAGCGGGACGGCGCCGGCCGAGTTCTCCTTCGACGGTGCGGTGACGCTGCCGGAGGGGCGTACGGCCGAGTCGTACCACTGGGCCTTCGGCGACAACGCGACGGCCGACGGTGAGGCGACGGCGACGCACACGTACACCAGGAAGGGGACGTACACCGCCCATCTGACCGTCACGGACGACACCGGGGATCTGACGACCGGTGAGGTGCAGGTGACGGTGGAGTGACCGGGCACTGACGCACCGCGCGGCGGCGGCCGGACGGGGATGCCCCGGTCCGGCCGCCGTTCGCATGCCCGCGGCGCCGCGGACGGACGGGGCCTCTCCTCGCGCCCGGACCGAGGGCCGCGCCGCGGCGGTCCTCCCCCGCCGCTTCGGGTGGCGTCAGCGTGCCGGGGCCGGCGCGGGGTCGCGGTGTGACGTGCCGCCCGCGTCGAGGAAGCGGCTCAGCGGCAGCGTCGCGGCGCCGACGGTGACGGCGTCCGTGCCGAGTTCGCCCAGCTCGATCGCCGCGCGCGCCGCGGGGTAGCGCAGCGCGTACATGGCGGTGGCCCCGCGTACGGCGGGCAGCAGCCGCGGGCCGGCGAGCAGGCCGGCCCAGCCGGAGAGGACGATGCGCTCCGGGTTGAAGAGGTTGACGAGGTCCGCGATGCCCGCGCCGAGGTACTCGGCGGTCTCGTCCAGCACCGCGCGGGCCGCCGGGTCGTCCGCGGCGATCAGCTCGGCGAGCGCCGACTCCTCGTCCGCGGCGACCGGTTCGCCGCCCGCGTCCCGCCAGCGCCGCAGCATGCCCTCCGCCCCGACGTACGCCTCCAGGCAGCCGCGGGCGCCGCACCGGCAGCGCCGGCCGCGTATCTGCATCGTCGTGTGTCCCCACTCCCCCGCCCCGCTGGAGGAGCCGCCGTACGCGGTGCCGTCGGTGACGACGCAGGCGCCGACGCCGGAGCCGATCAGCGCGATGACGGCGTTGCGCGCGCCGCGTCCGGCGCCGAACCACATCTCGGCCTGGCCCAGCGTCTTGGCGCCGTTGGCCACCATGTACGGCACCTCCTCCAGGCCGGTGGCCGCCGTCCGCAGCATCGCCTCCAGCGGCACGGCGTCCCAGTCGATGGTCTGCGCGTACACCACCGCGCCGCCGCGGGCCGGTTCGCGGTCGACGATGCCGGGGACGCCGAGGCCGACGCCGAGGAGCTGGCCGGCGGCCACGTCCGTGTCGGCGAGCACCGCGGCCAGCCCGTCGGCGATGTGCGCGACGACCTGTCCGGCGTCCCGGCCGCCGTCGGCGAGCGGGCGCTCGGCGCGCGCGAGTTCGGTACGGGCCAGGTCGAACAGCTCCACCCGCACCCGGGTCTCGCCGACGTCGACGCCGGCGATGTGCCCGCACGAAGGCGCCACCCGCAGCAGGGTGCGGGGCCGCCCGCCGTCGGAGTCGACCGCGCCCGCCTCCTCCAGCACCCCCTCCGCGATCAGTTCCGCGGCGACGTTGCTGATCGACCCGGAGCTGAGCCCGGTGACCGGGCCCAACTCCTGGCGGCTCAGCGGTCCCTCGAAGTACAGGTGGTGCAGCACCGAGGCGCGGTTGCTGCGGCGCAGGTCGCGCACGGTACGGCCGTTGTTTCTCGCCATGTGGCTCCTTCCCGGAGGAAAGATACGTGCCGGGAAACCCGTGTGAGAAGGGTTGACGGGGACTTCTCTCACTACTTAACTCACGCCCTGAATTAAGCGCGCGCCGCGTTCACAGCCTCAAGTCATGCGCCCGGAGAGGGGCCTCACGACCATGCGCAGAATCCGCCTGGCGGCGACCGCCGCACTCGCCACCGCCCTCAGCGTGACCGCCGCAGCGTGCGGCGGCGGCAGCTCGACCAGCTCGGAGGGCAGCAACGACAAGCCCGGCGAGCTGACCTACTGGGCGAGCAACCAGGGCACGAGCCTGGAGCACGACAAGGAGGTGCTGACCCCGGAGATCGAGAAGTTCGAGAAGAAGACGGGCATCGACGTCAAGCTCGAAGTCGTCCCCTGGGACAGCCTGCTGGACCGGATCCTCGCGGCCACCTCCTCCGGTCAGGGCCCCGACGTGCTCAACATAGGCAACACCTGGTCCGCCTCCCTGCAGGCGAGCGACGGCCTGCTGGCGTGGGACGACAAGACGCTGGACAAGATCGGCGGCAGGGACCGGTTCGTCCCCTCGGCGCTGGCCGCCGCGGGTGCGGAGGGCCAGGACCCGGCGGCGGTGCCGCTGTACTCCCTCTCGTACGCGCTCTACTACAACAAGCAGATGTTCGAGGACGCCGGCATCAAGGGGCCGCCCGCCACCTGGGACGACTTCGTCGCGGTCGGCAAGAGGCTCACGAAGGACGGCACGTACGGCGTGGCCGTCGAGGGCGGCAACCCGGTGGAGAACGCGCACCACGCCTTCGTCTTCGGCAAGCAGCACGGCGCGGACTTCTTCGACGCCGAGGGCAACCCCACGTTCGACAGCCCCGAGGCGGTCGCCGCGGTCAAGCAGTACGTCGACTTCCTCGCCAACGACAAGATCGCCGCGGTCGGCAACGCCGAGTACGCCCAGAACCAGTCGGTCAAGGACCTCGCCACCGGCAAGGTCGGCATGCTCCTGTGGCAGGCCGCCGGCAGCTCGCTCAAGGCGCACGGCATGAAGCCCGAGGAGTACGGCGTCGCGCCCGTACCCATGCAGAGCGAGAACCCGCCGGAGGGACGGAACGTCAACTCCATGGTCGCCGGCATCAACATCGCCGTCTTCGAGAACACCGACAACCTCGACGGCGCCCTGGACTTCGTGAAGTTCATGACCTCCACCGAGGAGCAGCAGATCCTCAACGAGACCTACGGCTCCATCCCGCCGGTCAAGGAGGCTCAGGAGGACCAGGCGTTCAGCACCACCGACCTGACCGTGCTGCGCGAGGTGCTGTCCTCCACCTCCGCGCCGCTGCCGCAGGTACCGGACGAGGCGCAGTTCGAGACCCTCGTCGGCGACGCGATGAAGGAGCTGTTCGCGGACGCCGCCGCCGGCGACGAGGTGACGACGGAGTCGGTCCGGAAGCGGCTGGCCGAGGCCCAGCAGCAGATGCAGAAGTGAGCGGCCCCGGATGACCGCGACCGCTCTCGACACGCCCACGGCCGGCCCCGGCGACAAGCCGCCCGCCGGCCGGGGTGCCGCCCGCAAACGCCGCCGCACCGGCCGCGTACGGCGAGGCGCCCTGCCGTACCTTCTGCTGCTGCCCGCCCTGCTGCTGGAGCTGCTGATCCACCTGGTGCCGATGGCCGTCGGCGTGGTGATGAGCTTCAAGGAGCTGACCCAGCACTACATCCGCGACTGGGGCTCCGCGCCCTGGGCCGGCCTGGACAACTTCCGTATCGCCGTCGACGTCGACGCCCCCGTGGGCGAGGCGCTGCTGCGCTCGTTCTTCATCACCTGTGCGTTCACGGTGCTCGCGGTCGGTCTCTCCTGGCTGTTCGGCGTCACCGCGGCGATCCTCATGCAGGACTCCTTCCGGGGCCGCGGGCTGCTGCGCGCCCTCTTCCTCACCCCGTACGCCCTGCCCGTCTACACCGCCGTCATCACCTGGTCGTTCATGCTCCAGCGGGACAACGGCCTGGTGAACCACGTGATCCACGACCAGTTGGGGCTGACGGACCAGCCGGCGTTCTGGCTGATCGGCGACAACGCGTTCGTCTCGCTCGTGGTCGTCTCGGTCTGGCGCACCTGGCCGTTCGCCTTCCTGGTGCTCACCGCCGCGCTGCAGAACATCCCGCGCGAGGTGTACGAGGCGTCCGCGCTCGACGGCGCCGGGATCTGGCAGCAGATCCGCCGGGTCACGCTGCCGTCGCTGCGGCCGGTGAACCAGGTGCTGGTCCTCGTGCTGTTCCTGTGGACGTTCAACGACTTCAACGTGCCCTACATCCTCTTCGGCAAGTCGGCGCCGGAGTCCGCGGACATCATCTCCCTCCACATCTACCAGTCGTCCTTCGTCACCTGGAACTTCGGCGCCGGCTCGGCCATGTCCGTGCTGCTGCTGCTCTTCCTGCTGGTCGTCACGGCCGGCTACCTGCTGCTCACCTCCCGGGGAAGGAAGGCGGCCCGTGCATAGCTCCCCCACCGCGCCGCCGCGGTCGTTCGTCTGGACCCGGCGGGTCGTGCTCACGCTGCTGACGGTCTTCGCGGTCACGCCCGTGTACGTGATGCTCAGCAGCTCGCTCAAGCCCCTGGAGGACGTCACCGGGGCGTTCCGGTGGATTCCCCGCGGGCTGACCATACGGCCGTATCTCGATATCTGGGACACGGTGCCGCTGGCCCGTTACTTCCTGAACTCACTGATCGTGGCGGGCGCCGCGACCGGCTGCTCGGTCGTCGTCGCGATCTTCGCCGCGTACGCGGTCAGCCGCTACCGCTTCCGCGGCAAGCGGATCTTCACGGTCACGGTGCTGTCCACCCAGATGTTCCCCGGCATCCTGTTCCTGCTGCCGCTGTTCCTGATCTTCGTCAACATCGGGAACACCACGGGGATCGCCCTCTACGGCTCCCGTGGCGGCCTGATCCTCACGTACATGACCTTCACCCTGCCCTTCTCGATCTGGATGCTCGTCGGCTACCTCGACTCCATCCCCCGCGACCTGGACGAGGCGGCGCTCGTCGACGGCTGCGGGCCGCTGAAGGCGCTCTTCCGTGTCGTGGTGCCGGCCGCGGTCCCCGGGATCGTCGCCGTCGCCATCTACTCGTTCATGACCGCCTGGGGCGAGGTGCTCTTCGCCTCGGTCATGACCAACGACGTCACCCGCACGCTCTCCGTCGGGCTGCAGGGGTACGCGACCCAGACCGAGGTGTACTGGAATCAGGTCATGGCCGCCTCCCTCGTCGTCAGCCTCCCCGTCGTCGCCGGCTTCCTGCTGCTCCAGCGCTATCTCGTCGCCGGGCTGACCGCCGGAGCCGTCAAGTGACCCCGTCCGAAAGGAACTCCGTGACCGACCTGCACCTCGACCTCCTCCCGGCCGACTTCGTCTGGGGCACCGCCACCGCCGCCTACCAGATCGAGGGCGCCGTACGCGAGGACGGGCGCGCCCCGTCGATCTGGGACACGTTCTCGCACACGCCCGGCATGGTCGACGGCGGCGACTCCGGCGACGTCGCCTGCGACCACTACCACCGCTGGCCCGAGGACATCGCGCTGATGCGCCGGCTGGGCGCCGGGGCGTACCGCTTCTCGATCGCCTGGCCGCGTGTCGTCCCAGGCGGCGACGGACCCGTCAACGAGGCGGGGCTCGCCTTCTACGACCGGCTCACCGACGCCCTTCTGGAAGCCGGCATCACGCCCTTCCCGACGCTCTACCACTGGGACCTGCCGCAGGCACTGCAGGACCGCGGGGGCTGGGCGGAGCGTGAGACCGCCGAGGCGTTCGCGGCGTACGCGGACGCGGTGGCCCGCCGGCTCGGCGACCGGATCACCGACTGGGCCACGCTCAACGAGCCGCTGTGCTCCGCCTGGATCGGGCATCTGGAGGGCCGGATGGCGCCGGGGCTCACCGATCTGACGGCGGCGGTACGGGCCTCGTACCACCTGCACCTCGGCCACGGCCTTGCCGTCGCGGCGCTGCGCGCCGCCGTGCCGGGGGCGCGCATCGGGCTGGTCAACAACCTCACGCACTGCGAGCCGGCCTCCGACCGCGACGAGGACGTGGCCGCCGCCGCGCGCGCCGACGGCCACGTCAACCGCTGGTGGATGGACCCGGTCCACGGCCGCGGCTACCCCGAGGACATGCGCCGGCTGTACGGCGTCGACCTCCCCGAACGCCCCGGGGACGCCGAGACCATCGCCGCGCCGCTGGACTGGCTGGGCCTGAACTACTACTTCCGCAACGTCGTCGCCGACGACCCGGACGGGCC
Source organism: Streptomyces sp. CNQ329 (assembly GCF_000482585.1). Lineage (NCBI taxonomy): Bacteria > Bacillati > Actinomycetota > Actinomycetes > Kitasatosporales > Streptomycetaceae > Streptomyces > Streptomyces sp. CNQ329. The sequence continues at coordinate 182,731 of NZ_AXVU01000001.1, read as the reverse complement.
GCTGCCGTACGCGCGCCAGGTCGATCTGCCCGGCGTGCGCCGCACCGCGATGGGCTGGGAGGTGCACGCCGAAGGGCTGACGAAGACGCTGGAGCGGATGACGAACGACTACCGTGCCCGCTGCCTGTACGTCACCGAGAACGGCTCCGCCTACCCCGACGCGGTCGGTCCCGACGGGCAGATCGACGACCCGGAGCGCACCCGCTATCTGGAAGAACACCTCGCCGCCTGCGCCGAGGCGGTGCGCCGCGGCGTGCCGCTGGCGGGGTACTTCGCCTGGTCGCTGCTGGACAACTTCGAGTGGGCGTACGGCTACGACAAGCGCTTCGGCCTGGTCCACGTCGACTACGCCACCCAGCGGCGGACCGTCAAGAGCAGCGGCCGGCGCTACGCCGAGCTGATCCGCGGCCACCGCGCGGCGGTGCCGCGCGCGGCGTAACCCGTACGCCACCGCACTCCGCCCGGGCCCGCCGCCGCGTGCCCCGCACGGCGTCCCCCCACCACGACGGCGCGCCCGGGCGGTCACCCCCCACACCGAAGGAGCCGCACCATGCACGACGCACCCGCCCCGCCCCGGCGTCCGCGCCGGCTCCCGCGACGGCCACGGCCCGCGCACCACGCCCGGCTGCCGCGCTCGCGCACCGCCCGGGCGGTCGCCGCGGCCGTCACGCTGCTGCTCGCCGCCGGCGGCTCCGGTCTCGCCGGCCCGGCGCAGGCCGCCGAGACCACCGCCGAGGTCTGGATCACCACGGCCGACGGCAGCAGCAAACTCGCCCCCGCGGCCGGTGCCGCCTTCGACGGCTCGCCGCAGCAGACCGACATCGCCGTCGACGCCGGCGAGCGCGCGCAGGAGTTCACCGGTGCGGGCGCGTCGGTCACCGAGGCGTCCGCGCGACTGCTCTCCGAACTGCCCCAGGGCACGCGGGACTCGCTGATGACCGACCTGTTCGGCACCGGCGCGGAGGGCATCGCCCTCGACTACCTGCGCCAGCCCTTCGGCGGCACCGACTTCGTCGCCGAGCTGCCCTACTACTCGTACGAGGACCAGCCGGGCTTCTTCTCCGTCGACCGCGACCGCGCCGAGATCCTGCCGCTGCTGAACCAGGCGCTCGGCGTGAACGCGGACATCCGCATCATGGCCACCCCCTGGTCGGCGCCGGGCTGGATGAAGGACTCCGGGAAGCTGGAAGGCGGCAGCCTCGCGCCCGAGCACTACGGCGACTATGCCGACTACCTGGTCAAGGCGCTGGAGGCGTACGCGGAGGCGGGCGTGCCGGTCGACGACCTGACGGTGGCGAACGAGCCGCTCTTCGAGACCTCGTACCCCTCGATGGGCATGTCGTCGGCCCAACAGGCCGACTTCCTGCGCGTCCTGGACAGCAGGCTCGCCGCGGCAGGGCTCGGCACGCAGCTCTTCGTCTACGACCACAACTGGGACCGCCCCGACTACCCGGTTCAGGTGCTTCAGGCCACCGGCGACCTCGACCGCGTGCAGGGCGCGGCGTTCCACTGCTACGGCGGCTCCCCCGAGGCGCAGCAGCAGGTGCGCGACGCCGGCCACCGGGTGTTCTTCACCGAGTGCTCGGGCACCGACAGCGACGACGCCTCGCGTACGTTCGCCGACACGCTGAAGTGGCAGACGGAGAACCTCGTCATCCGCAGTCTGCGCGCCGGTTCCGAGACCGTGGTGATCTGGAATCTCGCCCTCGACGCGCAGGGCGGGCCGCACTTCGGTCACTGCGGCACCCGCTGCAACGGCGTGGTCGAGGTCGACGGCGGCACGGTCACGAAGAACGCCGAGTACTACCTGCTGGGGCACGTCGCGAAGTTCGTCGACCGCGGCGCCGTGCGCGTCGGCTCGACGACCGAGGGGCCCGGCGGCGTGCAGAACGCGGTCTTCGAGAATCCGGACGGCTCCCGCGCCGCGGTCGTGCTCAACGCCACCGACTCGGCCCGGACGTTCTCGGTCACGGAGAACGGCGCGTCGCTGACGTACGAGTTGCCCGCGGGCGCGGTCGCCACCTTCACCTGGCCCGGGGCACCCGCGGCCTGACCTGCGCCGGGCCGGCCTCCGGCTCCCGGTCCCGCGTTCCGTCCCCGCCACCGGACGGGCGCGGGGCCGGGTCCCGGGCCACGTCCCGGGGACCATCGGCGGCATCCGGGGACAGGTCCGCAGCCGCCGTGCCGGCGGCCCGCAGGCCGGGCGTCAGGGCCAGCGTGGTCCCTGTCGAGGCCGCCCCCATCGCGGCCATCGCCGTCCCCGGCGAGGTCAGCTCCGCGATCCCGCCGGCCAGGGCGGCGGAGACACCCTGCATGGTGAGCATCCCGGAGGTGTGCAGCCCGAGGGCCTGGCCGCTCAGCTCCTCCGGGGTGAGCGCCATCAGCCGCTCCTGCTGGACGAGGCCGGCGGCGAACCCCGCCGAGGCGACGGTGACGCCGACCGCGGCGACCGCGATCGGCGGTCGCAGCACGAAGACCAGGTACGGGACGGCCAGCAGCAGAAGCAGCGGCACTCCGAGCCGGGGCCGCCACGCCGGCGGCAGGACCCGGCCGGCCAGCACGTCGCCGGTGAACATGCCGAACGCGGCGAGCGCGAACAGCAGACCCGCGCGGCCCGGGTCGTACGGCACGAACTGCGACTCGGCGCCGACGACGAGGCCGTTGGGCAGCCACAGCGCGAGGTACAGGACGCGGCGGTGCCGCGAGGACCACAGCAGCCCGTTGACCCGCCAGGTCTCCGCGACCGAGGGCCGGCCCGCCGCGCGTGGCGCGCGTGCCCCGAGCCCGGTGCGGGCGACGACGGCGCCGGCGAGGAACGCGCCCGCGGCGACCAGGAGCGTGCCGCGGGGGGACAGCGTGGCCACGAGCACGCCGCCGACCGCGAAGCCGGCGATCTGCATGGCACCGGCGGACATGTTGACCACCGAGCGGCCGAGCAGGTACCCGCCGCGCGGCAGGATCTCGTTGAGCAGCCCGTAGCGCACCCCGCCGCCCACCGAGGCGACCAGTCCGAGAAGGAGCAGGATCACGAACGCGCCCCACACCGGCAGTCCCGGCACGGTCTGTGCGGCGGCCGCGGCGGCGTAGACCAGGGCGAGCGCGGTCATCGCACCGCGTGGCGGCAGCCGGTCGGCGGCGGAGAGCAGCAGGGCGGCGCCGAGGACCTGGGCGAGGGAGGGGCCGAACATGGCGAGGGCCGACAGCAGCGGGGAGCCGGTCTCCTCGTAGATGTGGGTGCCGAGCGCCAGGCCGCTGATCGTCAGCCCGGCGACCTGGAGGGAGGAGGCGGCGAAGAGCGGCGTGAACTCCGGGGAACGGAAGAGCTCGCGGTAGGTGCGCATGCCGGGCAGCTTCGGGGAGACCGGGACGCGGAGGTTAGAGTTTCGCCGGGAGGCGAAACAGTGGGGTGGTGGCAGGTCGACGCGGACACGCTGGCGGGCAGCCGGTTCGTCGTCTCGCCGCTCGCCGAGGCACTCGCGTGCCTGAAGACCCTGGCGCAGGGCATCCCCTCGCACCCCGGCGAACGCGCCTGGCTCGGCGCCCACCTGCCGGCCTACCGCGCCCGGCAGGCCGCGGACCCGGTGACCGACGAGCTGGTCCGGGCGGGGCTGCTGCGTCCGTGGAACGCCGGCTTCCTCACCCCGACGCCCACGGGCGCGCCCGGGGTGTCCTTCGAGGAGGAGCTGGCGGCGATACGGGCCACGCCCCCGGACGACGCCCGCGCCGACGTCGCCGTCTCCCTCGACGGCCGGCTGCCGGAGCGGCTGCGCCGGGACGACCTGCCGCGGCGCGCGGCGGAGGTCCTGGAGTGGGTCTGGCACGAGACGGTGCTGCCGGACTGGCCCCGGCGACGGCGGGTCATCGAGGCGGACATCGTCGCGCGCACCGCGCAGGTGGGGCAGGGCGGCTGGGCGGCGGCGCTGGACGCGCTGCGCCCGGGGACACGATGGCTGGGCGCGAGCCGGCTGCAGATCAACATGCGCGACTACCCGCCGCGCGACATCTCGGGCGCCCGGCTGCTGTTCGTGCCCGTCGTGCCCCGCACCGGCTGGGTCTGCTGGGAGGAACCGCACCGCTACGCCCTCGTCCACCCCTGCGCCGGCGCCCTGGCCGACACCGGCTCCGCCGCGCCGCCGGAGTCGCTGGGCCGGCTCCTGGGCCCGGCACGCGCGACGGTGCTGGCGCTGCTCGACACCCCGAAGAGCACCACGCAGTTGGTGGCGCTCACCGGGCAGGGCCTCGGCTCGGTGGGGCGGCACCTGCGGGTACTGCTCGACGCCCGGCTGGTGGGCCGGCGGCGGGCGGGGAGGTCGGTGCTGTACTACCGCACGGCGACGGGCGAGGTGCTTGTGGCGGCGCAGCAGGACGGGTGAGGCGGTGGCGTACGGCCACCGGGGTGCCGCGGGCGTTCGGGCGCGCGTCCGGCGCCCCGGCCCGGCGGGCCGGGACGCACGCCGGGAGGTCTCAGCCGGCCCGGCGGTCGCGCTGGTAGCCGCCGTCGATGTCCCAGACGGCGCCCGTGACGTACCCGCTCTCGGCGCTGTCCAGCAGCGTCAGGGCCGGCCTGGCGATCTCCTCCGGAGTGGCCATCCGCTTGACGAGGTTGGTGGCGATCGTGGCTTCCTCGAGACCGGGTATGGCCTTCGCCGCCTCGTACATCGACGGCGTGTACGTGCCGCCGGGGCAGAGGGCGTTGACCCGGATGTCGCCGGGCGCCAGCTCGATGGCCCAGGTGGACACCAGGTAGTGCAGCGCGGCCTTGGTGGCCCCGTACACGCCGAGGCCGGGCACGGGCAGCCGTCCGGTCGCCGACGAGGTGAGCGTCACCGCCGCACCGGGCCGCTTCGCCAGCTCCGGCGCCGCTTCGCGGACGAAGGCGATGGGGCCGCGCAGATTGACCGCGAGCATGCGGTCGACGTGGTCGAGCGGCTGTCCCGCGATGTCGCCGGGCAGGAGTGTGCCGGCGTTGTAGTGCAGCAGGTCCAGGCCGCCGTGGGTCTCGACGGCGTGGGCGACCGCGCGGGCGGCGGTCGCCTCGTCGGCCACGTCGCCGGCGACGCCGGAGGCGGACGGGCCGAGCTTGGCGGCGGCCTCGGCGAGCGTGTCCTCGCGCCGGGCCACCAGGACGACGTGGGCGCCGCCCTCGACGAGTCCGGCGGCGATGGCCAGCCCGATGCCCTCGCTGGCACCGACGACGACGGCGGTCTTGCCCGCGAACCGCCCCGCCGGGCGGCTCCCTGCCGGCGCGGTCACGCGTCGGCCGCCATCAGGTGGGCCAGGAGCGCGGAGTCGTAGTAGTCGCGCCAGGAGGTGATCTTGCCGTCGGCGACTTCGAAGGTGCCCATCACCGGCAGCGACTCGACCAGGACGGCGCCGTCCTTGCCGGTCCAGCGCTCGTGCCGCTGGGTGAGCACGGTGCCGCCCCGGCTGGCGATCCGCAGCACCTCGCCCCCCACGCTCTCCAGGCCGGTCTGGTCGACGAGCTGCTGGAGGAAGCCCAGGATCTGTTCCGTGCCGCGGACCTCCGGCAGCCCCTGGTTGGCCCAGACGCAGTCGTCGGCCAGATGGCGCCGGAAGGCGGGCACCATCTCGGCGTAGGTGGTGCCCATGTCGGCGAAGAACTGCACGACGAGGGCTTCTTCTTCGGTGGCGGGTTCGTTCGGGGCTGGCATGCCCCGGAACGCTATTGAGCGCGCGCGCCGGCCGTCAAGGCGGACCCGTACTTCTCGCCAGCCTCAATTGCCCCTTGGCCGGGGGCCGTTGACCCCCGAGTGCGTGCCCAGGAGGCAGCGACTAGGCTCGTGCCCCACGTCACCAGCCGGGCAGAGAGGGACAGTTGTGCAGGACGAGGGCAACGGGCGGGCCGCCAAACCCGGACCCGGCGACATCGACACCACCAGGCCCAGCATCGCCCGGGCCTACGACGTGGTGCTCGGCGGCAAGGACAACTACAAGGTCGACCGTGCCGTCGCCGACCAGTTGCGGCAGACGATGCCGCACATCGACGACCTGGCCTGGCTCAACCGCGAGGCGCTGGGCCGTACGGTGCGCTACCTGACCGCCGAGGCCGGCATCGACCAGCTCATCGACCTCGGCGCCGGGCTCCCGACCATGGAGAACACCCACCAGGTCGCCCAGCGCCACCTGCCCGGCGCCCGCGTCGTCTACGTCGACAACGACCCGATCGTCCTGGCCCACGGCCGCGCCCTGCTGCAGGAGAACGACGACACCTTCGTCATCACCGCCGATCTGCGGCGCCCGCAGGAGATCCTGGAACACCCCGACGTGCGCAGGATGATCGACTTCTCCCGTCCGGTGGCGATCCTGCTCGTCGGCATCCTCCACCACCTGCACGACGACGAGGACCCGCGGGGCATCGTGGACGCCTACATGAACGCGGTTCCTTCGGGCAGCCACCTGGTGATCACCCACTTCTGCGACGTCGGCGAGGAGGCGCAGGCCCTCCAGGACACCTTCCTGTCCTTCCTGGGCACCGGCCGCTTCCGTACCGTGGCCGAGATCGAGGAGTACTTCACCGACCTCGAACTGCTGGAGCCGGGCGTCGTCTCACTTCCGCACTGGCGTCCGGACAAGCCGGTCCGCACGGAGCTGAAGCTCTTCGAGCGTCTGATGGCCGGAGGCGTCGGCCGCAAGCCGTGACCCGGTGGGCCCGCCGCCGCGCCGCGGCGGTGCCCCGGCTCATGCCCCGCCCGGCGCTCCGGCGGGGAAGCGGTAGCGGGTCTGGCCGAACGGCTTGCCCTTGGCGAAGGCGAACGCGACCCGCGGGACGACCTCGAAGACCAGCGGCCCTTCGCCGCTGCGTACGGACTCGGGCAGCCCGTGGAACGTGCCCTCCGGCGAGGTGACGGTACGGCCGTACTTGGCGACGTACGCGTCCGCGACCCGGCCGCGCAGGGCGCGGTCGCGGACCTGCACGGCGTCGCCCTCGACCACCACGTCGAGCCCTTCGTCCAGGGCGTTGGCGCCGGTGACGACGGTGCAGTGCGGGTTGGCGGCGAGGTTGCGGGCCTTGCGCTCCCCGGCGCCGGTGCAGAAGTACACGGCGCCGTCCAGCCAGACACCGATCAGCGGGGTGACGTGAGGGCGTCCCCCCGGACGTACGGACGTCAGCCAGAAGACCCCCGCCCTCTCCAGCTCGCGGCGGGCGGCCGGCCAGGGGGTGGCGGCGGCCCCGGGGTCGCTGAAGTCGGGGTGGAGCACCGGCTCGGGCTCGCGCCGTGTCTGGTCGGTCATGCGGACTCCTCGTGGTGCGGGTCTGCCGCCGTCTTCCGGGCGCGGCGGGTGTCTCCCGGTGTCGACCAGCCTGGCCGCCGGAACTCATCGCGCACGGTCATACGGGGGTGTGTCGGCGTTGTTGACGGTGCAGTAACGCGATGGGAGGCTCTGTCACCGAGTTCGTGAAATCGATTTCTCATGATCTTCGGGAGGGCCCATGGGCAGTCATCGCGAGGCCGGAGGCGGTCGGCGGGCACCGATGAGCAGGGCGCGTTTCCTCAAAGCGGCGGCGGGTGCCGCGGTCGGCGGCGGGGTACTGCTGGGGACCGGACAGGCGGCGGCGGGACCGGCGGCCGGCGGGCGCGGAGCCCGCGCAGCCGCGGCGCCGGAGGTGACGAAGATCCGGGACCTCACCGGGCCCGGGATCACCACCGCGTACCGGATGGAGGCCACCGACCTGGGCATCCCGGTGCGCACGCCGGACGGCCGGATGCTCTTCGTCTTCGGCGACACCTTCGAGGAGGCGCGCGTCGGCGGCGGCTGGTGGCGCTCACCCGTCGCGCTGTACTCCACCACCACGGACCTGGACGCCGGCGTCACCTGGTCCGGCGCCGTGGGCGGGGCGGCTGCGCAGCAACTGTGGGCGTACGAGCACGACAACCCCGTCTTCTCCACCGTCCTGCCGTCCGACGTGATCACCATCGGCTCGACCATGTACCTGCACGCCATGGTCAACAAGGGCCTCGGCAACGTCGTCTGGACGGAGATCTGGCGCTCCGACGACAACGGCGCCACCTGGGTGCACACCGGCGCGAAGTTCGCCCCCGACCTGCACGGCGGGCTCTTCCAGCTGCTCACCTGGGGGGAGGGGAACGACGGCTTCGTCTACGTCTTCTCCACGGAGTTCACCCGCAGCAAGCCGATGATCCTCCAGCGGGTGCCGTCGGCCCGGATCGCCGACCCCGGCGCGTACGAGCCGTGGGGCTACCGCAACGGCGCCTGGGCGTGGGGCAATCCGCCGACTCCCGTGCTGGAGGGGCGTTTCGGCGAGATGTGCCTGCGGCCGATGGCGGGCAAGTGGATCCTCACCTGGTTCAACGAGGCCGACTACCGCATCGACGGCATCCTCATGGACACCCCCACGTCCAACCTGTACGAGGCGCACCGGCAGACCCTCGTGTGGGGCGGCCAGTGGGGCAACGAGGACGACTCCCATGTGGCGCAGTTGTACGGCGGCTACGTGATCCCGGGCTCGACACCGGACAACCTCCATCTCGCGGTGAGCCAGTGGAACACGGCCGAAGGATGGCCCTACCGCGTCATGCAGCACCGGGTGCGGGGGTTCGTGTAGGCGGCGTGCTGCCCGCGGCGGTGGCCGGCGTCCTCGTACGCCGCCGGCTACCCCCGCGTCCCCGCCCGGCCGGTGACCACCGTCGCCGCCAGGTCCGCATACGTCTCCGTGGACGCCTCCAGCCCGGCGACGGCGACCGCCGCGCGGGTGCGGGCCTCCTGCCGCTCGCTGGTCTCCACCAGCAGCAGCCCGCCGGGCGCCAGCCAGCGCGGGGCCTCCGCGATCACGCGGCGCTGGACGTCGAGCCCGTCGGCGCCGCCGTCCAGCGCGGTCAGCGGCTCGTGGTCGCGGGCCTCGGGCGGCAGGAACGGGACCTCGGCGGTGGGCACGTACGGCGCGTTGACGACGAGCACGTCGACGCGGCCACGGAGGCGGGCCGGCAGCGGCGCGTACAGGTCGCCCTCGTAGACGGTGCCGCCGGCCGGTCCGACGTTGCGCCGGGCACAGCGGACCGCGGCCGGCTCGACGTCGGCGGCGTGCAGCTCGACGCCGGGAACGGCGGCGGCGACGGCCGCGCCGATGGCGCCCGAGCCGCAGCACAGGTCGAGCACGACGGCGTGCGGTGTGGCGGCTGCCGCTCGCGCGGCGTGGCGGACCAGGAACTCGCTGCGCCTGCGCGGAACGAACACGCCGGGCTCGACCGCGATGTGCAGCCCGCAGAACTCCGCCCGGCCCAGGACCTGTTCCAGCGGCCACCCGGCGACCCGGCGCGCCACGAGGGCCTCCAGCCCGGCGGGAGTGGAGGAGGCGGCGGCGAGGAGGCGGGCCTCGTCCTCGGCGAAGACACAGCCGCCGGCCCGGAGCCGGGCGACCAGGGCGGCGGGGGGCGGCGGGTGGTGCGCGGGGGCTTCGTGGGAGGCGGCTTGGTGCGGGGCGGGTGCGGGCGGTGCGGTCTGCTGCGGCGGGGTGTCTGGCACGCCACCGTTCTACCTTGTGTTCCGCACCCTCCGCCCTCCTTTATTGCGCGTCCGCGCGGCACTGCACCACCGTCACTTCGCGTCCGCGTAGCACTGCACCACCGCCGTCGTGAACGAGAACACCACCGGCGTCCGGCCGAACATCACCTCCCCCGCCCGCGCGGACGCCGCCGTCAGCGCCTTCTCCACCGCCGGCGCCTCCGCCGCCGGGCAGTGCACGATCACCTCGTCGTGCTGGAAGAACACCAGCTCCGCCCGCATCCCCGCCAGCTCCTGGCGCAGCGCCGCCAGCAGGCACAGGGCCCACTCCGCCGCACTGGCCTGCACCACGAAGTTGCGCGTGAACCTCCCGCGCGCCCGGGCCTCGGCGCCCGCGCGGCCCGTCGCCCCGTCGCCGTCGCCCTCCTGCGGCAGCCCGGCCTCCCCGTGGTCCGCCGCCCGGGTCGGCGCGCACGTCCGGCCCAGATGGCTCCGGACGAGCCGGCCCTCCTCCCCGGCGCGGGCGGCCTCGTCCACGTACGCCACCGCGGCGGGGAAACGGCGGCGCAGATCCGCCAGATACGTCAGCGCATCACCCGAGGTCTGGCCGTAGATCGCCCCCAGCAGCGCGAGCTTCGCCTCCGCGCGCCCACCGGCGAACGCGCGGTCCGCCAGCGCCTCGTACAGATCCCGGGTACCGTCCGCCGCCGCCATCAGCCCCGCGTCACGGGAGACGGCCGCCAGCACCCGCGGCTCCATCTGGTCCGCGTCGGCGACCACCAGGCGCCACCCCTCGTCGGCGACCACCGCGCGGCGAACGACGCGCGGGATCTGCAGCGCACCGCCGCCGTGCGTGGTCCAGCGGCCGGACATGGCGCCGCCCGGCAGATACTCGGGGCGGAACCGGCCGTCGTGCACCCAGGTCTGCAGCCAGGACCAGCCGTGGGCGGTGTGCAGCCGGTACAGCTTCTTGTACTCCAGCAGCGGCGCGACGGCGGGGTGGTCGATGTCCTGCAGCTCCCACTTGCGGGTGGAAGTGAGCCTGACACCCGCCTTACGGAACGCACGCACGACCTCCGCGGGCAGATCGGGGCGGACCCGCTCGCCGAACGCGCGGGACACCTCGTCGGCGAGTCCGGCGAGGCGGGGCGGCTCCAGGCCGCCGGGGTACCGGCCGCCGAGCAGCTCGGTGAGCAGGGCGTCGTGCACGTCGGCGCGCCACGGGAGACCGGCGCGGTGCATCTCGGCGGCGACGAGCATCCCGGCGGACTCGGCGGCGACGAGGAGGCGCAGGCGGTGGGGGTGGGCGGAAGCGGCGATACGGCGCTGCTGCGCGGCGTGGACGGCGAGCAGCGCGTGCAGGTCGTCGGTGCCGTGAGGGCGTGCGGGAGCGGCGTCGAAGAGGGTGGGCTCGGGCTCGCCGCCGAACGACCGGGGCGGCGGGTCGTCCGGCACGGGGAGCCCGCGGAGGCGTGCCCAGGCGGCGGCGAGGGAGCGGGGCAGGCCCCACATCCCCTCGTGGCCGAGGAGGATGGCCTCGGCGGCTTCGAGGTCGTGGCAGCGGGGGACGGTGATGCCGGCGTCGAGGAGACGGGGGTAGAACGCGGCGGTGGAAGGCCAGATCCAGCGGTCGGCGGTGGGGTGGTGGCGGACGGCGTCGGCGGGGTGGGGGTAGGAGAGGACCGGGCCGGCGGGGGCGCCTTCGGGGTCGACGGGGACGACGGTGACTCCGCCGTGGGGTCCGTCGGCGATGGCCCAGTGCATGAGGGCGAGTGTGCCAGTGTGCACTGACAGCGGGGTGGGGGTTGTTCCCCGGCCCCGCCCCTTCCCGAAACCGGGGCTGCGCCCCGGGCCCCGCGACCGCGCCCGCGGCGCGGCAGCGCGCGGGGGCTCCGCCCCCGCACCCCTTCGGGGCTCCGCCCCGCACCCGGCGGGTACGCCCCGGATCCCGTAACGCGCCTGCGGCGCGGGAGAACCGGGGGCTCCGCCCCCGCACCCTCGCGCAGCGCGCCGTCGGCGCAAGCAACCCCGCGGCTACGCCGCGAACCTCGCAGTGGCGCCTCCGGCTGGCAGCCCGAGGGCTCCGCCCCCGCACCCCTCAGGGCTCCGCCCCCGATCCCACCCGGCGCCCCACCGCCGCGAGCAGCCCACGGCTCCGCCTTGAACCCGTAAACCGTCTGCGGCGCGGCGAACCGGAGGCCAGGCCCTCCGCACCCCTCAGGGCTTTGCCCTCGATCCCGCCCGGCGCACCACTGCCACGAGTGACCCCAGAGCTACGCCCCGGACCCGAAACCGCACCTCAGGCGCGGCGGAACCAATGGCTCCGCCCCGGACTCCGCAGCGCGCCTCCGGCGCGAGTAGGCCCACGGCTCCGCCCCGGGCCCCTGACCGTGTCTGCGGCGTGGCGGACCCTGCGGCTTCACCGCGGGGTTGCGTCGGGCTTCGGGCGCCGCGTCTGCCGCGCGGGCCGTCTTGTGCCGGCCGCGGCGGCAGTTCAGTCGTTCCGCCACACCTTTCTGCGGCCGTCTCCCAGCGACGGTCTCGTCGCCTCCCACACCCTCCGCCACTCCGCCACCGGCTTGCCCTGCTCCACCGGCGTCGAGGTCAGCGGGAGTGCGGTCGTGCGGCCCTCCGGGAGGGTCAGGCGGTCGTCCGCCGCCGCGCGGAGGGACTGGTACCAGCCCAGGTCCTCCTCCGCCCACAGGGCCGCGATGTGGCGCAGCATGCGGGTGCGGAAGTCCGTGACCGACTCGCCTTCCTGCGGGGGCAGGGGGCGGCCGTAGCGGACCACCAGCCGCGTGCCCGTGCGGGTGGGGAGCGCCTTGCCGCGGGGCATGGCCGCGAACGTGCCGCGGACGGCGACCGGGACGACCGGGATGCCCATGTTCACGCAGAGGCGCGACGCGCCCATCTTGAAGGCGCTCATCCAGCCGTCGTGCGACCGCGTGCCCTCCGGGTACAGCAGCAGGCTCCAGCCGTCGTCGATCAGCTCCGCCGGCAGCGACACCCCGCCGCGGCGCGAGCCGTAGCGGTCCACCGGGAAGGCGTTGAACATCAGCGCGGTCGTGATGCTGACCGCCGTGGAGGTGAAGAAGTAGTCCGCCGCCGCGCCGACCGCCGTGCGGTCGGCGATGCGACGGGGCAGGGAGCCGAGGATCAGCGGGGTGTCGAGGTGGCTGGAGTGGTTGGCGACGAAGATCGCCGGGCCGCGCAGCGACTCCAGCAGGTCCAGACCCTCGATCTGCGGCCGGGTCTTGGCCCAGGCGTACTGCTTGAGCACCCCGCGCTGAAGCACGTTGCGCACGGCGCGCGCCGCGGGGGTGCGCGCCCACGCCGTGGGGAACGTCTTCTGTTCGGCCTTCCCCGCGCCGAAGCCCGCCGCGCTGCCGCCCGGGGTGCGGTAGCCGCGGGGCGCCAGCGCACGGCCGCGCCAGTCACGGCCGGCCCGCACCATGGCCAGGTCGCCGCGCAGGCTGCCCTTCTTGGCCTTGCCGCCCTTTCCGGGGCCCCTGGCGCCGCTCATCGGACGGACGCCAGGGTCAGCGGGGGCATGTGCTGGTACGTGATCGACGGGCTGGTGCCCACCGTCTGGGAGGCCAGTTGCAGCGCGTCGTTCAGGGTCGAAGCCGACTGCACCCCGAGCCGGGAGGCCGCGCTGCGGTCGGCGCCGACGAAGATGACCTGCCCCAGGTGCTGCATCGCGTGCGCGCCCCAGTACCACATGTAGAAGGGGTGTACGCCGTGGTAGGCGTAGCTCTTGCGGTAGAGATGCGTGTACCACGGGTCGGTGGCGAACTGCTTCTCGAACTTCGCCTCGATGACCGCCGGGTCGGTGGTCTCGGCCAGCACCTCTTCGTAGAAGTCGATGTAGCTGGGGTGGTGCACGGGGTGGAACTCGTTCGGCATCGGGTGGTAGAAGATCCCGACGCCGCCTTCCCGCACGATCGGCTTGTTGAGATAGAGGTTGAAGAAGTAGCCGAGCCCCAGGCACATCGTCAGGATCGGGTTCATCACCGAGTTGACGTTGTACGGGCAGATGTACGGCAGCCCGTAGACCGCCACGTCGGCCTGCCCCTGCACCTCGGTGAGCTGCTGGCGGTGGACGTTGCGCAGGGTGATCGGGTGCACCTCGCTCGGCGCGCCGGCGTTGACGCCGGTGACACCGTACGGCGCCTCCGTCTTGTGCCACAGCCGTCGCCGCATCGACGGCGTCATCAGCGCGTTGCCGCGCCGTGAGGCGAGGTAGGCGGCCTGGTCGCCGTAGTTCCACTCCCACTCGCGCTTGTTGAGGAAGCGGGTGGCGGAGGGGAAGGTGTCGTTGTTCAGCGTCGTCTCGACGGTGAACACCTTCACCTGGCCGCCGATCAGGTCCTGCATCCGGTTGTACGAGTGGTGCATGGCCGACTTCGGCGGGTCGTTGAACGACCGGGAGTGCCGCAGCGTGTGCACGTTGTGGTGGTGGCGGATGCTGCGGTAACTGGCCAGGCCCACCGACACCGACTTGGGCCCGCCGCTCATCGCCGTCGACGTGATGTTGACGTAGACGACGAGGTCGCTCTCGGCCGCCCGCCGGTTGATCTCGACCTCCTCGCCCTCCGCGGTGTCGCCGAGGTGCACGAGGTTGTCGCGGTCCTCGGCGTCGTGGTTGGTGAGGTGCTGCGGGAAGAACGACCGGAACACCCGGTCGCCCACGACGTGCTGCAGCTCCGCCGGGGTCATGCGCCGGTGCAGGGCGTTGGCGGCGATCAGCTCGACGTCGTCGACGCCCTTGGCCGCCGCCATCTCCAGCACCTGCTCGATGATGCGCTGGCGCACGTCAGGCCGGCGCATCGGGGGCAGCGGCAGCGACAGGTCGTCGAAGACGATCGTCAGCCGCATGCCGGCGAACAGCAGCTCGGGCAGGGGTTCGCTGCCGTGCGGTTCGAGCAGCGCGCGGCGGATGACCCCGTCGAGGTCGCGGATGCCGGGCAGCGAGTCGGGCGGGTAGATCACCCGGGTGCCGTGGGGCAGCCGCTCCAGCCGGAAATTCTCGCCCTCGTGCACCAGCAGGGGCGGGGTTCGTTCGTCGACTTCCAGCACGAAGCCTGGTCTGCTCACGCTCTCTCCTCAGTGTGGTCGCCGGCGCCTGCAGCGGGCGGCGGTGCGGGCGGCGGGTGCCCGGCGGCTGCGTACGGCGGTGGGGGGCGGCCGACTCCGGTGTCGGCCCCTACCCTGCCATTCGTGCCCGGTCAGCCGTCCAGGGTCGGGTCAAAGGCGATCTTGACGGAGCCCGCCGAGCCGGCCGCGAACGCGTGCTCCAGCGCGGGGCGCCACTGCTGGAGTGCATAGCGTTCGACGTAGCCGTCCAGGGGCGCGGTGGCGGCAAGCTGCACCGCCTTGTCGAAGTCGGTGCCGGCGCGGCCGTCGGGGCCCGCGTCGGGGTCGTCCTCGGTGACGTCCTCGCGGCGTCTGGTCGTGTACGCACCCACGAGGCTCAGCTCCCGGTACCACAGCGGGGTCAGATCGGCCCCTCCCGGGATGCCGGAGACGACGACGGTCCCTCCGGCCCGTACGGTACGCAGCGCGGTGTCGAGGCCGGCGCCGCCGCCGGTGCACTCGAAGGCGACGTCGGCCCCGCCGAGCAGGAACTCCGAGCCCATCTCGGGGCGATGGGCGAGCGCCGAGGTCATCCGGCGCACGGCGCGCAGCGCGCGGTCCGGCTCGACGGCCTCGTTCGCGCCCAGGGTCAGCGCCCGTTCGCGCTGATGACGGTGCTTGGCGACGACGTGGATGGTGCCGGCCTCGGTGAGCTGCCGCAGCGCCAGCACGGTGAACAGCCCCACCGTGCCGGCCCCGATGACCAGCACCGAGGCGCCCGGCTCGATCGGCACCCGGCGTACCGAGTGGATCGCGCAGGCCAGCGGCTCGATGAGCACCGCACGCTCGTCCGGCAGGTCGTCGGGGACCGGGCGGAGCTGGTGCTCGTGGGCGACCATGCGCTGGGCCCAGCCGCCGCCGGTGTCGGCGCAGTAGCCGGTCTGCATGCCGGGCGCGAGGTGGCCGGAGGTGATGTGGTCGCAGCGGTTGGTGTGGCCGGCGCGGCACGCGTCGCACTCGGGCAGGCCGCGCACCGCGCAGGAGAGCACCGGGTCGAGCACCACGCGGGTGCCGCGCGGGATCGTCGGCAGGTCGTCGACGGTGGTGCCGACGACCTCGTGTCCCGGTACGAACGGCATGGACGTCAGCGCCGCCAGATAGGGCGACACGGTGCCGTTGAGCATCCCGAGGTCCGAGCCGCAGATGCCGGACAGCGCGGGCGCCAGCCGGGTCCAGCCGTCCCCCTTGGGCAGTTCGAGCCGGTCGCGGGTGAGCCGCAGCGGCGCGAGCGAGCCGGCCAGCGACCCGGCGGCGCGGTTGCGGGTGCGGCTGAGCCCGCGGGCCGCCAGGAAACGCGCGGGCGAACGGTGGTACTGAAGCGCCAGGCTCATCGGGCCTCTCCGTCGGATGCGGTGCGGCCGGCCGCGGGCAGGGCCCGTACGGGACGCGGCCGGGTGTGGCTGATCACGGTGCCCGCGAGCGCGTCCCAGCGGCTCGCGGTGTGGGTGCCCCAGCGGGCGATCTCCCAGCGGTGGCGCTTGGCGTGCCGGAACAGCCGGGTGTCGGGGTTGACCGCGTGCGGTCTGCCGACGGCCTCCAGCAGCGGCCGGTCCGAGTAGCTGTCGGCGTAGCCGAAGCTGGCACCGAGGTCGAGTTCCCGCTCGCGGGCGTGGCCGCGCAGCCACGCCGCGCGGCCCTCGCCGACGATCGGCGGGGTGCGCAGGAAGCCGGTCAGGACGCCGTCGTGCTCGGCGAGGCGGGTCGCCTCGATGTCGTCGAAGAGCGGCCGCAGCGGCTCCACGAGTACGTCGAGGCTGCCGGTGATGAGCACGGTGCGGTGGCCGGCGGCGCGGTGGGCCCGGATGCGGCGCACGGCCTCGGGCATCACACGGTGCAGCAGCGCGTCGCCGACCTGCTCGGCGACCAGGGCGCGCAGCTCCTCGGCGTGGGCGCCTTCGTAGCGGCGGAAGAACGAGCGCATGACGTCGCCGCGGTCGCGCCGCTCGGCGAGCAGGTAGCGGGGCGCGTTGCGGGCGAGGTCGAACAGTTCGGGTGCCCAACGCCCGCGGGGCAGCGACGCCAGCCGGGTCCAGACGTAGGACTCGACGATGTCGGAGGCGATGATCGTGCCGTCCAGGTCGAAGACGGCCGCGGTGCTGCCGGCGGCGACGTCGCCGCCGGGCGGGAGTGCGGCGGGGTTCGGCTTGCGGGTGACACGGCCCCCGGGAGTTCTGGCCCGCAGGGGCGCGGTGACCTTCGGGCAGTGCACCTCTTCGAGGTAGGTGTACCAGTCGATCTCGGCGGGATCGAAGCCGTGTTCGGCGGCGCGGTCCGCGGGCAGCGCGGCGTTGAGCGCGCGCAGCTCGCGGTCGTCGTAGACGACGGCGGTACGGGTGTAGACGCCGTACAGGTCGGAGTAGCGGCGCAGCGTCTCCAGGGACCGCTTCTCCTTGTGCAGCCGGCTCGCCCACTCCTGGGTGCGCTCGGTGCCGGGCAGCTGGCCCAGGATCCTGTCGGCGAAGTTCGCGGCGCGTTCGCCGGCCCCGAGCGCGAACTCCACCCGGGAGGCGCCGGGGAAGGTCCACGACGGCGGCCGGACGTGGCCGCGCCCACTGCTCTCCGGCAGCGGGTCGCGGCGGAAGTAGGAGTGCACGTGCTTGTACAGGTCGCGCAGCGTGAGGGGGTTGGTGGCGCCGGAGCCGACGTGGAAGTAGTGCGGCCCTGCGCCCTCCTCGGGCGGGGCGGCCGCGGCGGCGAGGGTGGCGTTGACGACGAGGTCGACGGGGACGACGTCCATCACGGTGTCGGGCTGTCCCGGCATGTCGCGCAGCAGCCCGCTGCCGTAGGCGATGATCAGCGGATCGGCCATCTTGAAGCCGTCGATCCAGCCGGGGTACGGGTGGCGCAGCGCGCTCTCCACGATGGCGGGCCGCACGATCGACAGCGGCCGGCCCGCCCACAGCTCCTCGACGGCGCGTTCGGACATCGCCTTGGTGAAGGTGTAGACGTCGGAGAAGCCGAGGATCTCGGCGCGGGTCGCGCCGTGTTCGACGAGCCGCTCCTCGACCCACGCGCGGCGCGCGTCCTCGGCGTCCTTGGCGGCGATCTGCGGTCCCGCCTTGCCGTGGTCGCGGCCGGCCTTCTCCAGCGCCTTGCGCAGCACCTCGGGGCGGCGTGAGGCGCGCTCGACGTCGTCGCGGGCGGCCAGCCCCTGGGCCAGCTCGCCGCGCCAGTCGATGTCGTGGGTGAGCCGGCCCTCACGTACGAGGCCCTGGCCGCCGCTGGAGACGTACGCGGTGGAGATGTGCACGATGTGCGGCGGGCGCTGCTGCCGGCCCAGCTTCTCGTAGAGCGCGACGGCGCCGGAGACGTTGCTGCGGAACGCCTCGTCGATGGGCGGGTCGAAGGAGACGGACGAGGCACAGTGGATGGCGACGTCGATGTCGCCGGGGAGCTCGACGTCCTCCAGCCGGTCGAGAGCGCCCTCGATGACGGTGACGCGCCGCTCCGCCTCGGCGAACGCGGCCTCCTCGCCGACCTGTGCGCGCCAGGTACGGAAGACGTCCTTGCGCAGCAGGCGGCGGAAGCGGTCGGCGGCGCCGCCGTTGCCCCGCGGGCGGACGACGATCGAGACGCGGGTGCCGGGATGGCCGGACAGCAGCCGCTCCAGCAGCGCCTGCCCGATGAAGCCGGTGGCCCCGGTCAGCAGGACGTGCGCGTCGTCGAGTCGCCCGATGCGGTAAGTCCCCGTCACTCGTGCCCTCCCCTGGTCTGGTCTTGCATATGCCGGTCTCTTTTTCTGTTGCGGACCGGCGTCAACCGGTGGCGGGCCGCGGCACCGCCAGGTCGCCCCGGTAGCGGACTGCGGCAGCTTCGCACACCGCGCGTACGGACCAGCCCAGCGCAGCCGCGGCGGTCTCCGCTTCGGCCAGTTCCGGCTGGACGGTGAGGGCGCCGCCGGGGCCGTCGGCGACCTTGACGGTGACCTGCTGCTCGGCGCCGGGCGGGCCCACGGCCACCACGGCGCTCTGCCGGGGCAGCATCAGGCGCCGGTGGGCGGACCAGCGGACGCCGAGCGTGGTGGTGTGGCGGAACAGCGCGTCGGCGACGGCGGGCCGTACCTCCGCGGCGCACAGCGCGGTGACGACGCGGCCGGGCCGGCCGTGCCGGCCCACGGTCTCGGTGGTCCAGCAGTCCCACGCGCCGGCGGCGCGCAGGGCGGCGAGGACCGAGGGCCACAGCCGTGGGTCGAGGTCGTCGACGGTGCTCTCCACGACGGTGACCTCGCCCTCGGCGGGACCGCCGGCCGCGGGGGCGGCGAGGGTCCCGACGACCACGCGGGTGATGTTGGGGCGGTCCGGGGTGTCGCGGCTGCCGCCGCCGGTGCCCACGGCCCGTACCACCATGTCCGGCAGCGGGCCGGGCGCGGCGAGGGCGGCGACGAGCGCGGCGCCCGTGGGGGTGGTGCGCTCGCCGCGGAGTCCGCCGCCGGTCAGCGCGAGGCCGCCGGCGGCGGCCAGGTGCAGCACGGCGGGTACGGGAACGGGCATCCGGCCGTGCGCGCAGTCGACTTCACCGCTGCCCGCCGCGAGCGGGGAGGTGGTGACGGCGGCGCCGGGGGCGAGCAGGCCGAGGTCGGCGAGGGCGGCGGCGCAGCCGACGACGTCGGCGAGCGCGTCGAAGGCGCCGACCTCGTGGAAGTGGACCTCGTCCGCGGTGGTGCCGTGGGCCCTGCCCTCGGCGTCGGCGAGCAGCCGGAAGACGCGGGCGGCGAAGTCCGCGGCGTCCTCGGCCAGTCCGGGGCCGGTGGCCCGTTCGATGTCGGCGAGGACGTCGGCGAGGTGACGGTGGCGGTCGGGGACGCCGGGGCGCTGGACGGTGACGCGGGTGCACCCGAAGCCGCCGCGGCGGTCGCGCGCCAGGGACACCTCCAGCCCGTCGATCTTGAGCGCCGCGACCGCGTCCCGTACGGCGGCCGGGCTCGCGCCGGCATCGAGCAGCGCGCCGAGCAGCATGTCGCCGGCCACCCCGGCGGTGCAGTCGAGATGGGCCGCCGCCGTCCCCTCAGCCACCCTGTGCCACCCCCGACGAATCCCGTTCATGATCGCTGGGAGAGCCCTTCCCGTACCTCTCCCCCGCCACACCGGCGCGCGGTGCCGCCTCCCCCGTGTGAGCGACGTCGTACGCGAAGGCGGGGCGGGCGCTGCGCTCTTCAGTCACCGGCGCGTACCCCCACGATCTTGGCGGCGTGGACGGCGGCGCCGAAGCCGTTGTCGATGTTGACGACCGTGAGCCCGGGGGCGCACGAGGACAGCATCGCGCCGGCGGCGGCGCGGCCGCCGTCGGCGAAGCCGTAGCCGACGCTGGTGGGGACACCGACGACGGGCGCGGTGAGCAGGCCGGTGACGACGCTCGGGAGGGCGCCGTCCATGCCCGCGACGACGATCGCGCAGTCGGCGGTGCGGATCTCGGGGAGCAGCGAGAGCAGCCGGGACAGCCCCGCGACGCCGACGTCGGCGTAGAGCCGGGAGCCGGTGCCGAGGGCGTCGAGGGTCGCGACGGATTCGCGGGCGACGGGCAGGTCGCTGGTGCCGGCCGTGAGCACCGCAACGGTGCCGCGCGGGACCGGCAGCGGGCCCACGGTGACGGTGCGGGCGGGAATGTCGACCCGTACCGGCTCGTCCGCGAAGGCGCCGGGCGCGTCGCGCAGCACCTCCTCGGGGCAGCGGGTGGCCAGCGCCGGGGAGTCCGGCGTCCGGCTGCGCAGTTCGGCCAGGAGCCGGAGCGTCTGCTGCGGGGTCTTGCCGTCGGCGTAGACGACTTCGGGCACTCCGGTGCGGCGGCGCCGGCCGACGTCGAGGCGGGCGAAGTCGCCGACCTCCGCGACGCCACCGTCCAGCAGTCCGGCGAGGCCGGTGGCGTCCAGGGCGCTGCCGCGCGGCTCACTCATCGCGCCGGCATCCCGTCGGGGGAGGCGGAGCGGGCGGCGGTGCTGACGGCGCCCGTACGGTACGGGGCGAGGCTGCCCTCGCCGAGCGGACCGACCGCGGCGACCTCGCGCAGCAGCGTGTCGCCCAGGCCCTGGGCGGCGGCGACCTCGCGGTGAGCGGGTGCGTCCAGCTCGATCCGGAATCCTTGCTTCAGCAGGCGTACGCGGACGTCACGCGCGCCCACCCGGTGCTCGTCCAGCGTTTCGCGGACCCGCTCCTCGGCCCGCTCCACCAGGTGCAGCCGGCCCTTGGAGACCGGGATGCCCACCGCGATGCGGGACGCCAGGCACGGCATGCCGGGCTTCTCCGCGACCGGCAGCCCCCACGCCCGTGCGACCGCGCGCACCGCGGCCTTGCCGAGCCCGGCGGCGGCCAGCGGCTCGGCGGCGGCGAGTTCCTTGGCGGCACGCAGCCCGGGGCGGTGCGCGGCGCGGCGGTCGTCGAGGTGGGTGCCGGTGGCGACGTGTGCGAAGCCGTGCTCCGCGGCGTAGCCGGCGACCCGGCCGAGGACGGTCTGCTTGCAGAAGTAGCAGCGGTCCCCGGCGTTGGCGCGGTAGCCCGCGACCGACAGCTCGTCGGTGGCCAGCACGACGAGTTCGGCGCCGAGGTCCGCCGCCGTGTCGCGGGCGAGGGCCAGCTCGCCGCGGGCCAGGGCGGGCGAGTCGGCGATGACGGCGACGGCCCGGCCGGGGCCGAGGGCGCGTACGGCCGCGGCGAGGACGACCGTGGAATCCACGCCACCGGAGTATGCCACCGCGACGCTGCCGAGTCCTCCGACTTCCGCCAGCAGCGCGGCGGCGGCCTCCTCCGCGTCCGCCTCACCGGCGGCGGCCCGCCCCTGCGCGGGTGCGGCGGCAGCGGGGTCACCGGCCGCGGTTGCGGTGGGCCCCCGCCGGTCGGCGGGGCCGTGGTGCGCGGCTGGGCCGTCGTCCGTCATGCCCGTGAGCCCGCCGATCGACGTCGTACGGCGGCGATCCCGGCCGCGCCCGCGACCATCGCGGCGCCGGCGACCAGCCGTTTGCGGGAGCTGCGCCGCCCGGTGCCCGCATCGCCCACGTCGCCCACCGGCACGCCGGCGCCGAAGTCCGCGACGCCGCGCTGGACCAGGTTGAGCCCGGCCATGCCGGGAAGCTTGTGCACCTTCTCGTCGATCTTGCGCACGGCGGCGGCGCCGGCGTCGTCACCCAGCAGGTGCCGCAGCACGAACCGGGTCTCCTCCACCGGCTGGATGGTGGAGCCGACGGGCTGCCAGAAACGCTCGGTCACCCAGCGGGCCAGCGAACGGGCGCGCTGGGAACGCTCCAGGCGCTCCTTGGCCTGGCTGGCGTAGAACGCGAGATGCCGGGACTCCTGACGCTGTATGCGGCCGAGCAGCTTGGTCAGCTCGGGGTGCTGCTCCTTCTCGATGAGGCTGCCGTACGCGGCGTGCGCGGACCACTCGTTTATGGCACCCCACGTCATGTGCACGGCGACGAAGTCGTCGCCGATGGCGTTGGCCGCGATGGACTGGTAGATCGGCGCCAGCCGGTCCTTGAGCCCCTGCGCCTCCCGCACCTCGCGGATGTGGTCGTAGTCGGCCTTCTGCCCGTGGGCGCGCAGCACGGAGTCGATCGCCTCGCCGTGCCAGAATTCCTCGAAGGCCCACATGGACATGAACGCCGTCACGTCCGGGTCGCGATGGGACGGGGTGACCAGCACGTCCCGCAGGTAACAGACCGTGTGGCTCTCCACATCCGACATGTAGCGAAGACAGCGCAGCGCCTCCGCGGACAGCGGGCGGTCGGCGAACGCGTCAAGGTCCAGATCGTCGACCTGGACGCGTCCGGCCGTGTTGATGTAGCCCGGTATGTCGAAGGCCATTGCTCTCCCTCCGGCAGATGCGCCGATTGCGCCGAGTCCATCACGGCACGAAGCCCTTTATCAACATCTGTTGAGTTAGCTCGGGATTCTAGATCGCCGCCGATCCCGCACGCCACTGCCCCCACCCCTGACGCAGCAGACACTCGTGAGGTTGACTCGGGGCGCTAATGCGCCGCGGCCGGGAGAGGGCCGAAGAGGTAGCCGTCGATGGTCCGGCCCACGATCTCGGCCAGCTCCGGGCGGGGCAACTCGGCGAGCGGGCCGAAGCGCACCACGTAGCGCACCAGGGCGGTGCCCACGAGGTGGGAGCCGGCGAGGCCGGCGCGCAGCTCCGCGCGGTCCTTGACCGCGCGGGCGGCGACACGGGCGACCAGTTCGCGGGTGATGAAGTCGCGGAGCACGACGGCGGCCGGCTGGTACGAGGCGGCGGAGAGCAGGATCGCCTGAAAGGGCCATCTGGTCTCGGCGTCGTCCCACAGATCGAAGTAATAGGCGGCGAGCCGGCGGCCCAGCCCCTCGGAGGTGTCGCCCACGATCCGCCCGAGCACGTCGTCGGGGCGCATCACGTCGGCGATGGCGGCCAGGTACAGCCCTTCCTTGCTGCCGAAGAACTGGACGAGAAGGGACGGGTCCACGCCGGCCTCGCGCGCGACGGCGCGCAGGCTGCAGGAGCCGTAGCCGCGGGCGAACATGCGCTTGGCGGCGCGGATGATGTCCGCCCTGGTGTCGGGGCGGCCGGGGCGGGGCCCGAGCGGCCGCACCCGAGTGCCCAGCGTTCTCTTCCCGTTCACGGTGGTCGCTCACGCTCCAACGCAGATGTGCATGGTGCTCAGTGCGTCAAGTCTTCGGTGAACGACCGGCCGGGACAAGGGGGACGGGCCAAAGCTCCGGACAAGGGCGCACGTCGCGCGGCTGCCCGCGGCACGGTCGCGCGGGCGTCAGGGGCGGGGACGAGCCCCTCGGCGGCTTCGGCGCCTCGTGGCGCGGCGCGTTCGCCGGCGGGCACCTTCTGGTGCCCGTCTTCACCGAGAGGAGGGCGGGCGAACAACCGCCGGGCAACGTCCCCGATTATCAGCTCATGACCTGATGAACTCGTGCAACAGGGATTGAACGGCGTATCACAGGCGCACAGTTGCGACTTGGCATGGACATGGGTTTCAAGGGGCAGGGTGTGGTTACCACTCGGTACAACCTCACCCCCAGGGGGTTCCATGAGAACTGCCCGGCCCTTGCGGCTGCTGCTGGGCTTCCTCGTCGCCACTACAGTGGCGCTGCTCGGCAGCGTGCCGGCTCATGCCGCGCAACCAGCGAACACCGCCGCCGCCGAGAACTACGTGGCGCTCGGCGACTCCTACGCCTCCGGCGTGGGCGCCGGTTCCTACGATTCGGGAAGCGGCGACTGCAAACGCAGCAACAACGCCTACCCGGTGCTGTGGAAGAACGCGCACGCCCCGGCGTCCTTCTCCTTCACCGCCTGCTCCGGGGCCCGTACCAACGACGTCATCAACAACCAGCTCGGCCCGCTCAACTCCGGCACCTCCCTCGTCTCCATCAGCATCGGCGGCAACGACGCGGGCTTCGCCGACGCCATGACCACCTGTGTGCTCCAGGGCGAGTCGGCCTGTATCAACCGCATCAACCAGGCGCGCAGCTATATCGAAGGCACCCTGCCCGGGCGGCTGGACGCGGCATACAACGCGATCACCGCCCGCGCCCCCAACGCACGGGTCGTCGTCCTCGGCTACCCGCGGATGTACAAGCTCAACGGCAGTTGCATCTTCGGCATCAGCGAGAGCTCCCGGGCCGCCATCAACGGCGCCTCGGACCTGCTCAGCGAGGTCACCGCCAAGCGCGCGGCCGACCACGGCTTCTCGTACGGCGACGTGCGGTCGTCGTTCTCCGGGCACGAGATCTGCTCGGACAGCGAGTGGCTGCACAGCGTCACCTTCCCCATCGGTGACTCGTACCACCCCACGGCGGCCGGCCACTCCGGCGGCTACTACCCGGTGTTCAACGCCCTGGGCTGACGGCCCCGGGCACCGCGGAGAGCACCTCGCGGGCGGCCGCCACGGCGGCCGCCCGCTCCGCCGGCACCAGCCCCAGCCGGGTGCGCCGGTCCAGCAGGTCGTCCTCGTCCAGGGCGCCTTCGTGGCGTACGGCCCAGGCCAGCTCGGCACGGGTGACCGGGTACCCCGGGACGACCGGCACGGCGAGCGCCGGATCGGCGGCGGCCAGCGCCTGGACCGCCGGCGCCTCCGTCCCGTAGCGCTGCACCAGCCGGCGCGGCGCGTCGAGACCGGCCAGCTCCGCCGCCGGCGCGGCCCCGACGAGCGGCAGCCGGGCGGTGCGGCACGGGCCCGCGGTCAGGCCGGCGCCGGCCACGGCGGCGTCGACGGCGTCCTCGGCCATCCGCCGGTACGTCGTCAGCTTGCCGCCCACGACGGTGACCACCCCGTCCGGGGAGGTGAGGATCGCATGCCGGCGGGAGAGGTCGGCGGTGCTGCCGTCGCTCTCCAGCAGCGGGCGCAGCCCGGCGAACGCGCCGAGCACGTCCGACCGGCGCACCGGCACGTCGAGCGCGGAGTCCAGGACGTCCAGCAGGAATCCCACGTCCGTCTCCGGCGCCGCCGGCACGTCCGGTACCTCGCCGTCGACCGGCTCGTCGGTCAGCCCCACGTACACCCGCCCGTCGTCCTGCGGCAGCACCAGCGCGAACCGGCCCGCCGCGCCCGGGATCGGGATGTGCACCCCCGCCCCGCCGGGCTGGCGCCCCATCCCCAGCGCCTCGGCGCGCAGCACCAGATGCGTGCCGCGCGAAGGGCGCAGCCGCACGCCGGGCACCAGCGAACCGGCCCACACCCCGGCCGCATTGACCACCGCGCGGGCCCGGATGTGCAGCCGCTCCCCCGTCGTCTCGTCGCGCACCACCGCGCCGGAGCCGGTCAGCTCCACCGCCCGCGCCCGGGTCAGCACCCGGGCGCCGTACGCCGCGGCCGTCCGCGCCACGGCCGTCACCAGCCGTGCGTCGTCGGACAGTTGCCCGTCCCAGGACACCAGCCCGCCGCGCAGCCCGTACCGCCGCAGACCGGGCACGAGCTGCCCCGTTTCCACCGCGGAGAGCCGCCGGGGCGCGGGCAGCGCGGCGCGGGAGGTGCGCGCGGCGGCACGCAGCAGGTCGCCGGCGCGCAGCCCGGCCCAGGCGACGGCCCCCTGCGCGCGGGTGGTCAGCGGCGTGAGCGGGATGACGAACGGCTGGGCGTGCACGAGGTGCGGCGCGATGCGCTCCAGCAGGGCGCCGCGCTCCACCGCGCACTCGCGGGCGATGCCGACCTGGCCGGAGGCCAGATAACGCAGCCCGCCGTGGATGAGCTTGCTGCTCCAGCGCGACGTGCCGAACGCCAGGTCGTGCGCGTCGATCGCGGCCACGGAGAGTCCGCGCGCGGCGGCGTCCAGGGCGACGCCGGCGCCGGTGGCGCCGAGCCCGACGACCAGCAGGTCGACGCGCTCGCCGGCGGCCAGCCCGGCCAGCTCGCGGACGCGGCGGCCGGCGTTGAGGGAGAAGTCGCGGGGGGCGCCGTCCGCGCCCGCCGCCTTCTGCACGGGGTGCTGCACGGTCATGGCGAGAGCATCCTCTCCAGCACGCCGCGCAACTCGCGCTCGAACGCGGCGGTGCCGAGGTCGGGGTCGTCCTCGTCGGTCATGGTGCGCATCGAGAAGGTGAAGGACTGCACGACGAGCAGCACGGCCCTGGCCTGCCGCACCGCGTGCCCCTCGCGCACGGAACCGTCGGCGTGGCCCTTGCGCACGTCGTCGGCGATCAGATCGAGGAGCACGTCCTGGCTGGCGCCGCGGCGGTCGAGCATGTACGGCAGGAGCAGCTCGGGGTCCACGTCGAGGATCTTGCGGAACAGCGGGTGCGCGCGCAGTGCGCGCGAGCCCTCCGTGAGCCCCGCGACCAGCGTCTCGCACGCGTTCGCCGCGCCGTCCGGGGCGGGGATCGCCCCGCGCGCGACGCCGATCCACTCGCGGGTCATGAGATCGCCGACCAGCGACTGCACGTCGGGCCAGCGGCGGTACAGCGTCATCCGCGACACGCCCGCGCGGCGGGCCACGTCCGTGAGCGTCGTCCGGCGCACGCCCACGGCCAGGACGCAGTCGCGCAGCGCGTCGAGCGCGAGGTCGTCCAGCGAGGGCTTGTGACGTTTCGACTTCACCTGTCACAGTGTAACGAGGATGGCGGCGGAGGAAACCCCTCCGGCCGGGTGGCCCGCCCGTACGGGAGGATTCGCGTTGGACATGCTGTGGAACGGGTGGGGCGACCCCGCGCAGGCGACACCGCTCCCCATCGGCGTCCGCGACCTGCTGCGCGACCTGCTGGAGGTGCGCCCGGCGCAGACGCCGCCGGCGGCCCTTGAGGACCTCGACGTGCCCGGGCCGCGGCTCGGCGCGGACGTCCTCGACGCACTCGCGCGCGCGGTGGGCGCGGAGCACGTACGCACCGACGCGGCGAGCCGGGTTCGGCACACCCGCGGCAAGTCCACGCCGGATCTGCTGCGCATCCGCGCCGGCGAGGTGGCGGACGCGCCGGACGCGGTGGTGCTGCCGGGTGGGCACGACGAGGTGCTGGCGGTGCTGCGGGCGTGCGCGGAACTGCGGGTCGCCGTGGTGCCGTTCGGCGGCGGCACGTCGGTGACCGGCGGGCTGGCGCCGTACGCGAACGAGGGCGCCTTCTCCGGTGTGGTGGCCCTCGATCTGCGCCGGCTGGACAGGCTGGCGGCGCTCGACGAGGTCGCGCGCACCGCCGACCTCGACGCCGGGCTGCGCGCGCCGGAGGCCGAACGGCTGCTCGGCGAGCGGGGGTTCACCCTCGGCCACTTCCCGCAGTCGTTCGAGTGGGCGACGATCGGCGGCTTCGCCGCCACGCGCGGCAGCGGCCAGGCGTCCGCCGGTTACGGGCGGTTCGACGAGACGGTGGTGGGCCTGACGGTGGCGACGCCCGGGGGCACGCTGCGGCTGGGACGGGCGCCGCGCTCGGCGGCGGGGCCGGATCTGCGGCAGTTGGTGCTGGGTTCCGAGGGCGCGTTCGGCGTGATCACCTCGGTGACCGTACGGGTGCGCCCGGTCCCGCAGGTACGGATGTACGAGGGCTGGCGGTTCGCCTCCTTCGACGCCGGCGCGGCGGCGCTGCGCGCGCTGGCGCAGGACGGGCCGCTGCCCACGGTACTGCGGCTCTCCGACGAGACCGAGACGATGGTGGGCCTGGCCCGTCCGGAGGACATCGGCGCGGCCGGCGGGGCGCCGGGCGGCGGGTGCCTGGTCGTCACCGGCTACGAGGGCGCGGCGGGCGAGGCGGCGGACCGCCGCGCCGCGGCGCGCGTCGCCCTGCGGGCGGCGGGCGGGGAGCCGCTGGGCGGGGAACCGGGCGAGTCCTGGGCCCGGGGCCGCTACCGGGCCCCGTACCTGCGCGACGCCCTCCTGGACGCGGGCGCCTTCGCCGAAACGCTGGAGACGGCGGGCTTCTGGCCGGCGCTGCCCCGGCTGTACGAGGAGGTCCGCGGGGCCCTGACCCGGACGCTGACGGCGGCCGGGACGCCGCCGCTGGTGATGTGCCACATCTCGCACGTGTACGAGACGGGTGCGTCGCTGTACTTCACCGTCGTCGGCGCCCGTGGCGACGACCCGCTGGGAACGTGGGAGCGCGCCAAGCGGGCGGCGAGCGACGCGATCCTGGAGTGCGGCGGCACGATCACCCACCACCACGGCGTGGGTACGGACCACCGCCCGTGGTACGCCCGGGAGATCGGCCCGCTGGGCGTTGCGGCGCTGCGGGCGGTCAAGTCGGCGCTGGACCCGGCGGGCATCCTCAACCCGGGCGTCCTACTGCCGCGGGAGGACGAGTGAGCGGCCCGCGGCGCCCGCGGGCCCGCACCGCGGGGTCCGTGGCGCCGCGGCGGGACCCTCGCACCGGAACGCGAACCACCGCGCCCCTGACGCGCGCCGCGAACGCGCAGCCGCGCCCCGGGCACCGACACCACCGCGGCAAGCCCGCCCCCCGTGACCGCGCACGGCTGCCCGCGCTGCGACGCCCCGCGCCGCCCGGCGCCGGGGCGGAGCGCCCGCGGGCCCGCACCGCCCACACCGGGGCGCCACAGCGGAACCCCGGCACGAGGACGCCAACCCCCGCGCCCGTAAGGGTCAACGCGCCGGACGCGCGCACCCGGCACGCACACCACCGCGGCAAGCCCGCCCCCCGTGACCGCGCACGGCCGGTCGTGCTCCGGCGCCCGGCGTCGCCCGGGGCGTGTCCCGTGGCGCCTCAGGTGCCGTGCGGGCGGGTGCCGTTCGGCACCGGCGGGTCGTCCGGGCGACGCACGGGCCGCCCTCCCCCGCTCCGCGGGTGACCTCCAGACCGCCGTACGCACCACCGAACCGGAGGCCGCCATGCGTCGCTTCACCGCCCTCGTCAATCCCGCCGCCGGCCGGGCCGCCGGCGCGGCGGCGCTCATTCCGCTGGCCCGGGCACTGCGGGCGGCCGGCGCACAGGTCGAGGCGGAGTACAGCCGGGGGTTCGGGCACGCCGCCGAACTCGCCGGGCGCGCCGCCGGGGCGGGCCGTACCGTGCTCGCGGTCGGCGGCGACGGGATGGCCGGGACCGTGGCCGGGGCACTCGCGGGGACCGACGCGGTGTGCGGGCTGGTGCCCGGGGCGGTCGGGCGCAACGCCGTCGCGCGCGCGCTGGGACTGCCGCGGGCGTCGGAGGAACTGGCGGAGCTGCTGCTGCACGGCGAGCCCCGGCCCGTGGACGTGCTGCGGGTCGAGGGCGGCACGGCTCCGGCCGTGGCACTCGGCACGGTGTGGATCGGCGCGGGCGCGGCCCGCACGGCGCCCGGGCGCGCACTGGCCTCGCGGCGATCCGTGCTCTTCCGTATCACCGTGGACGGCACGCGGTACGACATGCGCGGCCACACCGTCGTCGTCGCCAACGCCCCCACCCCCGGCGCCGGCCCCCCCGGCACCGGCCCCGAGGTCCGGCTCGACGACGGCGCACTGGACGTCGCCGTGCTCGGCGGCGGACCGGGTCGGCCGACCCGGACGCGCGGCGAGATGCTGCGCGGGCACACCGTGCACGTCGAGGCGGACCGCCCGCTGCCGTACGCGACCGACGGCATCCCGGCGTCCGCCCTGCCGCTGACGGCCCGCGTCCTCCCGGCGGCCCTTCGCGTGCTGCGCTGACGGCCGGGCCCCCGGCACCGTGCGGTGCCGGGGGCCCGGGTCGTACGCCGTGCGTCATGAGTCGTGCGTCATGAGTCGTGCGTGGTACGTGGTGCGATTCGGTTACGGGATGGTGGCCCCGTACTCCTCGAGGGCCGCGACCACCGGCTCGAAGAACGTCTCGCCGCCGTTGGTGCAGTCGCCGCTGCCGCCCGAGGTCAGGCCCAGCGCGTCGCTGCCCGCGAAGAGCGAGCCGCCGCTGTCGCCGGGCTCGGCGCAGACGTCGGTCTGGATCAGACCGTCGACCGTGCCCTCCGGGTACGTCACCGACACGTCGAGCGCGACGACGGTGCCGTCGTGGAGCTGCGTGGTGCTGCCGCTGCGCTGCACGGTCTCGCCTACCGTGGCCACACGCGCGCCGGTGATCTCCTGGGCGCTGCCGTCGTAGGTGTCGACCTCGCTCGGGTGCTCGACGTCCGCCGTGTACTTCACCAGCGCACGGTCGTTGCCCGGGAAGGTGGCGCCCTCGGCCTCGCCGATGACGGGCCCGCCCGAGGTCTCGGACCAGGAGCTGCCGCCGAGCTCGACGCAGTGACCGGCGGTCAGGAAGTACGGCTCCCCGTCCTTGGTCACGTTGAAGCCGAGCGAGCAGCGGGAGCCGCCGGTGTAGATGGCGTCGCCGCCGGAGATGTACGGCGTGAACGTGCCCTCGCTGCGCTTGAGCACGGCCTTGCCGTCCTGCGCCGCGACCTCCTTCTTCAGTTCGGCCAGCTCGGCGCCCTTGACCGTGCTGTCGGCGGTGACGACGACCTGGTTGGTGACCGGGTCGAGCGCGCGCGACGTGCCGGCGACGGCGCTCCGGGTGAGGTCCGCCTTCGCGGCCGTGAGCTCCTTCGTGGTGTGGTCGACGATACGCGCCCGCGCGCCGGCCGCCTCTGCCTGCTCGGCCGCCTCGTCGGTCACGACGTTGACGACGAGTTCCTTCGCCTGGGCGTCGTAGTACGCCCCGGCGGCACCGCCCTTGAGGTCCTGGACGAGGGTGCCGGCGAGTTCGCCGGCGGCGGCCGAGGACAGGGTGTCGGCGACGGGCTCACCCGGGCTGGCGTTGGCGGTCGCGAGCGTGAGACTGCCGGCGATCAGCGCGGCCGCGCCGACGCCCGCGATGGCGTACCGGCTCTTGGATATGGCTCGATACCTCAACGTGCTGCCTCCTATGGGGGGTTGGATCCGCCCGGTAGAGGGTGGATTCTGGAGGATTTGGTCGGTCATGCGCATGCCAAGCAGCGCAAAGATTTATCACTGCGAGACAACTCGCCGAGTATGACTAACCCGTGAGTAGCACACAAGGCCACGCTCCTTGTGGGTCGAATCACTTGAGGCCGGCGCCGCGCGCCCGCACGCGCACACCGGCTTGCACGAAAGGTGCGCCCCCTCGCCCGCGCGGGCGCGGTGTGCAAGCCTCGGGGCCATGAGAAAGCTGGTGGCAGGGGTGGACGGCTCGGAGGCGAGCCTCACGGCGCTCGACTGGGCGGTGGCCGAAGCGGTCCGGCACGGCGCGGAACTGCGGATCGTGTATGCGCCGCTCTGGGAGCCGTACGAGCGCACATGGCCGGAGTTCGCCGCCGCCCGCCCGCGCGGCCGGAGCGTGGCGGAGCACGTCCTGGCGACCGCGGGCGACCGCGCCCGCGCGCAGGGGCAGGGCCTGGCCGTGGAGGCGGAACTGCTGTCCGGGGACCCGGTGCCGGCGCTGCTGCGCGAGGCGGGCAAGGGCACGGTGCTGGTCGTCGGCGACCGGGGGCGCGGCGGGCACGACGCGCTGCCACTGGGCTCCGTGGCGCTGACGGTGGCGGCGCGTGCGGCGTGCCCGGTCGTGGTGGTACGGGGCGAAGCGGCGGCGCGGCGCGGCGAGTTCGGCCGGGTCGTGCTCGGTACCGGGAACGAAGGGGCGGAGCCTGCGGCGGTGGACTTCGCGTTCCGGGCGGCGCAGGCGCGCGGCTGCACGGTGAGGGCGGTGCACTCCTGGCGCTCGCCGGAGCGGGGCGTGGCGACGCACGCGCACACCATGGGCGGTGCGCCGGACCCGCGGATGCGGGAGGCGGAGTGGGCGCTGGGCCGCGCGGTGCGCACGGCGGTGGAGCGTTATCCGGACGTACCGCTGGAGCGGCAGTCGCCGGAGGGCCTGGCACGCGACACACTGCTGGCCGCGGCGGTCGGGGCCGACCTCGTGGTCCTGGGGGCGCGCCGCACCCCGCTCGTGGACGCGACGGCCGGCGCGGGGGCGACGGGCATACAACTGGGTCCGGCCAGCCACGGGGTGCTGCATCTGGCGCCGTGCCCGGTGGCGGTGGTCCGGGAAGGATAGAGGGGGAAGGGGTCGGTCGTCCCGGGCCGAAGGTCCCGCCGGACGACCCCGCCCGGCGGCCCCCGCGGTACCCCGGGGGCGGCGGCGTGTCCCGGGCACCCGGCGGGAGCCGCCGGCGCGCCCCGCGCCGCACCCGCCCGCCGGGAGCCGTGCCTCACCTGCCGCCCCTTGGCGCGTACGGGCCGGTGTCAGATCCGCTTCGTAGGGTGGCGGCATGGTGATCACTACCGCGCGGCGCCGGGCCCGGCTCGCGTACCGGCAGATGCTCGTCGGCTCCGCTCGCGCTGCGCGGCCCGAGGAGGTGGCGGAGGCGCTCGCGGGGCTGCACGCGACCGACTCACCGACCGTCGCGCTGTCCGCCCGGGCCCGGCTGCGCGAGCCGTCGCTGGCCGCGCTGGACCGGGCGCTGTACGAAACGGGGTCGCTGCAGCGGATGCACGCCATGCGGCGCACGCTGTGGGTGGTCCCCACGGATCTCGTGCCCGTGTTCCGCTTCGCCGTCGCCGAGACCGTCGCCGCACGCGAGCGCGCGCTGCTGCTGAAGCAGCTCGCCACCGCCGGGCCGCGGTACGACGACGCGTGGCTGGCCGCCGCGCAGGGCCGGGCGCTGGCCGCCCTCGCCGAGCGGGGAGAGGCCAGTACCGCCGAGGTCACGGCCGCCGTGCCGGAGCTGGGGGTGACGTACACCCTTTATCCCGGGAAGCCGTACGAGTCACGCCACCGGGCCGGCAGCGGGGTCATGCGGGTGCTGGGCATGGAGGGCCGGATCCGGCGCACCCGGCCGCTCGGCGGCTGGACGTCGGGGCAGTTCCGCTTCGCGGTGGCACCGCCGGTGGCGCCGATGGATCCGGCGCGGGCGCGCGCGGAGCTGGTGCGGCGCTGGCTGGCGGCGTTCGGCCCGGGGACGCTCGCGGACGTCAGGTGGTGGACCGGGCTGCCACTGGGCCAGGTCCGGGCCGCGCTGGCGGAGGTCGCGGCGGCGGAGGTGGCCCTCGGCGAGGGCACCGGCTATGTCCTGCCGGACGATCTCGGCGAGGACCCGGACCCCGGCCCGTGGGCGGCGCTGCTGCCCGGCCTCGACCCGGCCACGATGGGCTGGCGCGACCGCGACTGGTACACGGACCCCGCCCACCGCACGAGACTCTTCGACAGCGCCGGGAACGCCGGACCCACCGTCTGGTGGCGCGGCGAGATCGTCGGCGCCTGGGCGCAGCGCCGCGACGGCGCCGTCGTGCACCGGCTGCTGGCCGACCGGGGCGCCGAAGCCCGCCGGGCCGTCGCGGAGGAGGCGGAGCGGCTGGAGGAGTGGCTCGCGGCGCAGGGGCTCGTGGTCAGGTTCCCGGCGCCGATGACCAGGGAGCTGACCGGCTGATACGCCGCGCGACTCCCCCTTCCCCTGGGTGGCCCGTGGACGGGGCGCAGTAGATGTCCGATTTGTCAGCAGATATACCTTCTCGCGCGTGACCTCAGGCACATGGGGTGCGTCACATACGAAGCAACGTCGTACCTCACCCCGACACGGAGGCCCGATGTTTCAGCAGAAGGTCGGCTTCAGTGCCTTGCCCCACTACGAGCGGTAGTAACTGGGGTGCGTGACATACCCGGTTTGTGTCCGTTAGAACTTCCCGAGTCGCCCGGTTTACCCGACTCTGGCGACCCACCCCCCACGTAGACACACGGAAGAGAGACACGCTCACATGTCTGCACCCACCCTTCTGCGCCCCGCCGCCGCCCGTCGACGAGTCCTGGCCGCAGGCGGCTGGGCCGCCGCGGCCGTCGCCCTCACCGTTGCGGTCGTGCCGCAGGCCGCCGCCGCGCCGCAGACCACTGCCCCGGCTTCGGCCTCGGCCTCCGCCCCTGCTTCCGCCCCGGCTCACTCCCCCGCCAAGGCCGACTCCAAGCCCGCCAAGGCCGAGTCCAAGCCGGCCAAGCCGTCCAAGCCCTCGAAGCCGGCCGCCGCGCACGCGACGAAGGGCAAGAACCTGGACCAGTGGATCAAGCAGGCGCTCGACGTCATGGACCGCCACAACATACCCGGCACCTATGACGGCATTCACCGCAACATCATGCGTGAGTCCAGCGGCGACCCGAAGGCCATCAACACCTGGGACATCAACGCCGTGAACGGCGTACCTTCGCAGGGCCTGCTGCAGGTGATCCCGCCCACGTTCGACGCCTACCACGTGGCCGGCACCACCAAGAACATCGTCGACCCCGTCGCCAACATCGTCGCCGCGTGCAACTACGCCGCGGACCGCTACGGGTCGATCGACAACGTCTGGGGCGCCTACTGAGCCAGCCGCGCACCGTCCCCTCGCGGCCCGCCCCCGCACGCACGTGATCCCCGGGACCCCGCCGTCCGGCACCCTCTCCCCCCGCCGGCCGACGGGGTCCCGGCCTTTCCTGTCCCGTCACACCTCCGATCGGAGTTCACCCCTCCGTTGGCCCGGCCCGCCTGCGCACGGTTCCCGCCGCAGGTCAGAAGGCACGCAGCCGCCTGCGACCAGCGGTCTTACGGCGGCATCCGCCCCTCCGGATGGCTTAGCGTTGGCCCGTGCACAACCGGGAACCGACGCAGGTGATGCGCTGCTGGACGGTGGCGGCCGCGGTGGCCGCCGTCGTCTCCGGCGCCGTCGGCGCCTGGGCGTACGCCGGGACCGGCGCCTCCACCGCCGGCCTCCTGCGCGACCTCGCCGTCGGCTGGGCCTACGCGGGCGCGGGGCTGGCAGCCTGGTGGCGGCGCCCCGCCAACGCGACCGGGCCGCTGATGACCGCCGTGGGCGTCACCTGGTTCCTCGGCAATCTGCAGGGCACCACGGTTCCACCGCTCTTCGCCGCCGGCGCCTGGTGGGAGGGCCTGAACGTGGCCGTCCTGGCCCACCTCGTCCTCGCCTACCCCGACGGCCGCACCGGCTCCCCCGCGGCCCGCCGGACGGTCCTCCTCGGCTACGGCCTGGTGACCACCGGTGGCCTGCTGCGCACCCTGGCGTTCGACCCGGCGGCCCACCCCGGCGGCTCGTACCTCGCCTGCCGCGACTGCGGTCCCAACCCGCTCTTCACGCCCGCGCTGGGCGACCTCTTCCCCACCTTCGACGCCGGCTACCGCGCCATCGGCTGGGCCGTGTCGGTCGCCGTGGTGGCGGCGGTCGTACGGCGCTGGCGGCGCGCCTCCGTCGCCCGCCGCCGGGCGCTGCTGCCCGCCTGGCTCGCCGTCGTCGTCGCCACCTCCTTCCTGCTGTGGGACGTGCTCGTGGTGCTCGTGCCCGCGGGCAAGCCGGTCGAAGGCGCCGTGGGCGTCTTCTCCGACGTGGCCCAGACCGCCGTGCCGCTCGCCTTCCTCGTCGGGCTGCTGCGCATGCGGCTGCAGCGCGCGGAGGTCGGGGGTCTGGTGATGGAGGTCGGCGGCGACCCGGATCCGGGCCGGCTGCGCGAGGCGCTCGTACCGGTGCTCGGCGACCCGGGACTGCGGCTCGGGGTATGGCGGCCGGCGGCCGGCGCGTACCTGGACGCCGCGGGCGAGCCCGTCGAGGAGGCGGCGGCGGGCAGCACCCGGATCGACGCGGCCGGCGGCGCCCCGCTGGCGCTGCTGCGCCACGACCCGGCGGTGGCGGAGGACGAGGAACTGCTGCGCTCGGCGGTCGCCGCGCTGCGCCTCGCGCTGGAGAACGTCTGGCTGCAGGCCGAGGCGCGGGCGGCGGGCGCGCGCGTGGTCGAGGCGGCGGACAGCGAGCGCCGGCGCCTGGAGCGGGACCTGCACGACGGGGCACAGGCCCGGCTGGTCTTTGCACTGATGACGCTGCGCCGGGTGGAGAAGGGCCTGGCGGACCACCCCGACGAGGAGCTGCGCCGGTCGGTGGGCGAGGTGGAGCGGAGCCTGCGGCTGGCCGTCGAGGAGCTGCGTGGCCTCGCGCACGGCCTCCACCCGGCGGTACTGACCCGCGAGGGCCTGGCCTGCGCGCTGCGGGAGCTGGCCGGGCGGGCGGAGCTGCCGGTGGTGGTGGCCGCGGAGGACCGGCGCTTCGCGCCGCACGTCGAGGCCACCGCGTACTTCACGGTCAGCGAGGCGCTGGCGAACTCGGCCAAGCACGCCCGCGCCCGGGCCGTCAGCGTCAGCGCGCGCCACCGCGACGGCCGACTGGTGGTGGAGGCCGTGGACGACGGCGTCGGCGGCGCCCGCCACGACCACCTCGGCGGCGGACTGCGCGGGCTGGCCGACCGGGTCTCGGCGGTGGGCGGAGTGCTCACCGTGCACAGCCCGCCGGGCGGGGGCACGCGGGTGGTCGCGGAGCTGCCGTGCGAGTGATCGTCGCCGAGGACTCCGCCCTTCTGCGCGAGGGCATCGTGCGGCTGCTGGGCGACGCCGGTGTCGCGGTCCCCGCGCACTGCGGAGACGCCGGCCCGCTGCTCGCCCTGGTCGGGCACCATCGCCCGGACGCCGTGCTGCTCGACATCCGGATGCCGCCCACGCACACCGACGAGGGGTTGCGGGCCGCGTCCGCGATCCGCGCACGGCACCCGGGCACGGGTGTCCTGCTGCTGTCGCAGTACGTCGAGACCGGCGCCGTCGTCCGCGCACTCGCCGAGGATCCGCGCGGCTTCGGCTATCTGCTCAAGGAGCGGGTCGCCGACGCGGACGAACTGGCCGGCGCGCTGCGCAGGGTGGCCGCCGGCCGGAGCGTCGTGGACCCGCGGGTGGTCACGCACCTCATGCGAGCGCCGCGGGCGGCGGAGCCGCTGGCGGGGCTGACGGCGCGGGAGCGGGACGTCCTGGCCCTGATGGCGGAGGGGCGGTCCAACGAGGCGATCGCACGCGGCCTGGTGATCGGCGCCAAGACCGTCGAGACGCACGTACGGCACATCTTCACCAAGCTCGGTCTGGACTCGGACGTCTCGGGGCACCGCCGGGTGCTGGCCGTCCTCACGTTTCTGCGCGGCTGAACGCCCGCGGGGACAGGCACCGGAGCGGGGCGGCGGCATCGCGGTACCGGCCGCCGCTCCGCGGCGATCCCCCACGCGCGCCCCCGTCATCCCCCGTACAACTCCACGCGCCCGCCGCGGAGCGGAGCCGGTACCGATCACCGTAGCCGCACGGTGAGCGCCGTACCTCAGGGCTGACCCTGAACTTCCGCCTCCGCAACGTCGCCGGCCCGCGCACCGGCAAGCGGGACCGGGTCCTCCGTTCCCCCGTCCTCGGGGCCGGTCCCCCCGCCGGATACGGCAGGATGGCGGGCGCACCGGATCGCACAGGCGTCCGGACACGCCCCCGTTCCCGAACGAAGACAGGTATCAAGGTGAACCGAGCCCTCACTCTGCACGATCTGGTCGTCGCCGGCTCCGCGATCCTCGGCGGCATCGGCGCCGGCCTGCTGCTGCGTGTGCTGCTGGGCTGGCTGGGCAGGGGCGCGACGCGGACGAGTTGGGCCGGTGACGACATCCTGGTCGGCGCGCTGCGCACGATCATCCCCTGGGGCGCGATGGCCGGCGGCGTCTCGATCGCCGCCGCCTCGCTGCCGCTGAAGCGCCCCGTCGAGCACACCGTGGACCGGATCGTCGTCGCGGTTCTCATCCTGACGGTCACCGTGGCCGCCGCCCGGGTGGTCGCGCAGCTCATGGGGGTCCGCTCGCAGGGCGTGGGCTCGGCCACGATCCTGGTGAACATCACGCGCATCGCGGTGCTGGCGATCGGGCTGCTGATCCTGCTGGAGACCCTGGGCATCTCGATCGCCCCGCTGCTCACCGCGCTCGGCGTCGGCGGCCTCGCGGTCGCGCTGGCGCTGCAGGACACGCTGGCCAACCTCTTCGCCGGGGTGCACATCCTGGCCTCCAAGACGGTCCAGGTCGGCGACTACATCCGGCTCAGCAGCGCCGAGGAGGGCTACGTCACCGACATCAACTGGCGCAACACCGTGATCCGCACCCAGTCGGACAACCTCGTCGTCATCCCCAACGACAAGCTCGCCAGCACCATCATGACGAACTACCACCGCCCGGCACAGGAGTTGTCCATCGTCGTACAGGCGGGCGTGGCGCTCTCCAGCGACCTCGACCTGGTCGAGCGGGTGACGGTGGAGGTGGCGCACGAGGTCATGTCGGCGGTCGAGGGCGGCGTGCCCGAGTACGAACCGGTGGTCCGCTTCCACACCTTCGGTGACTCACGCGCCGGCTTCTCGGTGGTGCTGCGCGCCCTGGAGTTCAGCGACCAGTTCCGGATCAAGCACGAGTTCATCAAGCGGCTGCAACTGCGCTACCGGCAGGAGGGCATCGAGATCGCTCACCCGGTACGCAACGTCGTCCTGCACCACCAGGACGGCCCGGCGCTGCTGCCCCGGCAGCGCGAGGCGTCGGACGTTCCCGCCGGCGGCGTGCCCCTCGGCTGAACCTCCTGGCGATCTTCTCCTCTCCGCCACCCCCGCGGCTCCGCCGGACGATCCCTCCGCCCGGGGGGCCGAACCGCCCGAAACCATGCCCTAGTTTGCTCTTTCCAAAGACAAAGTGGCGCTGAATCTGGTCGTAGGCATTGGCGTTGCGTCGAAAGAGGTCTAATCTCCAACCGGCCGCCGTCACATGTCGGGACGTGGACGGCGGGGGGACCTGAAGCCGCGCACGAGCCGCAGCGCGCGGGCCGATCAAGGACGGCGCGAACGGGCCGACCACCCACGAGCGTGTCCAGCCGCCTTGTCGTCCGAGCCCCTGGGAGGGGAAATGCTACGAAGACTGGCCATGTTCGCCGCCGGCGCGGTCAGCGCCGCGCTGCTGGTCGCGCCCGGCGCGACCGCCGCGGCGCCGGGCGCCGCCGAGGAACCGCCACCGGATTCCGCATTCGAGAAGATCACTCTCAACGACCGGCCGGGAGAGCCGCTCGACCTTGCCGTCCTGCCGGACAAGCGGGTCCTGCACGTCACCCGCGCCGGCAAGGTCTGGCTCAACGACCCGGACACCGGCGTGAACAAGCTCGCCGCCGAGCTGGACGTGTACCAGCACGACGAGGAGGGCCTGCAGAACGTCGCCATCGACCCGCACTTCCGCCAGAACAAGTGGGTCTACCTCTATTACTCGCCGCCGCTGGACACCCCGGTCGACGACCCCGACACGCCCGTCAACGAGGGCGACGCGCCCTTCGAGGGCACGCAGGAGGACTGGGACCCGTACAAGGGCCACCTGCAGCTCTCCCGGTACAAGCTCAAGGGCGACAGCCTGGACCTCAGCACCGAGCAGAAGATCATGCAGGTCCCGGTGGACCGCGGCATCTGCTGTCACGTCGGCGGCGACATCGCCTTCGACTCCAAGGACAACCTGTACCTGACCACCGGTGACGACACCAACCCGTTCGAGTCGGACGGCTACGCGCCGATCGACGAACGGGACGACCGCAACCCGGCGTTCGACGCCCAGCGGACCTCCGCGAACACCAACGACCTGCGGGGCAAGGTGCTGCGCATCAAGGTCCGCGGCGACGGCTCGTACGCGATACCCAAGGGCAACCTCTTCAAGCCGGGGACGGAGAAGACCCGGCCGGAGATCTACGCCATGGGCCTGCGCAACCCGTACCGGATGGAGATCGACCCGCAGACCGACGACGTCTACGTCGCCGACTACTCCCCCGACGCCCGCGAGAACAGCGACGCCCGCGGCCCCGCCGGGCACGGTAAGTGGCTGGTGCTCGACAAGCCCGCCAACTACGGCTGGCCGTACTGCGCCACCGCGGAACTGCCGTACACCGACTACGACTTCGCCACCGGTGCCTCCGGCGAGCCCTTCGACTGCGCCGAGCCGGTGAACGCCTCGCCGCACAACACCGGCCGCACCGAACTGCCCGAGGTCGAACAGCCGGAGGTCTGGTACTCCTACGGCGAGTCCGCGGAGTTCCCGGGCCTGGGCACCGGCGGCATCGCCCCGATGGCCGGACCGGCGTACGAGTACAACCGGCCGACCGAGATGCGCAACCAGGACGTGGCCTGGCCGGAGTACTACGACGGCACGCCGCTGTTCGCCGAGTGGTCCCGCGACTACATCAGGGAGTTCCAGCTCGGCCGCTCCGGCGCCGTGGAAGCGGTCAACCCGGTCGCCCAGGGTGTCGGGGATCCGCCCGTCGACAACCCGATGGACATGGAGTTCGGCCCGGACGGCGCCCTCTACGTCCTGGAGTACGGCGACGGTTACTTCTCGGAGAACCCGGACGCGCAGCTCTCCCGCATCGACTACATCGGCCGCACCGGCAACCACGCGCCGAAGGCAGAGCTGGCCGCCGCCCCGGTCAAGGGCCTCGCGCCGCTGACCGTCGAGTTCTCCAGCGACGGCACCGCCGACCCCGACGGGGACCAGGTGCGTTACGCCTGGGACTTCGACGGCGACGGCAGGACCGACTCCACCGACGCGAACCCCTCGCACACCTACGAGGAGGACGGCACCTTCAAGGCGGCCCTGAAGGTCACCGACGCCAAGGGACGGTCGGCGTACAAGGACGTCGACATCACCGTCGGCGACCAGGCGCCCGAGGTGACCCTGGTCAAGCCGGTCGACGGCCAGGAGTTCCACTTCGGCGACGCGGTGGAGTTCGAGGTCACGGTGGCCGACGAGGCCGAGGTGAACTGCAGCAACGTCAAGGTGCACTACATCGTGGGCCACGACGCCCACGGACACCCGCAGAGCACGACGGCGGGCTGCAGTGGCACCATCCAGACCGAACCCGTCGCGGGCCACGACCCCTCCGAGGGCAACGTCACCGGCGTGTTCGTCGCGGAGTACACCGACCCGGGCGGCCTCATGGGCAGTGACCGGGCGGTCGTGAAGGCCGTCGGCTGACCTTCCGGCACGGCGCGGGGTGGCGTGCGCACGTACGCCACCCCGCGGTTCCCACCCCGTCCACACCCACACTTCGCAGGAGAGAGCACATGAGCAAGCCCAGCCTGCACCGCCGTGGATTCCTCCGGGCCGCCGCCGGTACCGCGGCCGGCACCGCCGCCGTCGCCACGGGTGCCGGGGCCCTCGCGGCCCCCGCCGCCGCCCGCGGGCGCCACGCCCTGATCCCCCGGGGCCGTATCGGCCTGCAGCTCTACAGCGTCCGCGACCAGATCCAGCAGCGCGGCTTCACACCGGTGCTGGAGGAACTGGCCCAAATGGGCTACAAGCACATCGAGTTCGCCGGCTACACCTCGCCGGCCGAGCCGGACATGACCGTCCCCAAGCTGCGCAAGCTGCTCGACGACAACGGCCTGCACGCAGGCGGCGCGCACCTCGGGCTCGACGCGCTGCTCAACGCCGACACCCGCGAGCAGGAGTTCGAGAACGCCGCCGCCCTCGGCATGAGCCACGTCGGCACCGCCAGCGACTTCCCCGGCAGTACGGCCGCGGAGATCCAGGCCGGCGCCGACCGCTTCAACGAGTCCGGCGAGGTGGCCCGGAGCTACGGGCTGAAGGTCTACCAGCACAACCACACCAACGAGTTCGGCCCGGTCACCGACCGGCCGGGCAAGCGCCGCCACGACCTGTTCCTGAGCGGCACCGACCCGCGGTACGTCTTCCTGGAGCTGGACATCTGCTGGGCGTTCGGCGCCTCACTCCGCTTCCGCGACCAGCTCGGCGAGTTCGACCCGCTGGACTACGTCAACGCCGCTCCGAAGCGCTACATCGCCTTCCACGTCAAGGACGGCGTGCGGGACCCGTCGCTGACGAACCAGTACCGCGACGTCATCTTCGGCCAGGGCGAGCTGGACTTCCGCGCCTTCTTCGGCGGGCTGCGGGAGCCGGGGCTGCCGCTGTACCTCTGGGAGCAGGACCGCGCTCCGGAAGAGC
Organism: Streptomyces sp. CNQ329; assembly: GCF_000482585.1. Classification (NCBI taxonomy): domain Bacteria; kingdom Bacillati; phylum Actinomycetota; class Actinomycetes; order Kitasatosporales; family Streptomycetaceae; genus Streptomyces; species Streptomyces sp. CNQ329. Next base: position 140,956 of record NZ_AXVU01000001.1, on the reverse strand, counting down.
CGCAGGGCTCGATCCGGGCGGCCGAGGCGAGCTACGACGCGATGGTGGCACTGCGCGGCCGGGGCCACTGACCCGCGGGCACACCGGCCCCGAAGGGCACCGACCGCGGGTCGCGCGCCGCCGACGGCGGTGGCGCGGCCCGCGGTTTCTCCGTTCCCGCGGCGGGACCGGTCGCGGGCACCTCCCCCGCAACCGAAACAAGGAGGTTCCCGCCGGCCGGTCCGCCGCGGGTGCTCAGGCGGCGTCGCTGCGGCCCGCGGCGACCCGGGCGACGTCGCAGGACCAGGCCGGCTCGACACCCGTACGCCGGCAGACCAGCACGTACAGCGGGATCGGCGGCGTGTACGGAACACCGTCCGCCGGCCGGTGCACCAGCCGCGGCACGGCCACTGCGCCGCCCCCGCCGGCCGCCGCTTCGGAGACGGCGGCGCCCGGGGCGTAGTCCACGCTCCGCGGCCACTGCAGACCGGTGCCGGAGCCGGCCGGCACGATCCACCACCACCGGCTGCCGTCGGCGAAGACGCAGCCGACGCGGGGCAGCCGGGCCATCACGTCGTACCCGATCCGCTCCGGCACGCCCACCGCGTCACAGCCGAGCGGCGCGGCACCCGCACCCGGCACGGCCAGCCGGAGCCGGCTCCCGGGCCCGGTGCGCCTCATCCGGCGGCCCGTCCGCCGAACGCCCGGCCGGCCCCGGAGCTGCCGGCCGGAACGCGCGGTGCGACGGCTCCCCCGGCCGCCGGCGACTCCCGCAACAGCTCCGCCCAAACCACCAGCCCCGGGCCGGGCCGGGCGTCATACGCCCCCCAGCTACTGCTCACCGCGGTGACGAGCAGGAGCCCCCGACCCTGCTCGTCCGCGGACGACCGCTGCACCCGCAGGATTCCCGGCTCGGCACCCTGGTCGGTGACGGCCAGCCGCAGGCGGTCGGCGCTGCAGTGCAGCTCGCACCCTATGCGCCGACTCCCCGTATGCAGCAGTGCGTTGGTCACCAGTTCCGAGAGAACGAGGGTGGCGCTGTCGCCGACCTCGCCCTCCACCCCCCAGCGGTGCAGTTGCTCGCGGGCCAGGCGGCGGGCCACCGTGACGGCGTCCGCCCTGCCTGGCACCTCGAAACCGCACCTCGCCGCATCGGCCCCCGAACGGGCCCCCGGCAAGCCGGGGTCCTGTGTCACGACCCCCGTGTGATGCGGCTGTGTGGACTGGCTCACGTTCCAAACTATGGCCCCGCCGTGGCCACTTGGCAACCCGCACTGTGAAATTTTCAGAGTTGCCGTTGCACTGTGTCCGTCAAGCCCGGGGGCGTGGCACACTGCTGGAGGCAGTCCGACAGGGAGGTAGTGGCGTGAGCGAACCGCGGTCCGCGCCGACCGTGGGGCAGGTCGTGCTCGGCAAGCGGCTTCAGGAGCTGCGCGAGCGGGCCGGACTCAAACGCGAGGAGGCCGCCCGGACCCTGCGCGTCGCCCCGGCCACGGTGCGCCGGATGGAGACCGCCGAGGTCGCGCTGAAGGTTCCGTACGTGCAGGTGCTGCTGCAGGCGTACGGCATCGACCGGGAGGAGATCGACGCCTTCGTCACGCTGACCGAGGAGGCCAACGAACCCGGCTGGTGGCAGCGTTTCCACGACATCCTGCCCGACTGGTTCAGCATGTACGTGAGCCTGGAGGGCGCGGCGTCGCTCATCAGGTCCTACGAGCCGCACTTCGTGCCCGGTCTGATGCAGACCGAGGACTACGCGCGGCACGTGCTGCAGGTCGGCTCCCTCGGCCGCGTCACGCCCGAGGACATCGAGCGGCACGTCGCCCTGCGCATGGAGCGTCAGGAGCTGCTCACCCGCGAGGACGCGCCCCGCTTCTGGGCGGTCGTCGACGAAACGGTCCTGCGCCGCCCGGTGGGCGACCGCACGGTGATGCGCGCGCAGGTCGACCGGCTCCTCGACCTCTCGTCGCTGCCCAACGTCACGCTCCAGATGGCGGAGTTCCGCAGCGGGCACCACCCGGGCACGTACAGCCCCTTCGTCCTCTTCCGGTTCGCCATGCCGGAGCTGCCGGACATGATCTACACCGAGTACCTCACCGGCGCCGTCTACCTCGACGGCCGGCACGAGGTGGCCACACACCTCGCCGCCCTGGACCACATGGCGGCCCAGGCGGCGACGGCACCACGCACGAAGGACGTCCTCCGGGACTTCCGCAAGGAGCTGTGAATGGAACGCATCTACAACGGCATGCCGGCCGAGGACCTCGGCACCGAGGGCTGGCACAAGCCGTGGAGCGGCGGCAACGGCGGCAACTGCGTCGAGGCCATGAAACTCAAGGACGGCCGGATAGCGGTACGGCACTCGGCCCACCCCGACGGCCCCGCCCTCATCTACACCCCCGGTGAGATGGACGCCTTCATCGAGGGCGCCAAGGCGGGCGCAGCGGACTTCCTGCTCTCGCGGAGCTCGGCGTGACCGCGCCCGGCGCCGTGCCCGCACACCGACTGCGGTGCCACCCGGTCCACTCGCCGTCCGGGCCGGACGGCGAGCCCATCCCGGCGAACGGGGGTGTGGCCCGCATGCGCTGACGTGGGCCACCGGCCGGGAGCACAGTGAGGGAGGGGACACCCCGGGGGGGTCCCCTCCCTCGGCGTTCGCGGGCCGCTCCCGCGCAAAGCCGCTGCGCGGCCCGGCACATGAAATTCCAGGAATCATGAACCGTGGGTGTACGCGGCGCTGCCTTCCGCGACGTATCGGCGTACGGTATGCCCCCGATGGCTCTCATCAGCCACCCGGGGAGGCCCACGATGAGCGCATCTCCACCCCCGTCCCCACGCGCCGCCACGACGGGCACGGCGCGGGCGGTCCGTGTCGGGGTGCTGCTCCCCAGGCTGCCGGAGGAGCCCGCCGACTGGCTCGCGGAGTGCGCGGCGTACGACTCCGCCGGCGCCGACGCACTGTGGCTGGACGGCGGTCCGGACCCGGCACACGACGTGCTCGCGCTCGCCGCCGCCCTGGCCACCGCCACGAGCCGGGCGAGGCTCGTCGTCGCGCTGCCCGACAGCGTCCCGCAGGCCGCCCTGCTGGCCCGGGCGCTGGCCACCGTCGTGCTGCTCAGCAGCGGCCGGCTCGCGCTCGCCGCCGGCTCCCGGCGGTGCGCCGAACTCGTCGCCGTGGCCCCGACGGTGCCCGCCTTCCGCCGGCTCGCGCCCGCCGGTCCCGGGTACGAGGAGCCGGGCGCCGGGCGGTGGACCCCGGTGACGGCGCCGGCCGACCCCGACGCCTGGCAGGCCGCGCTCGCCGCCGCCGCGGAGCGCGGGGTGCACGGCCTCGTCGTACCGGCCGGGCAGCCTCTTCTGGAGGCGCTGCACCGGGAATGCACGGGTAACCGTCCCACGCGCCCCAGCCGTCCCAGGCGTGCACGCGCCGCCACGGAACGTCAGACTACGCGTGGATCCTCGTGATCCGCTTGTGATCTGACGTTCGATCTCCTAGTGTCCGTGACGTTCGCAGACGCGAGCGCCGCGCTCCGGTACGCCGAATCCTGCCCGTCGGAGCCCGGAACCGTCGTCCCCACCGCCGTTCGGGCAGGAGCGGGGGAACCACTTCTCCGTCGGCCGGAGGCACGGTGGCAGGACCGCACCGGACTCCCCGACTCGGGGTGAAGCCGCACCGCACGACGCGGCCGGGCAACTCCAGCCCGAACCCGACAGCTCACTTCGCAGGCGTCGGAGAAAGAGCGAGCCACCATGGCCGGAACCGGCACCCGGCGCGCGCCCAAGTCGCGCTCCACCCGCCGCTACGCCGCCGCCGCGGGAGTGGGCATAGCCCTGCCCGTCGCCGGCAGTCTCGCGGCGACCGCCGCGCACGCCTACACGGTCGAGAAGGGCGACACCCTCTCGGAGATCGCCGAGGACAACGGCTTCGGGCCCGACTGGCAGAAGTTGTACGAGGCCAACAAGGAAGCCATCGGGGACAATCCCCACCTGATCCTCCCGGGCCAGGAGCTGGACCTGGGCGGGGACAAGGCGGAGAGCAAGCCCGCCGAGGCCGACCGGACGGCCGCCAAGAGCGAGAAGAAGCAGCAGCGTTACCTCCAGCACACCGTCGGCGCCGGCGACACGCTGGCCAAGATCGCCGCGGAGTACGACGTGCCCGGCGGCTGGCAGCGGGTGTACGTCGACAACGAGAAGGCCATCGGTGACAACCCGGCCGCACTGAAGGTCGGCACCGAGCTGCGGGTCGACACCCAGGGCGGCAAGGTCGGCAAGTCCATCGATCCGAACGGCTCGTCGTCCGCCGGGAGTTCCGGGGGCGCCACCGAGGCGTCGCAGGCGAGTGTCCCGACCACCGAGTCCGGCATCCAGGCGGCGGCGCGGGAGATCGTACCCGCGGACCAGTTCACCTGCTTCAGCAACATCGTGGAGCGGGAGAGCGGCTGGGACCACACCGCGACCAACCCCAGCTCCGGCGCGTACGGTCTGATGCAGGCACTGCCGGGCGACAAGATGGCCTCGGCCGGTGCCGACTGGCGCACCAACCCGGTCACCCAGATCAAGTGGGGCCTGGACTACATGAACGACCGCTACGGCAGCCCGTGCGGCGCCTGGGAGTTCTGGCAGGCCAACAACTGGTACTGACGCCCGGGGCCCCGGGCCCGCGGTGAGTCTCCTGCCGCCCCGTCGCGCGGATCCCACCGTGCGGCGGGGCGCACCCGTGGACGGACCCGGTGTACGGGCTACGCCCCGGCCGCCCGCTCCGTCGCCGACCGCTCGGGCGACGGCGGGGGTTCGGTCGCGGGTGCCGCGGACAGCTCGGCCAGGTCCCGCGCCGCCTGGGCGAGGAGCCGGTGCATCGCCGACTCCGCGGCGTCGGGGTCCCCGGCGCGTATCGCCTCCAGCACGGCGCGGTGACCCGGCACGGGATCCTGCGGGTGGTGTCCGGGGCCGTGCACCAGGCGGTCGCGAGCGGCCAGTCCGCTGGTGATGACCAGATCCATGCGCTCCAGCAGCTCGTTGTGCGAGGCGGCCAGCAGGGCGCGGTGGAACGCGAGGTCCGCCGCGACGGCGCCGGCCGCCGCGTCCCGCGCGCCGGCCATCGCGGCGAGCGCCGCGTCCAGGGCGGTCAGGTCCGCCGCGGTGCGGCGCACCGCGGCGAGCCTCACCGCCGCCGGCTCGACGATGCCGCGCACCTCGTCCAGGTCGCGCAGCAGCGGGGAGGCGGCCCGCGCGGCGGCGCCCTCGCCCTGCTGCCGGCCCGCGGTCTCGAAGCGCCAGCGCAGCACGTCGGCGTCGAGGAGATGCCAGTCGGCGCGCGGCCGGACGAACGTGCCGCGCTTCTGCCGGGCATCGACGAGTCCCTTGGCCGCCAGCACCTTCAGCGACTCGCGCAGCGCGGTGAGGCTGACGCCCAGCTCACTCTGGAGTGCGGCGAGGTCGAGGGTCGCGCCCTCGGCGATCTCGCCGCTGAGAACGCGGTGCGCGAGCGTCTCCACCGTCTGCCCGTGCACCCCGCGACGGGCGTAACCCGACATGGCCGCTCGCTCCTCCCTCACGTTCCTGCTCCCGTGGACCGGCGCCCTCCGGCGCGTCCGTTTCAGGCGGATGACTTTACGACGCTCCAGCCGCCGTCGACGACCAGGCTCGCGCCGGTGACGTAGGACGCCTCGGGCGAGGCGAGAAAGGCGACGGCGGAAGCCACCTCCTCCGGCGCTCCCAGCCGCCCGGCCGCGGTCTGCGCCGCGCTGGCATGGCGGTCCGCTTCGGGGACACGGTCCCACAGCCGGGTGAGCACCGGGCCGGGCAGCACCGTGTTCACCCGTACCGAAGGGCCGTACTCGACGGCGAGCTGGCCGGCCAGCGACAGCAGCCCGCCCTTGGCGGCGGCGTACGCGGGGTGGCCGGGGATGCCGTGCCTGGCGTGCACGGAGGAGACGAGCACCGCGGCGCCGGGGGCGCCCTGCTGCGCGCGCAGGCCGGGCAGGCAGGCGCGGAATCCGAGGAAGGCGGCCGTCAGCCCGACGTCGACCTGGCGCCGCCAGGAGGCGGGCGACGTCTCGTGTGCGGGGGCGACGTCGACGGCGACGGCGTTGGAGACCAGAACGCCGACGGGCCCGAAGTCCCCGGCCACGGCCGTGATCCGCGCCCAGCCGTCCTCCCCGGCCACGTCCGCGGCGACGGCGGCGGCCGTGCCGTCCGCGGCGCGGATCTCCTCGGCGGCCGCCTCCGCCCGGTCGCCGTCGATGTCGGCGACGACGACGGCGGCGCCCTCCGCGGCGAGCCGGCGGGCGATGGCCGCGCCGATGCCGGCGGCGGCGCCGGTGACCACGGCGGTGCGACCGCCGAAGCGGGCGGTGTGCGGGAGTTGCGTGGCTCCGGCTGGTGTCACGAGGTCACGCTCCGGGTGTTGACGGATCTGCCGCGGCACTTCTACCTTGCCCAGCAAGGTTAATTCGTAATTTAAGAATTGAGCAAGAGGGGCGGAGGCAGCGTGGAGCGCATCCACTTCGGCGGCGACTACAACCCCGAGCACTGGCCCGAGGCGGTCAGGGCCGAGGACATCCGGCTGATGCAGGAAGCCGGGGTTTCCATGGTCACCGCCGGGATCTTCTCCTGGGCGCTGGTCGAACCGCGGCCCGGTGCGTACGACTTCGACTGGTTCGGCCGCGTGCTGGACGACCTGCACGGCGCCGGCATACGGGTCTGCCTGGCGACCATGACCGCCTCCCCGCCGCCGTGGCTGAGCGAGCGGCACCCCGAGATCCTGCTGCAGGACGCCGACGGTGTCCGCAAGTGGCCCGGCTCGCGCCAGCACTTCTGCCCCTCCAGCCCTGTCTACCGCGAGCACGCCGTCCGCCTGGTCACCGAGCTGGCCACCCGCTACGGCACCCATCCCGCCCTGGAGAGCTGGCACATCGGCAACGAGTACGGCTGCTCCAACCCGCGGTGCTACTGCGACGTCTCCGCCGCCGACTTCCGCCGCTGGCTGCGGGAGCGCTACGGCACCGTCGAGGCGCTCAACACCGCCTGGGCCACCACCTTCTGGTCGCAGCGCTACGACACCTTCGAGCAGGTTCTGCCGCCGCGCACCACCCCCACCCACCCCAACCCGGCCCAGGAGCTGGACTACGCCCGCTTCTGCGACGACGCCCTGCTGCAGTGCTACCTCGCCGAGAAGAAGGCGCTGCGCCGGATCACCCCCGACGTGCCGGTCACCACCAACCACCTGCCGCTTCACAAGGCCGTCGATGCCTTCTCGTGGGCCGCGCACGAGGACGTCACGGCGCTGGACTACTACCAGGACCCGAACGACCCGGAGACCCACATCGGCGCCGGCCTGGCCTTCGACCTGACCCGCTCCGCGGGCCGCGGGCAGCCGTGGATGCTGATGGAGCAGGCGCCGAGTGCCGTCAACTGGCGGCGGCGCAACAGCCCCAAGCCGTTCGGCTCGATGCGGCTGTGGAGCTGGCAGGCCGTCGCCCAGGGCGCGGACGCGGTGCTGTACTTCCAGTGGCGCGCCACCCCGGGCGGCGCCGAGAAGTTCCACTCGGCGATGGTCCCGCACGCCGGCACCGACACCCGGATCTTCCGCGAGGTGAGCGCGCTGGGCCGGGAGCTGGGCGCCGTCCCGCAGCTCGCCGGTTCGCGGGCCCGCACCGAGGTGGCGCTGCTCGCGGACTGGAACAGCTGGTGGGCGCTGGAGCAGGGCTCGCACCCATCCGCGGATCTGGACTTCACCGAGACGCTGCGCCGGCACTACAAGCCGCTCTTCGAGGCGGGGGTGCCGTGCGACGTCGTGCCGCCGGACCGCGACCTGTCCGGGTACCGGCTCGTCATCGTGCCGAACCTGTACCTGATGAGCCCGGAGACGGGGGCCCGGCTGACCGCGTACGTACGCGCCGGGGGGCACCTGCTCGTCTCGTACTTCACCGGCATCTGCGACGACTGCGACCGCGTCCACACCGGCGGCTACCCGGCGCCGCTGCGCGAGGTCCTGGGCCTGCGCGTGGAGGAGTTCTGGCCGCTGGCCGAGGACGACAGCCTGCCGCTGACCGGCTCGCTCACCGGTACCGGCGACCTGTGGTCGGAGTCGATCGACCTCGAAGGCGCCACCGCCGTCGCCGCGTTCGGCGCCGGCGAGCTGGCCGGCCGGCCCGCGGTCACCCGGCACGCGTACGGGGACGGCGCCGCCTGGTACGCGGGCACCCGGCTCACAGCGGCGGCGATGCGGACCCTGGTGGACCGGGTGCGTGCCGCGGCCGGGGTGACGCCCGTGCTGCCGGAGCTCCCGGCGGGCGTGCAGGCCGCCGTGCGCGAGAGCGCGGACGGGGCGGACGGGCCGGGCGAGCGCTTTGTGTTCCTGCTCAACCACGGCGAGGACGCCGCGACCGTCACCCTGCCCGCGCCGATGCGCGCCCTCGTCGGTGACGGCGCCGGCCCCGGGGCCGGTCCCGTCGCCTCGGTCGACCTGCCCGCCCGCGGGGTCGTCGTCCTGCAGCACTGAGCCGCCGTCCGGCAGCACCGCGAAGACGCACTGACAAGGAGGTCGGATGCCCACCCGGAGAGAGGCCCTGGCATGGGGCGCCGCGGCGGCGGCCGTGCCCGCCCTGGCGGGCTGCGGCGAGAAGGTCGGCGCGGCCCGCATGACCGAGGCGACCGAGCGCAGGCCGGGCCAGAAGGTCACGCTGACCTTCTGGACCTGGGTACCGCTGCAGAAGGCCGTGGCGCTGTGGAACGAGCAGAACCCGGACGTCCAGGTCGACGTGCAGACGGTGCCCGCCAACACCTCCGGCGGCTACCAGAAGATGCACGCCTCCCTCACCGCGGGCGACCCGCCCGACCTGGCGCAGGTGGAGTACTACGCGCTGCCCGAGTTCATGCTCGTCAACGGCCTGACGAACCTGAGCGAGTACGGTGCCGACAAGCTGAAGGACGCCTACGTCGACTGGCAGTGGCAGCAGGGCGTCTTCGCCGGCCGGACGTACGCCATCCCGCAGGCGTCCGGCCCCATGGGCCTCTTCTACCGCCAGGACCTCTTCGAGAAGTGGGACATCGACGTCCCGGCGACCTGGGACGAGTACCGGGCCGCCGCCGTGAAGATCAAGAAGCGCGGCGGCGGCTCCCTCATCTCCGCCTTCCCGCCCGCCAACGCCCAGTGGTTCTCCTCCTTCGCCTGGCAGCGCGGCGCCCGCTGGGTCGGCACCGAGGACGACACCTGGGTGGTGGACCTGGCCGGCCCGGAGTCACTGGAGGTCGCCGACTTCTGGGACGGAATGATCTCCGACGGGCTCGTCGCGCCCCTCCAGGACTCGCAGTCCGCCTTCTTCAAGGGGCTGCAGACCGGCCAGCTCGCCTCCTGGCCGGGAGCGCAGTGGTGGGACGCGCTGATCCGCGGCAACGCGCCCCGCACCGAGGGGCGGTGGCGGGTCGCCGAGCTGCCGCAGTGGGAGCGCGGCACGCACGTCTCGTCCAACTGGGGCGGTTCGTCCACCGCGATCCTGCAGGGCAGCCGGCACCCGGTCGAGGCGCTGGAGTTCGCGCACTGGCTCAACACCGACCCCCAGGCGGTCGACCTGCTGATCGCCGCCGGCTACGGCTGGCCGGCGGCGAAGATCGAGCTGGCGGACTCAGCGCTCGGCAAGCCCGACCCGTTCTTCGGCGGCCAGCGCTACAACGAGGTCTTCCAGCTCTCCGACCGGAACGTCGACACCTCCTGGCGCTTCGGGCCGACGACGACACAGTCGTACGCCCACATCCAGGACGGCTTCGGCCGGGTCTTCGCCGGCCACGGCTCGCTCGCGGACGCCCTGAAGGACGCCGAGGGCAAGTTCGTGGACGACCTCAAGGCCAAGGGACTGAAGGCGAGGAGCGCGCGATGAGCACCTCCGTGAAGCCCGGCTCCGGCCGGTCCTCATCCACCGCCCGCCGCAGGCGGGGCAGCCGCCCCGACCGCAAGGCATGGGCGTTCCTCGGCCCGTTCCTCGCGCTGTACCTCTTCGCGATGATCGTGCCGATCCTCTACGCCGTCTACCAGAGCCTGCTGAAGGTCGAGCGCAGCGGCCCCATGGGCCTGGGCGAGCCGTCCGTCGGCTTCGCCGGTTTCGAGAACTACTCCCTCGCGCTGCGGCAGGAGACGTTCGTCGAGGGCTTCGGCCGGGTGCTGCTCTTCGGCATCGTGCAGGTGCCGGTGATGCTGCTGCTGGCGCTGGTGCTCGCGCTGCTGCTGGACCAGGTGTCCGACCGCTGGGCGGGGTTGCTGCGGGCCACGTACTTCCTGCCGTACGGCATCCCGGGCGTGATCGCCACCATCCTGTGGGGCTTCCTGTACGTGCCCGGGGTCAGCCCGGTCAACGACGTGCTCGGCGACCTCGGCTTCCAGCCGGACTTCCTCGGCTACGACAGCGTGCTGTGGTCGATCGCCAACATCGTCATCTGGGAGTTCGCCGGCTACAACATGCTGATCATCATCGCGCAGTTGAAGTCGGTGCCGCAGGAGCTGTACGAGGCCGCGCGGATCGACGGCGCCGGGCCGTGGCAGACGGCGCTGCGCATCAAGATCCCGATGGTGCGCCCGGCGCTCGTGCTGACCACCGTCTTCTCCATCATCGGAACGATGCAGCTCTTCGCCGAACCGCTGGTGCTGAAGAAGGTCGCCCCGGCCGTGACCACCGACTACACCCCCAATCTCAGCGCGTACTTCGACGCCTTCGCGAACGCCAACCTGTATCTGGCGGCGGCCAAGTCGGTCATCCTCGCCGTCGTCGCCATGCTGCTGTCGTTCGGCTTCCTCAGCCTGGTCACCCGCAAGCAAAGGAGCGAGCGGTGAGCGCCACCGGCACGACCACCACGACCCGCACCCCGCCGGCCGACGGGCCCGGGCCCGGCCCGCGGGCGCCCCGGCGGCCCCGGGCGCCGCGCCCCGGCCGTATCGTCCTCGTCGCGGTCCTGACGGCCGCAGCGCTGTACTTCCTGCTGCCGGTCTACTGGCTGGTGGTCGCGGCCACCAAGTCGAACGACAGCCTCTACGGCTCCTTCGGCCTGTGGTTCGACGACCCGCGGCTGTGGGACAACCTCGGCCGGATCTTCGCCTACGACGGGCACGTCTATCTGCGCTGGGCGCTGAACTCCCTGCTCTACGCGGGCGTGGGCGCGGTGGTGGCGACGCTGCTGTCCGCCGCGGCCGGCTTCGCCCTCGCCAAGTACCGCTTCGCCGGCCGCGAGGCGGTGTTCAGGTTCGTCCTGGCGGGCGTGCTGCTGCCCTCGACGGCGCTGGCGCTGCCGCTCTACCTGATGTTCAGCAAGCTGGAGCTGACCAACACCTACTGGGGGGTCCTGATCCCCAGCGTGGTCAGCCCGTTCGGCGTCTACCTGTGCCGCATCTACGCCGAGGCGGCGGTGGCCGACTCGCTGCTGGAGGCGGCGCGCGTGGACGGCGCGGGCGAGGGCCGGATCTTCTTCTCACTGGTGCTGCGGATCATGACGCCGGCGCTGGTGACGGTCTTCCTCTTCCAGTTCGTCCACATCTGGAACAACTACTTCCTGCCGCTGGTGATGCTCTCCGACGACCGGAAGTACCCGATCACCCTCGGGCTGGTCACCTGGCAGCAGGCCGCGGACCGGGTGCCCGAACTCACGCAGTACACCATCGGCGGAGCCTTCGTCTCCGTCATCCCCCTGGCCGTCGCGATGCTCGTCCTCCAGCGCTTCTGGCGGACCGGGCTGACCGAGGGCAGCGTCAAGGAGTGACGAGTTGAGGATCACCCGCGTCGAGACCTTCGCCGTGCCGCCGCGCTGGCTGTTCTGCCGGATCGAGACGGACGACGGCCTCGTGGGCTGGGGCGAGCCGGTCGTGGAGGGCCGGTCGGCGACCGTCCGCACGGCGGTCCACGAACTGGCCGAGCAGTTCCTCCTCGGCGCCGACCCGCTGCGGATCGAGGACCACTGGCAGCTCATGACCAAGGGTTCCTTCTACCGCGGCGGTCCGGTGCTCTCCTCGGCCGTCGCGGGGCTCGACCAGGCGCTGTGGGACCTCGCGGGCAAGGCGTTCGGCGCGCCCGTGCACCAGTTGCTCGGCGGACCGGTGCGCGAGCGCGCCCGCGCGTACTGCTGGGTCGGCGGCGACGACCCCGGCGAGGTGCGCGACCAGGTCGCCGCGCAGGTGGAGGCCGGGTTCACGGCGGTGAAGATGAACGGCTCCGGGCGGATGGAGCGGCTGCCGAACGTCGCGGAGCTGCGCCGCGTCGCCGCGCGCGCGGAGGCGGCCCGCGACGCGCTCGGCCCGGAGGGGGACTTCGCCGTCGACTTCCACGGGCGGTTCTCCGCGGCCGGTGCGATCAGGGCGATCGGGGTGCTGGAGCCGTACGCGCCGATGTTCGTGGAGGAGCCGGTGCTGCCCGAGTACACGCATCTGCTGGAGCGGGTCACCGGCGCGACGACGCTGCCGGTGGCGACCGGCGAACGGCTGTTCTCGCGCGGCGAGATGCTGCCGGCGCTGCGGGCGGGCGTCGCGGTGCTGCAGCCGGACCTCTCCCACGCCGGCGGGATCTCGGAGTGCCGGCGGATCGCCTCGCTGGCCGAGACCTTCGACGTGGCGATCGCGCCGCACTGTCCGCTCGGGCCGCTGGCGCTGGCGGCGAGCCTGCAACTCGCCTTCTGCACGCCGAACTTCCTCATCCAGGAGCAGTCGATCGGCATTCACTACAACACCGGCGCGGAACTGCTCGACTACGTCGCCGACCCCGAGGTCTTCCGCTTCCACGCCGGGCACCTGCGGCGGCCGGACGGGCCGGGGCTGGGCGTCGAGATCGACGAGCGGGCGGTACGGGCCGCGGACGGCTCGGCGGAGAGCTGGCACAACCCGGTGTGGCGGCACCCGGACGGGTCGTACGCGGAGTGGTGAGCCCCCGCGGGCGGTTCCGGCGGCTCAGCGGCGGGTCGCCGCCACCGCGCCCGCCGTCACCAGCACCGCGACGGCGATGCCGAACACCGTGGTGCCCGTCGTCAGGCCCAGCGCGTCGCTGAGGTACCCGGCGGCGACCGGCAGCACCCCCGCCATCAGGTAACCGCCGCCGGTGAGTGCCGCGTTGGCCTCGGCGAGCCGGGTGCCCGGTATGCGGGCGCTGAGGGTGCTGAGCCCGCCGAGCTGCGCACTGCCCTGGCCGAGCCCGGCCAGCACGGCGGCGGCGAGCAGCAGCGGCACCGAGGTCAGGGCGGTGGCCAGCACCAGGGCCACCATGCCCGCGGTGGTGAGGACGGCGCCGAGGATGAAGAGGACACGTACCCGCAGGGTCCGCACCGCGAACTGCACGCCGGTGGCCGCCGCGAAGAGCAGGAAGATCATGCCGCCGGCGAGCGCGCGGTTGTCGCTGTCCAGCAGCTCGGCCAGCAGGGACGGACCGAGGGAGAGCACGAAGCCGGTGGCGGTCATGCCCGGGGCGAGGACGGCCAGGCTCATCAGCAGCGTGCGGCGGTGCGGGCGGGGGACGGACGGGATGCGCACGAGCCGGCGTGCGCGCCGGGGCGCCGGATCCTCCGCTCCCCCGTCCCCCGGTCCGGCGTCGGCCGCCCCGCCCGGCAGCGCCCCCGGGCGGGCCAGCGGCATCCGCACCACCACCGCCAGCGCGACCGCCAACAGCCCCGCCTGCACGACGAAGACCAGCGTGGTGGGGTGCGGCAGCGTCTCCGACAGCACCCCGGCGAGCATCGGCCCCAGCGCCGCCCCGCCGACCATCGAAGCGGACGCGATCAGCCCGCCGAGCTGCTTCTGCCCCGGCGGCGCGAGGTCGGCCACCGCCGCCATCCCCGCCGCCAGCACCGCGCCCACCGCGAACCCGCTGAGCAACCGGGCCACCCCCAGCACGGCGACCGACTGCGCGGTGGCGAAGAGCACGGCGGCCGTGAGCGACAGCGTGAGCCCCGGCAGCAGCACCGGCTTGCGGCCGTACCGGTCGGCCAGCGTGCCGGCGAAGGTCAGCGTGACGAGCAGGCCGGCGATGTAGGCGGCGTAGATCAGCGTGATCGTGGCGGCGGAGAAGCCGAACCGACCCTGCCACAGCACGTAGAGCGGCGCGGGCTCGTTGGACAGGGCGAGGGCGGCGACGACCGGCCAGGCGGCCAGCCACATCCAGCGCCGCGATCCGCCCGCCGCCCGGCCGGCCGCGGGTGCGGGAGTGCCGAGGGCGGGGTCCGTACGGCGGGCTTCGGCCGTCATGCGCGCTCCTCGGCAGGGTCGGCCGACACTGTACGAGATCGTCCGCGCGGCCCGGCGCCCGGGTGGCGGCCGGGGAACCGAGGGCCGGCACGGGAGCGTCCGGCTCGCGCCCCTCTTCCACCCGGCGGGCATCGTACCGACGCGCGCCCCCCGTTCGGCTGAATCCCGCGATCCCGCTCCGACCCCCGCCCCCGCGACCCCTACCGTCGTCGCTTGTACATCGCCAGCCGGTCACCGACCTCCGGGGGACCACGATGAGGAACCGCAGCGCCGGTGAGCTGCCCGCCGAAGCCACCAGCTTCGTCGGCCGCCGCCGGGAACTCGCGCTGCTCGACTCCTGTCTGCAACAGGCCCGCCTGGTCACGCTCACCGGGCCCGGCGGAGTCGGCAAGACCCGCACCGCGGTGCGCGGCGCGCACCGGCTGCGCGCGCGCTTCCCCGACGGCGTGACCCTCGTCCCGCTGTCCGCGCTCGCCGACCCGCGCCTGCTGCCCAACACCGTCGCCGCCGCGCTCGATCTTCCGGAGCAGACCGCGCTGCCGGCGCAGGACGCGCTCGCCGCGTACCTCAGGGACAAGTCGGCGCTGCTCATCCTCGACACGTGCGAGCACCTGGTCGACGCCTGCGCCGTGCTCGTCGAGGATCTGCTGCGGGCCGCGCCGCGGTTGCACGTCGTCGCCACCAGCCGGCAGCCCCTGGACGTCGCCGGCGAGCACATCCTGCCGATACCGCCGCTGGCCGTCGCTGAGTCCGGGCGCGCCGACGACGCGCTGCAGTTGTTCACCGACCGGGCCGCCGCGGCCGTGCCCGGCTTCACCGTCGATGACGACAACCGCGCCGACGTCCTCGCGCTCTGCCGCCGCCTCGACGGCATCCCGCTCGCCATCGAACTGGCCGTCAGCCGGCTGCGGGTGCTCTCCCCCGAGGAGATGCTGAACCGGCTCGACCACCGCTTCCAGTTGCTCACCGGGGGCCGCCGTACCGCCGTGCCGCGGCACCAGACGCTGCGTACCACCATCGGCTGGAGCTACGAGCTGTCCACCGAGCCCGAGCGGCTGCTGTGGTCCCGGCTCGCGGTGTGCGCCGGGGAGTTCAGCCTGGACGTCGCCGAGGCGGTCGGCGCGGAGGGGGCGCTGCCCGTCGAAGGGGTGCTCGACGCGCTGATCGGGCTGGTGGAGAAGTCCGTGGTGCTGCGGGTGGAGTCCGAGGACGGCACCCGCTACCGGATGCTCGACACCATCCGCGAGTTCGGGCTCGAACAGCTCGGCCCCGGCGCGGAGGCGGAGCGGACCCGGCGCCGGCACCGCGACCACTTCCTGCGCCGGGCGCGGCTGTTCGACGCCGAGTGGACCGGCGACCGGCAGTCCGTGCTGCTGCGGCAGATGGTGCGCGACCAGGCGGACATACGGGTCGCGCTGGAGTTCTGCGTCACCGACCCGGGCGACGGGGCCTCGGGCCTGAAGATGGCCACGATGCTGTGGGGCTACTGGCACTGCACCGGGCTCCTCACCGAGGGCCGCTACTGGCTGCGCCGTGCCCTCGACCGGTGCCCCGAGGAACGCCGGGAGCGGGTCAAGGCGCTCTGGCTGACCTCGTGGTTCATGGACATGCAGGGCGAGCGCGGCGACACCTTCGCACTGCTGGACGAGGCCGAGGCCATCGCGCTGCGCATCGACGACCGTACGGGGCTCGCCTGGACCCGTACCTTCCGGCACCACTCCCGCTACTTCCGCGGCCGGACCGCGGGCGTCGCCGAGGGCTTCGAGGCGGCCCGGCGGGAGCTGGCCGAGCAGGGCGACGAGACCGGGTTGCTGATGAGCGGCTTCATCGCGGGCTTCTTCCACGTTCTCAACGGCGGCACGGGCGAGGGCATCGCGCTCAGCGAGGACTCGCTGAGGCGCAACGCGGGTACCCCCGCCGAGCTGTGGTCGCGCGGCTGGGCGCTGTGGGTCAAGAGCATCGGCCTGTGGCTGAAGGGCGAGCACCTGGAGAGCATCGAGTGCGCCCGGCAGGGCATCCGCGCCAAGGCGGTGCTGCACGACCTGATGGGCATCGCGCACTTCCTGGAGGGCTTCGCGTGGCGCGCCGCGGAGTTGCGGCACTTCGAGCGGGTGGCCGCGCTGCAGGGCGCCGCGGACGCGCTGTGGCGCCGGGCGGTCAAGGAGGCGAGGTTCGGCATCGCCGTCCTGCACGACCTGCACGACAGCGCGGCGGACGCGGCGCGCGAGGCGCTGGGCAACGACGGCTACGACACCGCGTTCCGCGAGGGCGGCCGGCTGCCCACCGACGCCGCCGTGGCGGTGGCGCTCGCCGACGAGGCGGCGCCGGCCGCCCCCGCGGTCCCGGCCCAGCCGCCCGGTGCGGGCGACGGCCTCACCCCGCGGCAGCGGCAGGTGGCGGGGCTGGTGGCCCGGGGGCTGACGAACCGGGAGATCGCCGAGAAGCTGGTGATCTCCAAGCGCACGGTGGACGCGCACGTGGAGCACATCCTCGCGAAGTTCGGCTTCACCTCGCGCTCCCAGATCCCGGGCGTGCTGACCGGCTCGCTGCAGACACGGGCGGACTGAGGAGCGGGCCGGAGGGCTACAGGTCGTCCGGGTCGGCGCGGTCCAGCGCGGGCCGCGGGCCCGGCGCCACCTCGTCCAGCAGGTAGTCCGCGGCGACGGTGTCCGTGACCAGGCTCGTGACCAGGCCCGAGCGCAGCACCGCCACGATGGCCTCGCGCTTGCGCGCGCCGCCGGCGATGGCGACCACCTCGGGGATCCGGCGCAGCCGGTCCGCCTCGACGGTGATGCACCGCTCCCCCAGGTCGCGGCCGATGCGCCGGCCCTCGGCGTCGAAGAGATGGGCGGACATCTCGGCGGCGGCGCCCAGCGAGGCGTAGTGCGCGCGCTCCTCCTCGGAGAGCATGTCGTGCATCGCGGAGATGCCCTCCTCCCAGGACCCGATGGAGACGGCGGCGACGGTCACCTTGTCGAAGTACTCGAAGGCGCGGGCCACCCCGGTCTGGCTGCGCAGCGCGGTGGCGGTGGCGGCGTCGGGCAGCAGCATCGGCGCATAGATCGGGTGGGCCTCGCCGCCGGCGACCTCCGCGGCGCGGCGCACCGCCTCCACGGAACCCCGCTCGGCGGTGCCCGCGTCGTAGACGCCGGTGAGCTGGACGACGGTACACGGGGGCAGCCGGTGCAGCGCCTGGGCCATGTTGATCGTGGACCGGCCCCAGGCCAGACCCAGCACGTCACCCTCGGTGACCAGCTCGGCGAGCAGGTCGGCGGCGACGCCGCCGAGGTTCTCCGGGTCGCGGGTGTCGGGCACGGCGTCGGCCGGCGCCTCCACGACGACGGCGTGCCGCAGGCCGAAGCGGGCGCGCAGGGCGTCGGAGCGGTCGGCGTCCAGCTCGGCGGGGACCCTGATCTCGATCCGTACCAGGTCGCGTTCGAGCGCGGTCTCCAGCACCCGGGCGACCTTGAAGCGGCTGACGCCGAACTCGTCGGCGATCTGGATCTTGGACTTGCCCTCGAGGTAGAAGCGGCGGGCCATCGCCGCCGCCTGCACCAGCTCCGCGGGTCCCATCCGCGCAGCCGTCCGGCCCGTCGACACGAAATCTCCTTTGCTCTCCCCGGCGGCGCTGTTCGACAGCGCTGCTTCCTCAATACTTTCACGATCCGGGCCCGGAGGTACCGGCTCCGGGAGACCGCGGACCGCGGGCGCGGGGGTGTTCCGGTGGTACGCGGACGCTAACGGCAGCCCGTCGCCCAGGCCGCCCCCTCGCCGGCGGCCGCCGCCTGCGCGCGCAGGGCCCGGACCGCGGCGGCCGGGTCCTCGGCCCCGTACACCGCGGAGCCCGCGACGAACACGTCCGCGCCCGCCTCGGCGCACCGCTCGATGGTTTCCGCGGAGACCCCGCCGTCGACCTGCAGCCACAGCTCCAGGCCGTGCTTGGCGATCAGCTCACGGGTGCGGCGGATCTTCGGCAGCATGATGTCCAGGAACGCCTGGCCGCCGAAGCCCGGCTCGACGGTCATGACCAGCAGCATGTCCAGCTCGGGCAGCAGATCCTCGTACGGCTCGACCGGGGTGGCGGGCTTGAGCGCCATCGCGGCCCGCGCGCCCTTCGCGCGCAGCTCGCGCGCCAGGCGCACGGGCGCGGCGGCGGCCTCGGCGTGGAAGGTCACGGAGCCGGCGCCCGCGTCCACGAACGCGGGGGCCCAGCGGTCGGGCTCCTCGATCATCAGGTGGCAGTCGAGAGGAGTGTCGGTGGCCCGGCGCAGCGACTCGACGACCGGGACGCCCAGCGTCAGGTTCGGCACGAAGTGGTTGTCCATGACGTCGACGTGAAGCCAGTCGGCGCCCGAGACGGCGTCCGCCTCCTCGGCGAGACGGGCGAAATCGGCGGACAGGATGCTGGGGTTGATCTGGACTGCCATACCCCCAGCCTGCCATGCCCGCGACGGGCCGGGGACGCCGGTGCCGGTGCCGGAGCCGCCGCCCGGGAGCCGCGGGTCGGGGCCTCAGCCCGTGCGCCGCAGCAGCGCGAGGTACATCGCGTCGGTGCCGTGGCGGTGCGGCCAGAGCTGGAGGTCGGGCCCGTCGCCGAGGTCCGGTACGCCGGGCAGCAGCGGGCGGGCGTCGAGGAGCTCGGCGGCGGGGGCACCGGCCGCCTTCAGCGCGTCGTCGACGACGGCGCGGGTCTCGGCCGGGTGCGGGGAGCAGGTGACGTAGCCGACGACTCCCCCGGTGCGTACCGCCCGCAGTGCGTCCCCCAGCAGCGCCCGCTGCAGCGGGGCGAAGCCCTCCAGATCCTCGGGGCGGCGGCGCCAGCGGGCCTCGGGGCGGCGGCGCAGGGCGCCCAGGCCCGTGCAGGGGACGTCGACGAGGACGCGGTCGAAGCCGCCGGGCCGCCAGGCCGGGCGGGTGCCGTCGGCGACGACGACCTGGTACGGGCCCGGGTTGCCGGCCAGCGCGCGGGCGACCAGCCGGGCCCGGTGCGGCTGCTTCTCGGCCGCCACCAGCGCCGCGCCGCGCTCCGCGGCCAGCGCCGCCAGCAGCGCCGCCTTGCCGCCGGGGCCCGCGCAGCCGTCGAGCCAGCGGGTGTCGGATCCCTCCAGCGGCGCGTTCGCCAGCGCCAGCGTGACGAGCTGGCTGCCCTCGTCCTGCACGCCGGCCCGCCCGTCGCGCACCGCGTCCAGCCCGCCGGGGTCGCCGCCCTCGGCCAGCCGTACCGCGTACGGGGACCAGCGCCCCGGCAGGGTGTCGGGGCCGCTCAGCTCCGCGGGCGTGGCCCGGCCGGGGCGGGCGACGAGGGTGACCTCGGGCCGCTCGTTGTCGGCGGCGAGCAGTTCCTCGATTCCGGCCCGGCCGCCCCCGAGGGCGTCCCAGACCGCGGAGACGATCCACCGCGGGTGGGAGTGGAGGACGGCCAGGTGTTCCTCGGGGTCCTCGTCGTAGGGCGGCGCCACCTCGGCCAGCCAGGCGTCGAGGTCACGGGCGGCGATCCTGCGCAGCACGGCGTTGACGAACCGTGCCCTCCCGTCGCCCAGCACCACGCGCGCCAGCTCCACCGTCGCCGAGACCGCGGCGTGCGCGGGGATGCGGGTGTCGAGGAGCTGGTGGGCGCCGAGGCTGAGGACGTCCAGCACCTCGGGGTCGACCTCGCGCAGGGGGCGGTCGACGCACGCGGCGATGATCCGGTCGTACGTGCCCTGGCGGCGCAGCGTGCCGTAGACCAGCTCGGTGGCCAGTGCCGCGTCCCGGGCGTCGAAGCCGTCGCGCTGCCGGGCCTGGCGGAGCATGGGCGGCAGCACGAGGTTGGCGTAGGCGTCGCGCTCGTCGACCGCGCGGAGCGCGTCGTAGGCGAGGATCCGAACGGGGTCCTTCCGCGGCCTGCGGTAGGGCTTCGCTGGCCGGCGACGGCGCGGCTGGTCGCTCACGTGACATGTGCTCCGGGACTGGCAGTTGCTGACACCGGAAGCCTACGCCCCGGCGGGCTCCGGGCCGTCGCCGAGGCGTTCGCCGGAGGTGACCCGCACGCCGCGCGCCCAGTCCGCCGCCGCCATCGGCCGTTTGCCCTGGGCCTGCACCCACTGCAGCTCCACGGCGTACGAACCGGTGCCCGCGTGCACCGCGGACTTCGTTACGGCCAGCTCGCCCGGCGCCAGATCGGTGCGTTCGGGGCGCGGGACGACCGAGCGGACCTTCAGCCGCTCGCCGCGGAACGTCGTCCACGCGCCGGGCGCCGGTGCGCAGCCGCGGACCACCCGGTCGACGCGCAGCGCGGGCGCGGCGAAGTCCAGCCGCGCGTCCGCCACCTGGATCTTCGGCGCCGATGTCACGCCCTCGGTGGGCTGCGGCACGGCCTGCAGGCTGCCGTCCGCGATCCCGTCCATCGTGGCGACGAGCAGGCCCGCTCCGGCCATGGCCAGCCGGGTCAGCAGGTCGCCGCTGGTGTCGGTGGGCCGCACCTGCTCGGTGACCACCCCGAAGACCGGCCCGGAGTCGAGGCCTTCCTCGATGCGGAACGTGGTCGCTCCGGTCACCTCGTCGCCGGCGAGGATCGCGTGCTGCACGGGTGCGGCGCCGCGCCAGGCGGGCAGCAGCGAGAAGTGCAGGTTGACCCAGCCGTGGACGGGGATGTCGAGCGCGGACTTCGGCAGCAGCGCGCCGTACGCGACGACGGGGCAGCAGTCGGGGGCGATGGCGCGCAGCCGCTCCAGGAACTCCGGCTCCCTGGGCCGCGCGGGCTTCAGCACCTCGACGCCGGCCTCCTCGGCCCGCTGCGCGACGGGGCTCGCCACCAGCCGCCGGCCCCGCCCGGCCGGCGCGTCGGGCCGGGTGACGACGGCGACGACCTCGTGCCGGTCCGACGCGAGGAGGGCGTCGAGGGCGGGGACGGCGACTTCGGGCGTACCGGCGAAAACGAGCCTCATGTGCGGTGCGGGTCCTCTCGGCGGCAACAGGGGGCGGGTCGCCGTACGGCGTGGCGGCGGCATAGCTGCCCAAGTCTAGGACCCGGCGCAGGCCGGCGCGGGGGCGGGCACGGTCGGAATGCCAGGGTCCGGATACGCCCGGGGCGTGCGGTCAGCCGCACGCTCCCGGGCGCGGAGCGCGCGCCCCCGACCCGTGACCGCCGGGTAAGTGTCGCGTTGCTTCAGGCAGGAAAGTGAAAAGTGACCGAAACGGGCCGCTCCGCAGCCCGATCCGTACGACGCCGGTTCGAGAGGCTTCTCCATGGCCGACCACGCAAGCCACGACGCCCAGGCGCGGGCGAGCCTGCAGCTCCTGGTGCGGGACATCGAAAGGGTGCGCAGGCAGGTCGACGCGCTGCGCACCCTCACCGCCCAGCTTGGCAACGTCTACCGCCCCCGGCGGACGGGCCCGTCCGCGGGCTTCGTCGTGTACGGGCGGGCCCCGGCGCCCACGGTGCGGCTCGCCCAGGAGCTGCGGGACAGCGTCGAGACGCTGGTGACCGCGGCCGTCGACTTCGACCGCTCGCTCGGCTTCTCCTGGGACGCGGTGGGCTCGGCGCTGGGCGTCACGAAGCAGGCGGTGCACCGCCGCTACGGTGCCCGCCGCGCCCAGCAGCCGCCCCGCGAGGCCGGCGCCGCCGAGACCGCCGGAGAGTCCCGGCTGCCGTCCGGAACGCTCCCGGTCGTGCCCGCGGCCCGGCCGGCTCCGGGCAGGGCGGCACCGGCCCAGCCGACGGACGCGGTGGCGATCACGCAGTCCTGAGGCCGGCGGGCGGAGGGCCGAAAGCCGTGGGCGGCGGGCCGGACCGGCGTGGAGGTCGCCCGGCCGGCACCTACCGCGCCGCGCGTTGGTCAAGGTGCCGCTGTGCGCGCCCGGCGCAGACTCCCGGCGGGGCTCGGCTCAGCCGATGTCCGGGGGGTCGATGCGGATCCGCAGAGGCGGGCCCGTGCGGCGGGCCATGCGTGCGGCCTGCGCCGCCTTGAGGGCCGCCGCCAGGGCCGCTCCGTGGCCCGGCGGGACGCGCAGCAGCACCCGCTCCCACGACTCCCCCGGCGCCGGGCCTCCGCCCGCTCCTCCCCGCACCCCCGCGGGTGCCTCCGGCACGGGTACGGGGCCCAGCACCTCCGTCGACGGCGGCAGTCCCGCGTCGCCGACGAACGCCGTGACCGCCTCCCCCGGTCCCCAGACCGCCGCCATCCGGGACACCGGCGGGAAGCCCAGCTCCGCCCGCTCCTCCAGCTCGGTGCGGGCGAAGCCCGCCGGGTCCCAGCGCACCAGGGCCTGCACCGGCCGCTGCGCCGGGTCGGCGACCACCGCCGCGACCCCGCCGGCGGCCGACCCGCGGACCAGCGCGGCGGCGGTCAGCCAGCGCCGCAGCGCCTCCTCCCCGGCCCGCAGGTCCGGGCGGTTGAGCAGCGCCCAGCCGTCGAGCAGCAGCGCCGCCGCGTACCCGTGTTCGGCGACCGGCTCGGCGCCCGGCGTGCTCACGACCAGCGCCGGGGCGTCCGGCACCTGTGCCAGTACATGATCGCGGCCGGACGTGCGCACCGGCACCGACGGGAACGCCCGCCCCAGCTCCTCCGCGGTCCGCCGGGCGCCGACGACCTGGGCACGCAGCCGCGTGCCGCCGCATGCGGGGCAGCGCCAGGCGTGCTCGCGCGCCGCGCACCAGCCGCACACCAGCGCCTCCCGGCGGCCCTCGCCGACCAGCGGCCCGGCGCAGCGCACGCAGCGCGCGGGCGTCCGGCAGCGGGCGCAGGCCAGCCGGGGCGCGTAGCCGCGGCGGGGCACCTGCACCAGGACCGGGCCCGACCGCAGCCCCTCCCGCGCGACCTGCCAGGCGAGCGTCGGCAGCCGGGCGGCGCGGGCCGCGGCGTCGCGGGCCTGCTCGCTGTCGCCGACCGTGCGGACGAGCGGAGCGGCGGACCGCACCGTCTCGCGGGGCGCGGCGACGGGCTGGGCCCAGCCGCTCTCGACGTAGCGAGCGGCCTCGACGCTGCACGCGTGGCCGCCGACGAGGAGCGCGGTGTGCTCGCGGGCGGCGCGCAGAGCCAGGATCTCGCGGGCGTGCGGCTGCGGGGCGCGGTCGTCGGCGTGGGAGGTGTCCGCGTCGTCCCAGATGGCGGCGAGCCCGAGGTCCCGCACGGGCGCGAAGGCGGCGGCCCGGGTGCCGACGACACCGCGGACGGCGCCGCGGCTGACGGCGAGCCAGCGGTGGTAGCGCGCCTCGGGGCCGGCGTCGGCGGTGAGGAGCACGTGCCGGCCGCGGCCGACCAGGGCGGTCAGCGCCTCGTCGACCCGGGCGGCGGCCCGTCCGTCGGGCAGCACGGCCAGGGCGCCGCGGCCGGCGGCCAGGGTGGCGGCCAGCGCGCGCGCCAGTTCGTCGGGCCACTCCGGCCCGGGCAGCGCCGTCCACACCGCCCGCGGGCCGCCGCCCTCGGCCAGCGCGGCGAGCAGTTCGGGCCCGTTGGCATAGCGCGCCCAGGTTCCGGGGCCGGGGGCCGGGGGCGGCGGAAGCGGATCGGGCGAGGGTTTCTTCTCGGCGCGGGCCATCCGCGGCGGCAGCGCGAGCTGGACGACGTCGGCGAGGGCTCCGGCATACCGGTCGGCGACGGCCTGGCAGAGGCCGAGGAGCTGCGCCCCCAGGACGGGCTCGGGCGAGAGGACCTGGGCGATCGGCGCGAGGGCGCCGGGAAAGTCGCTGTCGGCGCGGCGCTCGACCACGTACCCGTTGATCAGCCCGCCGCCCTCCCTGCGCCCCTCGCGCTCGCCGGCGCCGAAGCGGACGCGCACGCGCACGCCGGGGCGCGCCTCGGCGTCCATGGCGGCGGGCACGGCGTAGTCGAAGAGGCGGTCGAGGTGCAGCAGCCCCTTGTCGACGAGGACGCGGGCGACGGGCAGCTCCTCGGCCAGCGCGGCACCGCGCCAGGTACGCGGCCGGGCGCGGGGGCCCTTGGCCTTGCGCACGGTCTCCCGGATGAGCGCGAGCTGTTCCGCCCCCTCGGGTGCCGCGTCCCGGCCGTCCTCGCTGCTCACCTCTCCGTCCTACCAGACGCCGCGGACACCCCGGCCGCATGCCCGCCGGACGGCCCCGGGCCCCGGACCGGGGTCCGGGGCCCGGGGCCGTCCCGCACATCGTCTCCGGGGCCGCGACCCCGGTATCGCGCCGTGCCGCAAGGCCGCGTCGCCCGCGTACGGCGGCCGGTCATGCGGACGGGCCCGCCGCATACGTCCCGGAGCGGGCGCTCAGATGCCCGCGGCCTTGCGCAGCGCGTCGACGCGGTCGGTGCGCTCCCAGGTGAAGTCCTCCAGCTCACGGCCGAAGTGGCCGTAGGCGGCGGTCTGGGAGTAGATCGGGCGCAGCAGGTCCAGGTCGCGGATGATGGCGGCCGGGCGCAGGTCGAAGACCTCGAAGAGGGCGTCCTCGATCTTCTCGACGGCGACGGTGTGGGTGCCGAAGGTCTCGACGAACAGGCCGACGGGCTCGGCCTTGCCGATCGCGTACGCCACCTGCACCTCGCAGCGGGCGGCGAGGCCGGCGGCGACGACGTTCTTGGCGACCCAGCGCATGGCGTAGGCGGCGGAGCGGTCGACCTTGGAGGGGTCCTTGCCGGAGAAGGCGCCGCCGCCGTGGCGGGCCATGCCGCCGTAGGTGTCGATGATGATCTTGCGGCCGGTCAGGCCGGCGTCGCCCATCGGGCCGCCGATCTCGAACCGGCCGGTGGGGTTGACCAGCAGCCGGTAGCCCTCGGTGTCCAGCTTGATGCCGTCGTCGAGGAGGGCCTTCAGCTCCGGCTCGACGACGAACTCGCGGATGTCGGGCGTCAGCAGCGAGTCGAGGTCGATGTCGGAGGCGTGCTGCGAGGAGACCACGACGGTGTCGAGACGGGCCGCCTTGTCGCCGTTGTACTCGATGGTGACCTGCGTCTTGCCGTCGGGGCGCAGGTAGGGGATGGTCCCGTTCTTGCGGACGTCGCTGAGCCGCGCGGACAGCCGGTGCGCCAGGTGGATGGGCAGCGGCATCAGCTCGGGCGTCTCGTCGCAGGCGTAGCCGAACATCAGGCCCTGGTCGCCGGCGCCCTGCAAGTCGAGGTCGTCGCCGCCGGAGCCCTCGACGCGGCTCTCGTACGCGGTGTCCACGCCCTGGGCGATGTCCGGCGACTGGGCGCCGATGGAGACCGAGACGCCGCAGGAGGCGCCGTCGAAGCCCTTCTTCGACGAGTCGTACCCGATGTCGAGGATCTTGTTCCGCACGAGGGTCGCGATGTCCGCGTAACCGGAGGTCGTCACCTCGCCGGCCACGTGCACCTGGCCGGTGGTGATCAGTGTCTCGACCGCGACCCGCGAGTGCGGGTCGTCCTTGAGCAGGGCGTCGAGGATGGCGTCGCTGATCTGGTCAGCGATCTTGTCGGGGTGACCCTCGGTAACGGACTCCGAGGTGAAAAGACGGCGGGACACATCGCTCCCCACGGTTGCAGCGGCTGCTGGCTGATCGGTTGCGGGTCCGCGCCGGGCGCTTCCGGGCGGACCCGCGGGCCATTTTATCCGGGAGTCTCGCCCGGGGGACAACCCGTCTCGGTCCCTGGATGCCCGTTGACCTGGGGAACCGCAGGTTCCTCTACGAGTTCTGGCGCAAAGCAGCAATTATCTGCCGGAGTGTCGGCAGCGGACGACTCAGCCGAGGCGTTCCGCGACGAGGTCCCACACCACGTCCGCCAGCGCTTCCTTCGGACCGTACGGCACGGCCACCTCGCGCCCGTCCGCGGTGAGCACGACGGCCTCGTTGCCGTCGGAGCCGAACGCCTTGGTCTCGCCCACCTCGTTGACCACGAGCAGGTCGCAGCCCTTGCGGGCGAGCTTGGCGCGGCCGTTGGCGAGGACGTCGTCGGTCTCGGCGGCGAAGCCGACGACGACCTGCCCGGCGCGCGGCCGGGCGGCGGAGATCCCGGCGAGGATGTCGGGGTTGCGGGTCAGCCCGATCGGTTCCGGCTCGCGGTCGTCCTTCTTCTTGATCTTGCCGGTGGCGTACGTCACCGGGCGGAAGTCGGCGACGGCGGCGGCCATGACGACGGCGTCGGCGTCGGCCGCGGCCTTCACCACGGCCTCCTGCAGCTCCACGGTGGTGCCGACGCGGACGAGGTCGGCACCCGCCGGGTCGGGCAGCGCGGTGTTCGCCGCGAGCAGCGTGACCCGGGCACCGCGGGCGACGGCGGTACGGGCCAGGGCGTAGCCCTGCCGGCCCGACGAGCGGTTGCCCAGGAAGCGGACGGGGTCCAGCGGCTCGCGGGTGCCGCCGGCGCTGACGACGACGTGCCTGCCGGCGAGGTCGGGGGCCAGGCCCCCGGTACCGCGGGCGAGCGCGCGACGGCAGACCTCGAAGATCTCCGCCGGCTCCGGCAGCCGGCCCTTGCCGGTGTCGGCGCCGGTGAGCCGGCCCACGGCGGGCTCGATGACGACGGCGCCGCGGGCGCGCAGCGTGGCGACGTTGGCCCGGGTGGCGGGGTGCTCCCACATCTCGGTGTGCATGGCCGGCGCGAAGACGACCGGGCAGGTGGCGGTGAGCAGGGTGTTCGTCAGCAGGTCGTCCGCCAGGCCGTGGGCGGCCCTGGCGAGCACGTCGGCGGTGGCGGGGGCGACGACCACGAGGTCGGCCCGCCGGCCGATCCGCACGTGGGGGACCTCGTGCACGTCCGCCCAGGTCTCGGTGGCGGCGGGGCGCCCGGAGAGCGCCGCCCAGGTGGCCTCGCCCACGAAGTGCAGCGCGGCGGCCGTGGGCACGGCCCGCACCGCGTGACCCGATTCGGTGAACAGCCGCAGCAGCT
Organism: Streptomyces sp. CNQ329; assembly: GCF_000482585.1. Taxonomy (NCBI): domain Bacteria; kingdom Bacillati; phylum Actinomycetota; class Actinomycetes; order Kitasatosporales; family Streptomycetaceae; genus Streptomyces; species Streptomyces sp. CNQ329. Next base: position 113,980 of record NZ_AXVU01000001.1, on the reverse strand, counting down.
CGCACGCCTTGTACGCCGCGATGCCGCCGCTGACGCCCAGCACCACCTCGGCCGGTGCCGCCGCTGCCGTTTCCTTCGTCTCTTCCGCCATTCCCGCTCCCCGCCGCTCGTCGTCCGCTCCCCCCATGACACACCACGGGCCCGGCAGCCGCGCTGCCGGGCCCGATGGAGGAGGGATGCCTACTGCGCGGGGCCCTCGGTGGCCTCGGAGGTCAGCAGACCCGCGTTGATCTCGCGGAGCGCGATGGACAGCGGCTTCTCGTGCACGTGGGTGTCCACCAGCGGGCCGACGTACTCCAGCAGGCCCTCGCCGAGCTGGGAGTAGTACGCATTGATCTGCCGCGCGCGCTTCGCCGCGTAGATCACGAGGCTGTACTTGGAGTCGGTCGCCTCAAGCAGCTCGTCGATCGGCGGGTTGATGATGCCCTCGGGCGCGGTGATGGGAGAGGACAACCTATCCAGCCTTCCAGTGGAACTTCACGAATCAAACCTGCATCAAGGCTAGCAGCTCGGCGGAGACCTCCTCGACGGAGGTGTTGACCAGGGTCACGTCGAACTCCTCCTCGGCCGCCAGCTCCGTACGCGCCGCGGCCAGCCGGCGCTCGATCACCTCCGGCGGCTCCGTGCCGCGTCCGGTGAGCCGGCGCACCAGCTCGTCCCAGCTCGGCGGGGCGAGGAAGACCAGCAGCGCGTCGGGCATGCTCTCCCGGACCAGCCGCGCCCCCTGCAGATCGATCTCCAGCAGCACGGGCTCACCGGCGTCCAGCCGCTCCAGCACGGGCCCGCGCGGGGTGCCGTACCGGTGGCCGGAGAACTCCGCCCACTCCAGCAGCTCGCCGTTGGCGACGAGCTTGTCGAACTCGTCGTCGCTGACGAAGAAGTACTGGACGCCGTGCCGCTCGCCCGGTCGTGGTCTGCGGGTCGTCGCGGAGACCGAGAGCCACACCTCGGGATGGACCTTGCGCAGATGCGCGACGACCGTGCTCTTGCCGACCCCGGAAGGGCCGGAGAGCACGGTCAGCCGCGGACGATCTGCCGGCGGGACGGGGGCCGCCCCCCGGGAGAAGGCTGTACTCATGCAGCGATTATCCCGGTTTCCGGGAGTGCCTCGGAACGTCAGGAACCGGTGCTGCCGAACTCGCGCTCCAGCGAGGCGATCTGGTTGGACCCCAGACCGCGCACCCGACGGCTCTCGGAGATGCCGAGACGCTCCATGATCTGCTTGGCGCGCACCTTGCCCACGCCGGGCATGGACTCAAGCAGGGCGGAGACCTTCATCTTGCCGATGACGTCGTTCTCCTGGCCCTGCTTGATGACGTCGTGCAGGGAAGCGCCGGAGTGCTTCAGCCGATTCTTGACCTCGGCGCGCTCCCGGCGAGCCGCTGCGGCCTTCTCGAGCGCGGCTGCGCGCTGTTCAGGGGTAAGGGGCGGAAGAGCCACGCCTACGTCACCTCGGATGTCGAACTAATCGGATATGGAACGGTGTGGAACCTAGTGGCCCCGCACCTGCGGAGCAACGAGCAACGCGCTGGCGCCCGCGCTCTGATGACGGAGACTAGCGGCCGAGAAGGCGCCAGTCAGCGAGAACAGACGAAAAGTCCTGGTCAGACTCAAGTTCCGCGGCAAGTTCTGGGTATATCACCCGGTTTATGGGGATACGTTTCGTACGTCATCGGCCAACTGTTCGGCCGCTGCCCGCAGCCTCGCGATATCGGGTCCGTGTGCCAGCACCGACCGGCTTGCGCTCGGCAGGACTTGGGGCAGCGCGGCGCCGAAGATCCGCGGGAGGTCGGCCGGCGCGGCTCCCTGGGCACCGATGCCGGGGGCCAGCAACGGGCCGTTCACGCCCAGGTCGGCGCCCGCCCGGGCGAGAGTGGCGCCCACCACGGCGCCGGTCGAACCGAGCGGCTCGGCACCGCGGTTCTCGGCGGCGATGTGGTCCAGCATCGTCTGTGCCACGCTCCGCGCGCCGTGCGCGCCGTGCGAGGCGGCGCGCTGCACCTCGGCGCCCTCCGGGTTGGACGTGAGCGTGACGACGAACAGCCCGGCCCCGGCGGCGTGGGCGGCGTCCAGCGCCGGGCGCAGCGACTCGTACCCGAGATAGGGCGTGACCGTCAGCGCGTCGGAGCGCAGCGGGGCGTCCTTGTCGAGGTAGGCGGCGGCGTAGCCGCCCATCGTCGAGCCGATGTCGCCGCGCTTGGCGTCCATGAGGACGAGCGCGCCGGCCGCGCGCGCCACCGTGACGGCCTTCTCGAGAACGGCGATGCCGCGGGAGCCGAAGCGCTCGAAGAACGCGGACTGCGGCTTGAGCACGGCGACGCGGTCGGCAAGTGCCTCGACGGCGGTCATCGTGAACCACTCCAGACCCGCCGGGTCGTCGGGCAGCTCCCAGCGGGCCAGCAGCGAGGCGTGCGGATCGATGCCCACGCACAGCGGGCCGCGGGCGGCCATCGCGCGGTGCAGCCGCAGGCCGAAGGGCTCGGGAGGTTCGGGGCTCATGCGGTCGCCTTCCTGACGTCGGCGCCGACGGCGTCGGCGAGGGTGGCGTACGGGGACGCGGCCAGCAGCTCCGCCAGGCCGCGGTGGATCCTGCGGGGCCACAGCGGGCCCTCGTAGACGAAGCCGCTGTAGCCCTGGACGAGGGTGGCACCGGCGAGGATGCGCTCCCAGGCGTGCCCGGCGGTCTCGATGCCGCCGGCGCCGACCAGCACGACGCCGTTCTCTGCGGGCGCGCCCACGCGCCCGTAGAGACGGCGCAGCACCTCCAGGGAGCGCCGCCGCAGCGGCGCTCCGGACAGGCCGCCGGCGCCGATGGACTCGACGCGTGCCGGCTCGGTGACCAGTCCGTCGCGGGCGACGGTGGTGTTGGTGGCGATGATGCCGTCGAGGCCCAGCTCCAGGGCCAGGTCGGCGACCGCGTCGACGTCCTCGTCGGCGAGGTCGGGGGCGATTTTGACCAGCAGCGGTACGCGCGCGGAGGCGCCCGCCGGGGCGGCGCCGGAGGTGACGCGGTCGGCCGCGGAGCGGACCGCCGCGAGCAGCGGGCGCAGGTGCTCGACGGCCTGGAGGTCGCGCAGGCCCGGGGTGTTGGGCGAGGAGACGTTGACGACGAGGTAGTCCGCGTGGCCGGCGAGCCGTTCGGCGGACGTGACGTAGTCGTCGATGGCACCCGATTCGGGGACGGCCTTGGTCTTGCCGATGTTGACGCCGACGACGGCGTTCGGCCGGTACGGGGTGCGCCGGCCGTGCCGGCGGCGGGCGAGGCGGGCGGCGACGGCGGCGGACCCGTCGTTGTTGAAGCCCATCCGGTTGACCAGCGCCCGGTCGGGGATCAGCCGGAACAGCCGGGTCGGCTCGTTGCCGGCCTGGGGGCGGGCGGTGACGGTGCCGACCTCGACGAAGTCGAAGCCGAGCATGGTCAGTCCGTCGACGCCGACCGCGTTCTTGTCGAAACCCGCGGCGAGCCCGAAGGGGCCGGGGAAGTCGATGCCGAGCGCGCGGACGCGCAGGCCGGGGTGGCGGGGGGCCGCGGCGGCACGGACCGCGCCGCGCAGGCCGGGTACGGCGGCGGTGCCGCGGATGGCCGCGAACGCCAGGCCGTGGGCCCGCTCGGGGTCCATCCGGGCGAGGACGCCACGGAAGAGCAAGGGGTACATAAGGGACCTTCGGCTGCTTCGGGTGCCGTGCCCCGCCGGCCCGGTGACGGACCGGCGGGACCCGGAACGGCTCGGGCTGCGGCTAGCGGGCGCGGGCCTCGGTGAGGTGGCCGGCGTGCTCCTGGAGGGAGCGCACCCCGACCTCGCCGCGGGTCAGCGCCTCGATGCCCTGGACGGCGGCGGCCAGCGCCTGGACCGTCGTCAGGCACGGCACCCCGCGGGCGACGGCGGCGGTGCGGATGTCGTAACCGTCGAGTCGGCCTCCGGTGCCGTACGGGGTGTTGACGATGAGGTCGACGGCGCCGTCGTGGATCAGTTGCACGATCGTCCGCTCTCCGTCCGGGCCGGGGCCCTGCGAGTGCTTGCGTACGACGGTCGCGGCGATGCCGTTGCGCCTGAGCACCTCGGCGGTGCCGGAGGTGGCCAGCAGCTCGAAGCCGTGCTGGACCAGCTCGCGGGCCGGGAAGACCATCGAGCGCTTGTCACGGTTGGCGACCGAGACGAACGCCCGGCCGCGGGTGGGCAGCGCGCCGTACGCGGCGGCCTGCGACTTGGCGTACGCCGTCCCGAAGAGGCCGTCGATGCCCATGACCTCGCCGGTGGAGCGCATCTCCGGGCCGAGCACCGTGTCGACGCCCCGGCCGCGGATGTCGCGGAAGCGCGTCCACGGCAGCACCGCCTCCTTCACCGAGATGGGCGCGTCCAGGGGCAGCGTGCCGCCGTCGCCGGTGGCCGGCAGCATCCCCTCCGCGCGCAGTTCGGCGACCGTGGCGCCGAGCGAGATCCTGGCGGCTGCCTTGGCCAGCGGGACGGCGGTGGCCTTGGAGGTGAAGGGGACGGTGCGCGAGGCGCGGGGGTTGGCCTCCAGGACGTACAGGATGTCCCCGGCCAGCGCGAACTGGATGTTGATCAGCCCGCGGACGCCGACGCCGCTCGCGATGGCCTCGGTGGAGGCGCGCAGCCGTTTGATGTCGTGGCCGCCCAGGGTGATGGGCGGCAGTGCGCAGGCGGAGTCGCCGGAGTGGATGCCGGCTTCCTCGATGTGCTCCATGACGCCGCCGAGGTACAGCTCGTTGCCGTCGTAGAGGGCGTCGACGTCGATTTCGATGGTGTCGTCGAGGAACCGGTCGATGAGCACCGGGTGTTCGGAGATGAGCCCGGCGTGCCGCTCCAGGTAGGCGGCCAGCGACGGCTCGTCGTAGACGATCTCCATGCCGCGCCCGCCGAGCACGTACGACGGCCGCACCATGACCGGATAGCCGATCCCGGCGGCGATCTTCTCGGCCTCGGTGAAGGAGAACGCGGTGCCGTACCGGGGCGCCGGCAGCCCCGCCTCGGCGAGCACCCGGCCGAACGCTCCGCGGTCCTCGGCAGCGTGGATCGCCTCCGGCGACGTGCCCGCCACGGGCACGCCGTTGTCCTTCAGCGCCTGCGCGAGACCGAGCGGAGTCTGGCCGCCCAACTGGACGAGGACGCCGGCGACCGGGCCCGCCTGGGTCTCTGCGTGCACCACCTCCAGCACGTCCTCCAGCGTCAGCGGCTCGAAGTACAGCCGGTCGGACGTGTCGTAGTCGGTGGAGACCGTCTCCGGGTTGCAGTTGACCATCACGGTCTCGTAGCCCGCCTCGACGAGGGCGAAGGAGGCGTGGACGCAGGAGTAGTCGAACTCGATGCCCTGGCCGATGCGGTTGGGCCCGGAGCCCAGGATGATCACCGCGGGCCGCTCACGCGGGGCGACCTCGGTCTCCTCGTCGTACGAGGAGTAGAGGTAGGGCGTACGGGCCGCGAACTCGGCGGCGCAGGTGTCGACGGTCTTGTACACCGGCCGTACGCCCAGCGCGTGCCGCACCTCGCGCACCACGTCCTCGCGCAGCCCGCGTACGCCGGCGATCTGGGCGTCGGAGAAGCCGTGGCGCTTGGCGTGGGCGAGGAGCCCGGGGTCGAGGTGGTCCGCGGCGGCCAGCTCGTCGGCGACCTCCTTGATCAGGAAGAGCTGGTCGACGAACCAGGGGTCGATCCGCGTCGCCTCGTGCACCTCCGCCTCGGTGGCGCCGGCCCGGATGGCGGCCATCACCGTGTTCAGCCGGCCGTCGGTGGGCACGGCGGCCCTCGCGAGCAGCGCGGCCTTCTCGCCGGGACCGGGCGGCGGTCCCGCGAAGTCGAACGGGGCGTCCTTCTTCTCGACCGAGCGCAGCGCCTTGTTCAGCGCCTCGGTGAAGTTGCGGCCGATGGCCATGGCCTCGCCGACCGACTTCATCGTGGTGGTGAGCGTCGCGTCGGCGGCCGGGAACTTCTCGAAGGCGAAGCGGGGCACCTTCACCACCACGTAGTCGAGCGTGGGCTCGAAGGACGCGGGGGTCTCGCGCGTGATGTCGTTGGGGATCTCGTCGAGGGTGTAACCCACGGCCAGCTTCGCGGCGATCTTGGCGATCGGGAAACCGGTGGCCTTGGAGGCGAGCGCGGAGGAGCGTGAGACGCGCGGGTTCATCTCGATGACCACGACCCGGCCGTCCGCGGGATCGACCGCGAACTGGATGTTGCAGCCGCCGGTGTCGACGCCGACCTCACGGATGACGGCGATGCCGATGTCGCGCAGGATCTGGTACTCACGGTCGGTGAGCGTCATCGACGGGGCGACGGTCACGGAGTCGCCGGTGTGCACGCCCATGGGGTCGAGGTTCTCGATGGAGCAGACGACCACGACGTTGTCGTGCTTGTCGCGCATCAGCTCCAGCTCGTACTCCTTCCAGCCGAGGATGGACTCCTCCAGCAGCACCTCGGTCGTCGGCGAGAGCGCCAGGCCCTGGCCGGCGATGCGCCGCAGCTCCTCCTCGTCGTGGGCGAAGCCGGAGCCGGCGCCGCCCATGGTGAAGGAGGGGCGTACGACGACGGGGTAGCCGCCCAGTCCGCCGACGCCGGCCAGCACCTCGTCCATGGTGTGGCAGATCACCGAGCGGGCGGACTCGCCGTGCCCGGTCTTGCGCCGCACCTCGGCGACGACCTCCTTGAACTGGTCGCGGTCCTCGCCCTTCTTGATGGCCTCGACGTTGGCGCCGATCAGCTCCACGCCGTACTTCTCCAGCACCCCGGAATCGTGCAGCGAGACCGCCGTGTTGAGCGCGGTCTGCCCGCCGAGGGTGGGCAGCAGGGCGTCGGGGCGCTCGCGCGCGATGATCTTCTCGACGAACTCGGGCGTGATCGGCTCGACGTACGTGGCGTCGGCGATCTCCGGGTCGGTCATGATCGTCGCCGGGTTGGAGTTGACGAGGACGACCCGCAGGCCCTCGGCCCTGAGCACGCGGCACGCCTGGGTGCCGGAGTAGTCGAACTCGGCCGCCTGGCCGATGACGATCGGGCCCGAGCCGATGACCAGGACGGACCGGATATCGGTGCGCTTAGGCACGCTGGGCTCCCTGTTCTGCCTGTGCGGCCTTTTCCGTGTGGTCTGCCATGACCCGGACGAAGCGGTCGAAGAGGTACGCCGCGTCATGCGGCCCGGCGGCGGCCTCGGGGTGGTACTGCACGGAGAACGCCGGCCGGTCCAGCAGCCGCAGGCCCTCGACGACCTGGTCGTTGAGGCACACGTGGGTGACCTCGGCGCGTCCGTAGGGGGTGTCGGTCACGCCGTCGAGGGGCGCGTCGACGGCGAAGCCGTGGTTGTGCGCGGTGACCTCGACGCGGCCCGTGGTGCGGTCCCGGACGGGCTGGTTGATCCCGCGGTGGCCGTACTTCAGCTTGTACGTGCCGAAGCCGAGCGCGCGGCCGAGGAGCTGGTTGCCGAAGCAGATGCCGAACAGCGGGGTGCCGCGCTCCAGCACCGCGCGGACCACGGTGAGGTCGGCGGCGGCCGGGTCGCCGGGGCCGTTGGAGAGGAACACGCCGTCGGGCCCGGGCGCGTAGACCTCCTCGACCGTGGCGGTGGCGGGCAGCACGTGCACTTCGATGCCGCGCTCGGCCATGCGCCGCGGCGTCATGCCCTTGATGCCGAGGTCGAGGGCGGCGACGGTGAAGCGCTTCTCACCGACGGCGGGGACGACGTACCGCTCGCCGGTGGCGACCTCGGGCGCGAGGTCGGCGCCCGTCATCTGCTCCTGCTCCCGCACCCGGGCGAGCATCGCGTCCGGGCCGGTGACCTTCTCGCCGGAGAAGATGCCGACGCGCATGGCGCCGCGCTCGCGCAGGTGCCGGGTGATCGCCCGGGTGTCGACGCCGGAGATGCCGACGACGCCCTGGCGGCGCAGCTCCTCGTCGAGGGAGCGGGTGGCGCGCCAGCTGGAGGGCACGCGGGCGGGGTCGCGTACGACGTAGCCGGAGACCCAGATGCGGGCGGACTCGGCGTCCTCGTCGTTGACGCCGGTGTTGCCGACGTGCGGGGCGGTCATGACGACGACCTGGCGGTGGTACGAGGGGTCGGTGAGGGTCTCCTGGTAGCCGGTCATCCCGGTGGAGAACACGGCTTCGCCGAAGGTCTCCCCCGTCGCTCCGTAGGCGCGGCCGCGGAAGCTGCGGCCGTCTTCGAGGACGAGTACGGCGGGGCTTCCCTGGCCGCGGTGGGTTGCGCTCATGGTGCGCCTTCCGTGGTGGTGCTGTCTTCGGTGCTCGCGGCGGCGGCGTCGGCGACGGGAGCTTTCTCGGCGGGCTGCGCGCCGAGCGACGCCACCCAGGCGGCGTGCTCGGCGGCGTGGTCGGAGCGGAACCCGGAGTCGTACTCCGCGCCGCCGTGCGCCCAGGTGATCACCAGCAGCCCGCCCTCGGTGAGGACCTTGCCGGCGATGGCCTTGTCGAGCCGGGCGCCGCGCAGGTGCGCGGCGGGGACGAAGAAGTCGGTGGCCCCGGGGCGTACGACGGCCAGGCCCCGCTCGGTGAGGGTCAGCTCGACGCGGCTGCGTACGCCCAGGCCGTGGGCGACGATGCGCTCCAGCCACTGCCCGGCGACGGTGGTGCCGTGGTAGCGCCCGGTCAGCTCCAGGCGCACCGGACCCGGGTCGCCGGGGACCGGGGGCAGGTCCGGAATGCCGGACTGGAGCTGGCCGCGCCACTTCCAGCCCTCGCGCATCAGCCAGTAGACGAGCGCGACGAAGAGGATCAGGCCGACGATCCAGCCGATGCGCGCCGCCCAGTCGGTCACGGGCTGCGACTGCCGCTCGTCGGCGAGCAGGGTGGTGAACCTCACGCCTGCTCACCGCCGGCGAGGGTGGCCCGGCCGCGCAGGAACGTGTGCGTGACCCGGCCGGGCAGCTCACGGCCTGCGTAGGGGGTGTTGCGGCTGCGGGAGAGGAAGCTGTGCGGATCCACCCGACCACGGTAGGCCGGATCGAGCAGGGTGAGGTTGGCGGGCTCGCCGGGGGCCACGGGCCGGCCGTGGCCGTCGAGGCGGCCGATGGCGGCGGGGCGGAAGGACATCCGGTCGGCGACGCCCGCCCAGTCGAGCAGGCCGGTGTCGACCATCGTCTCCTGCACGACGGACAGCGCCGTCTCCAGGCCGACCATGCCCATGGCGGCGGCGGCCCACTCGCAGTCCTTGTCCTCCTGCGGATGGGGGGCGTGGTCGGTGGCGACGCAGTCGATGGTGCCGTCGGCCAGGGCCTCGCGCAGCGCGCGTACGTCGGTCTCGGTGCGCAGCGGCGGGTTGACCTTGTAAACGGGGTCGTAGGAGCGGACCAGCTCGTCGGTGAGCAGCAGGTGGTGCGGAGTGACCTCGGCGGTGACGCGCCAGCCCTTGGACTTCGCCCAGCGCACGATCTCCACCGAGCCGGCGGTGGACAGGTGGCAGATGTGCACGCGGGAGTCGACGTGGGCGGCGAGCAGCACGTCGCGGGCGATGACCGACTCCTCGGCGGCGGCGGGCCAGCCGCCGAGGCCCAGCTCGGCGGAGACGACGCCCTCGTTCATCTGGGCGCCCTCGGTCAGCCGCGGCTCCTGCGCGTGCTGCGCGACGACGCCGTCGAACGCCTTCACGTACTCCAGCGCCCGGCGCATGATCACGGCGTCGTCCACGCACGTGCCGTCGTCGGAGAAGACCACGACGCCGGCCGCCGACTCGTGCATGGCACCCAGCTCGGCGAGCTGCCTGCCCTCCAGGCCCACGGTGACGGCGCCGACCGGCTGCACGTCGCAGTAGCCGGACTCGCGGCCGAGCCGCCAGACCTGCTCGACGACGCCGGCGGTGTCGGCGACGGGGAAGGTGTTGGCCATCGCGTGGACGGCGGTGAAGCCGCCCTTGGCGGCGGCGCGGGTGCCGGTCAGGACCGTCTCGGAGTCCTCGCGGCCGGGCTCGCGCAGGTGGGTGTGCAGGTCGACCAGGCCGGGCAGCAGGATGTGCCCCGCGGCCTCGATCACCTCCGCGCCGTCGGCGGGCAGCGGCACGCCGGGCCCGGCGACCTCGGCGATCGTCTCGCCGTCGATCAGGACGTCCCGGGCCTCGCCGCCGAGTACCCGGGCGCCGCGGATCAGGGTCTTGCTCATCGGTCGGTCTCCTCGGTGCGTGCGGTGGTCGGGGCGGGCGCGGCGCTCGTGGCCGTCGCCGGGGCTGCTGCCGTGCCTGCGGCAGGCGCCTCGCCCGGCGCGCCGCCGAGCAGCAGGTAGAGGACGGCCATGCGGATGGAGACGCCGTTGGCGACCTGCTCGACCGCGGTGCAGCGGGGCGAGTCGGCGACCTCGGCGGTGATCTCCATGCCGCGGTTCATCGGGCCGGGGTGCATGACGAGGGCGTGCTCGGGCATGCGCGCCATCCGGAGGCCGTCGAGACCGTAGCGGCGGGCGTATTCGCGCTCGGTGGGGAAGAAGGCGGCGTTCATCCGCTCCCGCTGGACCCGCAGCATCATCACGCCGTCGGACTTCGGCAGCACGGCGTCCAGGTCGTACGAGACCTCGCACGGCCAGCGCTCCACGCCCACCGGCACCAGCGTGGGCGGCGCGACCAGGGTGACCTCGGCCCCGAGGGTGTGCAGCAGCAGCACGTTCGAGCGGGCGACCCGGCTGTGCAGAATGTCGCCGACCACCGTGATCCGGCGGCCGTCGAGCCCGCCGCCGGTGCCCGGCGCCAGGTGGCGGCGCATGGTGAAGGCGTCCAGAAGCGCCTGCGTGGGGTGCTCGTGGGTGCCGTCGCCGGCGTTGACGACGGAGCCGTTGATCCAGCCGGAGGTGGCCAGCCGGTGCGGGGCGCCGGAGTCGTGGTGGCGGATGACGACGGCGTCGGCGCCCATGGCCTCCAGGGTCAGGGCGGTGTCCTTCAGCGACTCGCCCTTGGAGACGGACGAGCCCTTGGCGGAGAAGTTGATGACGTCGGCGGAGAGCCGCTTGGCGGCGGCTTCGAACGAGATACGAGTGCGGGTGGAGTCCTCGTAGAAGAGGTTGACCACCGTGCGCCCGCGCAGGGTGGGCAGCTTCTTGATCGGCCGGTCCGCGATCCGGGACAGCTCCTCGGCGGTGTCGAGGATCAGCACGGCGTCGTCGCGGGACAGGTCGGCGGCCGAGATGAGATGGCGCTTCACTGGGTGCTCCGGGGTGTGGTGGGTACGGCGGGTCGCGCGCCGCGGCTCACGGGGGCGTACGCCTCGGGCGGCCGGCGGAGCGGGGCGGGCGTCCTACTTGGAGCCGAGCAGCACGGCGTCGCGGCCGTCCTCTTCGGTGAGCTGGACGCGGACCGTCTCCCGCAGCGACGTGGGGAGGTTCTTGCCGACGTAGTCGGCGCGGATGGGCAGCTCGCGGTGGCCGCGGTCGACGAGGACGGCGAGCTGCACCGCCCGCGGTCTGCCGATGTCGTTCAGCGCGTCGAGCGCCGCGCGGATCGTGCGGCCGGAGAAGAGCACGTCGTCCACGAGGACCACCAGCCGGCCGTCGATGCCCGCCGCGGGGATGTCCGTGCGGGCCAGCGCGCGGGGCGGGCCCATGCGCAGATCGTCGCGGTACATGGTGATGTCGAGCGAGCCGACGCCCGACTGGCCGAACGTGCTGCCGGTGATCTCTTCGAGCTTCGCGGCGAGCCGGTGGCCGAGCCACACGCCGCGGGTCGGGATGCCCAGGAGCACCACGTCGTGGGCGCCTTTGGTGCGCTCCACGATCTCGTGCGCGATGCGGGTCAGCACCCGCTGGATGTCCGGCGCCTCCAGGACGGACCGCGCCGGGTCTGTGCCGTTCATGTCCATACGAAAAGGACCCCCTTCCCCGCCTCACAGGACGGGCGTTAAAGGACGTCAGGTCCCCTCTACCGTAACAGCGCGGTCCGACACCACCGCCGCCGGGTCTCCGCCGCGGCACCACCGCCCGTCTACCACCCTCATGGGTGGCGACCGGATGAATCTTCCGCTTGACGAAGCCAAGTTACGCTGCGTAACCTCACAATGAGTTACCAGACTGTCGTCCGGGGAGCCATATGTCCAGCGAATACGCCAAACAGCTCGGGGCCAAGCTCCGGGGCATCCGTACCCAGCAGGGCCTCTCACTGCACGGCGTGGAGGAGAAGTCCCAGGGGCGCTGGAAGGCCGTCGTCGTCGGGTCGTACGAGCGCGGGGACCGTGCGGTCACCGTGCAGCGGCTGGCCGAGCTGGCGGACTTCTACGGGGTGCCGGTGCAGGAGCTTCTCCCGGGTTCGGCGCCCGGCGGCGCCGCGGAGCCGCCGCCGAAGCTCGTGCTGGACCTGGAGCGCCTGGCCCAGATTCCCGCGGAGAAGGCGGGACCGCTGCAGCGCTACGCGGCGACGATCCAGAGCCAGCGCGGCGACTACAACGGCAAGGTCCTCTCGATCCGCCAGGACGATCTGCGCACCCTCGCCGTGATCTATGACCAGTCCCCCTCGGTGCTGACCGAGCAGCTCATCGGCTGGGGGGTCCTGGACGCCGACGCCCGTCGTGCAGTCGTGGTCCACGAGGACGCCTGACCCGCACCTCACCAGCAGAAACGTACCGCCGTCGGCGAAACGGCCCAGGGACGGGTCCGTTCCGCCGACGGCGGTGTGCGTGGTGGGCGCGCGGGGGCGTGCCCGCCCGGCGGGCGGAGCGCCGGGGCTAGCCGGCCTCCGGCCGCGGCGCGCCCTCCGGCACGCCCTCGGCCGCCGCGGTGCCGGGTGCCTCCGCCGCCGTGCCGGCCGCGGGAGGGGCCTCAGCCGCGTCCCCGTGGTCGTTCTGCCGGGCACTCCGGCCCGGCTCGGGGGCGTTGTCGCCGCCCGGCTCCGGGACCGCCTGTGCCGTCTCCTCGCGGGGCTCGTCGGTGTTTCGGCGCAGGCGCGGCTTCAGCTCCTGCAGCCGGCCCAGCAGGCCGTTGACGAAGCCGGGCGAGTCGTCCGTGGAGAACTCCTTCGTGAGCTGCACCGCCTCGTCGATCGCCACCGCGTCCGGCGTCCCGTCCTCCCAGATCAGCTCGTACGCCCCCAGCCGCAGGATGCTGCGGTCCACGACCGGCATCCGGTCCAGGGTCCAGCCGACCGAGTACGAGCCCAGCAGCTCGTCGATGCGGGCGGCGTGCTCCGCGTAGCCCTCGACCAGCCGCCGCGTGAAGTCGCCGACGGGCGGCTGCCGGGGGTCGGTCCGGCCCAGCCGGATCCAGTCCTCCAGCACCTGCCCGGCGGGCGCGCCGCGCTGGTCGGACTCGAAGATGATCTGGAACGCGCGCTTGCGAGCCGTGTTCCGTGCCGCCACGTCAGCCGCTCACGCGGCCGAGGTACTCACCGGAGCGGGTGTCGACCTTGATCTTCTCGCCGGTGGTGATGAACAGCGGGACCTGGATCGAGAAACCGGTCTCCAGCTCGGCCGGCTTGGTGCCGCCGGTGGAGCGGTCGCCCTGCACACCCGGGTCGGTCTGCGCGATGGTCAGCTCGACGGCGGCGGGCAACTCGACGTAGAGCGGCGTGCCCTCGTGCAGCGCCACGGTCGCGTCGAACCCCTCCAGCAGATAGTTGGCGGCGTCGCCGACGGTCTTGGGGTCGACGTGGAGCTGGTCGTACGTCTCCATGTCCATGAAGACGAAGTACTCGCCGTCCTTGTACGAGAACTGCATGTCCCTGCGGTCGACGTTGGCCGTCTCGACCTTCACTCCGGCGTTGAACGTCTTGTCGACGGTCTTGCCGGAGAGCACGTTCTTCAGCTTCGTACGGACGAAGGCAGGGCCCTTGCCGGGCTTGACGTGCTGGAACTCGACGACGGACCAGAGCTGGTCGCCGTCGAGCTTGAGCACCAAGCCGTTCTTGAGGTCGTTCGTGGTGGCCACGTCGCGAAATCTCCTGGACTGCGTGGACGACCGAGGAGGCCCGGATACGCCTGCGACCCGGCCGGGGTCAGAGGGCGAGCAGTTCCTTGGTCGTGATGGTGAGTAGCTCGGGACCGCCGTCCGCCGGCGAGCGGACGACGAGCGTGTCGTCGATCCGGACCCCGCCACGGCCCGGGAGATGCACTCCCGGCTCGACGGTGACCGGCACACGAGCGTCCAGTTTACCCATCGCCTCCGGGGCCAGCCGCGGGTCCTCGTCGATTTCGAGTCCCACCCCGTGACCGGTGAACGGCCCGACGCCGTCGCCGCGCCCGGCCGCGGTGAGCACCTGGCGCGCCGCCCGGTCCACCTCGCGGTACTCCGCGCCCGGCGTCAGCGCCTCCCGCCCGGCCCGCTGCGCGGCGAAGACCAGGTCGTACAGCTCGATCTGCCAGTCGTCCGGGGCGGTGCCGACGACGAAGGTACGGCCGATCTCGCAGCGGTAGCCGCGGTAGCGCGCCCCCAGGCAGACGGTGAGGAAGTCGCCCTCCTCCACCCGGCGGTCGGTCGGCACGTGCCCGGCCCGGCCGGCGTGCGGCCCGGTGCCGACGGCGGTGGGGAACGCGGGGCCCTCGGCACCGTGGTCGACGAGCCGCCGCTCCAGCTCCAGAGCCAGGTGCCGTTCCGTGCGGCCGACGAGGATGGACTCCAGCAGTTCGCCGAGCGCCTGGTCGCCGATCTCGGCGGCGACCCGCAGGCAGGCGATCTCCTCGTCGTCCTTGACGAGCCGCTGCTGCTCCACGGCGCGGCACAGGTCGGTCAGCACGAGCCGGGGGGCGACGGAGGCCAGGGCGCGGTGCGTGGCCACGGTCAGGTGGTGCTCCTCGACCGCGAGCGCGGTGGCGCCGCCGGCGGCGGCGAGCCCGGTGGCCGCGACGGCGGCGTCCCCGCCGGGGCTGCCGAGTGCGTGGACGCGCAGGTCGCCGGGGTGCGGGGCGCCGGCCGGGTCCTGCGCGGGGTCGCCGGGCCGTACGAGCACGTCCTCGCCGGGCCCGAGCAGCAGGGCGGCGCCGGGAGGGGCGCAGCCCGCCAGGTAGAGGATGTTCGCCGGCCGGGAGACGAGCACGGCGTCGCTGCCGGCCGCCTCGCAGTGGGAGCGAAGCCGGGTACGGCGGGCAGCGTGCACCTCGGGCATGGTCCGAGCCTAGGGCTGACCGGTGCACCGGGCCGCCCGAGCGCGTCCGTACGGGCACGTGCCCCCGGCGTGCGCGGCTGGCGTACCGGGGACGGAGCCGGCCGTGCGCGGCCGGCGGGCTACCAGGCCGGCGGACTCGCCAGGCTGCGCCCGACGACGTCGTCGAGCATCCGGGCGGTCGCGGGCACGTCGTGGCGCGAGTTGTCGATGATCGGCAGGCCCGAGCCGTACCAGCCGGCCATCCGGCCGTGGATGCGGGCGACCTCCTCGTCCGCGAGCCGCCGGTTGCCGGTGCGCGCGGCGTTGCGGGCGAGGACGGACTCCAGCCCGGGCAGCAGCACCACGGGCAGCAGCCCGGGGCCGACGTGCCGTTTCCAGCCCCCGAGGCCGACCACGGGGCGGTCGGGGAAGACAGCGTCATCGAGGATGCAGGAGATGCCGTTGGCCAGATAGTTGCGGGCGGCGAAGCCGCAGGTGCGGCGGGCCAGCCGGTACTGCGCCTCGGAGTGGTCCGTCCACCCCGCCTGCGGGTCGGCGAAGCCGGCGCGCACCCACTCGCGGACGTCGTCGAGGCTGATGTGCGCGGTCGGCGCGCGGCGGGTGTCCGCCCAGTGCCGCGCCACGGTGGTCTTGCCGGCCCCGGCCGGGCCGATGAGGAGCACCGCCACCGTCGGCGGGGGTGCTCCGTGCGGCATGGGTGCGGGCGGCGGGCTGGGCAGGATCACGGGACCGCCGACCGGGAGCTTCAGATGGCCGGTCGTCTCCACCGCGTCATGCGGCCCGGCCGCCGGCGGCGGGCCGCCCGGCCCAGGTCTGCCCTGGGGCGGCTGCGGTACCCCCACTGCGTGCTGCATCCCGTGCACCCTCGCTCTGTGACCCGTCACGTCCCGACACCCGGCTGGTCATGGCCGTACCGCGGTCCGCGGCTGTCTTAGCCCGCACGGTACCCGTACGACCCGCCATAGTGGGAACGATCCTGCCAGGAGCCCCGCGCGGGCCCAGGAGGGCCTGGTCCCACTGTCCCGGTGTTTCGGACGGAGACTGTGCGGTCCCTCTTCCCTCCGCGGAAGGGGCGCCGGGGTTACGCCTACGTACCGAGGAGAGGATCCGGAACTGTGGCGGCGGTACGCGGCGCCCCCGGCCGGTGAGGGAGATCAGCGGGTCAGGATGCGGCCAGATCCTCCACGAGGGCGCGCAGCGCCAGCCGGTACGAGCCGATACCGAAGCCCGCGACGGTGCCGGAGGCCACCGCGGCGATCACCGAGGTGTGCCGGAACTCTTCACGGGCGTGCGGGTTGGAGATGTGCACCTCGATCAGCGGGGCCGTGCGCTGTGCCGCCGCGTCCCGCATCCCGTACGAATAATGCGTGAACGCCCCCGGGTTGATCACCACGGGCAGCCGGCCGTCCGCGGCCTCGTGCAGCCAGCGGATCATCTCGGCCTCGTCGTTGGTCTCCCGCACCTCGACCTCGAAGCCCAGCTCCTTGCCGAGTGCGGTGCACTGCTCGACGAGCCCGGCGTAGGACGTGGCGCCGTAGACGTCCGGCTCGCGGGAGCCGAGCCGGCCGAGGTTCGGCCCGTTGAGCACCAGTACGCGCGTCATCCGGCGGCCTCCTCGTGACCGGCCGCGATCTCGGCGTGCGCGGCGAGCAGCATGGCCGGGTCGGGCCCCTCCAGCACAGCCGGTTTGGCCGGCCCGTCGAGGACGATGAAGCGCAGCAGGTCGCCGCGGGTCTTCTTGTCCACCTTCATCGTCTGCAGCAGCTTGGGCCACTGGTCGCCGCGGTAGGTCACGGGCAGCCCGACGGCGCGCAGCACCGCACGGTGCCGGTCGGCGGTGGCATCGTCGAGGCGGCCGGCGATCCGCCCCAGCTCGGCGGCGAAGACCATGCCGACGGAGACGGCCGCGCCGTGCCGCCACGTGTAGCGCTCGTTCTTCTCGATGGCGTGGCCGAGAGTGTGCCCGTAGTTGAGGATCTCCCTCAGGCCGGACTCCTTCAGGTCCGCCGAGACCACCTCCGCCTTGACCCGGATCGCGCGCTCGACCAGCTCCGCGGTGTGCGGCCCCGCGGGGCTGCGGGCGCCCTCGGGGTCGGCCTCGATCAGCTCCAGGATCGCCGGGTCGGCGATGAAGCCGGCCTTGATGACCTCGGCGAGACCGGAGACGTAGTCGTGGACGCCGAGGGAGTCCAGCGCGGCGAGGTCGCACAGCACCCCCGCCGGCGGATGGAACGCGCCGACGAGGTTCTTGCCCTCCGCGGTGTTGATGCCGGTCTTGCCGCCGACCGCCGCGTCCACCATGCCGAGCACGGTCGTCGGCACGGCGACCCAGCGCACCCCGCGCAGCCAGGTCGCGGCCACGAACCCGGCGAGGTCCGTCGTGGCTCCGCCGCCGACGCCGACGACGGCGTCGCTGCGGGTGAACCCGGACTGGCCCAGAGCCCGCCAGCAGTACGCGGCGACCTCGGCGGTCTTCGCCTCCTCGGCGTTCGGCACCTGGATGACGACGGCCTCGTACTCCTGGCCGGCCAGGTCCGCGCGGAGCGCCTCGCCGGTCTCGGCCAGTGCCTCCGGCACGATGACGGCGACCCGCTTGGCCCCCGGCCCGATCAGCCGCGGCAGCTCGCCGAGCAACTGCCGGCCGACGACGGCCTCGTAGGAGTCCGTACCGGCGGTGCCGCCGACGGGGATACGGGTGACCTCGGCCTCTTCGGCGCTCGCTGTCATGCGGGGTGGTTCTCCAATGCTGCGAGTACGAGAGCGGCGACCTCGTCCGGCGTGCGGCCGGCGGTGGTGACCGTCGCGCGGGCGACCTCGGTGTAGTGCGGGCGGCGCTCCTCCATCAGGGTGCGCCACTGCTGCCGCGGGTTGACGACGAGCAGCGGGCGGGGGGCGTCGAGGCCGACGCGCTTGACGGCGTCGGCCAGCTCGACGTCGAGGAAGACGACCCGGTGCGCCGCCAGCAGCTCGCGGGTGCCGGGGTCCATGACGGCGCCGCCGCCGAGGGCCAGCACCCCGGGATGCTCGGCGAGCGCGGCACGCACGGCGGCGCGCTCCAGGGCCCGGAAGGCGGGCTCGCCGTCGTCGAAGAAGATCTCGGCGATGGGCTTGCCCGCGGCCTTCTCGATGTCCTCGTCGGTGTCGCGGACGGTGGTGCCGAGGCGGGCGGCGAGCACGGCCCCGACGGTGGACTTGCCGGCGCCGGGCGGGCCGACGAGCACGACGGCGGGGCCGTCCGTGCGCGCCGCCGTGGCTGCGCCGTCTGCGGTGTCGGGGCGCTCGCGGCCCTCGGTGCTGCCGGTCATCGGATCGCCAGGTTCTCCAGGTAGCCACGGACGTTGCGGGCGGTCTCGGCGACGCTGTCGCCGCCGAACTTCTCGGCCACCGCGTCGGCCAGCACCAGCGCCACCATCGCCTCCGCGACGATGCCCGCGGCGGGCACCGCGCAGACATCGGAGCGCTGGTGGTGCGCCCTGGTGGCCTCGCCGGTGGCGACGTCCACGGTGGCCAGCGCGCGCGGCACCGTGGCGATGGGCTTCATCGCGGCGCGCACCCGCAGCCGCTCGCCGGTGCTCAGCCCGCCCTCGGTGCCGCCGGAGCGGCCGGAGGAGCGGCGGATGCCGTCCTCGGTGCCGACGATCTCGTCGTGGGCCTGTGAGCCGGGCACGCGGGCCAGCGCGAAGCCGTCGCCCAGCTCGACGCCCTTGATGGCCTGGATGCCCATGAGCGCCCCGGCCAGCCGGGAGTCCAGCCGGCGGTCCCAGTGCACGTGCGAGCCGAGACCGACCGGCACGCCGTAGGCGACGACCTCGACGACGCCGCCGAGGGTGTCGCCGTCCTGGTGGGCCTGGTCGATCTCGGCGACCATCGCCTTGCTCGCGTCCGCGTCCAGGCAGCGCACGGGGTCGGCATCGAGCCGCGCCACGTCGCCCGGCGCGGGAATGCTGCCGTACGGGGCCTTCGCGCGCCCCAGCTCCACGACGTGTGAGACGACCTCGATGCCGGCGGTCTCCGTCAGGTACGAGCGGGCCACGGCACCCAGCGCGACCCGCGCCGCTGTCTCGCGGGCGGAGGCGCGCTCCAGCACCGGGCGGGCCTCGTCGAAGCCGTACTTCTGCATCCCGGCGAGATCGGCGTGGCCCGGGCGGGGACGGGTCAGCGGGGCGTTGCGGGCGACGCCCGCCAGCTCGGCCGGGTCCACCGGGTCGGCGGCCATGACCTTCTCCCACTTGGGCCACTCGGTGTTCCCGATCATGACCGCGACCGGGGAGCCGAGGGTGAGCCCGTGGCGTACGCCGCCGATGAAGGTGACCTCGTCGCGCTCGAACTTCATCCGCGCCCCGCGGCCGTGGCCCAGTCGGCGGCGGGCGAGGTGGTCGGCGACCAGGTCGGTGGTGACGGGCACTCCCGCGGGAAGACCCTCCAGCGTCGCGACGAGTGCCGGGCCGTGCGATTCCCCTGCGGTGAGCCAGCGCAACCTGCTCAACGGTGCTCCCTTACGAATGCGAAGTCCTCGCCCCGATCCTCGCACGGTCCGGGCCCCGCACCGGTCCGGGTCCGCGGAATGGACGGTTGGACAGACAGATTCCTGCGCCCTTGGCGGAGAGTCCCGCGGCGCCGCCGGACTCAGGCGGTGCGGGCGCGGAGCGCGGCCTCGCCGGCCTCGCGCATGGCCGCCAGAGGGGCCGGGGCGACGCCCGTCATCTGCTCCACCTGCAGCACCGCCTGGTGCACCAGCAGGTCGAGACCTCCGACGACTGTGCCGCCTTGCGCGGCCCACGCGCCGGAAAGCGGGGTGGGCCACGGCTCGTACAGCACGTCGAAGAGTGCGCCGGGGCGCTCCGGCACCCCGCTGGCGAGGTCGTCGGTGGCGCCGGCCGGGGTGGTGGCGACGACCAGGGGCGCGTCGAAGGCGGACGCGGCCCCGGACCAGTCCGTGCAGCGCACCGGAACGCCGAGGCGCTCGCCCCACTGCTCCATCTCCGTCGCGCGGGCGGCGGAGCGGACGTACGCCGTGACCTCCCCCGTGCAGACGGTGGCGAGGGCGGCGAGCGCGGAGGAAGCGGTGGCGCCGGCGCCGAGCACGGCGGCGCGCTCGACCTTCTCGATGCCGCGCTCGCGCAGCGCCGCGATCATGCCCGGGATGTCGGTGTTGTCACCGAAGCGGCTGCCATCGTCGTGCAGCACGACGGTGTTGACCGACTCGACGGAGCCGGCCGTGGCGCTGACCTCGTCGAGCAGCGGGATCACCGCGCGCTTGAGCGGCATGGTCAGCGAGAGCCCGGCCCACTCCCCCGGCTCCAGGCTGTCGAGGAAGCCGGAGAGCCGCTGCTCGTCCACGTCGTAGCGGCCGTAGGTCCAGTTGGCCAGGCCCAGCTCGCCGTACGCGGCGCGGTGCAGCACCGGAGAGAGCGAGTGGCTGATGGGCGAGCCGAGCACGGCCGCGCGCCGGGGCTGGTCCCTCACTCGTCCTCCTTCTTGCGCTGGTTCTCGTTGAACTCCTCGACGTTGCGGTCGTGCTCTTCCTTGCTGGCGGTGAAACGCGTGTCGTCCGGCTTGACGGTGACGAAGTACAGCCAGTCGCCGGGGGTCGGGTCGAGGGCCGCCTCGATGGCCCGCTCGCTGGGGTTGTCGATGGGCCCGGGCGGCAGGCCGGCGTGGAGGTAGGTGTTGTACGGGGAGTCGAACTGCGTGTCCTGGTTGGAGATGTCGAGGTTCGACTCGCCCTTGGCGTAGTTGATGGTGGAGTCGAACTGCAGCATGCCGTTGGTCGCGGTGTTGTCCGGCTTCATGCGGTTGTAGATGACCCGCGAGACCTTGCCGAACTCCTCCTTCGACTGCCCCTCCGCCTCGATGAGGCTGGCGATGGTGAGGATCTCGTACGGGGTCCGGCCCGCCTTCTCCGCCTTGCCCTCCAGACCCAGCTCCGTGTACGTGCCCTTGGCACGCGCGACCATCTCGCGCAGCAGCTTCTTGGGGTCGGTGCCCTCGGCGGCGGAGTAACTGGAAGGCCACAGGAAGCCCTCGGGGTTGCCCTCCGCCCAGCCGGGCAGGCCGAGGTCGCCCTTTTCGGCGATCTTGGCGGTGGTGTCCTCCTTGAGCCCCAGGTGCTCGTCGATCATCGCGTAGACGGCGGTGGCGCGCCGGCCCTCGGGGACGACGAGCTGGTTGGCGGCCTCCGGACTCAGCATCATCTCGACGGCGGCCTCGCCGGACATGGCCTTGTGCAGCGTGTACGCGCCGGGGTGGAGCATCTCGTCGCCGGCGGCGTCGACGAACGCCTGGACGCTCTTGACCACGCCCTTGTCCTTGAGGATGTTCCCCATCTGCGTGATGGTCGCGCCCTCGGGGATCTCCACGGTCACCGAGCCCTGGCCCTCGCCCGCGTAGTCGGGGGCGGCGCCGAAGCGGTCGTTCCAGAAGTTGTAGCCGACGTAGCCGAGGCCGCCGAGGCCGCCGGCCAGCACGAGGGCGATGACGAGGCAGGCGCAGCCGTTGCGGCGCTTGGCGCCGCGCCGGTCGCGGCCGGCGCTGCGGCCACCGCTGCGGCGGCTCTCGCGGGGGTCGTCGTCGAAGTCGTCGTCGCCTCCGCCGCCATCGTCGAAGAAGGGATGGTCGTCGCGCTCGGGCGGGCGGGAGGCGGGATCCCAGTCCTCGCGGCCGTCGGGAAGGCGGCGGCCCTGGGCCGGGTGGGAGGGCTGCTGGTGCGCCGGCTGCCGGTGTCCGGGCCCCTGCTGCGGGTGCGGCTGCTGCGGCTGCTGGTGGCCCGGCTGCTGCTGGTGCGGCTGCGGGCGGCGCGGGTGCGGGTGCGGCGGGGGGTAGGCGTCCGGCGTGCCGTAGTAGTCGGGCTGCGGCGCGGGGGCCGCGTAGGGGTCGGCCAGCGGCATCCCGCCGCCGGTGGTGTCCCAGCCGCCGGGGTACTGCGGATGCTGGCCCGAGTCCCAGGAGGACTGCTGCTGGTGCGGGTAGTGCTGCTGCGGCTGGTGTCCCCCGTAGTGCTGGTAGCCCGCGCCGGGCTGGCCGCCCGACCAGTCCTGCTGCCCGCCGTCATGGCCGTCGTCGGGCTGCCAGGGTTGGGAGCCGGGGTTTTGGCCGTAGTCAGTCATCAGTCCCCTATGCCGCGTGGCCGCCGGTGCTTTTATACGACGGGTGCCGTGTCCGCGCGGAACGTTACCGTATCGCGATCACGGGCCCGCTTCGACGCTCTCACCCGGCGCGACCCCCGACGCCCGTTCGGCTTCCAGCGCGCTCTGGAGGATGACGACGGCCGCCACCTGGTCGACGACCGATCGGCCCTTGCGACTCGATCTGCCGGCCGCACGGAGGTTCTGGGAGGCCGTCACCGTGGACATGCGTTCGTCCACGAGCCGCACGGGAACGGGTTGGACGCGCCGCGCCAGCTTCTCGGCGAAGGCGCGGACCTTGGCCGCCGCCGGGCCTTCGCCGCCGTGCAGCGAGCGCGGCAGGCCGACGAGCACCTCCAGCGGCTCGTACTCCTCGGTGAGGGCGGCCAGCCTGCGGTACGCCGCCGGCAGGTCCCGGCCGGGCACGGTCTCCACGGGCGTGGCGAGGATCCCGTCGGGGTCGCAGGACGCGACCCCGATCCGGACGTCGCCGACGTCCACCGCGAGCCGGCGCCCGCGGCGGATCACCGGATCCTCCGGCGGCTGTTCCGCATCAGCCGGCGGCCTCCGCGACGCCCCGCTCCACCGCGGCCACCGCGTCGCCGACGGCCTGCGGGTCCTGCCCGCCGCCCTGGGCGATGTCGGGCTTGCCACCGCCGCCGCCGCCGAGCGTCCTGGCCGCCGTACGCACCAGGTCGCCGGCCTTCAGACCGCGCTCGCGGGCGGCCTCGTTGGTGGCGATCACGGTGACCGGCCGGGAACCCGCGACGGAGAACAGCGCCACGACGGCGGGCCGGTCGCCGGGAATGCGGCCGCGTACGTCCAGGACGAGCTTGCGCAGGTCCTCGGCGGCGGTGCCGTCCGGCACCCGGGCGGCGACGAGCGCGACGCCGTGCACGTCCCTGGCGGACTCGGCGAGGCCGGCGGCGGCCTGCAGCACCTTCTCGGCGCGGAACTTCTCGATCTCCTTCTCCGCGTCCTTCAGCCGGGCGAGCATGCCGGAGATCCGCTCGGGCAGTTCCTCCGGGCGGCCCTTCAGCAGCTCGGTGAGCTGGTGGACCACGGTGTGCTCGCGGGCGAGATAGTTGTACGCGTCCACGCCGACCAGGGCCTCGACCCGGCGCACGCCGGCGCCGATGGAGGACTCACCGAGCAGCTTGACCAGGCCGAGCTGGGCGGTGTTGTGCACGTGCGTGCCGCCGCACAGTTCCTTGGAGAAGTCGCCGATGGTGACGACGCGCACCCGGTCGCCGTACTTCTCGCCGAACTCGGCCAGCGCGCCCTGCTTCTTGGCCTCCTCCATCGACATGACTTCGGCGTTCACGTCGAGTTCCCGGGCCAGCACCTCGTTGATCTTCTGCTCGACGTCGCCGAGGACGCCGCCGGGCACGGCGGCGGGCGCACCGAAGTCGAAGCGGAAGCGGCCCGGGGCGTTTTCGGAGCCGGCCTGGGCGGCGGTCGGGCCGAGGGCGTCGCGCAGCGCCTGGTGGGTGAGGTGGGTGGCGCTGTGGGCGCGGGCGATGGCGCGGCGCCGGCCCACGTCGATGGCGGCCTGGGCCGGTTCGCCGACGGTGACCTCGCCGACCTGGACGACGCCCTTGTGCACGCTGACCCCGGGCACCGGTTGCTGCACGTCGCGCACCTCGACCACGGCGCCGGAGCCGAGCCGGATCCGTCCGGTGTCGGCGAGCTGGCCGCCGCCCTCCGCGTAGAAAGGGGTGCGGTCGAGGATGACCTCGACCTCGTCGCCCTCGGTGGCGGCGGGTGAGGCCACGCCGCCGACGAGCAGGCCGACGACCGTGGACTCGGTGGCGGTGTGGGTGTAGCCGGTGAACTCGGTGGCGCCGGCGGAGTCGGCGACCTCGCGGTACGCCGACAGGTCGGCGTGGCCGGTCTTCTTGGCGGCGGCATCCGCCTTGGCCCGGTCCCGCTGCTCCTTCATGAGCCGCCGGAAGCCGTCCTCGTCGACCGTCAGGCCCTGTTCGCCGGCCATCTCCAGGGTGAGGTCGATGGGGAAGCCCCAGGTGTCGTGAAGCAGGAACGCCTTGTCGCCGGGGAGCACGCCCGAGCCGGCGGCCCTGGCCTCGGAGACCGCGGTGTCCAGCACGTTGGTGCCGGCCTTGAGGGTCTTGAGGAAACGGGCCTCCTCGGCGAGTGCGACGGACTCGATGCGCTTGCGGTCGGCGACCAGCTCCGGGTACTGCTCGCCCATGGTGGCGATGACGACGTCGACCAGGTCGCCGACCACGGGGCGGTCCGCGCCGAGCAGCTTCATGTTGCGTACGGCGCGGCGCATGATGCGGCGCAGCACGTAGCCCCGGCCCTCGTTGCCGGGGGTGACGCCGTCGCCGATGAGCATGACGGAGGCGCGCATGTGGTCGGAGACGACGCGCAGCGACACGTCCGAGTGGTCGGCGGCACCGTAGCGGACGCCGGTCAGCTCCTCGGCCTTGTCGATGACGGCGCGCGAGGTGTCGATCTCGTACATGTTGTGCACGCCCTGCAGGATCATCGCCAGCCGTTCGAGTCCGAGGCCGGTGTCGATGTTCTGCTGGGGGAGGTCCCCCAGGATGGGGTAGTCCTTGCCCCTGCCGGGGCCGCGCACGTACTGCATGAAGACCAGGTTCCAGATCTCCACGTAGCGCTCGTCGTTGACGGCGGGGCCGCCCGCCTCGCCGAACTCGGGGCCGCGGTCGTAGTTGACCTCGGAGCACGGGCCGCAGGGACCGGGCACGCCCATGTCCCAGTAGTTCTCCTCCTTGCCCAGGCGCTGGATGCGCTCCGGGGGCACGCCGACCACGTCGCGCCAGATGCGCTCGGCCTCGTCGTCGTCCTCGTAGACCGTGATCCACAGGCGCTCGGGGTCCAGACCGTACCCCCCGGCGTCCTGGGAGCTGGTGAGCAGCTCCCAGGCAAGGGTGGCGGCGCCCTCCTTGAAGTAGTCCCCGAAGGAGAAGTTGCCGCACATCTGGAAGAACGTGCCGTGCCGGGTGGTCTTGCCGACCTCGTCGATGTCCGGGGTGCGGATGCACTTCTGCACGCTGGTGGCGCGCTTGTACGGCGGGGCGGCCTCGCCGAGGAAGTACGGCTTGAAGGGGACCATGCCCGCGTTGATGAGGAGCAGCGTGGGGTCGTCGGCGATCAGCGACGCCGACGGCACGACGGTGTGCCCACGCTCTTCGAAGAAGCGCAGCCAGCGGCGGCGGATTTCGGCCGACTCCATCAGTGGTCCTCTTTCAGGTGGCGATTACGGTGATACGGGTTCCGGCCGGCCGCGCCGCGCCGCGCGGCCTTCCGTTCGAGCTGTGCCTTCGCGCGCCTGCCCGGCAGTTCGGCGGGGCGGCTGCGGGGGCTGAGCCCGAGGGCGTCGTTGAGCTGGTCCTCGCGCTCGGCCATCGCGGCGCGTACGTCCTGGGCGAAGAGCAGGGCGCGGCGGCCGGTGTCGACGGCGCGGTTGGCTGCCGTGGCGGCGATGCTCTCCGGCGAGACGCGGCGCATCGCGCGCTGTGCCCTGAGGGTGGCCCAGACGCCGGTGGCCGCACCGGTCGTGAACCAGAAGGTCCGACGGAACATGCTGCTCAGCCCTTTCTGCGCCTGGCGGAAAAGCCCCGGCGGGCGGCGGGCACCCGGGCCCGCGCGGCGGACCCGCCCACCGGGCCGCCGGCGATCACCTCGCCGCCGTCCCCGGCCGCGCCGCGGTTCCGGCCGAGCGCACGGCGCACCCCGTACCCGAACGCGGCCACCTTCACCAGGGGGCCGCCGAAGGCGGTGGAGACGGTGGAGGACAGGGCCGAGGCGTTGGCCGTGACCTCCTGGACGTCGGAGGCGATGGCATCGACCCGGGCGAGCTGGGTGTTCGCCGAGCGCACGGTGGCGCCGGCCTCGGCGAGGAGCGGGACGGCCTCCTCGGTGACGCGCGTGACCAACTCGCCCGCGGCGCGGAGCGTCTGAGCCAGCCGGAAGAGCGCCACGGCCAGGAACGAGACCAGGATGGCCCAGAAGACGGCCACGAGGATGCCGGCCACCTCTCCACCGGACACGATGCACCGCTCCTTCAGGGCTGCTCGCCGGGCGAGTACGACGGGGTGTTGCGCTGCCAGGGCAGGCTCCGACCCTATCGCGCCGGACTGACGGCGCCGTACCGGATTAACCCCCGTGCGCAGGAGAGTTGCGTGAGCGGATCGTACGCTGCGCATACTTCCGCGCACGTTCGGTACGTCCGCCGGGAGCGGGAGGCGTCAGCGGGCGTAGTACTCCACGACCAGTTGCTCGTCGCAGAGGACGGGGACCTCGCGGCGGTGGGGCTCCCGGTCCAGCCGGAAGGCGAGCGCCGGCAGGTTGACCTCCAGGTAGCGGGGGGTCTCGCCGTCGGTGGCGTAGCCGCCCTCGCGCGCGACCTGGAAGGGGTACTTCCCGCGGCTGCGCTCGCGGACCGTCACCACGTCACCGGGACGGACCCGGAAGGACGGCTTGTCGACCTTGCGGCCGTTGACCTCGATGTGACCGTGCACGACCATCTGCCGGGACTGGTAGACCGTCCTGGCCAGGCCCGCCCGCAGGACCAGCGCGTCCAGCCTGCGCTCCAGCTCGGCGATCAGCGCCTCGCCGGTCTTGCCCTGCACCTTGCTGGCCCGCTCGTACGCCCGGACGAGCTGGCGCTCGCTGATGTCGTACTGAGCGCGCAGCCGCTGCTTCTCCAGCAGCCGCACCTTGTAGTCGCTGGCCTGCTTGCGCCCGCGGCCGTGCATGCCGGGCGGGTAGGGGCGGGCCTCGAAGTACCTGGCGGCCTTCGGGGTGAGCGGGATGCCGAGGGCCCGTGACTTGCGGACCTTGGGGCGCGGCTGGTTCACGTCGTTCCGTCCTCTTCGGAAAACTTAGGCAAGGCTTACCTTAATCGATGTCAGCCCTTCCTCATGCCCACTGCGAAAAACGCGCCCGCGATTCCGGGCATTCCCGGGCGGCGGGCACCGTGATCCGCGTCACCGGGCCGGTCAGTCGCGCGCGTCTCCCCGGCCCGGGCCGTCCTGCCCTCCGCCCGCCAGCCGCTCGCGCACCCGCTCGACCACCTCGGCGTACCGCGCCTCCGCGCCGTACCGCGTCGGCTCGTAGTACCGCCGGCCGGCGAGAGCGTCCGGCGCGTACTGCTGTGCGGCGATGGCGCCGGGGACGTCGTGCGGGTACACGTAGCCCTGCGCGTGCCCCAGCTTCTCCGCGCCCTTGTAGTGCCCGTCCCGCAGATGCGCGGGCACCGGACCCGCCTTCCCGGCCCGTACGTCGTCCATCGCGGCCCCGACGGCCTTCGTGACCGCGTTGGACTTCGGGGCCAGCGCAAGCGCCACCGTGGCGTGCGCCAGCGTCAGCGCCGCCTCCGGAAAGCCGATCATGGCGACCGCCTGGGCCGCCGCGACCGCCGTCTGCAGCGCGGAGGAGTCGGCGAGACCGATGTCCTCGCTGGCGGAGATCATCAGGCGCCGGGCGATGAACCGCGGGTCCTCACCCGCCTCGATCATGCGCGCCAGATAGTGCAGTGCCGCGTCCACGTCCGAGCCGCGCACCGACTTGATGAGGGCGCTGGCCACGTCGTAGTGCTGGTCGCCGTCCCGGTCGTACGCCACGGCGGCGCGGTCCACCGCCGCCTCCAGCGTCGGCAGCGACACCTCCGTCCCGCCCTGCGCCAGCGCCGCCCCGGCCGCCGCCTCCAGCGCCGTCAGCGCCCGGCGCGCGTCGCCGCCGGCGATGCGCAGCAGGTGCTCCTCGGACTCCTCCGGCAGCGTCACCGCGCCGCCGAGGCCGCGCTCGGCGCCGACCGCGCGGCGCAGCAGCCCGCGCACATCGTCGTCGGTCAGAGGCTCCAGCGTGAGCAGCAGCGAGCGGGAGAGCAGCGGGGAGATGACCGAGAAGTACGGATTCTCCGTGGTGGCCGCGATCAGCGTCACCCAGCGGTTCTCCACCGCGGGCAGCAGCGAGTCCTGCTGGGCCTTGCTGAAGCGGTGGATCTCGTCGAGGAAGAGGACGGTCTCCTTGCCGTACCCCCCGGCCGCCCGGCGGGCACCCTCGATGACCGCGCGAACCTCCTTGACGCCGGCCGTGATCGCGGACAACTCCACGAAGCGCTTGCGGGTGGCCTGGCTGACCACGTACGCCAAGGTGGTCTTGCCGGTACCGGGCGGGCCCCACAGCAGCACGGACGCCGGGCCCGCCGGCCCTCCCGCGCCCTCGCCGACGAGCCGGCGCAGCGGTGCGCCGGGCTTGAGGAGGTGCTGCTGCCCCACGACCTCGTCGAGGCTGCGCGGGCGCATCCGGACGGCGAGCGGGGAGCTGCCGGGGTCCTTCTCCTGGCGCTCCTCCGCCGCGGCGGTGAACAGGTCGGGCTCCACGCTCCCGACCCTATGCCACGGGACCGACAGCGCTCAGAGGAGCGTCTTCCAGTACGACCACCAGCGGATGCCGATCAGGATGAGCAGGACCCCGTACCAGAGGACGGGCACCACCCAGTTGAACTCCAGCACCGTCTCGCGGACCCGCGCGGAGACCGGGAAGACGCCGGTCTTCAGGTTGTGCACGGTGGTGTACCAGAAGATCAGGATCGTCACCGCCCAGACCAGCGAGCACCACAGGCACAGCGAGCCGATCTCGTACAGCGAGGAGTACTGGAGGAAGGTGACGAAGCCGACCCCGAAGAGAGAGCCCGCC
This sequence comes from Streptomyces sp. CNQ329, assembly GCF_000482585.1. Lineage (NCBI taxonomy): Bacteria > Bacillati > Actinomycetota > Actinomycetes > Kitasatosporales > Streptomycetaceae > Streptomyces > Streptomyces sp. CNQ329. Next base: position 85,130 of record NZ_AXVU01000001.1, on the reverse strand, counting down.
CACAGTCCGGTCCACCACCAGCGGCGGTGCCCCGCGCCGGCCAGCAGGCCGGCGCCGATCACGACGAGCATCGGGAAGGCGATCCAGCCGACGAACGGGTTCGGGAACCCGAACACCGACGCCTGCCAGCTCTTCATGATGTTGTTGCACGACAGGACGGGGTTCAGGCTGCAGGCCGAGACGTAGTTCGGGTCCTCCAGCAGCTTCATCTTGTCGTGCGTGATCACCGCGGACGCCACCACACCCAGCGTGCCGCCGATCATCAGCAGCCAGGCGAACGGCCGGCTCGATCCGATCAGTCCGGAATCGGGCGGGTCCTCGTGCGGGGACGGTGCCGTTCTCGTTGCGGTCGTGGTCATCTCGCTGCTTCCGTGGGCTCGGTCGGTGGCGGCACTTCATTGTGCCGCAACACGGCGTGGTCGGGCACCGGTGCACCGGTGATCAGCCGGTGACCCGCCGGCCATCCACCGGCAGGGGTCAACGATGCCCGACCGTGCATTCGACCGGCGCAAATCCACCCGTCACCGGGCCCCCCGCAGGGGTCAGGCCAGCAGCTTCCGCAGCTCGCCGACCACGGCCGCGAGCTCCACCGCCCGCTGCTCGCCGCTGCCGAGGTCCTTGAGCTGCACGACGCCCTCGTCGAGGTCCCGCTCCCCCGCCACCAGCGCGTAGCGGGCGCCGGAGCGGTCGGCGGACTTCATCGCGTTCTTCAGCCCCTTGCCGCCGAACGCGAAGTCCGCCGCGACCCCGGCCCGGCGCAGCTCCGTGACCACCCCGAAGAGCGTCCTGCGGGCCCGCTCCCCGAGCGCCGCGGCGTACACGTCGGTGGTCGCGGGCAGATCCAGCTCCACGCCCTCGGCCTGCAGCGCCAGCACCGTGCGGTCCACGCCCAGCGCCCAGCCCACCGACGGCAGCGCGGGGCCGCCGATCATCTCCGACAGCCCGTCGTAGCGGCCGCCGCCGCCGATGGCGGACTGGGCGCCGAGGCCGTCGTGGACGAACTCGAAGGTGGTGCGCGTGTAGTAGTCGAGGCCCCGGACCAGCCGGGGGTCGTCCTCGTACGCGACGCCGGCGGCGGTCAGCAGCTCGCGGACCTGCTCGTGGTACGCCTTGCACGCCTCGCACAGGTGGTCGCGCATCAGCGGTGCGTCGTCGAGCTGGGCCCGGACCTCCGGGCGCTTGTCGTCGAGCACCCGCAGCGGGTTGATCTCGATCCGCTCGCGGGTCGGCTCGTCGAGGTCGAGGCCGCGCAGGAAATCCTGCAGCGCGGCGCGGTACACCGGCCGGCACTCCTGGTCGCCCAGGGAGTTGAGCAGCAGCCGGAAGCCCGTCAGCCCCAGCGCGCGGTAGCCGTCGACGGCCAGGACGATCAACTCGGCGTCCAGCGCGGGGTCCTCGGCGCCGATGGCCTCGGCACCGACCTGGGAGAAGTGCCGGTAGCGGCCCTTCTGCGGGCGCTCGTAGCGGTAGTACGAGCCGGAGTACCAGAGCTTGACCGGCAGGTTGCCCTGCTTGTGCAGGTTGCTCTCCAGCGCCGCGCGCAACACCGAGGCGGTGCCCTCGGGGCGCAGCGCCAGCTCGTCGCCGCCCTTGGTGGTGAGGGTGTACATCTCCTTGGTCACGATGTCGGTGGACTCCCCGACGCCGCGGGCGAAGAGCCGCACGTCCTCGAAGCCGGGGGTCTCGACGTAGCCGTAGCCGGCGCGGCGTACGGGCGCGGCGAACGCCTCGCGGACGGCGAGGTAGGCCGCGGAGCGCGGCGGGATCAGGTCGTAGGTGCCCTTGGGGGCCTTGAAGGCCGGTGAAGTGCTCACGGAGAGTGTCGTCACATTCGTCGTTGGTGGCGGAGCGGGGCGGTCGGGCCGCCCGCCCGGCCGGCGGCCAGCTCCTGCAGGAAGGGGTTGCCGGCGCGCTCGCGTCCGATGGTCGTCTGGGGGCCGTGCCCGGGGAGCACCACGGTCGAGTCGTCGAGCGGCAGGCACACGCGGGCCAGCGACTCCAGGATCTCGGCGCCGTCGCCGCCGGGCAGGTCGGTGCGTCCGATGGAGCCGGCGAAGAGCAGGTCGCCCGAGAAGAGGACCTGCGGCACATCCGGCTGCTCGGGCAGCCGGAAGGTCACCGACCCCTTGGTATGGCCGGGCGCGTGCGCGACGCTGAGGCTCAGCCCCGCCAGCTCCAGCTCGGCGCCGTCGGCCAGCTCGGCCACGTCGTCGGGCTCCCCCACGGTCAGGTCGCCGAGCAGCGGCGCCCCGACGGCCATGCCGAGGGCCTTCTCCGGCTCGGCGAGCATGTACCGGTCGGCGGGGTGGATCCAGGCGGGCACGCCGTGGGCGCCGCAGACGGGGATCACCGAGGCGACGTGGTCCAGGTGCCCGTGGGTGAGCACGACCGCGACCGGCTTGAGCCGGTGCTTGGCGACGGCCTCCGCGACGCCGTCCGCCGCCCGGTGCCCGGGATCCACGATCACGCATTCCTCCCCGGCGGCCGGGGCGAGGAGGTAACAGTTGGTGCCCCATGCGCCCGCGGGGAACCCGGCAATGAGCACGATCGTCCTTCACCTGTCGGATGTCGTCGGATGTGTCCGCCGCCGGGAGCCGCGCGGCCCGCGGCGGCCCCGGAATTGCGGCCGTTCCGAGACTACCGGCGCTCCTCATCCGGCAGCGAATCGATATACGGTACGGCACACGGAATTCCGGTCCACGAACGCGTGTGGCAGCGACTCGAGGGAGATTACGCGGTGGTCAGCAGGGACCAGCGGAGGCGGCAGCTCGCCCGGGAAAAGTACGAGCGGCAGCAGCGCAGGCGCGCCGACCGCAGAAAGCACAACCGGAAGCTCGCGGCGATCATCACCGCCCCGCTGGTGGTGGTGATCACCGCCGTCGGGGTCCTGGCCGTCACCGGCTTCGGGTCGGACGACGACGACAAGAAGAAGGACGACGCCGCGGCGCCCAGCGCGAGCCCGGAGAAGGCCCACGACCCGTGCGGCAAGCCGGAGGACGGCAAGCCGTCGAAGAAGACGTGGAAGAAGGAGCCGAAGCTCGACATCGACGAATCGGCGACCTACACGATGACGCTGGCGACCACCTGTGGCGACATCGGCATCGAGATGGACGCGGGCAAGGCGCCGCACACGGTGAACAACATGCGCTTCCTCGCCGGTGAGGGCTACTTCGACCACAGCCCGTGCCACCGGCTGACCGGCGAGGAGTCCGGCATCTTCGTGCTGCAGTGCGGCGACCCGGGCGGCACCGGCCAGGGCGGCCCCGGGTACACGATCCCGGACGAGAACCTCAAGGACAAGGCGGTCAAGGGAGGGACGTACCCCGCGGGCACCGTGGCGATGGCCAACACCGGCCAGAAGGACTCCGGCGGCAGCCAGTTCTTCCTCGTCTACGAGGACAGCCCGCTGCCCCCGAACTACACGCCGTTCGGCCGGCTCACCGACGAGGGCACGGCCACGGTCAAGACCATCGCCGAGGCCGGCGCGCAGCCGCAGGACCCGCAGACCGGCAACACCGCGCCCAACGCGACGGTGGTCATCGACAAGGCGACCGTCACCGAGGGCACGAAGGAACAGGAGACCGACCGCTGAGCCACGGCCGGGGCCGCGTCGTTACGGGATTGGTCTCGCGCGGGATGCGGACAGCCGGCCCGCCGTTCGCCTATGTTGGCGTTGTGCAGGTGCGGGGGTGCCGGCGGCAGTCGCTTTCGCCCGCCGCCGGATCGGCCGGATCCGGTACCCCATCCCCTTTCCGGCCGCAGACAACTGTGGAAGACGCCACCGGACTGCCGGGTCCGCGGGGCGTCATGTGAGGAGGCGCTGTGAGCAGCGACCCATGGGGCCGGGTCGACGAGACGGGCACCGTGTACGTGCGTACCCCCGACGGCGAGCGAGTCGTCGGCTCCTGGCAGGCGGGCTCGGCGGAAGAGGCGCTCGCCTACTTCAAGCGCAAGTACGAGGGTCTGGTCGTGGAGATCGGCCTTCTCGAGCGCCGGGTGCAGACCACCGACCTGTCCACCAAGGACGCCACCACCGCCATCGAGCACCTGCGCGCGCAGGTCTCGGAGGCGCATGCGGTCGGCGATCTGGAGGCGCTGACGGCGCGGCTCGACCGGCTGGTGGAGGCCGTGGAAGCCCGCCAGGAGGAGCGCAAGGCGGCCAAGGCCAGGCACCAGCAGGAGGTGCGTGAGTCCAAGGAGGCGGTGGTCGCCGAGGCCGAGGAGCTGGCGCAGAGCGAGCAGTGGCGCGCGGCGGGCGAGCGGCTGCGCGAGCTGGTGGAGACCTGGAAGAGTCTGCCGCGGCTGGACCGCAGGAGCGACGACGAGCTGTGGCACCGCTTCAGCCACGCGCGCTCGGCGTTCTCCAAGCGCCGCAAGGCGCACTTCGCCTCGCTCGACGCCCAGCGCGAGGAGGCCAGGCGGCGCAAGGAGAAGCTGGTGGAGGAGGCGGAGGCGCTCTCCGGCTCCCGTGAGTGGGGGCCGACGGCCGCCCGCTACCGCGAGTTGATGGCCGACTGGAAGGCCGCGGGCCGCGCCCAGCGCGACCAGGAGGAGGACCTGTGGGCCCGCTTCCGCGGCGCGCAGGACGTCTTCTTCCAGGCCCGCAGCGAGGTCTTCGCCGAGCGTGACAGCGAGCAGCGCGAGAACCTGACGCGCAAGGAGGAGTTGGTCGCGGAGGCGGAGAAGCTGCTGCCGGTCACCGACCTCAAGGCCGCCAGGAGCGCCTTCCGCTCGATCAACGAGCGGTGGGAGGCCATCGGGCACGTACCGCGGGACGCCCGGGCGAAGATCGAGGCCCGGATGCACGCGGTGGAGCGCTCCATCGGCGAGGCGGAGGAGGCCGAGTGGCGCCGTACGAACCCGGAGGCGCGGGCGCGCGCCGAAGGGCTCACGGGGCAGTTGCAGGACGCCGTCGACAAGCTTCACCGGCAGATCGAGCAGGCCCGTGCGCAGGGCAATACCGCCAAGGCGGACAAGCTGGCCCGTGAGCTGGAGGGCCGGCAAGCACTGCTCGACCAGGCGCTCAAGGGGCTGCGGGAGTTCGGCGGCTGAGGCCGGGGAGCAGCACGTACGTGAGGAGGGCCCCGCCGGACGGCGGGGCCCTCCTCACGTACGACCTGGGCGGTGGCGACGGGGCGTTCAGTTGTTCCGGGCGGAGGTGACGCGGTACACGTCGTAGACGCCCTCCACCTTCCGCACCGCCTTCAGCACGTGTCCCAGGTGCTTCGGATCGCCCATCTCGAAGGTGAAGCGCGAGGTGGCGACGCGGTCACGGGAGGTCTGCACGGCCGCGGACAGGATGTTCACATGCTGGTCGGAGAGCACCCTGGTGACGTCCGAGAGCAGCCGGGAGCGGTCCAGCGCCTCCACCTGGATGGCGACGAGGAAGACCGACGACTGCGTCGGCGCCCACTCCACCTCGATGATCCGCTCGGGCTGCTGCGACAGCGACTCGACGTTGACGCAGTCGGCGCGGTGCACGGAGACGCCCTTGCCGCGGGTGACGAAGCCGATGATCGGGTCTCCGGGCACCGGCGTGCAGCAGCGGGAGAGCTTCACCCACACGTCGTCGACGCCCTTGACGATCACGCCGGGGTCGTTGGCCGCACGGCGCTTGCGGGTGCCGGGCAGCGGCGGGGCGCTCTCCTCGATGTCCTCGGTGGCCGCCTCCTCGCCGCCGAGCGCCTGGACCAGCTTCTGCACCACGTTCTGCGCGGAGACGTGCCCCTCGCCGATCGCCGCGTAGAGCGCGGAGATGTCGGGGTAGCGCATCTCGTGCGCGATGGTGACCAGCGAGTCGCCGGTGAGGATGCGCTGGATCGGCAGGTTCTGCTTGCGCATCGCCCGCGCGATGGCGTCCTTGCCGTGCTCGATGGCCTCGTCCCGGCGCTCCTTGGAGAACCAGGCGCGGATCTTGTTGCGCGCGCGGGGCGACTTGACGAAGTTCAGCCAGTCCCGGGAGGGGCCGGCGCCGGCCGCCTTGGAGGTGAAGACCTCGACGGTGTCGCCGTTGTCGAGGGCGGATTCCAGCGGTACGAGCCGGCCGCCGACCCGCGCTCCTATGGTCTTGTGCCCGACCTCGGTGTGCACCGCGTACGCGAAGTCGACGGGGGTGGCCCCGGCGGGCAGGGCGATCACGTCGCCCTTGGGCGTGAAGACGAAGACCTCGTTGCGGGAGAGGTCGAAGCGCAGCGCGTCCAGGAACTCGCCGGGGTCCTCGGTCTCTTTCTGCCAGTCGATGAGCTGCCGCAGCCAGGCCATGTCGTTGACCTGCTCGGACTTGCCGCCCTTGCGGGCGCCCGAGCCCTGCTGGCGGGCGGCGGCGCCGGTGGCCTCCTGCTTGTACTTCCAGTGCGCTGCGATGCCGTACTCGGCGCGGCGGTGCATGTCGAACGTGCGGATCTGCAGTTCGACAGGCTTGCCCTCGGGGCCGATGACCGTCGTGTGCAGCGACTGGTACATGTTGAACTTGGGCATCGCGATGTAGTCCTTGAACCGTCCGGGGACGGGGTTCCACCGCGCGTGGATGGTGCCCAGCGCCGCGTAGCAGTCGCGGACCGAGTCGACGAGGACGCGGATGCCCACCAGGTCGTAGATCTCGGCGAAGTCGCGGCCGCGCACGATCATCTTCTGGTACACGCTGTAGTAGTGCTTGGGACGGCCGGTGACGGTCGCCTTGATCCGGGCGCTGCGCAGGTCCTGCTGCACCTCGTCGATGACGACGGCCAGGTACTCGTCCCGCTTCGGGGCGCGCTCGGCGACCAGACGGACGATCTCGTCGTACATCTTCGGGTAGAGGATCGCGAAGGCGAGGTCCTCCAGCTCCCACTTGATGGTGTTCATGCCCAGCCGGTGGGCCAGCGGCGCGTAGATCTCCAGCGTCTCGCGGGCCTTCTGCTCCTGCTTCTCGCGGCGCAGGTAGCGCATCGTGCGCATGTTGTGCAGCCGGTCGGCGAGTTTGATCACCAGGACCCGGGGGTCCTTGGCCATGGCGACGACCATCTTGCGCACGGTCTCCGCCTGCGCGGCCTCGCCGAACTTGACCTTGTCCAGCTTGGTGACGCCGTCCACCAGCAGGGTCACCTGGTCACCGAAGTCGCGGCGCAGGTCCTCGAGCCCGTACTCGGTGTCCTCGACCGTGTCGTGCAGCAGCCCGGCCATCAGCGTGGCCGGGTCCATGCCCAGCTCGGCCAGGATCGTGGTGACGGCCAGGGGGTGGGTGATGTAGGGATCGCCGCTCTTGCGCTTCTGGCCGCGGTGCCAGCGCTCGGCGACCTGGTAGGCGCGCTCTATCTGGCGCAGCGTGGCGGTGTCGGCCTTCGGGTCGTTGCCGCGCACTATCCGCAGCAGCGGCTCCAGCACCGGGTTGTACGGGCTCTGCCGCTGCACGCCGAGGCGCGCCAGCCGGGCCCGCACCCGGCTCGGCGAGGCACCGCGGCCGGCCTGCCCGCCGCCGTGCCCGGAGGCGGGCTCGACGCGCGCGGAGGTGGCCGGCTGCGTCCGCCCTTCCGGCGGCGCGGCACGGCGTCCGGAGCCGTTCTCCGCCGCCCGTGCGGGCAGCGGTCGGTCCCCCGCGCCGGGCTGCCGCTGCTTCTCGGGCGGCGCGGCGGTGGACCGATGAGCCTCGTCTGGCAAGAGCACTCCTTGACGGTGGACGGCCCACGGGGAGAGATCCCCGGAACTGCCATGGTATCTGCCGTCACGCCCTCACCACCCGGCAACCGTCTGCCCAGGCCCCCGACCGGGCAGAACGCCGGCCGGTGACGCCCGGACGGCCCGGGCTCAGACGGTGACGAGTGCCTCCAGCGGAGCGCCGCCGAGCACCTGCTCGACGCGCGCCCTGCCGGCCAGGAAACCCAGCTCCAGCAGTACGGCGAGGCCGGTGACGGTGCCGCCGGCCCGCCGGATGAGCTGCACCGACGCCTCCGCGGTGCCGCCGGTGGCCAGCACGTCGTCGATGACGAGGACGCGGTCGCCGGGCTTGAGGGCGTCGGCGTGTATCTCGATCTCCGCCGTGCCGTACTCCAGGTCGTACGCCTGCCCGAGGGTGGCGCCGGGGAGCTTGCCCGCCTTGCGTACGGGCACGAAGCCGATCCCCGCGCGCACCGCGACCGGCGCGCCCAGGATGAAGCCGCGCGCCTCCAGGCCGACGACCTTCTGCGCGCCCTGCTCCCGGCAGACCTCGGTCAGGGCGTCCGTGAGCACCGAGAACGCCTTCGCGTCGGCCAGCAGCGGCGTGATGTCCTTGAACATCACGCCGGGCTGCGGATAGTCCGGCACGTCCTGGATCCGGCTGAGCAACAGCTCCCTGGTCCCGTCGGGCACACTCACCGGCGCTTGCCTCCCGACCGGCCGCCGCGGCTGCCGGAGGGCCGGCCCCGGCCGCGCTGCCGGGACACCGGCTGCTGCCGGCGGCCCTCCGCGCGCGGGGGACCGACGACGCCCTGGGCGGCGGGCTCGGGGGCGCGGGGGTCATCCTCGGGCTCGTCGTCCGCGACGGGCGCCGCTGCGGCCCCGTCCTCGCGCCGGCCCGGCCCCTTCTCGCCGCGGGCGGCGGCACGGGCGTCGGCGGCACGCCGGGCGGCCACCCGCTTGTTGTGGGCCTGTATGGCCGGGTCGCGCTCCTTGAAGTCGACCACCAGCGGGGTGGCGATGAAGATCGAGGAGTACGCACCGGCCGCGAGGCCGACGAACAGCGACAGCGCGATGTCGTTGAGCATGCCGCCGCCGAGCACGCCGCCGCCGATGAAGAGCAGGCCGGCGACCGGCAGCAGGGCCACGACGGAGGTGTTGATGGAACGGACGAGCGTGCCGTTGAGGCTGCGGTTGGCCGCCTCGCGGTAGGTGAAGCCCGTCTGTTTGGTGATGCCCTTCGTGCTCTCCTTGAGGCCGTCGAAGACCACCACCGTGTCGTACAGCGAGTAACCGAGGATGGTCAGCAGACCGATGACCGTACCCGGGGTGACTTCGAAGCCGACGATCGTGTAGACGCCGACCGTGATCGTCAGGTCGTGGATCAGCGCGACCAGCGCCGAGAGCGCCATGCGCCACTCGAAGGCGATGGCGAGGTAGATCACCACGAGGACCATGAAGATCGCCAGGCCCTGCCACGCCTTGTTCGCGATCTGCTCGCCCCAGCTCGGGCCGACGAGCTGGTCGTTGATGTCCGCCGCGTCGACGTTCAGCTCCTCGGCGAGGGCCGACTTGACCTTGTCGGACTGCTGCGTCTCGATGCTGCTGACCTGGATGCGGAGCTTTCCGCTGCCCAGCTCCTGGACGATCGCCTGGTGTCCCGAGGTCTCCTCGGCGATCTCCTGGGCCTGCGAGACCGAGGTCTCGGTCTTCGGGGTGGTGAAGACCGCACCGCCCTCGAACTCGATGCCCATGTTCAGCCCGCGGACGAAGAAGCCGGCGATCGCGATGATCGTGATGAGGATGGAGACCCCGTACCAGAGGAACCGCTTGGCGACGAAGTCGTAGCCGGCCTCACCGCGGTAGAGACGGGCGCCGAGGGTGCCGAGGCGCGACATCTCAGACCTCCTTCGGGTTGACGGGACCGGCGGGGCGCGGGCGCCCGCGCAGCGGTGGCCTGGCTCCCAGACGTTTGGGATCGAGCCCGGACCAGGAATGACCGCTGGCGAAGAACCGCTTGCGGGCCAGGAGGGTCATCACCGGCTTGGTGAAGAGGAAGACCACGACCACGTCGAGGAGCGTGGTCAGGCCCAGCGTGAAGGCGAAGCCCTGCACCTTGCCGACGGTGACGGCGAAGAGCACGGCCGCGGCGAGGAACGACACGAAGTCGGAGACCAGGATGGTGCGCCGGGCCCGCGGCCAGCCTCGCTCGACCGAGGGACGCAGGGTGCGCCCCTCGCGGATCTCGTCGCGGATGCGCTCGAAGTAGACGATGAACGAGTCCGCCGTGATGCCGATCGCCACGATCGCGCCGCAGACCGCCGGAAGGTTCAGCGCGAAGCCGATGCCGGGGCCGAGCAGGGCCATGATCGTGTAGGTGAGGGCGGCGGAGACCATGAGGCTGACGACGGCCACCAGGGCCAGCCCGCGGTAGTACCCGACGAGGTAGACGATCACCAGTGCCAGCCCGATGGCGCCGGCGATGAGACCGGCTTCGAGCTGCTCGTTGCCGAGGGCCGGCGAGACCGTGGTGACCTCGGACTCCTCGAAGGACAGCGGCAGCGCACCGTAGGACAGGACGTTGGCCAGCTCCTCGGCCGACTCCTGGTTGAAGCTGCCGGAGATCTGCGCCCGGCCGCCGGTGATCGACTCGTCGACGGACGGTGCGGAGACGACCTCGCCGTCGAGCTCGATGGCGAACTGGTTGTTCGGCGGCGCCTGGCCGGCCAGGGTGCCGGTGACGTCGGCGAACTTGTCGGAGCCCTTGTCGTTGAACTCGAGCTGCACGATCCAGCCGGAGCCCTGCTGCGCGTCGTACGTGGCGGAGGCGTCGTCGACGTCGGTGCCCTCGACCTCGGCCGGGCCGAGCGCGTACTTGTAGGCGCCGTCGCTGTCACAGGCGACGACGGTGTCGGTCGGCTTGGCGTTCTCGCCGACCTTGGTGCGCTCCTCGACGTTCGAGCAGTCCAGCGCGTCCAGCTTCTTCTGCACGTCGGCGGGGACCTGGCCCGTGGGCGCCTGCTCGGCGGGCGGCTCCTGCGACTCCGACGGGCTGGGCGAGTCGTCGGCCTGGGCGAGGCCCTCGGACAGGGCCCGGCCCTGTTCGGTGGCGTCGTCGCTCGGGCTCGCGTCACCGCTCGGGCTCGCGTCGTCGCCGGCCTTGTCGTCCGCCTTGTCGCCGGCGGACTCGGACGAGGACGGCGAGGTCGAGGCGTCGTCGCCCTTGTCCTTGTCCTTGTCCCCGGACTCCGAGGGGCTCGGCGCCGGGGTGGCCTCGTTCACCTCGTACGTCAGCACGGGGCGGAAGAAGAGCCGCGCGGTGGTGCCCACCTGCTCGCGCGCCGACTTCTGGTCGGTGCCCTTGGGAATGTTGACGATAATGTGCCGGTCGCCCTGTGTCTGGACCTCCGCCTCCTGCACACCGAGGCCGTTGACGCGGCGCTCGATGATGTTGACGGCGGTATCCATGTTGGTGGAGTTGATCGCGTTCTCGCTGCCCGGCTGGGACTTGGCCTCCAGCGTGATGCTGGTGCCGCCGGCGAGGTCGATGCCCAGGCGCGGGGTGGTGTGCCCGGAAAGGAACATTCCACCGGTGAGCGCGGCGATCGCGGTCAGGATCAGCAGCAGGGGGCGCCAGGGCCTGCCGTGAGATCCCTGGGACCTGCGGCCCGTCTTGGGTGCTGCCACCTTCTCGATTCTCCTGTCCAGACAGCGCGCGGCGGGGCTCGTCGCGCGGTCACGAAGTGTAGCCCCGCGGTGCCGCGAGGCGAAAAGTGACCATCCCCCGTTTTCCGCGGCCGGCGGCGCCTCCGCACACGGTGCGGGGCCGCCGCCGAAGGGCCGCGGTCACTTCGCGGCGGAGCCGCCGTTCTTCTTGTCTTCCTCGTCGGAGGCGTCCGCCGCCTCCGTGGCCTGCGCGTCGTCCCCGGCGTCGTCGGCCGCGTCCTTCTTGTCGAGGTCGATCGTGTCCGGCGTCTCCCGGCCGTCCTCGTCCGCGTCGTCGTCACCGTCGGCGGACCCGGTGAGGGAGGAGACGTCGTCGGGAGCGGTGATCTCCTCGTCGTCGAACTCCGGAGCGCCGTGCACGATGCGGTTGTATTCGGCGTCGTCCAGGACGGCGCCGATGGAGTTCTTCGCGTAGATCGCGTGCACTCCGGGGGCCACCTCCAGAAGGAGGGTGTCCTCGTGGACCTCCTTGACCGTGGCGTACATGCCGCCGATGGTCCGCACGCCGCTGCCCGGCTGCAACTGGTCCCGCATGTTCATCATCTGGCGCTGCTTGTTCTTTGCCGAGCGGGTCATCAGGAACATCGCCCCGATGAGCACGATGAACGGCAAGAGAATCGTGATATCCACGGTGTCCGGGTTTCCTTCGTAGGACCGCGCTCGCCGCGGCCTCGTTCTGGGGGGCGGGGGTACCCTCCGGTTCCGGAAGGCGTCGGCGGAGTCTAAGCGAGTTCCGCCGTGTGAACAACGCCCAGCATGTCACCCGGGTTCCGTAACCGGCGACTCCCCGCTCCGCCGCCGTCCGCGCCCGGGGCACGGGCGCCGCCGGCCCGTTCCCCTCCGGCGGCGGTCGCGGCGGGCGCCGCGGGCCGTCAGAAGGCGGTCTGCTGCATGCCGCCGCCGGGCTGCGGGGGCGTGAGGCCCAGGTGGGCCCAGGCCGCCGGGGTGGCGACCCGGCCGCGGGGGGTACGGGCCAGCAGCCCTTCGCGTACGAGGAAGGGCTCGGCGACCTCCTCGACGGTCTCCCGCTCCTCCCCCACCGCCACGGCCAGCGTGGACAGTCCCACGGGGCCGCCGGAGAAGAGCTTGAGCAGGGCGCCGAGAACGGCGCGGTCGAGGCGGTCGAGGCCGCGGTCGTCGACCTCGTAGACCTCCAGGCCGCGGGCGGCGATCTCGCGCGTGATCACGCCGTCGGCCTTGACCTGGGCGTAGTCGCGCACGCGGCGCAGCAGGCGGTTCGCGATGCGGGGGGTGCCGCGGGAGCGGCCCGCGATCTCGGCGGCGCCGGCGGCGTCCACAGCGACGTCGAGCAGGTCGGCGGAGCGGTGCAGGACGCGCTCCAGCTCGGCCGGTGAGTAGAACTCCATGTGCCCGGTGAACCCGAAGCGGTCGCGCAGCGGCGGGGGCAGCAGCCCGGCCCGGGTGGTGGCGCCGACGAGGGTGAACGGGGGCAGCTCCAGCGGGATGGCGGTGGCGCCGGGGCCCTTGCCGACGATGACGTCGACGCGCAGGTCCTCCATCGCCATGTAGAGCATCTCCTCGGCGGGCCGGGACATCCGGTGCAGCTCGTCGAGGAAGAGCACCTCGCCCTCCTGGAGCGAGGAGAGGATGGCGGCCAGGTCACCGGCGTGCTGGATGGCGGGGCCCGAGGTGATGCGGATCGGCGCGGCCATCTCGGCGGCGACGATCATCGCCAGCGTCGTCTTGCCGAGGCCGGGGGCGCCGGAGAGCAGCACGTGGTCGGCGGCGCCGCCGCGCTGGCGGGCGGCGCGCAGTACCAGGTCGAGCTGCTCGCGCACGCGCTCCTGGCCGACGAACTCGGCGAGGTCCTTGGGGCGCAGTGCGGTCTCCACCGCCCGGTCGTCGGCGTCGGCGGCCGAGTCCACCAGCCGCGGGTCGGCGTCCTCCCAGGTCATCGTGGATCCGTCCGTCGTGGTTCGGGTGCCGGTGCGGCTGGCCGTACGGGCCGGGGGCGGGGCGGCGCCGTCATCGGGCGCGGTTCAGGGTCTGCAGGGCGGCGCGCAGCAACTGCGGCAGCGGCGGGGGCGCGGCACCGTTCCCCTCCGCCTGCGGGGCGACGGCGCTGACGGCCTCGTCGGCCTCGCGCGGCGCGTACCCCAGGCCCGTGAGGGCGGCGTGCAACTGCTCGCGCCAGCCGGCGGCCGGGGCGGCGCCCGCCTGCCTGCCGGCGAGGCCGCTGCTGCCCAGCGGCTCGCCGAGCCGGTCCTTCAGCTCCAGCAGCAGCTTCTGGGCGCCCTTCTTGCCGATGCCGGGGACAGCGGTCAGCGCCTTCTCGTCGCCGGTGGAGACGGCGAGGCGGAGCGCGTCGGGGCGGTGCACGGCGAGCATGGCCTGCGCCAGTCGCGGGCCGACTCCGCTGGCGGTCTGCAGCAGCTCGAAGACCTGGCGCTCGTCGTCGTCGGCGAACCCGTACAGGGTGAGGGAGTCCTCCCGGACGACCAGGGAGGTGGCCAGCCGGGCTTGCTCGCCCACGCGCAGGCCGGACAGGGTGTCGGGCGTGCACTGCACGGCCATGCCGATGCCGCCGACCTCGATGACCGCGGCGTCGGGGGCGAGGGCGGCGACCGGGCCGCTGACGAAGGCGATCATGCGGGGTCTCTCCGGATCTCGTGGTCCCGGTGCTCCGGGCGGTCCTGGGCCGCGCGGCCGGCGCGCGGGGCGCCCCGGCCGGCCGGGCGTGCGTCGCGTCGCACGCCGGGCGCGGAACCGCGGGCGGACGTGCCCGCGCGCGCGGGCGCGTCCGCGGCTCGCGCGCGCAGCAGGCGCTCCTGGGCGGGAGCCCGCCACAGGTGGCAGATGGCCAGCGCGAGCGCGTCGGCGGCGTCGGCCGGCTTCGGCGGGGCGTCGAGCCGCAGCAGCCTGGTGACCATGGCGCCGACCTGCGCCTTGCCGGCGCGGCCGGAGCCGGTGACGGCGGCCTTGACCTCGCTCGGGGTGTGCAGGGCGACGGGCAGGCCGCGGCGGGCGGCGCAGAGGATGGCGACGGCGCTGGCCTGGGCGGTGCCCATGACGGTACGCACGTTGTGCTGGCTGAAGACGCGCTCGACGGCGACGGCGTCCGGCCCGTGGGCGTCGAGCCACTCCTCGACGCCACGCTCGATGAGCAGCAGCCGCTCGGCGGTCGGTGCCTCGGAAGGGGTCCGCACGACGCCGACGGCGACCATGCGCAGCGTCCGGCCCGGCGCCCCGTCCACGACGCCCACGCCGCAGCGTGTCAGCCCCGGGTCGACTCCGAGCACCCGCACCGGCCGCCCCCTCTCGTCTGCCCGCGTACGTGTGTGCAGGCTACCGGCCGGCACTGACACCGCGGCCGAAGGGCCCGCCGGATGCCGACATCCCGCGGGCCCCTCACGGCGTGCGTACGGCTCAGGCGGAAGCCTTCTCCATGACCTCGTCGGAGACGTCGAAGTTGGCGAAGACGTTCTGCACGTCGTCGCTGTCCTCCAGGGCGTCGATGAGCCGGAAGATCTTGCGGGCGCCCTCCTCGTCCAGCTCCACCTGCATGGTGGGGACGAAGTTCGCCTCGGCCGAGTCGTAGTCGATCCCGGCGTCCTGCAGCGCGGTGCGGACCGCGACCATGTCGCCGGCCTCGCTGAGCACCTCGAAGGACTCGCCCAGGTCGTTGACCTCCTCGGCACCGGCGTCCAGCACCGCGGCCAGCACGTCGTCCTCGCTCAGCCCGGCCTTGGGGACGATCACCACGCCCTTGCGGTTGAAGAGGTACGACACAGAGCCGGGATCGGCCATGGAGCCGCCGTTGCGGGTCATGGCGACGCGGACGTCGGAGGCGGCGCGGTTGCGGTTGTCCGTCAGGCACTCGATGAGGACCGCCACGCCGTTGGGCCCGTAGCCCTCGTACATGATCGTCTCGTACTCGGAGCCGCCCGCCTCAAGACCGGCACCGCGCTTGACCGCGCTGTCGATGTTCTTGTTCGGGACGGACTGCTTCTTGGCCTTCTGGATCGCGTCGAACAGCGTGGGATTTCCGTCCGGGTCAGGTCCCCCCTGCCGCGCCGCGACCTCGACGTTCTTGATCAGCTTGGCGAAGAGCTTTCCTCGCTTGGCATCGATCACGGCCTTCTTGTGCTTGGTGGTTGCCCACTTAGAGTGGCCGGACACAGCCCCGCTCCATTCCGCGTTCCGCGCATTCGACTAACCGGCAACGAACGCGTCGATCCTACCGGTGCCCGTCAGCCCTCCCGGCGCACCATATCCGCGAAGAGGGCGTGCACGCGGTGGTCGCCGGTGAGTTCGGGATGGAACGACGTCGCCAGCAGCGGACCCTGCCGGACGGCGACGGGGTGCCCGCCGACCTCCGCCAGCCGCTCCACCCCGGCACCGGTGGACTCCACCCACGGCGCCCGGATGAAGACACCGTGCACCGGGCCGCCGGGGACACCGGCGACCTCCAGCGGCACCTCGAACGACTCGTTCTGCCGGCCGAAGGCGTTGCGCCGCACGATCATGTCGATGCCGCCGACGGTCTCCTGGCCGGAGCGCGGATCGAGGATCTTGTCGGCCAGCATGATCATGCCGGCGCAGGAGCCGTATGCGGGCATGCCCGCCCGGACCCGCTCACGCAGCGGCTCCAGCAGCCCGAAGGCGACGGCGAGCTTGGACATCGTGGTGGACTCGCCGCCCGGGATGACCAGGCCGGACACCGCCGCCAGCTCCGCCGGCCGGCGCACCGGCACAGCGTCGGCGCCGGCCGCGGCGAGGGCGGCCAGATGCTCGCGTACGTCGCCCTGGAGGGCGAGCACGCCGACGGCGGGGGTGTCCATGGGAATCGTCCTCACCAGCCCCGGCCGGCGTAGCGCTCGGAGTCGTCCAGGGTGTCGAGGTTGATGCCGACCATGGCCTCGCCGAGGTTGCGGGAGGCGTCCGCGACGACCTTCGGGTCGTCGTAGAAGGTGGTGGCCTTGACGATGGCGGAGGCGCGCTTGGCCGGGTCGCCGGACTTGAAGATCCCGGAGCCGACGAAGACGCCCTCGGCGCCGAGCTGGCGCATCAGCGCGGCGTCGGCGGGGGTGGCGACACCGCCGGCGGAGAAGAGTACGACGGGCAGCTTGCCGAGCCGCGCCACCTCGGCCACCAGCTCGTACGGGGCGCGCAGCTCCTTGGCCGCGGCGTACAGCTCGTGGTTGTCCAGGCCGCGCAGGGCCCCGATCTCGTTCTTGATCTGGCGCAGGTGGCGGACGGCCTCCACGACGTTCCCGGTGCCCGCCTCGCCCTTGGAGCGGATCATGGCCGCGCCCTCGGCGATCCGGCGCAGTGCCTCGCCCAGGTTGGTGGCGCCGCAGACGAAGGGGGTGGTGAAGGCCCACTTGTCGGAGTGGTTGACCTCGTCGGCCGGGGTGAGCACCTCGGACTCGTCGATGTAGTCGACGCCGAGCGCCTGGAGGATCTGGGCCTCGACGAAGTGGCCGATGCGGGACTTGGCCATCACGGGGATGGAGACGGCCTCGATGATGCCCTCGATCATGTCGGGGTCCGACATGCGCGCCACGCCGCCGTCCTTGCGGATGTCGGCGGGCACCCGCTCCAGGGCCATCACCGCGACGGCGCCCGCGTCCTCGGCGATCTTCGCCTGCTCGGGCGTGACGACGTCCATGATCACGCCGCCCTTGAGCTGCTCGGCCATGCCGCGCTTGACGCGTGCGGTGCCGGTCTCGGGAGCCGACGGCTGGGGGGCGGAGCTGGGCGTGCTGGACACGGTGGAACCTCGCTCGGTGATGTGGGTGCGGTGTGGGTGTCGGGTGGCGTACGGTGCGCCGCTTCTATCGTAAGCACGTTCGGACGAAGGGCCCGAATGAGCGCCACGGTCAAGGAAACCCCAGGCGGGAGGGGTCGGGAAAGAGCCAATCGGCAAGCTGTGGCCGCCGAGCCGCCCGCGGGGTCAGCCCGCCGGGGCGCGGTCGGTCAGCGCCGGCGGCGGCTCGTCGTCCATCTCGACCGCGAGCGGGAACGGCGCGTGCCCCGCCAGCCGGAACCAGCGCACCTTGCGGTGCCGGCGCAGCGCCCGCGCCGCCCGCACCGCGTCGTTGTGGAAACGCCGCGCCATCGGCACCCGCCGCGCGGCCTCCGCCAGCTCGTGGACGGCCTCGTCGCCGCCCGGCGCCCCGCGTACCGCCTCCACCTGCTCCGGGGCCTCGAACACCGCCCGCAGCGCCTGGCTCAGCTCGCTCTCGGCGACCTCGCGATGGTCCTCCTCCGCCTGCCGGGCGGCGTGCGCGGCCTCGTAGAGCACGATCGAGGCGGCCGGGTCGAGCACTCCGCTGGTCGCCAGCTCCTGCGCCACCGAGGCGCGCCGCAGCAACTGGGCGTCGAGGGCCGCCTTGGCGGCGTCGATCCGGGTGTGCAGCC
This sequence comes from Streptomyces sp. CNQ329, assembly GCF_000482585.1. NCBI lineage: Bacteria > Bacillati > Actinomycetota > Actinomycetes > Kitasatosporales > Streptomycetaceae > Streptomyces > Streptomyces sp. CNQ329. Next base: position 67,388 of record NZ_AXVU01000001.1, on the reverse strand, counting down.
GGTCGAGCCGTCCGGCGGTCCAGCTCAGGTAGACGCCGATCAGGCAGAGCGCCACCAGGACGAGCAGCACGGTCAGAGCGCTCGACACCTCACGCCTCCCGGTCGCGGGCGGGGCCGAAGCGGGCCGCCCAGCGGCCGGCGCGCTCGTCCTCCGCCACCGACGCGGCGCCCTGGGTCACCGTCTCGTAGACCGCCAGAATGTCCGCGCCGACCGTCGACCAGTCGAAGCGCTGGACGTGCCGGCGGCCCCGCTCGCGCAGCCCGGCCCGGCGGGCGTCGTCCAGCAGCAGCTCCGCCGCCCGCTCGGCCAGGTCCCCGGCGTTCTCGCGCGCGAAGACCTCGCCCGCCGTGCCGCCGTCCAGCACCTGCACGAACGCGTCGATGTCGGAGGCCAGCACCGGCGCACCCGCCGACATCGCCTCGACGAGGATGATGCCGAACGACTCGCCTCCGGTGTTCGGCGCGACGTACAGGTCGACGCTGCGCAGCAGCCGCGCCTTGTCCTCGTCGCTGACCATCCCCAGGAACTCCACCCGGTCGCGCACCCCGGGCGGCAGCATCCCCGCGACCTCCGCACGGTCACCGCGCCCGGCGACCAGCAGGCGCGCGTCGGGCACGCGCCGGAGGATCCGCGGGAACGCCTCCATCAGCACCGGAAGCCCCTTGCGCGGCTCGTCGATCCGGCCGATGAAGCCCAGTGTGCGGCCCTGCCACTCGGCCTTCGGCTCGGCCCCGGCGAAGAAGGAGACGTCGACGCCGTTGGGGATGACGACGGCGTCGCCGCCCAGGTGCTCCACCAGGGTGCGGCGCGCGTACTCGCTGACGGCCACGCGGGCGCTGATCTTCTCCAGCGCCGACTGCAGGATCGGGTACGCGGCGATCATGCCGCGGGAGCGCGGGCTGGACATGTGGAACGTGGCCACGATCGGCCCCTTCGCCGCCCAGCAGGCCAGCAGGGCGAGCGACGGCGCGGCCGGCTCGTGGATGTGCAGCACGTCGAAGTCGCCGTCGCGCACCCAGCGGCGTACCCGGGCGGCGGACAGGAAGCCGAAGTTGATGCGCGCCACGGACCCGTTGTACGGCACGGGGACGGCGCGCCCGGCCCAGACGACGTACTCCGGCAGCGGGGTGTCGTCGTCCGCGGGCGCGAGGACGGAGACCTCGTGGCCGGCGGCGCGCAGGTGCTCCGCCAGGTCCCGGACGTGGAACTGCACACCGCCGGGCGCCTCCCACGAGTACGGGCAGACGATCCCGACCCTCACCGCGACTCCAGGTCCGCCGGCCAGAAGCGCTGGAGCATGTGCCAGTCCTCCGGGTGCGCGGCGATGCCGGCGGCGAAGTCGTCGGCCATGGCCTGCGTCATGGCGGCGGTCTTCTCCGCACGGGTGCCGGTCCCGGGCACCTCGACGGGCGGATGCACCCTGCCCTGCAGGACGGGCGAGTCGTCGTACCAGAGCGTGACGGGCAGCAGCAGCGCGCCGGTCTGCTGGGCGAGCAGCGCGGGGCCCGCCGGCATCCGGGCGGCGGAGCCGAAGAAATCGACCTCGACGCCGGTGGCCGACAGATCGCGGTCGGCCACCAGGCAGACCAGTCCGCCGTCGCGCAGCCGCCGGGCGAGGGTGCCGAAGGCGCTCGCGCCCCCGTGCGCCAGCACCTCCATGCCCAGGCTCTCGCGGTACGCGACGAAGCGGTCGTACAGCGACTCAGGCTTCAGCCGCTCCTGGACGGTGGTGAAAGGCACCCCGAGCCTGGTGGTGACCCACGCGCCGGCGAGGTCCCAGTTGCCCATGTGCGGCAGCGCGAGGATCACGCCGGTGTCGCCGGCGAGGCCGTCCTCCAGCCGGTGTACGTCCGCGGGGTCGAAGCCCTCCCGGATGCGCTGCCTGCTCCAGGCGGGCAGCCGGAAGGACTCCATCCAGTAGCGCATGTACGAGCGCATGCCGGCCCGGGTGAGTGCGTCCAGTTCCCCGGGCCCGGCGTCCGGGACCACGCGGGCGAGGTTCGACCTCAGCCGCCGCACGCCCTTGCCGCCGCGGCGCCAGGCGGTGTCCGCGATGCGCCTGCCGAGGGCGGCGGCGCCGGGTTCGGGGAGCCGTTTCACGGCTGCCCAGCCCAGGCCGTACATCCCGTCGGTCAGGCGTTCCTTCACGCGTGCTCCTGGTCCGCGGACGCGGCCTCGGGCTCCTTGCGCGGGGCGCCGCCGCGGGGCGCGGGCGGCGGCAGCGGATCGGCGGCGTCCTTCTCGGCGGCCTCCCGGTGCACCGTCACCATCCGCTGGCAGAGCGTGACGGCGCTGCCCGCGGCGACAGCCCACAGGGCGACGGGGAGCAGGAGGTCGATGTGCGGGATGCCGAAGGTGCGCTCCATACCCGCGAAGCCGGCGAGCACGAGGGTGATCACCAGCCTGTCGGCGCGCTCCATCAGGCCGTTGACCTTGACCGGCAGCCCGATGCTCTCGCCGCGTGCCTTGGTGTACGACACGACCTGGCCGCCGGCCAGGCAGAAGATCGCCACCGCGCACAGCATGAGGTCGTCGCCGTCACCCGCGTACCAGAGCGCGATGCCGCCGAAGACGGCGGAGTCCGCCGCCCGGTCGAGCGTCGAGTCCAGGAACGCGCCCCAGCGGCTGGAACGGCCGGACTGGCGGGCCATGGTGCCGTCGATCAGGTCGGAGAAGACGAAGAGGGTGATGATCACCGTGCCCCAGAAGAACTCCCCCCGCGGGAAGAAGGCCAAGGCACCCGCCATCACCCCGAGGGTGCCCACGAAGGTGACGGTGTCGGGGCTCACGCCACGACGCAGCAGCATCGCGGCGATCGGTGCGAAGACACGCGTGAAGATCGCACGCGCGTACTTGTTCAGCATGGCCGTCCCAGGGTCGCCGGTCGGCGGGCCCCCACGGCTGGCCGGGGGACTCGTCGGTGGAAGTCGCTCAACGTAGCGCAGCCATCGTAGCCAGCGCCCGGGTGGGGCCGCTCAGGCCGTATGCCGGTGACCTGCCGGGCCCGTACGCACATCCGCGGCGGGCCCGTTTCCGAACCCGTCCGTGCTATGGACGGGGTCTGACCGCGGTGCAAAGCTCGAATGCACCGCACGTGTCAGACGGAGGCGAGACACATGGGTGACAAGGCAAACGCACACCCCGGGGCCGCCGGCAGGGCAGCGGCGGCCGCCCGGCCCTCCGACATTCGGAACGTGGTGCTGGTCGGCCATAGCGGATCCGGTAAGACGACGCTGGTGGAGGCGCTGGCGCTGACCACGAAGGCGCTCACCCGGGCCGGCCGGGTCGAGGACGGCGGCTGCGTATCCGACTACGACGAGATCGAGCAGCGCCAGCAGCGCTCGGTGCAGCTCTCGCTGGTCCCGGTCACATGGGACGGCATCAAGATCAATCTGCTGGACACCCCCGGCTACGCGGATTTCGTCGGGGAGCTACGGGCCGGTCTGCGAGCGGCGGACGCGGCCCTTTTCGTCGTCTCGGCCGCCGACGGCGTGGACGGCGCGACCCGGATGCTCTGGGAGGAATGCGCGTCGGTCGGGATGCCCCGGGCGATCGTCGTCACCCACCTGGACGCGGCCAGAGCCGACTTCGACCAGATGACCGAGACCTGCCGGGAGGCCTTCGGCGGCGACGACCCCGACGCCGTGCTCCCGCTGTACCTGCCGCTGCTCGGCGCACCGGCGGCGGACGGCCACGCGCCCGTACACGGGCTGATCGGCCTGCTCACGCAGCGTGTCTTCGACTACACCTCCGGCGCACGTGAGGAAAGACCGCCGCACCCGGACGAACTGCCGCTGATCGAGGAGGCGCGCAACCGGCTCATCGAGGGCATCATCTCCGAGAGCGAGGACGAGTCCCTCATGGAGCGCTATCTCGGCGGCGAGGACGTCGAGGTCAAGACGCTCGTGCAGGATCTGGAGAAGGCCGTCGCGCGCGGGGTGTTCCATCCCGTGCTGGCCGCCGCGCCCGCCCCGGACGGCGGCACGCAGGGGCTGGGCACGGTCGAGCTGCTGGAGCTGATCACCGGCGGCTTCCCCACCCCGCCGGAGCGGCGGATCCCCGACGTGACCACCGTACGCGGCGAGCAGCGCGCCGGGCTGGCCTGCGATCCGTCCGGGCCGCTGGCCGCCGAGGTGGTCAGGACGTCCTCGGACCCCTACATCGGCCGGCTGTCGCTGCTGCGCGTCTTCTCCGGCACCCTGCGCCCCGACCAGACGGTGCACGTCTCGGGGCACGGCATGGAGGACCGCGGGCACGAGGACCACGACACCGACGAGCGGATCGGCTCGCTGACCGCCCCGTTCGGCAAGCTCCAGCGCCCGCTGGACGCGGCCATCGCGGGCGACATCGCCTGCGTCGGCAAGCTGAACGGCGCGGAGACCGGCGACACCGTCTCGGCCAAGGACGAGCCGCTGCTGATGGCGCCGTGGCTGATGCCCGACCCGCTGCTCCCGGTGGCCATCGAGGCGCACACCAAGCAGGACGAGGACAAGCTGTCGCAGGGTCTGGCGCGGCTGTGCGCGGAGGATCCGACGATGCGGCTGGAACAGAACGCCGACACGCGCCAGTTGGTGCTGTGGTGTCTGGGCGAGGCGCACCGCGACGTGGCGCTGGAGCGGCTGCGCACGCGCTACGGCGTGCAGGTCGACTCGGTGGACCACAAGGTGTCGCTGCGCGAGACGTTCTCGGGCCGCGCGACGGCGCGCGGGCGGCACGTCAAGCAGTCCGGCGGCCACGGGCAGTACGCCATCTGCGAGATCGAGGTCGAGCCGCTGCCGGAGGGCTCGGGTATCGAGTTCGTGGACAAGGTGGTCGGCGGCGCGGTGCCGCGGCAGTTCATCCCGTCGGTGGAGAAGGGCGTACGCGGCCAGGCGGCCAGGGGCGTCGCCACCGGCTATCCGCTGGTCGACGTGCGGGTGACGCTCGTCGACGGCAAGGCGCACTCGGTGGACTCCTCCGACGCCGCGTTCCAGACGGCGGGCGCGCTGGCGCTGCGGGAGGCCGCGGCCCAGGTGCAGATCCATCTGCTGGAGCCGGTCGCCGAGGTCGGCGTGCTGGTCGCGGACGACTACGTCGGCCCGGTGATGAGCGATCTGTCCGGGCGGCGCGGCCGCGTGGTCGGCACCGAGCAGGCGGTCGGCGGCCGGACGCTGGTACGCGCGGAGGTGCCGGAGTTCGAGATCGGCAGGTACGCGGTGGATCTGCGCTCCCTGTCGCACGGCACCGGCCGTTTCGACCGCTCGTACGCCCGTCACGAGCCGATGCCGCAGCAGTTGGCGGCGAAGATCCGTGATCGGCAGGCCCGTGAAGGTTGACCGCGGCTAGGCTGGGGCACATTGGTGGTCGGGCCCGCTTGCCCGCGGGCCTGGCCCCATCACCGGGGCGGACGCGCGGCGTTGGGGGCGGCAGTGGCAGGTTCTGAGGGGCTGGAGTTCGACTTCGCCCCGCGCGCACAGGTGCCGCTCTCGGGTGCCCACGGCCAGACGGCCGCGACGCACGCGCTCGCCTCCACGGCGTACCGCGACAGCCCGGTCACCAAGCTCCTCGACGCGAACAACGACTGGAGCAAGTCGGACTTCAAGAAGGGCCGGCTCTCGCTCTTCGAGCCGAACCTGGGCGAGGCGTTCGCGCGCGCGGTCACGGTGCGCATGCTGGCCGACGGCCGCAAGCCGCTCATCCAGTCGTTCGGTACGGAGCCCCAGGCGGTGCTGGAGCACTGCCTGGCGGCCAACCGCTACCGCAAAGAGCGCGATACCCGGCTGACCGTGGTGATGGCCGTCTTCGGGCTGCTGTTCCTGCCCGGGGTGCTGCTCTGGCTCGGTGTCTTCCAGCTCCGCCGGACCCTGGCGGGTGCGGCGGACAAGCGCGTCGGCGCGGTGGGATACGTGCTGCTGGGGATCGTCGGCCTCGCCGCCGTCTACCTGTTCCTCACCCTGCCGCTGAATGGCCTGCTCAACATCTATCTGCGCGGCGTGCTGATCGCGCCGGTCATAGGCTGGTTCTGGGCGAACCGGATCTGCGAGAACTATGCCAAGGGCCTGCGTGAGCACTGGACCGCGCTGCTGTCCGGCGGCGGCCTCGGCGCCAAGATCCCCGAGGCGGTGCCGAGCAACCCCGGTGAGGCCAGCGCGGAGCGGCTGCGGCTGGGCCTGGCGAAGCTGTCGGCGGAGCAGCACAGCAACGTCGTCTTCTACGCGGGCCCCAAGGGGATACTCGGCATGGGCACCCGCTGGGGCGCCTGGCACCTGGCGGAAGACCTCAAGCCGAAGGAGTCCGGCGGGGAGATCCACCCGTTCCGAAGCTGGGACGTCGTCAAGGCGGTCCACGACCAACTGCGCATGCTGGAGCGCACCCCGCTGCACACCGGCGGCTTCCCCGCACCCGCGATAAAGCACTGGATCGTCGCGCCGATAGGCGAGGGCGCGGGCGAGGTCGCCCGGCCCGGCGGGGCGATCGTCGACGGCTATTCCGTGCGGGACTTCGAGGTCCAGCGGATCTGCAACGAGCAGCAGTTCGGCGCGGGCAACCGGCACTACCTCGGGGTGCAGTTCACGCTCTGGGACGGCCAGTTGGTCATCACGCTGCTGGTCTCCGTGACCGTGCTGCACCAGACGCTGCGCATCGAGGTCACGGGGCACGCGCTGGGCCCGGTGCATCCGTTGTTCACCAGCAAGCCCAGCCGCGAGACGAAGACCGTGAGCGGCATGAAGTTCTGGGAGACCAAGGAGAAGCCGCTGCCCCTGGTCCGTACCCGCGAGGTGGTGCGGCTGGCGGCGCGGGCACCGTTCACCTGGTATCCGCCGCTCCTCGACTACCTCGGCGGCAAGCTGAAGCTCCCCGAGCCCTTCGGGCTGCGGCATGTGTGGGCCGACAAGCCGTGGCGGCACCGCTTCATGGCGGACGACGCGCTGCGCGCGGCGACGCCGGTGCTGCGGGTGGTGCACCAGGCGGCGCTGAAGGTGCTGGAGGAGCACAACGTGGACACCACGAGCTTCGGCGCCCGGTCGATGGTGCTCAGCGGGATGGTGCAGGGCGCGGAGCCGCGGCGGGCGGACGTCTACGACGGCTGACGGCCCGCGGGCCGGCGGGACCCGGCCGGGCCGGCGGGCCGGTGTACCCGGTCAGACGGTCATGCCGCCGAGGGCCGCGGGCGCCGCGGACCGGGAGCTGCCGTCGTACGCCGCCCACGCCGACGCCAGCCGCACCACGGCCTCCGTGAGCACCTCGGGCGGGGAGCAGAAGTGCAGCCGCAGGTACGGGCCGCTGCCCCCCGCGGCGTCGACGCATGCGCCGGGCAGGACCGCGACCCCGTGCCGGAGCGCGACCTGCGCGAAGGACACCCCGTCCCCGTACGGCAGCCGGAGCCACACGGTCTGCCCGCCCGGCACCGGCGGGCACTCCCAGGAGGGCAGCAGCCGGGCGAGTTCGGCGCGCAGATGGTCGTGGGCGCGGCGCAGTTCGGCGCGGCGCCTGGCGAGCAGAGGTTCGTACGCGGCGAGCAGGGAGACGGCGACGAGCTGGGCCGGTACGTCCGTGCCCAGGTCGTGGACCGCCTTCAGCCGGGCGAGCCGGGTGACGACACCGGCGGGCGCGCGCACCCAGCCGATGCGCAGCCCGCCCCACACCACCTTGCTCAGCGACCCGACACTGAGCACCTCGGCGCCGCCGGCCGCGCCCCCGGCCAGCGCCGGGGGCGCGGCGCCGTCGAAGGCCAGGTCCGCCACCACCTCGTCGTCCACCAGCGGTACGCCCAGGCGCCCCGCCGCCTCCGCGAGCCGGCGCCCGCGCAGCGGGGGCAGCACGGCGGCCGTCGGGTTCTGGTGTACCGAGCCGACGTACGCGAGCGCGGGCCGGTGCTCGGCGAGCGTGTGCACCGCGGCGTCCACGTCGATCCCGTCCGCCCTCACGGTCACCGGCCGCAGCACGGCGCCCGCCTCGCGGAACAGGTCCAGCGCCCCCGGGTACGCGGGCGCCTCGACCAGCACCGGGTCGCCGGGGGCGACGAGCAGCCGGGTCAGCAGCGCCAGCGCCTGCTGGCCGCCGGTGGTGACGAGGATCTGTGCCGGGTCGGTGGGGATGCCGCGCGCGGCGTAGCGGGCGGCGACGGCGGCGCGCAGGGCGGGCAGCCCGGCGGGGTGGTAGCCGAGGCCGGTCGCGGGCAGGGTCAGGTCGCGGTAGGCGCGGACCAGTTCGGGCGGCGGGCCGTCCGGGGCGGCGCAGCTCAGCAGGATCACGCCGTCGGCGGGCTCCAGGAGGTTGAGGAAGAGCGGGTTCGCGGTCCCGGCCGTACGGCCGGGCACGAGCGCCGCCTCCGCGACGCGGGTGCCGCTCCCCTGCCGCCGTACGACGCGGCCCTCCTGCCGCAGCACGCCGTACGCCGCGACCACCGTCGTGCGCCCCACGGCCAGCGCCGCCGCGAGCGCCCGCTCCGGCGGCAGCGCCGCGCCGGGGCGCAGCCGGCCCTCGTCGACCAGCCGCCGGAGCCGGGCGGCGAGCAGCACGTACAGCGGGCCGCGCCCGGCCGACCAGCGGCCCAGCGCGGCCACGAGGTCGGAGGCCCGCACGTCGTCGGTGTCCATGGCGGACCAATCTCCCGGAATTGGCCCTGTCCCGGCAACCCATTCGCCGCGCAGACTTCTGCCATGAGCGCCGATCTGCACCCCTCGACCCGTACCGCCCACCCGCCCGTGCCCGTCCAAGGGGGCAGCCGCCCGGTGACCGTGCCGATCCACCAGGGCCACGTCTTCTCCTTCGACTCCGCCGACGCGATGGCCGCCGCCTTCCACGACCCGGACGGCGCGTACCTCTACAGCCGCTTCGGCAACCCGACCGTCCGCGCGCTGGAGGAGGCCGTCAGCGGTCTCGAAGGGGGCGCGGGCGGGATGGCGTTCGCCTCCGGCATGGGCGCGATCAACGCCGTGCTGCTCAGCCTGCTCTCCGCCGGCGACCACGTCGTCGCGCAGCGCTCGCTCTACGGCGGCACGTACGCGACGCTGACCGGCCTGGCGGAGCGCTGGGGGGTGTCGGTCACGTACGTCTCCGGCCGGGACGCGGACGAGGTACGGGCGGCGCTCACGCCGCGCACCCGGGTGCTCTACCTGGAGACCATCGCCAACCCCACCACCGCCGTCACCGACCTGCCCGCGCTCCTCGCCGCCGCCGCGGAGGCCGGTGTCACCGGCGTCGTCGACAACACGTTCGCCACCCCGCTGCTCTGCCGCCCGGTCGAGCACGGCGCCGCCGTCGTCGTCCACTCGGCGACCAAGTACCTCGGCGGGCACGCCGACGTCCTGGGCGGCGTCGCGGTCTTCCGCGACGCGGAGCTGCGCCGCCGGGTCTGGGAGCACGCCGTGGAGCAGGGTGCGGTCGCGGATCCGTTCGCGGCGTGGCTGACGCTGCGCGGCATGGCGACCCTCGCGCTGCGGGTGGAGCGGCAGTCCGCGACGGCGCTGACGCTGGCCGAACGGCTGGCCCCCCACCCGGCCGCCGCCCGGGTCCGCCACCCCGGCCTGCCGGACCACCCCGACCGTGCCACGGCGGCCCGGCTGCTCGCCGCCGGCGGCGGCGTGCTGGCGTTCGACCTGGTGGGCGGCCGGGAGGCGGGGCGCAGGTTCGTCGAGTCGCTGCGCCTGGCGCTGCTGAGCCCGTCGCTCGGCGACGTCAAGACCCTCGTGATGCACCCGGCGAGCACGTCGCACCGCCAGCTGGACGCGGCGGCGCTGGCGGCGATGGAGATCGGCGAGGGTACGGTGCGGGTCTCGGTGGGCATCGAGCACCCGGAGGACCTGTGGGCGGACCTGGAGCAGGCGCTGGCGAAGGCGTCGGGCTGAGCGCTGCGCACGGGGCCGTGTGCGGTACGCGGCGGGTCAGCTCCGGGGCCAGGCGCCGGCGAGCATCGCGCGGGTCTCGGCGAGCAGTTGCGGCAGCACCTTGGTGTGGGCGACGACGGGCATGAAGTTCGTGTCCCCGCCCCACCGCGGCACCACGTGCTGGTGCAGGTGCGCGGCGATGCCCGCGCCGGCGACCGGGCCCTGGTTCATGCCGAGGTTGAACCCCTGCGCTCCGGAGGCGGTGCGCAGGGCGGTCATCGCGCGCTTGGTGAAGTCCGCCAGCTCCGCGGTCTCGCCGTCGGTGAGGTCGGTGTAGTCCGCGACATGCCGGTACGGGACGGTCATCAAGTGCCCGCCGTTGTACGGGTACAGGTTCAGCACCGCGTAGACCTGTGCGCCGCGGGCGAGAATCAGCCCGTCCTCGTCGGACTTCCGCGGGATCGCGCAGAACGGGCACCCGTCGCCGGCGGAGGTGCCGGTGGGCTTGTTCTCCCCCTGGATGTACGCCATGCGGTGCGGCGTCCACAACCGCTGGAACTGATCCGGGGTGCCGACCCCGAGCTGCTGCTCCGGCTCACTGGTCATGCTCAGCAGCATATGGCGTACACACCCGCGGGCCGGGCCGAGGGCCCCGGCCCGGCCCGCGCCGGATCACGCCCCGGTGCGCTCCGCGACCGCGCGCGCCACCTCGTCGACGGCCTCGTCGATCGGCACGCCGTTGTTCTGCTCGCCGCTGCGGTAGCGGAAGGAGACGGCGCCCTTCGCCATGTCGTCGTCGCCCGCGATGAGCATGTACGGAATCTTCGCTTTCTGCGCGTTACGGATCTTCTTCTGCATCCGGTCGGACGAGGAGTCCACCTCGACGCGGAGCCCGCGGGCCCGCATCTTCGCGGCGACCTCCTCCAGATACGGCACGTGGTCGTCGCCGATCGGGATGCCCACCACCTGCACCGGCGCCAGCCACGCCGGGAAGGCGCCCGCGTAGTGCTCCAGCAGCACGGCGAAGAACCGCTCGATGGAGCCGAAGAGCGCGCGGTGGATCATCACCGGCCGCTGCCGCGAGCCGTCGGCCGCGGTGTACTCCAGGTCGAAGCGCTCCGGCAGGTTGAAGTCCACCTGGATCGTGGACATCTGCCACGTCCGGCCGATGGCGTCCTTGGCCTGCACCGAGATCTTCGGCCCGTAGAACGCCGCCCCGCCCGGGTCCATGACCAGCTCCAGGCCCTGCTTGCCGGCAGCCTGGCGGAGGATCTCGGTGGCCTCCTCCCAGACCTCGTCGGAGCCGATGAACTTCTCCGGGTCCTTGGTGGACAACTCCAGGTAGAAGTCCTCCAGGCCGTAGTCGCGCAGCAGGTTCAGCACGAAGGTCAGCAGCGAGTCCAGCTCGCCGGCCATCTGCTCCTTGGTGCAGTAGATGTGCGCGTCGTCCTGGGTGAAGCCCCGGGCCCGGGTCAGGCCGTGCACGACGCCCGACTTCTCGTACCGGTAGACGGTCCCGAACTCGAAGAGGCGCAGCGGCAGCTCGCGGTAGGAGCGCCCGCGGGCGTCGAAGATCAGGTTGTGCATCGGGCAGTTCATGGGCTTGAGGTAGTAGTCCTGGCCCTCGTCGAGCTGCATGGGCGGGTACATGCCCTCGGCGTACCAGTCCAGGTGCCCCGACTTCTCGAAGAGCTTCCCCTTCGTCGCGTGCGGGGTGTAGACGAACTCGTAGCCCGACTCCTCGTGCCGCCGCCGCGAGTAGTCCTCCATCACGCGGCGCACGATGCCGCCCTTGGGGTGGAAGACGGCGAGACCGGAGCCGATGTCCTCGGGGATGGAGAAGAGGTCCAGCTCGGTGCCGAGCTTGCGGTGGTCGCGCTTCTCGGCCTCGGCCAGGAACTCCAGATGCGCCTTCAGCTCGTCCTTCGACGGCCAGGCGGTGCCGTAGATCCGCTGGAGCTGCGGGTTCTTCTCGCTGCCGCGCCAGTACGCGGCGGCCGAGCGCATCAGCTTGAAGGCCGGGATCATCCGGGTCGTCGGCAGGTGGGGACCGCGGCAGAGGTCCTTCCAGCACAGCTCGCCGGTCCTGGCGTCGAGGTTGTCGTAGATCGTCAGCTCGCCGGCGCCGACCTCCGCGGAGGCGCCTTCGGCGGCGCCGGCGGCGTCGCCCTTCAGGCCGATCAGCTCCAGCTTGTACGGCTCGGCGGCCAGCTCCTCGCGGGCGTCGGCGTCGGTGGTGACGCGGCGGGAGAAGCGCTGGCCGCGCTTGACGATCTCCTGCATCTTCTTCTCGACGCGCTTGAGGTCGTCGGGGTGGAAGGGCTCGGGAACGTCGAAGTCGTAGTAGAAGCCGTCCTTGATGGGCGGGCCGATGCCGAGCCGGGCCTCGGGGAAGAGCTCCTGCACGGCCTGGGCCATGACGTGCGCGGTGGAGTGGCGCAGAATGTCCAGGCCGTCGGGGCTGGAGATCTCCACCGGCTCGACCTCGTCGCCGTCGGCGACCTCGTAGGCGAGGTCCTTCAGCGCGCCGTCGACGCGGGCGGCGATCACGGTGCGCTCGCCGGGGAAGAGATCACCGGCCGTCGTGCCCGTCGTGACCACGCGCTCTTCCCGCTCGGCGGCATCGCGGCTGATGATCACACGGACGTCGGACACGAGGTCTCCTTCGCGGGGAACGGGGTGCCGCGCGGGCGGCGGCACGGCGTGAATCGTACCGAGCCGGGGGGGTGCACGGCGAAATCGGGAGCCGGGTGGGCGGACCGGTGCGCTCAGCCGTCGCCGTACGCCTCGCCGAAGAGGCCGGGGTGCCGGTGCGGTGGTTGCGGCAGCCGGTCCAGCCCGGCGTCCTCCACCGGTACGGGCCGCACCTCCGACACCCCCGTCAGCCGCCGGAAGCCCCCGCGGCTCTCCAGCCGGCCGCTGAGCCGCACCGGCACGCCGGCCAGATGCGCCCGGCACGCGACGCGGTAGGCCTGCTCGTCGAGCGACGTGCGCACCTCGGTGACGTCCGCGCCCGCGAGTACCCGCAGCCGCACCCGGCCCGGGCCGGTGGCTGCCGACCGGCTGAGCCGGGTGACGGCTGCGGTGAGCCGGACCGGGAGGGAGGGCTCCCGGTGCCGGTAGCGCACGGCGGCCCGCTGCAGGGCGGGGACGTCGCCGGGGGTGAACTCCACCGGCTCGGGGGCGGCGGCGAAGCCCGCCGGCGGCGGGTGCGCGGGGGCCCAGGCCAGGGTGATGCGCACGCCGTCCGTGCCGCGCACGAGGGCGGTCAGGGCCTCGGTCAGCTCGTGGCACACGCCGAGCTCCACGGCGTTGTCGAAGGCCGTCATGGAGCCGGTGGTGTGCTGGCGGTCCACCGCGTGGCGGGTGCCGTGCAGGGCGCGCAGCAGGGTGGTGGTGACATTGCGGCTCTCCGGCGCGGGGACGAAGGCGGTGAGCCGGGCGGCGTGGGCGCCGGGGCCGAGCAGGGTCTTCTCGACGTCCCGGGCGGCGTGCGGGCGCAGCCGGGCGCCGTGGAACCCCGCCGGGCGGCGGGCGGCGAGCGCGCCGGCCAGCAGCATGGCGCGGGCGGCGGCGGACAGTCGCTCCGCGTCGGCCCATCTGGCGGGGCCGGCGCGCCGCTCGGCGCCGTACTCCCAGCTCATCTCGTCGCTGGGCACCGCCGCGGCGGTGAGCACGAGCGGGGCGGACGGCTCGGGGCTGCGGGCCAGCGCGGCGAGGGTCTCGGCGAGCAGGTCGGTGCAGCCGGGGAAGGCGCGGTCGGCCGGTACGAGGACGCCGGCGCCGCCCGGCGCGTCGCCGGGCGGGGTGAAGCGCGCGTACCTGCCGGTGGAACCGCCGTGCCGGCGCCAGCCATGGCGAGCGAGGAGGGCGCCGAGCACGGCGGGGTCGGTGTGGGCGGGGTCGGGTTCCGGTGGCTGGCGGTACATCAGGGTCTCCCTCCCCCGCCGGCCCGCGTCCCGAGCGCGCGGCGGGCGTGCCGGCCGGGGACGGGGGTCGCGGCCCGTGACCTGGCGTGCCGGTCGGTGCCGCTGCCGGGGAAGGGCTGCGCCAGGGTGCAGCCGGCAGCGGCAACGACCGCGTACGGACAGCCGGTCGGCGGCGTCGGGGGGGACGCCGTGACGGCCTGGGCGCCGCGCGGCGCCGCGGCCCGCTCGGGGAGCGGGCCGCCCGGTTCGGGCCGGATGAGGGCCATGGCCCAACTGCCTTCCACACGCTGTCGGTAGCTGACGGGGGCCGGCCCCGCCACGGGCGGCCGAGGCGTGCCCGACCCTCACTCTCTGTTGTCACCGCGCGGACTCTCCGCCAAACAACCATTGTTCGAACGAAGGGTGTTGCGGGTATCACCCGGTCGGGTGGGACCGACCCCACCGACCGTAAAGTTCCAGGGAGTTGGGCTGATGACGCTCTGGTACGAGGGGCCGCTGGCGGCCTTCGACACCGAGACCACCGGCGTGGACGTGGAGCGCGACCGGATACTCTCCGCAGCCGTCGTCGTGCAGCCCCACATCACCTCGCCGCCGCGCTGTACGTCGTGGCTCGTCTCCCCGGATGTGGAGATCCCGGCCTCGGCCACGGCGATCCACGGGCTGACGCTGCCGCATCTGCAGCGCCTGGGCCGCTGGCCGGCGCCGGTGATGGAGGAGGTCGGCAAGGCGCTCGCGGCGCAGTGCGCGGGCCACGTGCCGCTGGTGGTGATGAACGCACCCTTCGATCTGACGCTGCTGGACCGCGAGTTACGCAGGCACCGCGCCTCCTCGCTGCCGAAGTACCTCGGGGGCGCACCGCTGTGCGTGCTGGACCCGCTCGTGCTCGACCGGCACCTCGACCGCTACCGCAAGGGCCGGCGCACACTGACGGCGCTGTGCGAGCACTACGGCGTGGAGCTGTCCGGCGCCCACGAGGCCGGGGCGGACGCGACGGCGGCCCTGCGCCTCGTCCGGGCCATCGGACAGCGCTACGCGGAGCGGCTGGGCGAGCTGAGCGCGCCGGAGCTGCACGCGCGGCAGGCGGTCTGGCACGGCGCGCAGGCGCGCGGCCTGACGGCGTGGTTCGCGCAGACGGGCTCGGAGGAACGCTGCGACCCGGCCTGGCCGCTGCGCGCCCCCGGCCTGGCGACCGCGGCCTGACGTGCGGGCCGGGAACGAGTGAGGGCCGTCCCGCGGGATGCGGGACGGCCCTCTCCGGGTGGGCGATACTGGGATCGAACCAGTGACCTCTTCGGTGTGAACGAAGCGCTCTCCCCCTGAGCTAATCGCCCCGGAACGCCGTTGTGGCGTGGTCAGAACCATACAGTGCGCCGGGGTTGCCGTTCAAACCCGTTGCCGCGGCAGGGCCGAAGCCACCCGGCGTGAGCATCCCCGTGTGCCCCTCACCGGCCTTCCGCCGACGTGTCTCCGCGCGCCTCCGTCACACTGCGCCCGATACTCGTTACTCTCCGCATCCATGGAGTCCAAACTCTCCCTACCGGAGAGTTCACCGGAACGGCCCTGCTGGGACAAGCTTCACTAAGCCGTACGAACTACGAAAAACATCACAAAACAGTCAGAGGGGTTTACAACGCCCCGGTAGGTGGCATGTCGACTTCGCCGACGTGCGAATCCCCGAGCGCACACTGAGCGAAAGGCCCTGGCGCTTATGAACCACACGGTCAGCTGCGAGCTGCACCTGCGCCTCGTTGTGTCGAGCGAGTCCTCCCTGCCTGTCCCCGCAGGTCTGCGGTACGACACCGCGGATCCTTACGCCGTGCACGCCACCTTCCACACGGGCGCAGAAGAGACGGTCGAATGGGTGTTCGCCCGCGATCTGCTCGCCGAAGGGCTCCACCGCCCGACCGGCACCGGAGACGTCCGCGTCTGGCCGTCCAGGAGTCACGGCCAGGGCGTCGTCTGCATCGCCCTCAGCTCGCCCGAGGGCGAGGCACTGCTCGAAGCACCCGCGCGGGCACTGGAGTCCTTCCTGAAGCGTACGGACGCCGCCGTGCCGCCCGGGACGGAGCCACGCCACTTCGACCTCGACACCGAGCTCTCGCACATCCTCGCGGAGAGCTGAGCCCGGACGACCTCACGGTCCGTAGCCGTCAGCCTCGGGGAGACGGCCGGACACCACCGGACAACGTCTCTGGCACCGCCGTCGCCCACTCCGGGCGACGGCGGTGTCACGTTTTGGCTAGAGTCGGCACCAGACCGGCCAGGGGAACGCGCGGCCCGACCAGGGGAGCGGAACGGTGCTGATCAATCACGACACCCGGTGCGCGCTCGACATCGTCGTGGCGCTGCTGAACACGGATACCGGGGACGGGGGCGAGGAAGCGGACGCGCTCGTCGATGTGAGGGCGCTGCAGGAGTTCGTCGACGCGCACGAGATCAGCGGCCTCGAAAGGCTCTGCCGCTCCGACGTGGCCGCGGTCCGGGCCGTGCGGAAGGACCTCTCGGCGGTCTTCGCCGCCCCGGACGACCGGGCCGCGGCGGAGCGGCTCAATGCGATCGTGGCCGCCGCCGGCACCACGCCGCAGCTCACGGACCACGACGGCTACGACTGGCACGTGCACTACTTCGCCCCCGGCGCCTCCGTCGCCGAACACCTGGCCGCGGACGGCGGGATGGCGCTGGCGTTCCTCGTCGTGGCCGGCGAGCGCGAGCGGCTGCGCCGCTGCGAGGCGCCGGACTGCGGCCGGGCCTTCGTCGACTACTCGCGCAACCGCTCCCGCCGCTACTGCTCCAGCCGCACCTGCGGCAACCGGCTGCACGTGGCGGCGTACCGCGCGCGGCAGCGCGAGGCGGCGGCCGAGAACGGGACGGGCAACGCGGCGGCAACCGCGGCCGGGAACGGGGACGGGAAGGCGGCGGCCGGGGCGGCCGGGGGGACGGCGCTCACCAGCTGACGAGGTCGTAGACCGAGGTGCCGAAGATCAGCACGCCCACGACGGTGAGGAAGAGCATCAACGGCGGCTGGGACAGGGCGAAGAGGCAGCCGCGGGGCTCGGCGGGGGCGGGAGGCCGCGGTGCGGGCGTGTGGTCGTTCATCTCGCGCAGATGATTACGCAGGCACGCATACCCATGTGGGCAACACGCCAGGAAAACCCGGGCTGTTCACGAAGATCGGCCGTGCTTGATCGATTCTTGTCGGCAGAGGTCGACGTTGCGGCTGCGCAGGGTAGTTCGGCGGGCCCGTAGCGTCAGATTCCGTGCTTCTTCAAGATCGCCTCGATGTCGGAGAAATCCTCGTCCCCGGCCCCGGAGCCCGTGCGGCCGGTCGTCGCCGGCGCGGCACCGCGCGACGTGCCCGCCCGGCCGGCGCCGAGCGCGGGCCGGGAGGCCGACGGCGCCGCCGGGGCCGCCGGTGCGCCTCCGCCCGCCTTGCGCTTGGCGCGCTCGCCGACGAGCCGCTGACTCACCCACAGCACGACGGCGACCGCGAGCACGCCGAAGCCGCCCCAGACCGAGGGCTTGAAGACCAGGTCCGTCGCCCAGTCCCCGGTGGCCCTGCCGACCTTGCCGCCCAGTTCGACCAGCCCGGTCATGGCCAGGCCGACGGGCACCAGCGACAGGGCGGCGATCTTCGTCGCCCGCCGGAACCTCCGCCGGTATGCGGTCAGCAGCGCGATCGCGAGCCCCGCCGCGGAGAGCGCGGCGCAGACCGTGGTGGTGAACATGCATCCATCGTGCACCGGAATGCGACGGGATTGAAATGGTGCGGCACGGCATGGGGGACATCTCCGGGTCCGGCTCGTCCGCAGGACCGAGACGGCGGTGCCCCGCGGAGCCTGGAAGACTGACGTCCATGGAGAACGATGTGAACGCTGCGCCCGTCCTCGACGTGTGGTGCGAGCTGCAGTGCCCGGACTGCCGGACGGCGCTCGGCGATCTGCGATCGCTGCGGGAGCGCTACGGGGACCGGCTGGACATCCGGCTGCGGCACTTCCCGCTGGACAAGCACCAGCACGCGATGGCGGGCGCCCAGGCCGCCGAGGAGGCGTTCGCGCAGGGGAAGGGCTGGGAGTACGTGGAGGCGGTGCTGACGCGGGCGGAGAAGTTCGGCAAGCGGGGCGAGCCGCTGCTGGCCGAGACGGCGCGGGAGCTGGGCCTGAACGCGGCCGAGGTGGAGTCCGCGCTCGTGGACGGGCGGCACTTCCTGATCGTGGACGCGGACGTCGCGGAGGGCAAGGCGATCGGGGTGACGGGGACGCCGACCTACGTCATCGGCGGCGAGCGCCTCGACGGCGGCAAGAGCCAGGAAGGGCTGCGCGAGCGGATCGAGGAGATCGCGGACCGGCTGCTGGCGGCGAAGGACTGAGAGGCGGGGGCGGCGGCGCGGGTTCTGCGGGCCGCGGGCCGGTGCCCGCTCAGATCAGCGGCTTGCGCAGGTGGTACGCCGTGGGGCCGTAGCCCAGGGACTCGTACAGGCGCAGCGCCGGCTCGTTGCCCGCGAAAACGTGCAGGCCCAGGGTGCCGAGCCCGGCCGCCAGGCACTCGCCCTCCGCCGCGCGCATCAGGGTGCGGCCGTGGCCCCTCCCCCGGTGCTCCGGTGCGACGGTCACGGAATAGACGTACCCCCCGGTGGCGATCTTCGGCCGCAGCGAGATCCAGATCGTGCCCACCCCGGCCCCGTCGTGCTCCAGGACGCGCAGCGCCACGTCCGCGGTGGCGGCGCCCGCGGGCAGCAGCCCGTCGTGGTCGGCGGCCGACCGGTCGCGGGCCTCGGCCGGCGCCAGTCCCCGGTCCAGCCACCGCTGCGCGTACGCCGCCACCTCCGCGGTCCGCCAGCCCGGGTACTCGTCCGCCGTCATCGGCCGCACCACCGAGCCCCGCGGCAGCGCGGGCACGGCGGCCAGCTCCTTGGCCAGCGTCCGGCCCGTCTCCGTGTAGCCGAGCGCCGCGGCCAGCCGCAGGCCGACGCCGGCGCGGGGGTCCAGGCTGAGCACGACCTCCCGGCAGCCCCAGCCGCGCAGCACCTCCTCGGCCGCCAGCGCCGCCACCGTGCCCCGGCCGCGGCCCCGTTCGGGCCTGTGGATCCGCAGCGTGCGCACGCGCCCCGCGGTGGGGCCGAGGCGCGGGTCGGTGGCGAGTTCGACGTCGCCGACCGGGTGGCCGTTGACGCACACGGCGAACGCGCGCGTCCGGCCGCCGTCCGGCTCACGCCGCTCGGCTCCGGCCGGGCGCAGGTGGGTCGTCATCGGTTCCCCTTCGTCCTCGCACGCTCGGAGTCCGCCGCCCGCGGTGCCTCTACGGGTCGACGTCCGCCGCCGACCGCTCGGCGAACAGCTGCATCGTCTTCGCCGTGACCGGGCCGAGGGCCCCCGGCAGGTCGCGGCCGTCGAGCCGGCGTACGGCCTGGACGTCGCGCAGCGAGGACGTCAGGAAGACCTCCTCCACCGGGCCGCCCTCCGCGAGCACCGAGAACGGCAGGTCCGTCTCCCGCGCGCCGGTCCACTCCAGCAGGAGCCGCCGCGTGATCCCGGCCAGGCAGCCGGAGGAGAGCGGCGGGGTGTGCACTTCGCCGTCGAGGACGACGAAGACGTTGGAGCCGGTGCCCTCGCAGAGCCGGTCGCGGGTGTTGGCGAAGAGCGCCTCGCTGGCGCCGGCGTCGTGCGCGCGGGCCAGGGCGACGACGTTCTCCGCGTACGACGTGGTCTTCAGGCCCGTGACGGCACCGCGCTCGTTGCGCGTCCAGGGCACGGTGACGACGTCCGTCTCGTCCGGCCGCGGGTCGGCGGCGGCGAGGGCGACGACCAGGGTGGGACGGCTGTCGTCCGGGTCGTTGCGGAGGGAGGACAGGGGCGCCGCGCCGCCGGTGTACGTGATGCGCAGCCGGCCGTGCGGCACGGGCTCGGCGGCCAGCACCGCGGCGCAGGCGCGGCGCACCTCGTCGAGGTCGGGTGCGGGCAGGCCGAGGCCGCGGGCGGAGCGGGCCAGGCGTTCCAGATGGCGGGTGACGGCGAAGGCGGTGCCGTCGGTGGCCTTCAGCGTCTCGAAGACGCCGTCGCCCACCGTGATGCCGTGGTCGAGCACGGACACCCGGGCGTCGGCCACCTCGTGCAGCCCCCCGTCGAGCCAGACCTTCATGGACGTGCGGTCCCTTCACTCGTGACTTCCGCCTCCGACGCTACCGCGAGCAGCCGCGATGCCTTCAATTCCGTCTCCCGCCACTCGCGCTCCGGATCGGAGCCCCAGGTGATGCCCGCGCCGGTGCCGAAGCGCAGCACGGGCCCCCCGGCCGCGGCCCGGTCGATCCAGAACGTGCGGATGCCGACGGCCAGTTCGCCGGTGCCCCGGTCGGCGTCGACCCAGCCGACGCCGCCGCAGTACGGGCCCCGGGGGGCGGTCTCCAGCTCGTCGATGATGCGCAGCGCGCTGCTTTTCGGCGCGCCGGTGATGGAGCCGGCCGGGAAGGTGGCGCCGATCAGGTCCGCCCAGCCGGCGCCGGGGGCCAGCTCGCCGCGGACGGTGGAGACGAGGTGGACGAGGCCGGGGTGCTCCTCGACGGCGCAGAGGGCGGGCACGGTGACGGAGCCGGTGGTGCAGACGCGGCCGAGGTCGTTGCGCACGAGGTCGACGATCATGACGTTCTCGGCGCGGTCCTTCGCGGTCAGGTCGGCGGCGGTGCGGCCGGTGCCCTTGATGGGGCCGGACTCCACGGTGCGGCCGGCACGGCGCAGGTACAGCTCGGGCGAGGCGGTGGCGACCTCGACCCCGTGCGCGGGCAGCCGGACGACGCCGGCGTACGGGGCGGGGTTGCCGCGGGCGAGGACGGCGCCGAGTGCGTCGACGTCGGCGTCGTTGCCGGCGGAGGCGGCGTTTGGGCCGGCGCCGGGAAGCGGGGCGGTGAGCACGCGGCACAGGTTGACCTGGTAGACGTCGCCGGCGGCGATGTGCTCCCTTATGCGGCGCACTCCGGCGACATAGCCGGCGCGGTCGAGCGAGGTCGTCCAGCGCGCGGCGCCCGGGCCGCGCCAGCGGTGCGCGCGGTGGGCGGGCGGATGCGGATCGGGGCGTACGTCGCCGAAGCGCGCGCACACCGTCCGGCCCTCGTACCCGGCGACGACGGCCCACCAGCCCGACGAGTCGAGCGCGGCCGGGTCGCCGGTCACGTCGCGCAGATCGGAGGCGACGAGACCGCCGAAGCGGGCGAGCGGGGCGAGGCGGGACACGCCGCGAGTCTATGGCGGCCGGCGGACACCGGGTCTCCGGCCGGTGGGGCCCGGTGAGGGCCGGGCGCGTGCGGGAAACCGAATTTGAGCTGGCCCCGGAATCCGCTAAGGTTCATGACTACCGGAAGCGCCTCACCGGCGCCTTCGGAGCACGACCGGCGGACGTAGCTCAGTTGGTAGAGCATCACCTTGCCAAGGTGAGGGTCGCGAGTTCGAATCTCGTCGTCCGCTCGATGGGGGTCTCACGGACCCTCGCTGGTGGAGTGGCCGAGAGGCGAGGCAACGGCCTGCAAAGCCGTCTACACGGGTTCAAATCCCGTCTCCACCTCGGACGATTAGCTCAGCGGGAGAGCGCTTCCCTGACACGGAAGAGGTCACTGGTTCAATCCCAGTATCGTCCACCGAACGAGAGGCGACCCCGGCCCGCGCACCGCGGCTCGTGGGTCGCCTTCGTCGTGGGCGCGGGGCCGCTCCGCGCGCGTCCCCGCCGCTGCCTCCCAAGCGAGGTGCACGGTTCGGGTATGACGGATAGTGTCAGAATATGAACGACCGTGCTGCCATTGTGTTCCGTGAAATACCCGAGAGTGACATCGACCGGGCTCAGGAGCTGGCCTATCTGGTCTTCCACGAGAAGCCCGAGGACGAGCTTCGCAAACGCCATCACGAACTCCTGGCGGGGTGCCTGCGCATCGGCGCGTACGACGCGGACACGCTGGTCGGCATGGTCGCCACGCTGCCGTTCACGATGGCCGTCCCCGGTGCGGAACTCCCCTGCCCGAGCCTGACGTTCGTCTCCGTCGCGCCGACCCACCGGCGCCGCGGGGTGCTGTCCGGGATGATCGCCGAGCTGTTCGCGCGCTGCACCGCCGAGGGCTGGCCGATGGCGGCGCTGTGGGCGTCGGAGACCGCCATCTACGGGCGGTTCGGCTTCGGCCCCGGCACGTACGGCGCGACCGTCGAGATCGACTCCCGGGAGGCGCTGCGGCTGCGGATCGCCCCCGACGAGCGGCCCCTGCGGCTGGTCGACCCGGCCGCGGCGCCCGCGCTGCTCGGCCCGTACTACGACCGCACCCGCGAGACGCGTGCCGGCCGGCACGCGCGCAGCGAGGAGTGGTGGGCCAAGGAATGGATGGCCGAACAGGACCCGGACGACGAGGACTTCTCCCGGCCGCGCGTGGTCGCCCTCGGCGACCCCCTCGCCGGTTACGCCGTCTACCGCACGAAGGACGAGGGCGACCGCCCCGACTCCCCGGGCCTGGTGCGCCTGGACGAACTGGAGGCGGACACCCCGGCCGTGGCCGCGGCCCTGTGGCGCTACCTCGTCTCCCTGGACCTGACCGGCACGGTGCGGGCCTGGGGCCGGCCGCTCGACGACCCGCTCCTCCTCTTCGCCGCGGACCGCGACCAGGTACGGGTCACAAGCACGTTCCCCGCGCTGTGGGTGCGCCTGACCGACGTCGGCACGGCCCTGCGGCGCCGCTCCTGGGCCGCCGCGGCGGACGTCGTGCTGGCGGTGACCGACGCCGGGGTGCCGGCCAACGACGGCACGTACCGGCTCACCGCCTCGCCCGGGTCCCCCGCCCTCTACGAGCGCACCGACGCGGCGCCGGACCTCACCGTGGACATACGCGACCTGTCCGCCGCCTATCTCGGCGGCACCGCCGTCGCCGCGGCCGTCCGCGCGGGCCTGGCCGCCGAGCACACCGCGGGCGCGGCCGACGCGCTCGACGCCGCGCTGTCCACGCCGCTGCTGCCGCACACGGTCGAGGAGTTCTAGCGCGGCGCGCCGGAAAGACATACCGGCGAGGACGCGGGGAACGGCGGTCGCCCGGTCCCGCGGGACCCGGCGGCCGTTTGTCATGTCTGCGAAAGGTCTGGACACATAACCGGGCCCGTGCTGTGGTGACAGCGCGCTGAATGAGAGCGCTCTCACCCCTCTGTGTTCCACCCCCACCCGACATGAGGGAACGACAGAAAGGTCCGTCATCGTGCGACCCACATTCGGATTAGGACTCGGTCTGTCCGCACTCCTGCTCCTGAGCACCTGGGGAGGCGCCGCCGCCCTCGCCCCCGCGGCCGGCGCGGACTCCGCCGGGGACCTCACACCCGGGCTGGTGACCGCCATGCAGCGGGACCTGGACCTGACCGCCGACCAGGCCCGCGAGCGGCTGGCCGACGAACGCCGGGCAGGCCGCATCGAGAAGAAGGCCGCACGCGCCGCCGGATCCGCCTACGGCGGCTCCTGGTTCGACGCGGACAGCGGCCGGCTGACCGTCGCCGTCACCGGCTCGCGGCACGCCGGCGCGGTACGGGCGACGGGCGCGGCCGTACGCCTCGTCGAGCACAGCGCCGCGCGGCTCGACGCCACGATGAAGCGTCTGGACGGGCTGTCCGCCCCCGCCGGGGTGGCCAGTTGGCGTGTCGACCCGCGCGCCAACACCGTCCGGGTCGACGTCGTCGCCGACCGACGAGGCGACGCCGCCGTCCGCGCGTACCTCGAACGGGCCCGCGCCGCCGGCCCCGTCGAGGTGGGCACGGTCGCCGAGGCGCCGAGCACCTTCGCCGCCGGTACCGTCGGCGGGGACCCGTACTACACGGGCAACGTCCGCTGTTCCATCGGCTTCTCGGTGCACGGCGGCTTCGTCACCGCGGGCCACTGCGGCGGCGCGGGCGCGGGCGTGAGCGGCTGGGACGGCTCGTCCATCGGCACGTTCCAGGGCTCGTCGTTCCCCGACAACGACTACGCCTGGGTCAGCGTCGGCAACGGCTGGTGGACCGTTCCCGTCGTCCTCGGCTGGGGCACCGTGCCCGACCAGCTCGTCCGCGGCTCCGCGGAGGCCCCGGTGGGCGCCTCCATCTGCCGCTCCGGCTCCACCACGCGCTGGCACTGCGGCACCCTGCTGGCCAAGAACGAGACGGTCAACTACAGCGGCGGCGCCGTCGTGCACCAGCTCACGAAGACCAGCGTCTGCGCCGAACCCGGCGACTCCGGCGGCTCGTTCATCAGCGGCGACCAGGCGCAGGGCGTCACATCCGGCGGCTGGGGCAACTGCAGCGGCGGCGGCGAGACCTGGTACCAGCCGGTCAACGAGATCCTCGGCCGCTACGGGCTGACACTGCACACCGCCTAGCGCGACCGTACCCCGTGGCACCGGCCCCTCGCCGGTGACCGCACACCCGTGCCGCCCGCCCGCGGGCGGGCGGCACGGGCCGTACCGGCCGCCTCATGATCATGGACTTGCGATGGCGGTCGGCGCGTGGAAGTATCTAGCCGCAGAAACCGCGCGCGGTTAGCTCAGCGGGAGAGCGCTTCCCTGACACGGAAGAGGTCACTGGTTCAATCCCAGTACCGCGCACAGCAAAAGCCGGAGGGCCGGAGCGAATCGCTCCGGCCCTCCGGCGTGTGGTCGTGCGGCCTCCTCGGGAAGGCCGCACGACCCTGCGGCTCCGTGCCTCAGGACGAGAAGAGCATGCGGGAGAAGCCGCCCTTGCGGTGGCCGTAGTGACCGTGGCCGCCGTGGTGGCCGCCCCAGCCCGGGGCCTGCTGCGGGTAGCCCTGGGCGGCCGGCGGCGGGGGCGGCGGGGCCTGCTGTGCCCACTGGGACTCCAGGCGGGTCAGGGTCTCCAGTTCGCCGTAGTCGAGAAAGATCCCCCGGCAGCCGCTGCACTGCTCGATCTGCACGCCGTTGCGGTTGTACGTCTGCATCGGCGCACGGCACTTGGGACACTGCATGGTCGCCCTCAACTCCTCGAATCTCCCGCCGCCACGGATGACGGACGGCGGCCATGGCTGCACAGCCTACGACGCGCCGCCCGGGCCCGTCCCGTCCTCCATTGCCGCGATGCGTGCGCACGCGGCGAGCAGATCGTGGTCGGCGTCGTCCAGGGGCCGTACGCCCCTCGCGGCGTCCACCAGGGCACGCGCGGCGAGCTGGACGGTGAGGGTACGGGCCGGCACGTCGACCTCGGGCGGCCACAAGTCGTCCCCGGGGGCGACCGCGGGGCCGCCGGCGGCGCGGTAACCGGCGAGGAAGGCGGCCCAGTCGGCGGCGGGGATGAGGCCGGTGGCGTACCCGGCGGCGGGGCGGGCGAGGTCCCAGGCGGGCTCGCCGAGGCCGAGGTCGTCGATGTCGATGAGGTGCCAGGGCCCGTCGGGGGCGGGGTGGCGCACGAGTTGGCCGAGGTGGAGGTCTCCGTGGCAGAGGAGGGAGCGGGGCTGCGCGCGGGGCTCCTCGTCACGGGCCCAGGCGGGCAGGCGCTCCCAGGCCCGCAGCACGAGCGCGGCGGCGGAGGCCCGCTCCGGCGCCGGGCCGGGGGAAGCGCGCTCCGGCGCGACGGTGCGCACGCCCGGCGCGCGGGCGCCTTCCTGCGCGGGCGAACGGCCGCCGCCCGGGGCCGCACCGGCGGTCGCGGCGGGGCTCGCGGCAGGGCTTGCGGCCACCCGCGTGCTTTCCAGCGCCGTGGCGGTGTCCGCGGGGGAACGGGGCGCGGGGGCCGTGAACGTCGCGCGGAGGGCCGTGATCGCGCGGGCCGCGTTCGCCGGGCCCGCCATCGGCGGCAGGGGTCCCGGCAGCCGGTCCGCCGGCACCGCGTGGAGCCGCGCCGCCAGGTGCCCCGCCTCGCGCCACGGCGCCGCCTCCGGGGCGTCCGGCGCCACCGTCGTGCCGTACGGCCAGCGGCTCACGTACCGGCCCCCGACGGGGCCGGCCAGCTCGCCGAGCGGCGTCAGCAGGATGCCGGCGAGCAGCGGGTGGGCGGCCACCCGGAGCCGGGCGGCGAGGGCGGCGGGATCCAGCCGCGGGGCGTGGGCCTTGAGTACGGTGCCCCCGCGGCGTAGGACGGTCACGTCCGGGCGGTCGACGATCACCGCGGGCTCGCCGGCCCCCCGGCTCAGCTCCGCCAGCCGGTCGACGAGGCGTGCGCGCACCGGCTCATCCTAGGCCCGCGCCGCGACGGCCCGGGCGGGTGGACGTGACGGCGGATCCGGCCCCGGAAAACGCGTAGCCCGGGCGTCTCCCCAGACGCCCGGGCGTACACGTCCGTCCGCCGCACCCCCGTCCCCACGGGGCTGAGCCGGCTGTCCCCGGCCCGGGCCGCTCTCCCGGGCCTGACGGAGCTAACGCCCCATCATTCCGGCCACGGACGACGCATGTGTGATGACCGCCTCCCAGCCGCCGAAGACGACGGTGAGGACGATCGCCAGGGGCAGCACCATGGCGAGGGCGACCAGCGGGTGCCGGCGCTCCGGCGCCGGTGCGCCGAACGCGGCGAGCGCCCCTGCCACGGCCTCGGGCCGTGCGGCGTGCTCCGCTGTTCTCTCCATGACTCCACTCCTGTACGGGAGCGGCGGGCGTCCGACCTCGGGGGACGAGTGCTGCGCCCGCCGCTTGACGACAACATTAGGGAAATGATCGGCACGGGTCGTCATGCCCGCGTATCGATTGCCTGGCCTCCCGGAGGATGACGGAGGCGGGAAGTCGCTACTCCCGTGGGTGGAGACCGCGTACTACGACCCAGGGTCTTCCCCGAGGGGGACCCCGCCGTCCGCACGCGGCACGGGATGCTCCACCAGGGCGAGCACCCTGGTGGCCATGAACCGCGCCGTGCGCACCACCGACCCGCTGCGCGTCACCTCGGTCACCTCGACCACGCCCCGGCGCACCGACGTCTCGACCCTCCGGCCGGCGCGCGAGGCCACCACCTGGTACGTCCGTGTCGTGTCCCCCGCGTCCACGACTATCTCCACTCGATCGCCCTTCACCTGTCCCGCATCCCCCTTCCTCGGGGCCGCACTTGGGTCCGGCCATACCTCCAGGATCCCACCTGGGACCGACAATTCGGCCCGCCGCACGGCGCCCTGCCAGCGCGAGCGGCGGTCAGGTCCGTAAGCTGTGCACGGCAGACAGACCGGGCAGCGGGGATGGTTACGGCATGGCGATGATGCGGCTCCGTCGTGAGGATCCGCGTGTCGTCGGCTCGTTTAGGATCCACCGGCGGCTCGGCGCGGGCGGCATGGGCGTGGTCTACCTGGGCTCGGACCGGCGCGGCCAGCGGGTCGCGCTCAAGGTGATCCGGCCGGATCTGGCGGAGGATCAGGAGTTCCGCTCGCGGTTCGCCCGCGAGGTCTCCGCCGCCCGCCGGATCCGCGGCGGCTGTACGGCACGGCTGGTGGCGGCCGATCTGGACGCGGACCGGCCATGGTTCGCCACGCAGTACGTACCCGGACCCTCCCTGCACGACAAGGTCGGCGACGAGGGGCCGCTCCTGGCCGCACGGGTCGCGGCGATCGGCGCGGCGCTCTCCGAGGGCCTGGTCGCCGTGCACGAGGCGGGCGTGGTGCACCGCGACCTGAAGCCGTCCAACATCCTGCTCTCCCCCAAGGGCCCGCGGATCATCGACTTCGGCATCGCCTGGGCGACGGGCGCCTCCACGCTGACGCACGTCGGCACCGCGGTCGGCTCGCCCGGGTTCCTGGCGCCCGAGCAGGTGCGGGGACAGCCGGTGACGCCGGCGAGTGACGTGTTCTCCCTGGGCGCCACGCTCGCGTACGCGGCGACGGGCGACTCGCCGTTCGGGCAGGGCAGTTCCGAGGTGATGCTCTACCGCGTGGTGCACGAGGAGCCGCTGCTCGACGCGGTGCCGGACGCGCTGGCGCCGCTGCTGCGCACGTGCCTGGCGAAGACACCGGACGACCGGCCGTCGACGCTGCAGTTGTCGCTGCGGCTGAAGGAGATCGCGGCCCGCGAGGGGCACGGTGCGGGGCCGGAGGCCGCCCCGCCGCGCCGTACCGCCGCGGAGCGGGCGACTCCGGGCCCCACGGCCGCCCACCGGCCGCCGGGGCAGCGGCCGACGGGCGCGGGCCGGCCGCAGCCGGGCGCCGCACAGCGCCCCGGGCCGCACGGCACCGGGCGGCCGGGGCCGGCGCAGCGGCCCGGACAGCGCGCGGGCCGCGGTGCCGCGCGAGGGCCGGCGCCGGAGCGGGGCAGGCCGGGTGCGGAGCGCGGCCGGGCGGCGGAGCAGCGCACCCAGGGCTCGCGGAACGGCGGACCGCGCGAGGGCACGGCACCCGCGGCGCGGGGGCCCGCGCCGCAGCGCAGGCCGGCGCCGGACCGGGCGCGGCTGATGCGGCAGCGGCTGATCGTGTTCGTGACGGTGACGCTGCTGGTCGCCCTCGGCATCGCGGCCGCCCAGGGCTGCCAGGGCCCGCTCTGAGGTCTGGGGGAGGCGGCGCCAAGGGCAACTGGCCGGTTCAGCCCGCGGCCGGGGCGGTCGCCACCGCGTAGAACGCGACGGCCGCGGCGGCGCCCACGTTGAGCGAGTCGACGCCGTTCGACATCGGGATCCGTACGTGCCGGTCCGCGGCCCGCAGCGCACCGGCCGACAGTCCCGCGCCCTCCGTGCCCAGCATCAGCGCGACCCGCGGCAGCCGCTGCGGCGCCGCCTCGGCGATCGGCACCGCCCGCGCGTCCGGGGTGAGGGCGACGAGGGTGAAGCCCGCCTCGCGGACCGTCGTCAGGTCGTGCGGCCAGGAGGGCAGCCGCGCGTAGGGGATGTGGAAGACGGCGCCCATGGAGACCTTCACCGACCGCCGGTACAGCGGGTCCGCACAGTCCGGCGAGAGCAGGACGGCGTCCATGCCGAGAGCGGCGGCGCTGCGGAAGACCGCACCGACGTTGGTGTGGTCGTTGACGGTCTCCAGCACCGCGACGCGGCGGGCGCGCGCCAGCAGCCCGGCGGCGTCCGGCAGCGGCTTGCGGTGCATGGAGGCGAGCGCACCGCGGTGCACGTGGTAGCCGGTGACCTGCTCGGCCAGGTCGGCGCCGACGACGTACACCGGTGCCGGCAGGGCGTCGATGACGTCCCGCATCACGTCGACCCACTTGGCGGAGAGCATCATGGAGCGGGTCTCGTGGCCCGTCTCGATCGCGCGCCGGATGACCTTCTCGCCCTCGGCGATGAACAGCCCCTCCGCCGGCTCGCGGCGGCGGCGCAGTTCGACGTCGGTGAGGCCGGCGTAGTCCGCCAGGCGCGGGTCGGCGGGGTCGTCGATCCTGAGGAGTTCTGCCACGGCACGATCCTGCCGTGCCGCGCGCCGCATTCCGACGCCGGGGTACGTGACGGGGCGCGCCGCGCGCCGCCCCGTCAGCGGGGCGAGCGGGCCGCCACCTCGCCGACGACGATCACGGCGGGGGGCCGCACCTCCTCGCGCGCGACCGCCTCGGCGGCCGTGGCGAGCGAGGCGTCCACCCGGCGCTGGGCGGCCGTGGTGCCCTCCTGCACGATCGCCACCGGCGTCGCCGGGTCGCGGCCCTCGCGTACGAGCGTCTCCGCGATGGCCCCGATGTTCTCGACGGCCATGAGCAGCACCAGCGTGCCGCGCAGCCGCGCCAGCGCCGGCCAGTCGACGAGCGAGCGTTCGTCGCCCGGCGCGACGTGGCCGCTGACGACGGTGAACTCGTGCGCGACCCCGCGGTGGGTGACCGGGATGCCGGCCGCCGCCGGGACGCTGATCGCGCTGGTGACGCCCGGGACCACCGTGCAGGCCACGCCCGCCCGCGCCAGCGCTTCCGCCTCCTCCATGCCGCGGCCGAAGACGAACGGATCGCCGCCCTTGAGCCGGACGACCGCCCTGCCCGCCCTGGCGTGCTGGATCAGCGCGTCGTTGATGGCCTGCTGGGCCATGGCCCGGCCGTACGGGATCTTCGCGGCGTCGATCACCTCGACGTGCGGAGGGAGTTCGTCCAGCAGGTCGCGGGGGCCGAGGCGGTCGGCGATGACGACGTCGGCCTCGGCGAGCAGCCGGCGGCCCCGGACGGTGATGAGGTCGGGGTCGCCGGGGCCGCCGCCGACGAGGGCGACGCCGGGGGCGCGTGTGCGGTGGTGCGGGGCGCTGAGGGTGCCGTCGCGCAGGCCCTCCACGACGGCGTCGCGGACGGCGGCGGAGCGGCGCGGGTCGCTGCCGGTGAGCACCGCGACGGTGACGCCCTCGCTGCGGCCGGTGGCGGGGGTCCAGGCGGTGGCGGCGGAGGCGTCGTCGCTGCGTACGCACCAGACGCGGCGGCGCTCGGCCTCGGCGGAGGCGGCTTCGTTGGCCGCGGGGTCGCGGGTGGCCACGACGGCGTACCAGGCGTCTTCCAGATCCCCGTCCGCGTACCGCCGGCGCTCCCACGTCAGCTCGCCGGCGTCGGCCATCGCCTCCACCGAGGGCGTGGCCGACGGCGAGACGAGCGTGACCCGGGCGCCGGCGGCGAGCAGCGCGGGCAGCCGGCGCTGGGCGACCTGGCCGCCGCCGATGACGACGACGCGCCGGCCCGCGAGCCGCAGTCCGACGGGGTACGCGGACGCGCCTGCGCCGGCGGCGGGTGGGGCGGGGGGACGGGACATGGCGGAACGGCTCCTCGTACGGTGGGCCGGCCGCTGCGGCGCTGGAGCGGCGGTTCTTCGCGGACTGGTGGGGGTGTCGGGACGCGCGGCGCGGCCCGCGACGCCAACCCTATGGCCTGCGCCGGCACCCCGCCGCGGGGGACGCCCGCGGTACGGGCCCGGGGGCGGCGCGGTACGTACGCGGGGAGCCCCGGGAGCGGCCCGCGAGCGCATCCGGCGCCTGAGCGCCCGCGGCCCGCCCCTTTCGGCCCGTACGCCCCTTGATCAGCCCTTCTCCGTCACGCCCGCCGCGTCGAACGTCGCCACCTCGTGCATGGCCCGCGCCGCGCTCTGCACCAGCGGCAGTGCCAGCAGCGCGCCGGTGCCCTCGCCGAGGCGCAGGTCGAGGTCGATCAGCGGGCGCAGCCCCAGCTTCGTCAGCGCCGCCGTGTGCCCCGGCTCCGGGCTGCGGTGGCCCGCGATGCACGCCGCCAGCGACTCCGGCGCCACCGCGCGGGCGACCAGCGCCGCCGCGCCCGCGCTCACGCCGTCCAGGACGACGGGCGTGCGCAGCGAGGAGCCGGCGAGGATGAAGCCGACGAGCGCGGCGTGTTCCAGGCCGCCGACCGCGGCCAGCACGCCGACCGGGTCGGAGGGGTCGGGGTGGTTGACCTCGATGGCGCGGCGGACGGCCTCGACCTTGCGGGCGTACGTCTCGTCGTCGACACCGGTGCCGCGGCCGGTCACCTCGGCGGCCTCGGAGTCGGTGAAGACCGCGATGAGCGCGGCGGACGCCGTCGTGTTCGCGATGCCCATCTCGCCCGTCAGCAGCGCCTTGTTGCCCGCCGCGACCAGGTCCCGGGCGGTCTCGATGCCGACCTCGACGGCCCGCAGCACCTCCTCGCGGGTCATCGCGGGGCCCGCGGTGATGTCCGCGGTCCCCTTGCGCACCTTCCGCGGCACGAGGCCCGCGGTGGCGGGCAGTTCGGCGGCCACCCCGACGTCCACGACGCACACCTCGGCGCCGACCTGGGCGGCGAAGGCGTTGCAGACGGCGCCGCCGCCGAGGAAGTTGGCGACCATCTGGCCGGTGACCTCCTGCGGCCAGGGCGTGACACCCTGCGCGTGCACGCCGTGGTCGCCGGCGAAGACAGCGACGGCCGCGGGCTCCGGCACCGGCGGCGGGCACTTGCGGGACAGGCCGCAGAGCTGCGCGGAGATGATCTCCAGCATGCCGAGCGACCCGGCCGGCTTCGTCATCCGCTTCTGCCGCTCCCACGCCTCACCGAGCGCCTTGGCGTCCAGCGGGCGGATGCCCTCCAGGGTCTCCGCGAGCAGGTCGTGCGGGTCCTCGCCGGGCAGCGCGCGGCGGCCGTAGCTCTCCTCGTGGACGACCCAGGACAGCGGGCGGCGCTTGGACCAGCCGGCCTGCACCAGCTCCGGCTCCTCGGGGAACTCGTCGACGTAGCCCAGGCAGAGGTACGCCACGACGTCCAGGTGCTCGGGCAGGTCCAGCTCGCGGACGAGTTCGCGCTCGTCGAAGAAGCTGACCCAGCCGACGCCGAGACCCTCGGCGCGGGCGGCGAGCCAGAGGTTCTCGACGGCGAGCGCGGAGGAGTACGGGGCCATCTGCGGCTGCGTGTGCCGGCCGAGGGTGTGCCGGCCGCCGCGGGTGGGGTCGGCGGTGACGACGATGTTCACCGGGGTGTCCCGGATGGCCTCGACCTTCAGCTCCTTGAACTGCTTCGCGCGGCCCTTGGGCAGGCTCTTCGCGTACGCCTCGCGCTGCCGCCGGGCCAGCTCGCGCATCCGGTGGCGGGTCTCCTCGGAGCGGATGACGACGAAGTCCCAGGGCTGGGAGTGGCCGACGCTGGGGGCGGTGTGGGCGGCCTCCAGGACGCGGAGCAGCACCTCGTGCGGGACGGGGTCGGAGCGGAAGCCGTTGCGGATGTCGCGGCGTTCGCGCATGACGCGGTGGACGGCCGCGCGCTCGGCGTCGGCGAAGCCGGGGGCCGCGTCGGGGGCGTCCCGGTCGCCGTCGGGGGCGGCGGGGCCGGGAGCCGCTGCACCGTCGGCGGGGGTGCCGGCCGCGGGTGCCGGGACGGCCGTCGGCTCGTCCGCGGGGGCGGGGCGGGGCGCCGGGGAGGACTGCGCCGGTACGGAGGCACCCGACGCCGCGGCGTCCTGGGCCTGCGCGTCGCCGGCCGGGGTCGCGGCGGTGACCGTCGCGCTCACGGCGGAGCCGCGGCGCCGCCGGCCGCGGATCTGTGTCACGCCGGCGGCGGCGCGCGGCGCGGAGTCGGCCGCGGGCTGCGCCTCGGCCGCGGGGTCGGCCGCCGCTTCTCCGGCGGTGCCGGAGGGGGCGGCATGGGCACCGTTCTTCACGCCGAGCGACACGCCGCGCCGCCCGCCGGAGGCGGCGTGCACGGCGCCGGCGGGTGCGGCTTCGTCGCTCGCCGCCCGCGCGGCCGGCACGGCGGGCTGCCCGCCGGATACGGCCTGGCCGTTCGCCGCCCGCGCCTTGGCACCGTTGACGGTCTGCCCGCTGGTGACGGCGTGCAGCACGGCTGCGTCCCCGTTCGGCCCGGCGGGCTCGCCCTGGCGGCCCACCTGTGCCGGGGAGTCGCCGCCGGTCTGCCCGTCCGCCTGCGCGGCGGCGGGTTCGGCGGCGGCCGTCCGGTCGCCGGGCACCTGCTCGCCGGCCGGGGCCTCGCCGTTGCCGGCGGGCGGCACCGCGGTGCCGTCGCCGGGTACGGCGCGGAGGACCGTGCCGTCCGCCGACCCGGCTCCGGTGGCGGAGCCGTCCCGACCACCGTCCAGCTCCGGGGAGTTGCCGCCGGACTGCTCGCCGGGTACGGCGTGGGACGCGGCACCGTCCGCGGGGTCACCGGCGGGCGCCCGGTCCTGCGCGGAGCCCTCCGGCCCGCTCGGCGGGGCGGCGGCGGGCACGGCCGCCGCGGCGTTGCCGGGCTGTCCGGCCGCGTGCGGGGGTGCGGGATGCGGGGCTGCGGTGTGCGGCGCGGCACCGTACGCGGGGCCGGCGCCCGGTACCTGTTCCCCGGCGGACCCGTCCGCCACGCCCGACACCGCGGCGGCAGCGGCCAGTCGGCCGTCCCGTACCGCATGCGGCGCGGGCCTCTCCGCCGCGTCAGCGCCCGGCGGGCGGCCTCCGGCGGGGTTCTCCGGGCCGCCCGTGACGGCGCCGGGCACGGCCGCTGCCGCGGCGCCGGTCTGTCCGCCCGGGGCCGGGGGGGTCGGCTGCGTGTGGGCCGCGGCGGCGGCCTCATCCGCGGGCTGTGGCCCGGCGGCGCCGTTCCGGCCGTCCGGGGCCGCCGTGGCACCGCCGTGGGCGGAGATGCCGCGGCCCAGGGACGCGCCCGCGGATGCCGCCGCCCTGCGGACGGCGGCCTGCGCCGCGTCCACGGGGGCGGCCGCGGGTGCACCGACCGCGTTCTGATCAGCGGCGGCGTCGGCGGCGTGCGCAGGCTGGGCCGGTCCGCCGTCCGGTCCCGGGCCGGTACCGCCGGCGGTGCCCTGGGCGGCGTTCGCCGGGGCCGGCGCCGTGGCGCCGTCGCCCTCGGGCGCCGCTTCCGGGACGGCCGCGGGGTCCGCCCCGGCCTGGGCGGCGGTGTCACCGTCGGCGGGGTGCGACACGCCGGTCCAGCCGGCCGGGGCGGGCGGGATCTCTCCGAGCTGCGGGCCGGGCAGGCGGGGCGTGCCGGCCCGGGTGACGTCCAGATACTCGGGGCCGACCGTCGGCGGCCCCGGCGTCCGCACCGGCGGCTGCGGAGCCGGCCCGCCGGCCCCGGCCACCTGCGGCGGTACGGAACCCGCCGCGGTCGGCACCGGCTCCCCCGGTGCGGCCGTGCCCTGGCCCGGGGCGAGTCCGCCCGGCGCGTTCCTCCCCGGCTCGGGAGCCCGGCCCGCGGCCTGCCCTCCGGCGGCGGTCGCCTCCCGGCCCCCGCCGGCCGGACCCGGAGCACCCTGGTCCGGTACGGCGCCCGCCACCGCGCCCGCCGCGGCGGGCGCACTCTGCGCGGAGCCCGGCGCGGTGTCCGCTCCCGCGGCTGCGCTCCCTTCGGCCTGCTCCGGCGCCGCTGCGGAGCCGGGCCCCGCGGCACCCCCGGCGGTGTGCTCGGGGCCGGCGGCGACGTCCGGGGCAGGAGCGCTCTGTCCGGCGGCCTGCGGGCCGGCCGCGGTCGCCGGAGCCGGTGAACCGGCCCCCCTGCCGCCCGCGTTGCCCGCCTGCGCCGCGCCGTCCGTCACCGGGGCACCGCCCGCGGCGGTCGCCGCGTCCGCGGCGGCGACCGCCTCGCGCGTGTCCACCGAGCCGCTCGCCGGGCCACGGTCCGCGAGCGAACGCACCACTCCCCCGGCCTGCTCCGGCACCGGCGGGCCCATGTGCAGCGGACGCCGCTGCGCGCCCGTGGCCGGCTCCGCACCGCCCGCGGGGGGCGCGCTCCGGGCACCGGCGGAGGCCGGGACCCGCGGGTCCGTCCAGGCGCCCTGCGCGCCGGGCAGGAAGAGGAAGTCGTCGTCGTCCGCCGTTCCCTCGGCCGCCGGGGCGGTCTCGGCGGGCGCGGCGGCCCCCGGCAGGTCGTCGGGGGCGGCGGCGGGGCGGTGTCCTCCGGCGGCGTCGTCCGGCCCCGGCTGGTGCCCCTCCGGGAGCTTGCCGGTGTCAGTCATGCGTCCGTACCCCTCGCCCATCGTTCCAGCTCCCTCTCCGACCGTTCGTCCGGCAGCAGCCCCCCGCGGGACAGACCGGCCGCCCATAGCTAGAACGAGCACACCCCGCCCGGCGGCACGACCGCCCCCGCAGGGTTGACGTTCCCGACAACTGCGACAAGACCCCCGGACATTACCGGCATTCGGCAACGCTGCAACGAATGCCAGGTCACGGCACAACAGTCGGCCAGCCTACCCGCAATCCGCACGCGAGTCCGGCTGGGGTGGCGGCCCGCGGGCGCCGTCCGGTGCATGGCGGGGAGCACCGGGCGCACGCCTCCCGCGCGCCCGGAGCGCATCGCACGCACCGCGCGCACCCATGCGCGCACCCTGCGGCTCAGCCCGCGCGGTTCCCCGCGATCAGGAAGACCACCGTGCGCTCCCGCTCCCGCCAGCCGGCGCCCTGTCCCGCGTCCGCGGGCGCCTCCGGGTCGAGGTCGACGGACTGCAGCAGCGAACACTCCACGGCGTACCCGGCGTCCGTGAGGGCGCGTACGACCTCCTCGGCGCCGTCCCGGGTGCGAGCGTGCGCGACGATCCGCTCCGGGCGCCGGGCCGCGCATTCCGCGACGACCGCCGCGCCGCCTCCCCCGACCCGTACGACGTCGGGCTCGGGCAGATCGTTGAGGACACCGGGGGCGGTGCCGTGGACGGTCTGCAGCAGGACCCCGAAGCGCCGGGCCGCCGCGGCGGCGCGGGCGCAGGCGTCGGCGTCACGGTCGACGGCGATGACGGCGGCGCCGAAGCGGGCGGCCTCGACCGCCGCCGCGCCGCTGCCGGAGCCGATGTCCCACACCAGGTCGCCCTGCCGGGGCCCGAGCCGGGCGAGTTGGAGGGCGCGCAGGTGCGGCGCCTCGCCCTCGTCGGGCGCGGTGGCGTACTCCGCGGCGGCCAGGCTCCAGCCGCGCGCCGCGGGCGGGTAGCCCGCGTCGTGCCCGGCGAGCCAGCCGCCGGCCGCGGGCGCGGCGGCGCCTCCGGGCCCCGTGGGTCCGGCTCCCGCCGCCACACCTCCGCCGATCACCAGCGTCACGTTCGGGTCGCGCCAGACGTGCTCGGCCACCTTGTCGGAGGTGAGGACCGTCACCCGCTCCTGTGCGCCGCCCAGCTCCTCGCAGATGACGAACGTGCGGTGGACGTCCCGCAGCAGCAGGGCGAGTTCGGCGGGCCCGGCGCCGGGCGAGGTGAGGACGGCGACCTTGGGGTGCGCCCGGCAGACGTTCACCGCCCGGCGCAGGCTGCGCTCGTACGCGACGACGACCTGCGCGTCGTCCCACGGCATCCCGGCACGGGCGAAGGCGGCGGCGACGGACGAGACCGCCGGCAACACCTCGACCTCCAGGCCGTGTTCAGGGGCGCGCAGGGTGCGTACGACGCCGAAGAAGCCCGGGTCGCCGTCGGCGAGGACCACCGCCGTGCCGCGGTGCCGGGCGATTCTCCGGGCCGCGAGGCCCACGCTGCCCAGCCGGATCCGCTCGGCTCCCGGCGGCACCTCGGGCAGCGCGAGGTGGTGCGCCGCCCCGGCGACGAGGCTGGCCGCGCCGAGGGCGGCGCGGGCCGCCTCGGTCAGCGGAGAACCGTCCCACCCGATCACGGTGACCCGGTCCGCCATCGCTCACTACTCTCCTGGTCGTCGACTGCGGGGACGCGCCGGCGGGCCGGCGCCCGCTCCCGGCCCGCGGCGGCCCGCGCGTACGTGTGCGTACGGGCGAAGGCGCGCCGGAGGTAAGGGAGCGTCAGAGCACACTACTCTCGCCGTCCGCGTCCAGATCCTCCGGCAGGAGGCTCCAGACGATCAGGTCGGTGCGGATGTCCGTCCAGCCGCCGTCCTCGGTGCGGGTGCGCGCTATCCAGGCGTTGCGCAGGACGCCCTCGCTGATGCCGCCGATCTTCTGCGCGACCTGCTGCGCCGCGGTGTTGTCCGCGGCCGTGCGCAGTTCCAGACGCTCGAACTTCTGCACGTCGAAGAGCCAGCGCGCGACGACGAGCACCGACTCGGCGGCGTACCCCTCGCCGCGCGCCCAGGGGGCGACGGCGTAGGAGACCTCGGCGGCCAGCGTGCGCCAGTCGGTGCGCTTCAGGTGCACGACGCCGACGAGCCGCTGGGTGAGGAACTCCGAGACCGCGAAGACGATGCCCCGGCCGCCGGTGCGCTCGGCCGGGGCTACGCGCGTCACCCAGTCGTGGGCGTCGTCCCGGGTGTACGGGTGCGGCGCCTGCGTCCACGCGGTGACGGCCTCGTCGTTCATCATCTCCGTCAGCGCCGGCACGTCCTCCTCGTCGAACGGGCGGAGCACCAGCCGGTCCGTGCTGAGGGAGACGTCCGGGAAGGTGGATGACATGCGCTTCTCCGAGTGCGTGGACCGATGACGAGCTGACCCGGACAGCATGCAGCATCCGCGGGCGGATATGCCACGGCTCAGCCGACCGGACCGAACACCGGTACGGACGAGGGGAACTCCTTCTCCATGAACGCCTTGACCTCCGGGGAGTTGAGCAGGTCGCCGAGCCTCCTGATCTCCGGGTCGTCCGCGTCGCCGGCCCGGACGGCGAGGATGTTGACGTACGGGTTGCCCTCGGTCTCCTCCAGCGCGAGGGCGTCCTTTCGCGGATCGAGGCCGGAGTCGATGGCGTAGTTGCCGTTGATCACGGCGGCGTCGACGTCCTGCAGCGCCCGCGGCGTCTGGGCGGCCTCCAGTTCCCGGATGCCCAGGCCGCGGTCGTCGGCGATGTCGCCGAGGGTGGCGTTGAGGCCGGTGCCGTCCTTCAGCTCGATGAGGCCCTCGGCGTCGAGGAGGTGGAGGGCGCGGCCTTCGTTGGTGGTGTCGTTCGGTACGGCGACGGTGTCGCCGCTGCCGAGGCCGGAGACGCCGTCGGCCCGGTCGGAGTAGAGGCCGAGCGGTTCGACCAGCACGCCGACGGTGGGGACGATGTCGGTGCCGTTCTTGTCGTTGTAGTCGTCGAGGAACGGGGTGTGCTGGAAGAAGTTGGCGTCGGCCTCGCCGTCGGCGACGGCCTCGTTGGGCTTGACGTAGTCGGTGAACTCGCGGATGCGCAGGTCGATCCCGGCGTCCTCGGCGAGGTTGTCCTTGACGAAGGTGAGGATGTCGCCGTGCGGCGCGGGCGTCGCGGCCACGGTGACGGTGCCGGCGCCGCCGTCGCCGCCGTCGGAGGTGAGGTTGGCGGTGCCCACGGTGAGCGTGCCGACGAGCGCGATACCCGCCACCGCGGTGACGTAGGCCCGTGCGGGGCGGGAGACGCGCAGGTAGGCGGCGCTGCGGCTGCTGCGGTCGCTGAGGCTGCGGACGAAGAAGTCGCCGGTGAGCTGGACGGCGTTGACGAGGACGACGAGCAGCACGACGGTGACGAGCATGACGTCGCCCTCGTAGCGCTGGTAGCCGTAGCGGATGGCCACGTCGCCGAGGCCGCCGCCGCCCACGGCGCCGGCCATGGCGGAGTAGCCGACGAGGGCGATGACGGTGGTGGTCAGCCCCGCGACCAGCGACGGCAGCGCCTGCGGCAGCAGCGCCTTGGAGACGACGGTCCAGGTGCTGCCGCCCATCGACTGGACGGCCTCGGCGAGGCCGGTGTCGACCTCCCGTACCGCGGTCTCGACCAGCCGGGCGAAGAAGGGGATCGCGCTGACCGCCAGCGGCACGATGGCGCCCTTGAGGCCGATCGACGTACCGGCCAGCGCGCGGGTGAACGCGGTCAGCGCCAGCATCAGGATGATGAACGGCAGCGAGCGGCCGATGTTCACGACGAGCCCGATGACCCGGTTGACCAGGACGTTCTCCAGCGGCCTGCCGCGGTCGGTGAGGACCAGCAGCACGCCCAGCGGGGTGCCGGCGACGACGGCGATGAGGGCCGCCCAGCCGACCATGGCCAGCGTCTCCCAGAGCCCGGTCAGCAGCTCGGGGCGTATCTCGGTCCAGCTCACGGGGCACTCTCCAGGGCGGGCAGGTACGCGGCGCCGAAGCCGACCGGGTCGATCTGCAGGCCCTGCTCGCGCAGGAAGCCCAGGGGGACGACGTTCTCCTCGTACGGGCCGGGGAGTTCGATGCGCATGCGGCCGATCTGCCGGCCGCCGACGGTGTCCATCGCGGCGCCGAGGATCGACACGTCGAGGTGGTACGTGCGGGACAGGTGGGAGATCACCGGCCGGCCGCGGACGTCGCCGTGGAAGGTGATGTCGACGATGGTGCCGGCGGTTCCGTACGCCTCGCCGCCGACGGGGAAGAGCTGGGCGGCGATCTCGGAGCCGGGGGTGGCCAGCAGCTCGTCGAGGGTGCCGGATTCGGTGATGCGGCCGGAGCGCATCAGGGCGGCGGAGTCGCAAACGGCCTTGACGACGTCCATCTCGTGGGTGATGAGCAGGACCGTGAGGCCGAGTTCGCGGTTGAGTTCGCGCAGCAGCTCCAGGACGGAGCGGGTGGTCTCCGGGTCGAGGGCGGAGGTGGCCTCGTCGGAGAGGAGTACCCGCGGGTCGCCGGCGAGCGCGCGGGCGATGCCGACGCGCTGCTTCTGGCCGCCGGACAGTTGCGCCGGGTACGCCCTGGCCCGGTCGGCGAGGCCGACGAGGTCGAGCAGGTCGAGCGCCTTGCGGGCCCGCTCCTGCCCGGACAGGCCCAGGATCTCCAGCGGCAGTTCGACGTTGTCCTGCACGGTGCGGGCGCTCAGCAGGTTGAAGTGCTGGAAGATCATGCCGATGCGGGTGCGGGCCGCGCGCAGCTCGCGGCCGGAGAGGGCCGTGAGTTCCTGGCCGGCGACGGTGACCGCGCCGGAGTCGGGGCGCTCCAGGAGGTTGATGCAGCGGATGAGGGTGGACTTGCCGGCGCCGCTGCGGCCGACGACGCCGAAGACCTCGCCCTCGCGTACGCGCAGGTCGACGCCGTCGAGCGCGGCGGTCTCACGGCCGCGGGAGCGGTAGACCTTCGTGAGGTCCGTCACTGTGATCACGTGGGCTTCTCTCGCTTTCGGGTGCCCGGCCGCGGGCGCGCGGGCGGGCACGGCGCGCCCGCGGCGGGGCACGCTGTTCGGGGGTCGGGGGGCTCCGGGCGGCGGCACGCGGAGGCGCGGCGCCGTCAGGGGCACACGGGCGCGGCTCTCGGCACGGCCGTGCGGGGCACGGCGGCGGAGCGGCCCGCGGACTCGCTTCGGGGCGCGAGTCTCGTGACGGGGGCCCTCAGCGGTGCATTCGACACATACAACGAGCACCGGGCGGCACATTCATCGCCTCGGTCGCACAGGTGCGGCTGCTCGTCCTGGTCATGCGGGCCAGTTAAACAGATCGCCGGCGCGGGCCGGGAGCGCCGTCCGCATGGCGGACGACGCCGGACGCTCCGTCGCCTGCGTCCCCGCATACCGCTGTGACCTGCGCCGATACACCGCCGGACGGAGAGGCGGGCGCGGGACCGCGGGGCAGGCGCTGTGGTCAACGCCACGACCGGGGGCGGGCTTGCCCCGGGCGTCCGGACCGCGCCGGGACCCGGATCGGGGGACGTCGGAGGACACAGTAAGGTCGAGTCATGTTCCTCCCCTTGACGATCGCGGTCGCGGTGGCCGCGCTCGCTCTCGCGGCCTGGTGCGGGCACGCCGCCGTCAAGGATCAGCCCACGAAGGACTGGCACTTCGGCGGCATGGCCGTGGTGACGCTTCTCGCGCTGGCCCAGATGGTCGTCGGGCTGGTGCAGCTCGGCCGCGGCGAGGACCCGGACGAGGGCACGGCGGTGTTCGTCGCCTATCTGCTCGCCGCCGCGTTCGCGGTGCCCGCGACCGGTGTGCTGTCGCTCTCGGAGCGCAGCCGCTGGGGCTCGGCGACGGTGGCCGCCGGAGGATTCGTCCTGGCGGTCCTCCAGGTCCGGCTGCACGACATCTGGACGGGCACCGGTGCCTGAGAGCCGGCCGGCGGCCGGGGAGCCGCGCGAGCCCGGACTGTCCAGCGGGCCCGGACGGCTGATCCTCGCGCTGTACGGCGTCTTCGCCGTCGGCGCCACCTCACGGGCGGTCTACCAGCTCAGCACGCAGTTCGACGAGGCGCCGCTCGCGTACGTGCTGTCGGCGCTGGCCGCCGTCGTCTACGTCTTCATCACCGCCGCCCTGGCGCGCGGCGGTGAGACGGCTCGGCGGCTCGCGGTGGTGTGCATCACCGCCGAGCTGGTCGGCGTGCTGGCGATCGGCACGTGGACGGAGGTGCAGCCCTCCGAGTTCCCGGACCAGACCGTGTGGTCCGACTACGGCCGCGGCTACCTCTTCCTGCCCGTCATCCTGCCGGTCATCGGGCTGTGGTGGCTGAGGAGACAGCCGTCGCGTCGGCGCCCTGCGGAGCCTTCTCCAGAGTGACCAGGCTCAGCCGCGGGCTGACCTTCTCCGTGCCCACCGGGGCGTAGCCCAGCCGCCGGTAGAGCCGCAGGTTCGCCTCGCTGCGGTGTCCGGTGAAGAGCTGGAACCGCTTGACCTGGTCCCCGCTCTCGGCGAGCCGGACCTCCATGGCGAGCAGCAGCCGGGCGCCGAGTCCGTGCCCCTGCATACGGGGGTGCACGATGAGCCGGTTGATGACGGCGGTGCCGTTGATCTCGACGGTGCCGCGGACGGCGCCGACGACCTCGTCGCCGAGGCGGGCGACGACGGCGGCGCCGCGCGCGAACTCCGCGCGCAGCTCGTCGAGGGTCTCGGTGAGCGGGGGTAT
Source organism: Streptomyces sp. CNQ329 (assembly GCF_000482585.1). Lineage (NCBI taxonomy): Bacteria > Bacillati > Actinomycetota > Actinomycetes > Kitasatosporales > Streptomycetaceae > Streptomyces > Streptomyces sp. CNQ329. The sequence continues at coordinate 25,656 of NZ_AXVU01000001.1, read as the reverse complement.
GCGGTAGTCCCCGTACAGCGCGGCCTCGGCCTGGTAGCAGAGGTACTGGAGTTTCAGGACCTGCTCGGCGTCGTCGTTCGTCGCCGGCGTAATCGTCACACTCTTGCCCATGCCGCGCCCGCCTCCTCAAGTGCACCCAGTTGAAGACCGCAAGAACTTGCGGCCTACGGCGTGTTTCCCCGCACTTCACCCGGCGCAACCTCCGCCGGGTGCATTCTGCGCGGCGCGGTCGGGCCGTGGCTACGGACAGGGCCGGTACGGCCCTGTGATATTGCCAACTCACCCGGGATGTCCGGTTCCTGACATCGGTCACGGCCGGAGGGGCCGCCGGTCGGCGGCGGCCCCCGCGGGTCAGCCCTGTGCGAGGAAATCGTCCCGGGCGAGGAGCCCGGTGTCGGGGTTGTCGGTGAAGATGCCGTCGATGCCCGTCTCGAAGTAGACCTGGAACGCGCCGAAGGCGTCGCCGTACTGCGCCGGGTCCGTCCCCGTGCGGAAGCCGGTCGGCAGGAAGGTGTTCTCGTTGCGCATCGTGTACGGGTGCAGCACCAGCCCGGCGTCGTGCGCGTCGCGGACGAGCGTCGTCGGCTCCAGCAGCCCGCCGGTGGAGTCCTTCGGGATGATCAGGTCGAGGGTGGGGCCGAGCCCCTTGGCGAAGCCCGCGATCCACGCCAGCCCTTCCGGCGTGACCAGGTCGGCGACGGTGCGCGGATCGCCCGCCTCGACGAAGTCCCACGGCCGCGAGGACGCCCCGCCGAGGAGCACCACGCCCGGAGAGCGGACGAGTCCGGCAAGCCGCTCGACGCTGGTGGGCTCGAACGACTGCAGGAAGACGGGCGAGTTGCTCTTGTCCCGGCCGTAGCGGCGCAGCAGCCGGGCCAGCGGCTCCTCCAGCTCCAGGCCGAGGGAGCGGAAGTAGCTGGGGTGTTTCGTCTCCACGTGGAGCCACACCGGCCGGCCGGTGGCGCGCCGCTGCCGCTCCGCCCACTGCAGCACCTCCTCGAAGGCAGGCACCTCCCAGCGGCCGTCGTAGAGGGTGTTGCGCTGCCGTACGTCCGGGATGCGCTCCTTGGCGCGCAGCGTCTTCAGCTCGGCGAGGGTGAAGTCCTCGGTGAACCAGCCCGTGATCTGGGCGCCGTCGACCGTCTTGGTGGTCCGGCGGTCGGCGAACTCGGGGTGGTCCGCGACGTCGGTGGTGCCGCCGATCTCGTTCTCGTGGCGGCAGACGAGGTGGCCGTCGCTGGTCGGCACGAGGTCCTGCTCGATGACGTCCGCGCCCATGTCGAGCGCGAGCTGGTACGCACCGAGGGTGTGCTCCGGCCGGTAGCCGCTCGCCCCGCGGTGCGCGATCACCGCCGGGCTGGGCAGCCGTCCGCCCACTCCCGGCCCGCCGTTGCCGCCGGGCCCCTCCGCGGCCCGTGCCGTGCCGGGCAGGCCCGCCGCGGCCACCGCGCCGCCCAGCGCCGCCGCGCCGAGCACCGCCCGTCTGCCGGGCTGCCGCCGCTCCGTACCGCCGTCGCTCATGTCAGCTACCTCTCCGTCGTACCCGCGCCGTGCCGGCGCCTCGACAAAAGACGGCCCGATGTTAGGGCTCCCCGGCGCGGGTGCGGGAGACTTGCGGCGGCGTGCTCGTGAAATCGGCGGCAACACCGCGTTCCGGCCGGTCGGATCCGGAGTGGGAACCGCGCGGGCAGGCGGGTATCGTCCCAGGTGTCACCACCCCGACCGGAGGATCCTTCGTTGTTCCGCATCCTGATCAAGGCGTTCCTCGGCTTGCTCATGCGTGTCCTGTACCGCCCCCGGGTAGAGGGCCACGAGCACATCCCCGGCACGGGCCCGGTCGTCCTCGCCGGCAACCACCTCACGTTCGTCGACTCGATGTTCCTCGGCCTGGTCGTGAAGCGACCGGTCTTCTTCATCGGCAAGGACGAGTACGTCACGGGCAAGGGCGTCAAGGGCCGTCTCATGGCCTGGTTCTTCACCTCGGTCGGGATGATCCCGGTGGACCGGGACGGCGGTCGCGGCGGCGTCGCGGCGCTGATGACCGGGCGCCGGATCCTGGAGGAGGGCCGGGTCTTCGCCATCTACCCCGAAGGCACCCGCTCCCCCGACGGCCGGCTGTACCGGGCCCGCACGGGCGTGGCGCGGCTGACGCTGATGACCGGCGCGCCGGTGGTGCCGTTCGCGATGATCGGCACGGAGAAGATCCAGCCAGGCGGCGCGGGCAGGCCGCGGATCGCCCGGTTCACGGTGCGCTTCGGGGAGCCGCTGGACTTCTCCCGCTACGAGGGCATGGACCGCGACCGGTACGTGCTGCGCGCGGTGGCCGACGAGGTGATGAGCGAGGTCATGCGGCTGTCCGGCCAGGAGTACGTCGACGTGTACGCCACGAAGGTGAAGTCCGCGGCCTGAGCCGCAGGCACGGCCGCCCCGGCGCCGCGGCGCCTACGTCGCCGGCACCTCCGCCGGCCCGTCGTCCCCGGCGCCGCGCATCTTTGCGGGCAGACCGTCCGGCGGGCCGCCCGCCCCGCGCGCGCCGGCCGCCGCGCCCGCGTCGGGCAGCCACAGCACGAACGTGCTGCCCGCGCCCACCCGCGAGAACAGCCGCGGCTGCCCGCCGTGCGACTCCACGATCTGCCGCACGATCGCCAGGCCCAGTCCCGTGTGCCGGTCGCGGGGCCGGCCCTCCCGGCCCGCGTCGCCGCGCCAGAACCGGTCGAAGACCCTGGCCTGCTCGCCCTCGCCGATACCCGGCCCCGCGTCCTGCACGGCGATCCACAGCCAGCCCTCCGCGCGGCCGGCCGCGACCGTGATGCGGCTGCCGGCGGGCGCGAGGCGCACCGCGTTGGAGAGCAGGTTGCCCACGGCCCGGCGCAGCGCGTACGGGTCGCCGATCAGCACCAGGCCCTCGTCCAGCCGGCGCCGGATCACCAGCCCGCGCTCCGCCGCCAGCGGCGCGAACTCCTCGCACGCCTCGTCCGCCACCGCCGCCAGGTCCACGTCCGCGTCGGCGAAGGCGGCGGCGGACCGCCGCGCCGTGGCGAGCAGGTCCTCCACCAGCCGGGTCATCCGCGTGGTGGCCCGGTCGACCACGGCGACGGCCCGGCGGCGCTCCTCCGGCTCGGACTCCTCGACCGTCAGCACCGCGTCGAGGTTGGCCCGGATGATGGCCAGCGGGGTGCGCAGCTCGTGCGAGGCGTCGTCCACGAGCTGGCGCTGCGCGGCGAACGCGCCGTCGAGCCGGTCGAGCATGGAGTCGACGGTGTCGGCGACCATGCGCAGTTCGTCGCGCGGGCCGTCGAGCCGGATGCGGCGGGAGAGGTCGCTGCCGGCCTGGATCTCCTCGGCGGTGCGGGCGATGGCGCGGACGGGGCGCAGCGCCCGGCCGGAGAGCACCCAGCCGGTGCCGAGGCTGGCGACGGCCACCCCGCCGAGCACGGCGAAGGAGAAGGTGCGCAGGTTGCCCAGGGTCTCGTAGTTGACGGCGGCCTCGACGTCCTCGGCCTTGACGACGTCGATGTCCCCGACCCGTACGCCGTCCACCCGCTTCTCGGCCCGCAGCTCCTTGCTGACCGGATGGGCGTCGCCGCTTCGCTGCACCGCGACGTAGGCGCCGCCGAGGACCAGCGCGGTCAGGCAGAACACCAGCACCGAGTACAGCACCGTGAGCCGGAAGCGGATGGTGTGGACGAACGCCGGCAGCGGCAGCCGGGGCCGCCTCACGGCGTCTGCTCCTTCAGCCGGTAGCCGTGCCGGATCACGGTCTCGATCAGCGGCTCGTCCTGGCCGGTGACCTTGCGGCGCAGCGAACCGACGGTGACGCGCACGGTGTTGGTGAACGGGTCGGCGTTCTCGTCCCAGACGTGCTCCAGCAGCTCCTCGGCGGAGACCACGCGGCCGGGCCGCGTCATCAGGTAGTGCAGCACGCCGAACTCCTTGGGGGTGAGCCGCAGCGGGCGGCTCCCCCGGTACGCCTCGAACCGGGCGGTGTCCAGCCGCAGTTCGCCGACCTCGACGACGGACGTGCCGCCCTCGTCACGGCGCAGGAGGGCCCGTATCCTCGCCAGCAGCTCCGGCAGCGCGAAGGGTTTGACGAGGTAGTCGTCGGCGCCCGCGTCGAGGCCGCGTACCCGGTCGGCCAGGCGGTCGCGGGCCGTGAGCATCAGGATCCGCGGGCCGCCGGGGGCCGCGCGTATCTCCCGGCAGACGGCGAGGCCGTCGCCGTCGGGCAGGGTGAGGTCCAGCAGCACGAGGTCGTAGTCGTTGACCCCGAGCCGCTCCATCGCGCCGTCGACGTCGGCGGCGGTGTCGACCGCGTACCCGGAGCGCACCAGCCCGACCCTGAGCGCGCCCACCAGGTCCTCTTCGTCCTCGACCACGAGTATCCGCATGGGACGAACCTAATCGCCGTCGATGATCGAGTGCGCCGCCCGGACCGCGTCCTCCACGGGCACGGCGAAGCCGATGCCGATCGAGCCGCGGTCCGGCGAGGCGATGGCGGTGTTGATGCCGACGACGCGGCCCTGCGCGTCGACCAGCGGGCCGCCGGAGTTGCCGGGGTTGATGGAGGCGTCGGTCTGCACCGTCCGCTGCCGTGCGCCCCCGCCGAGGGAGACCTCGCGGTCGACGGCGCTGACGATGCCGGAGGTCACCGTGCCCGACAGGCCGAGCGGCGAGCCGATGGCGAGGACCGCGTCGGCGACGGACAGGTCCGCGGAGCGGCCCAGGGGCAGCGGGCGCGGGGCGTACGGACCGGCCACCTCCAGCACCGCCACGTCCCGGCCGGTGTCGCGGCCCAGCACCTCGGCGTCGACCCGGCGCCCGCTGTGCAGCACGACGGTGACCTCGGTGGCGCCGCCGACGACATGGGCGTTGGTGAGGATCCGGCCGCGGCCGTCGAAGCCGAAGCCGGAGCCCTGCCGTTCGCCGGCCTGCACCGACACCACGCTGGGAAGCACCCGGGCGGCGACGCTGTCGAGGGCGCCGGGGTTCCGCCCGGCGGCGGCCGGTGGGGGCGCGCCGGCCGCCGCCTCCTCTCCGCCCGCGGGGCCGCGTATCTCGCCGGCGGCGAACCCGGCCGCGCCGCCGGCGAGGACTGCGGCGGCGACGGCGGCGGCCAGGGCTCGGTTCGCCGCACGGCGCGGCGCCGGGGGCGGGGTCGGGGTTGGCGCCGGGGTGAGGGTGGGAGCGGGGTACGGGGACGGCGGCGGCACAGGTCCTGCGGCCGGCGGCCCGCCCGTCGGCGGCCCGGGTGCGGCGCCGGCGGTGAACGCGGGGCCGCGGGGCTCGCCGAGGCCGGTACGGGCGTGGATCACGGTCGTTCTCCTCACGGTAGGCGCGAGAACCACAGCAGGGACGTGGCCGCCGCCAGCAGCGCTGCGACCAGCGCGGCGGCGACGAACCACTGCCAGATCTCGCGCTCTTCGGTGCGGTAGCCGACGGAGCTGCCGATGTCCTCGTACACGGCCTCCAGTTCCTCGCCGGAGGCGGCCTCGTGGAACGCGCCGCCGGTCGCGGTGGCCAGCTCCTCCAGCGCGGGCCCGTCGACCGGCACCGGGACGGTCCGGCCGCCGGCCAGGTCGATGGTGCCGCCCTCGGTGCCGTACGCGATCGTGGACACCGGGATGCCGGCCGCTGCCGCCTCCTCGGCGGCGGCGGACGTGGCCCGGCCGGTGGTGTTCTGCCCGTCGGAGAGCAGCACGACGTGCGCGGGCGGCGGCTCCCGTTCGGCCTGTTCGTCGAGCGTGCGGATCGCCTCGGCGGAGGAGAACACCGCCTCGCCGATCGCCGTGCCCTGCCGGGTGTCCAGCCGGTCCAGCGCCCGGCGCATGGCCTCGCGGTCGGTGGTCGGCGGCAGCGCGAGGGTGGAGGTGCCGCTGAAGGTGACGAGCCCGACGTTGAACCGCTCGGGCAGGTCGGTCACGAATGTCTGGGCGGCGTCCTGCGCGGCGGTGAACCGCGACGGCTGCACGTCGGTGGCGCGCATCGAGGCGGACACGTCCAGCGCCACCATGAGGGTCGCGCGCTCCCGCGGCACCTCGGTCTCGGCGGTGGGCCGGGCGAAGCCGACGATGAGCAGCCCGGCCATGGCGCAGAACGCGGTGGCGGGCACGTGCCGGCGCCAGCCGGGGCGGCGGGGCATGACCTTGTCGAGCAGGTCGATGGTGGTGAACCGCACGGCGTAGCGGCTGCGCCGGGCCTGCATGACGGCGTAGGCGACGACGAGGGCGGCGAGCGGCACGAAGAGCGCGAGCCACCCGGGCGAGGCGAGGCTCATGCGCGCCCCCCGCGGCATCGGCGCGTACGGCACCGGGGCGGGCGGATGCGGCCGGGGGCGCACGCACCGGACGCGGGGCCGCCGCCGGCGAGGTACGCGCCGGACGCGGGTGCGACGCCCCCGGGCGCGCCCGGGTACCGCGTGCGGGTACCGGGGCCTCCCGCCCGGGTGCCGTCCGGACACGGGCCCCCCGGGCGGAGCCGGGGCGCGGGTGGGGCGGTTCCCGGGCCGGTGCGGTGGCTCGCCGGGTGCCGGCTGTCCTCGCGGCGCGGCGGGCGGCGGGGGCACGGGCCCCGCCGTGCCCGGGACGACGTGGCCTCCGGCACCGGGGCGGCGGCGGGCCCGCCGGGAGCCGGACCGGAGGTCATGCCGCACCGCCCGTCAGACGGCGCTGCTCCGCCGCGTAGCGGGCGATGTCCCGTACCCAGTCGCGGTCGGTGCGCAGCCGCAGCCGCGCCGCCCCCGCGGCCCGCAGCGACCGGCCGATCGCCGCGCGCTGCCCGGCCGCCGCGGCGGCGTACCGCTCCCGCAGGCGCCTGGAGTGCGTGGGGATCTCCCGGCGCCGGCCCGACTCCGGGTCCACGACGGTCAGCAGCCCCACCGCGGGCAGCTCCAGCTCGCGGGGGTCGAGGACCTCGACGGCCAGCACCTGGTGCCGCCGGGCCAGGGCCCGCAGCGGCTGCTCCCAGCCCGGTTCGAGGAAGTCGGAGACGACGGCGACCAGTCCGCGGCGGCGCTCCGCGCGCCGGAGTGCGGCCAGTGCCTCGGCGAGGGTGTGGCTCTGCGGCCCGGCGGGCACGCGGGGGCGTTCGAGCGCGGTGCGCAGCACCCGCGTCAGATGCCTGCGGCCGCTGCGGGCGGGGATGCGCTCGATGCCGTCGGCGCGGACGAGTTGCGCGCCGAGGCGGTTGCCGGCGCGCTCGGTGAGGAACGCGACGGCCGCGGCGGCGCCGACGGCGAGGTCGCGCTTTTCCATCCGGGCGGTGCCGAAGTCCATGCTGGCGCTGGCGTCGAGGACGATCCAGGTGGTCAGTTCGCGGTCCGCGAGCGTCATCCGCACGTGCGGCACGGTCGTACGTGCGGTGGCGTTCCAGTCCATGCGGCGCACGTCGTCGACGCCGGGGGCGTAGACGCGGCTCTCGTCGGGCTCGCCGCCGGGGCCGGGGACGAGGGCGGTGTGGTCGCCCTGGAGCAGACCGTCGGGACGGCGGGTGAAGAGGAGCCGCAGGTGCTTCAGGGCCTGCTCGGGGGTGAGTTCGCCCAGCGCCGGCGACCCGGGTACGCGCGGGGCCGCGGCGCCCGCCCTGCCTGTCGCGCTCATGCCGCCCTCCCGGCCTCGGCGGACCCGGCGGGCCCGCCGGCCGCGGCGTCCTCCGCCTGCCGCGGAGTGATCCGGGGCTGCGGCACGGCGGCCAGCACCTCGTCGACGACCGACTCGGGGGTGACGCCGTCGGCGAGGGCGTCGAAGGACAGCACCAGCCGGTGGGCGACGACCTCGTGGGCGAGGGCCACGAGGTCGGCCGGCAGCACGTACTCGCGCCCGCGCAGCAGCGCCAGGGCCCGCGCCGCCGCCACCAGACCCAGCGTGGCCCGCGGGCCCGCGCCGTACGCCAGCCGCCCGCCGCCGTCGGCGTCGCCGCCACGGGCGGCGAGTTCGCGGGTGGCGAGGACGAGGCGCACCGCGTACTGCGCGAGCGCGTGGTGGACGAACACCTCGTCGGCGCGCCGCTGGAGGGCTGCGAGGGTGCGCGGCGCGAGCACCCGGCGGGCGGCGGGCGGGTCGACGCTCATCCGGTAGAGGATCGCCAGTTCCTCGTCCTCGGTGGGCGCGGAGACGTCGACCTTGAGCAGGAAGCGGTCGCGCTGGGCCTCGGGCAACGGGTAGACGCCCTCGGACTCGATGGGGTTCTGGGTGGCGAGGACGAGGAAGGGCTCGGGCATGGGGATGGTCCGGCCGCCGATGCTGACCTGCCGCTCGGCCATGACTTCGAGCAGGGCGGACTGGACCTTGGCGGGGGCGCGGTTGATCTCGTCGGCGAGGACGAAGTTGGCGGCGACCGGCCCGGGTTCGACGCTGAAGGTCTCGCTGGAGGGCCGGTAGATGCGGGTGCCGGTGATGTCGGACGGCACCAGGTCCGGGGTGAACTGGATGCGGTGGAAGGTGCCGCCCGACACGGTGGCCAGGGTCGCCGCCGCCAGCGTCTTGGCGACGCCGGGCACGCCCTGGAGCAGGCAGTGCCCGCGGGCGAGGACGGCGGTCAGCAGCCGCTCGACCATCCGGTCCTGGCCCACGATCACCCGCTTGATCTCGAAGAGCGCCTGTTCCAGGAGCACCGTCCCGGAGTCCCGCGCGGCGGCGGGCCCCGGTTTCGCGTCGGTGGTGGCGGTCACAGGTCGCCCGCGTTCCGGGCGGCGCCCGAGGAGCCTTGCGAACCGCCCTTGTCCGGGCAGTCCTTGTCCGTGCCGCTCCGGGCGCCGGTCCTCTCGCGGTCCTCGTTGACCACCAGCCGTACCTCGGGCTTGCCGTCCTCACGGTCGAGCGCGGCGGACGCGCCGGTGGCCAGACCGGCGACGGCGAACACGGCGGCACCGGCGGCCGAGAGCCTGCGTATACGACGGGACATCGGGGTCTCCTCCGTCAGACGACTGCGTTACCGCATGTCATCACCGAGAGGCGAAAATCCCCTTAAAGCCGCCGTCCGTCCGGCTCCCGGGCGGCCGCCGCGGGGCGGGCGGGCGCAGGCCGGGCGTGCACGGCGGGGCTCGGCGTGCGGCCGGGAGTCCGGCGACGGGTTTCACGTCCAGGGTGTGCCGGCGCGCCGCTGCCAGTAGTCGGCGGCGGGCTCGGCGAGCGTGGCGAGCCGGTCGCACTGCGCGGGGTCGAGGTCGACCGCGGCGGCGGCGAGGTTGGAGTGGAGTTGCGCGGTGGTGACGGCGCCGGAGAGGACGACGCCGGCCCACGGCCGGCGCAGCACGGCGGCGAGCGCGACGGCGTCGGGCTCCGCGCCGGCCTCGGCGGCGACGGCGCGCAGCTCCGCGGGCGCGTCGGCGCCGGCCAGCCGGCCGTTCGCCAGGGCCTCCTTGACGATCACCGTCAGCCCGGCCTCGTGCGCCTCGGCCAGCGCCTCGCCGACCGCGGGCTCCAGCACGTTGTACGTGCTCTGCACGGTGCGGAAGAGCCGTTCGCCCTCGACGGTGACCTCCAGCGCGGCCCGCACGGCGGCGGCCTGCTCCGGGCCGCTGGTGGAGAAGCCGACGGTGACGCCACCCGCGGCGAGCGCCGCGAGGCGCTCGTGCAGGCCGGTGTCGGTCAGCACCGGGCTGTCGGGGGTGACGGAGTGGATCTGGTAGAGGTCGAGGCGGTCGCCGAGGAGCTGCACGGACTCCTCGTGCTGGCGGTCGTAGGCGTCGACACTGTGGTCCTTGACCTCGTGCACCTCGGCGTCCGCCCGCCAGTCGCCGACGTAGGCGTAGCCCCACTTGCTGCCCACGACCGCGTCCCGGGTGCCGGGCCGCTGCCGCAGCCAGTCGGCGAGGAACTCCTCGGCCCGGCCGTAGGAGCGGGCGGCGTCGAAGTACCGCACGCCCTGGGCGTAGGCGGCGTCCAGCAGCTCGTGGGTGCGGGCGCGCATGTCCTCGACGCCGCGCCCCTCCGGGAGGTCCGCGGCGCGGCCCGTGGTGAGGTAGGCGGGGCGGCCCACGGCGGCGAGCCCGAAGCCGATGTGGGCAACGGGCGTCGTCACTGCGGCCAGTCGGTCGAACGCCATCGCGGCCTCCTGCGTCCTCGGTGCGGCTGTCGGGCCCGTCCACCGTAGAAGACGGGCCCCGCCCCGGTCAGCGCCCGACACGGCTTTGCGCCGCGCCGCGCCCGCCGTCGCGGCCTCCGCCCCGTCCGCCGTGCTAGGCGGCGGGGCCGGCCTGGCGCGTCGCCGCCGCCCACCGCAACTGCGCCGCCACGTCCGCCTTGACCTCGGCGAGCTGGACCGCCACCGCCGCGGGCGCGGTGCCGCCGCGGGCATCGCGGGCGGCCAGCGCGCCGGGCACGGTGAGCACGGTGCGTACCTCGGGCGTCAGATGCGCGGAGACCTTCGCGAACTGCTCGTCCGTGAGCTGGTCCAGCTCGATGCCCTCGGCCTCGCAGACCTTGACGCACTCCCCCGCGCTCTCGTGTGCGACGCGGAACGGTACGCCCTGCTTGACCAGCCACTCGGCGATGTCGGTGGCCAGCGAGAAGCCGGCCGGGGCCAGTTCCTCCAGCCGCTCGCGGTTGACCGTGAGCGTGGCCATCATGCCGGTGAAGGCGGGCAGCAGGACCTCCAGGGTGTCGATCGAGTCGAAGACCGGCTCCTTGTCCTCCTGCAGATCCCGGTTGTACGCGAGCGGGAGCGCCTTCAGCGTCGCCATCAGCCCGGTGAGGTTGCCGATCAGCCGCCCGGACTTGCCGCGGGCCAGCTCGGCGATGTCCGGGTTCTTCTTCTGCGGCATGATCGAACTGCCGGTGGAGAAGGAGTCGTGCAGGGTGACGAAGGAGAACTCCTTCGTGGCCCAGAGGATGACCTCCTCCGCGATGCGGGAGACGTCGACGCCGATCATCGCGGTGACGAACGCGAACTCGGCGGCGAAGTCGCGCGCCGCCGTCCCGTCGATGGAGTTGGCCGACGAGCCGTGCTCGAAGCCCAGCTCCGCGGCGACGGCCTCGGGGTCCAGACCGAGCGAGGAGCCGGCGAGCGCACCGGAGCCGTACGGCGAGACGGCCGTGCGCTCGTCCCACTGCCGCAGCCGCTCGGCGTCCCGGGAGAGCGCCTGGACGTGCGCGAGCACGTGGTGGGCGAAGAGCACGGGCTGGGCGTGCTGGAGGTGGGTGCGGCCCGGCATGGCGACGTCCGGGTGTGCCTCGGCGAGGCCGACGAGGGCCTCCTGCAGCTCGGCGACGAGGCCGCCGAGGGTGCGGGCGTGGTCGCGCAGGTACATCCGGAAGAGGGTGGCGACCTGGTCGTTGCGGGACCGTCCGGCCCGCAGCTTGCCGCCCAGCTCCGGGCCGAGCCGCTCCAGCAGCCCGCGTTCGAGGGCGGTGTGCACGTCCTCGTCGGCGAGGGTGGCGGTGAAGACACCGGTCTCGACGTCCGTCTCCAGGTGGTCGAGCCCCGCGAGCATCCGCGCCAGCTCGTCCGCCGTCAGCAGCCCGGCGCGGGCCAGCACCCGCGCGTGGGCGCGGGAGCCGGCGATGTCGTACGGCGCGAGCCGCATGTCGAAGTGGACCGACGCGGAGAGCCGCTCCAGCGCCGCGGCGGGGCCGTCGGCGAACCGGCCGCCCCAGAGCCTGACGTCCTGCCGCTCCCCGTCCTGCGGCCCGGCGCCCTTGACGTCGTCGCTCACTGGGCGAGGTCCCGGCCGGCCGCGATCTTCGAGGAGAGGCCGAAGATCTCGATGAAGCCCTTGGACATCGACTGGTCGAAGGTGTCGCCCGTGTCGTACGTCGCGAGGTTGAAGTCGTACAGCGAGGCGGGCGAGCGCCGGCCGGTGACGACGGCCCTGCCGCCGTGCAGCGTCATCCTGATCTCGCCGGTGACGTGCTCGTTCGCCTCCTGGACGAAGCCGTCCAGGGCCCGCTTGAGCGGCGAGAACCACAGGCCGTCGTAGACCAGCTCGCCCCACCGCTGCTCCACCTGGCGCTTGTAGCGCGCCAGCTCCCGCTCGACGGTGACGTTCTCCAGCTCCTGGTGGGCGGTGATCAGCGCGATGGCGCCGGGCGCCTCGTAGACCTCCCGGGACTTGATGCCCACGAGCCGGTCCTCGACCATGTCGATACGGCCCACGCCCTGGGCGCCGGCCCGCTCGTTGAGCTGCTGGATCGCCTGCAGCACGGTGACGGGCCGGCCGTCGAGCGCCACGGGCACGCCGCGCTCGAAGGTGACGACGACCTCGTCGGCCTCGCGGGCCACCGCCGGGTTCTGCGTGTACTCGTAGACGTCCTCGATGGGGGCGTTCCAGATGTCCTCCAGGAAGCCGGTCTCGACGGCCCGGCCGAAGACGTTCTGGTCGATGGAGTACGGCGACTTCTTGGTCGTCACGATGGGCAGGCCCTTCTCCTCGCAGAAGGCGATGGCCTTGTCCCGGGTCATGGCGTAGTCCCGGACGGGGGCGATGCACTTCAGGTCCGGGGCCAGGGAGGAGATGCCGGCCTCGAAGCGGACCTGGTCGTTGCCCTTGCCGGTGCAGCCGTGGGCGACGGTGCCGGCCCCGTGCTTGCGGGCGGCGGCGACGAGGTGCTTGACGATGGTGGGCCGGGAGAGCGCGGAGACCAGCGGGTAGCGGTCCATGTACAGGGCGTTGGCCTTGATCGCCGGGAGGCAGTACTCGTCGGCGAACTCCTCCCTGGCGTCGGCGACCTCGGCCTCCACGGCGCCGCAGGCCAGCGCACGCTTGCGGATCACGTCGAGGTCCTCGCCGCCCTGGCCGACGTCCACGGCGACGGCGACGACCTCGGCACCCGTCTCCTCGGCGATCCAGCCGATGGCGACGGAGGTGTCCAGGCCGCCCGAGTAGGCGAGTACGACGCGCTCGGTCACGGGAGTCTCCTTACGGTGCATACGCTGACCGGCATAAGTATGCAGCACCCCGTATGGTTCGTCAAAACACCGCGCGGACGGCGAGCCGCCCGGCCGGAGGAGCACTCCTCCGGCCGGGCGGTACGGACGCAGGGAGCCGGGCTAGCCGATGCCGGTGAGCTCCACCATCAGCGGCAGCCCGAGGATGACCAGGATGATGCCGAGGACGTCGAACCCCGCCCCGGAACGGATCATCGTGGTGATCGGCACCACGCCCGAGCCGTAGGCGATGGCGTTCTGCGGCGTCGAGACCGGCAGCATGAAGCCGAAGGAGGCGGCGAAGGTCGCGGCCAGCGCCGGCACGAACGGATCGACCTCGGCGGCCATCGCGATCGGGATGATGATGGGCACCACCACCGCCGCCGACGCCGTGTTGCTCGTGGTCTCGGAGACGATCACCGCCAGCATCGCCGCGAAGATCGTGATGGTGAAGACGCTGGAGAAGCCGAGCAGGTCGTTGGACTCCTTGCCGATGGTCTCGGCCAGGCCGGTGGAGGCGAGCAGCGAGCCGAAGATGATGCCGGTGCCGAAGAGCAGGATCGTGCCCCAGTCGATGCGGGCCGCGTCGCTCCAGTTGAGGGTGGCCTCGCGGCGCGCCCAGTTCGTCGGCAGGATGAACAGCAGCGCGGCGCCGAGCACGGCCACGATGCCCTCGTCGAGCCGGTCGCTGACCGTGGTGTACGCGGAGGCCTCGGTGCCGACCGCGAGCGCGACGATGCCCGGGGTGATCCACAGCGCCACGGTGATGCCGAAGGCGATCAGCGTGTTCCACTCCGCGCGCGAGATCGCGCCGAGCGCGGCGCGCTGTTCGCGCACGTACTCCTCCACACCCTCGATCCGCCGGATCTCCGGCTTGTTGAGCAGCAGCAGGACCAGGACGAGGACGACGAACATGCAGGCGCACAGCGGCAGTGCGGTGGCCGTCCACTCGGCGAAGGAGATCTTCTCGCCGGTCGCCTCCTCGATGAGACCGCGGCCGATGAGGTTGGGCGGGCTGCCGACGGGGGTGAGCAGACCGCCGACGCTGGCGCCGTACGCGAGCATGAGCACGAGCGCGGCGCCGATGCGCAGCCGCGTGGGGTCGAAGTCCTGCTCCACGAGGCCGCGGTCCTGGAGCATCTTGGCGATGACGGTGAGGATGCCCAGCGCGGTGGGCAGCAGCATCGCCACCGTCGCGGTGTTGGAGACGAAGGCCGACAGCAGGCAGGTGATCACGCCGAAGGCGGTGATCAGCCGGAACGTCGAGCGGCCCACGCCCGGCAGTGCCAGGATCCAGAACGCGAACCGGCGGGCGACGCCGTGCTTGAGCATCGCCTGGGCGAGAATGAACGCGCCGATGAAGGTGAAGATCGTGGAGGAGCCGAAGGGCGCCAGTGCGTCGTCCGGCGGCACCACGCCCAGGACGACGATCGCCCCGACGCCTATGAGCCCGCCCACCGGGATCGGCACGGGTTCGGTGATCCACAGCACGATGACGCCGAGCAGGATGCCGGCCAGCGTCTGCTGACTGGGCGCCATGTCCAGCGGGAGCGCGAGAAAGATGACGGAGACCAGGGGGGCCAGCCAGAACCCGGTGGTCCGCCGCCCCCGTTCGAACTTCTCCTCCTGCGGCGAGAGCTTCTGCTCGCCGAGGCTGCGGTATGTCGCATGGCCGAGCAGTGCCTGCTCGACGTCGGTCTTGGCACGTGGCGCCGTGGCGTCGGACTTCATCGTCCCCTCCGAGGTAACCGTGCGGCCTGGCTTACATTCAGGGCTGCTCCGTAAGGTGGGGTACAACTCTGCTGAGGGGAAGGGGCCATGACAATACATAGGATCGCCGTCATCCCCGGAGACGGCATCGGCCAGGAGGTCACGCCCGCCGCGCTGGACGTCCTGGACGCCGTCGGGCGGCGGCACGGCGTGGAGTTCGCGTACACGCATCTCGACTGGTCCTGCGAGCGCTACCTGCGCGAAGGCGCCATGATGCCGGAGGACGGCATCGAGCGGCTGCGCGGCTACGACGCGGTGTTCCTCGGTGCCGTCGGGGCGCCCGGCGTGCCGGACCATGTCTCGCTGTGGGGCCTGCTCATCCCCATCCGCCGGGCCTTCAGGCAGTACGTGAACCTCCGCCCGGTGCGGGTCTTCGCAGGCATGGAGAGCCCGCTGCGCCACGCGGGGCCGGGCGACGTCGACCTGATCGTGGTGCGCGAGAACACCGAGGGCGAGTACAGCGAGATCGGCGGCCGGCTGCACCGCGGCTTCCCCGAGGAGATGGCCGTGCAGGAGGCGGTCTTCACCCGGGCCGGCGTCACCCGCGTCCTGGACTACGCCTTCGGCCTCGCCGGCCGGCGCACCGGCCGGCTCACCTCGGCGACGAAATCCAACGGCATCGTGCACACCATGCCGTTCTGGGACGAGCTGGTGCGCGAGCGGGCCGGGGAGCACGCGAAGGTGACGTGGGACCAGGAGCACATCGACGCACTGTGCGCCAAGGTCGTCCTCGACCCCGGGCGCTTCGACGTGATCGTCGCCTCCAACCTCTTCGGCGACATCCTCAGTGACCTCACCGCCGCCGTCGCCGGCTCCATCGGCATCGCGCCGTCGGCGAACCTCAACCCCGAGGGCACGTACCCCTCGATGTTCGAGCCGGTGCACGGCTCGGCGCCGGACATCGCGGGCCGGGGGATCGCCGACCCCATCGGCGCCATCTGGTCGGCGTCGCTGATGCTGGACCACCTCGGCCACGAGCGGGCCGGCGCCGAGGTGCTCGACGCCATCGCCGCAACGCTCGCCGGCACCGACGTCCGCACCCCGGACCTGGGCGGCTCGGCGAGTACGGCGGAGTTCACGCGTGCGGTGATCACCAGGCTGTGACCAGGCGCGGACACGGCGCCACGGGGTGCGGGCGGCGGTCTCGCACTGCGGAATTCCGCGCGCCGTGGCCGTGCCGCGGCCCACACTCGCCCCATGGGCAAAACGTACGAACGCATCGACGGCAGATTGCGCGCCTTCATCGAGGCGCAGCACATGTTCTTCACGGCGACCGCGCCGCTGGCGGCGGACGGCACCGTGAACCTCTCGCCGAAAGGACTGACGGGCTCGTTCGCCGTCCTCGACGACCGCACCGTGGCCTACCTCGACTTCGCCGGCAGCAACGCCGAGACCATCGCGCACCTGCGTGAGAACGGCAGGATCACGCTGATGTGGTGCGCCTTCCAGGGCCCGCCGAACATCGTGCGGGTGCACGGCAGCGGCGAACCCGTCTTCCGCGACGACCCGCGCTTTCCCGCCCTGCTCACGCACTTCCCCGCCATCGACCCGTCCCGGCACGGCCTGCGTGCGGTCATCGTGGTGACCGCCGAGCTGATACGGGACACCTGCGGCTACGCTGTGCCCTTCATGGCCTACGAAGCCGACCGCGACCTGCACGGCCGGCGCTTCGAGCGGGAGGACGACGCCGGGCTGGACGCGTACTTCCGCAAGAAGGAGCACATCGCGGCCAGCCTCGACGGACTGCCGGGGCTTCCCCTGCCGCTGCCGCCCACCCCGTGACCGAGAAGAGAGCCGCACCGATGCTGAGCACACCCCTGGCCGCAGGCGCGGAACTGACCACGCTGGAGCCGTGGCAGGCCGCGGAGCTGTCCGCCTTCACCGACCGCAACCGCGCGCACCTGGAGCCCTGGCTGCCCTGGGCGCACGCCGTCACCGACGAGGCCGGCGCCCGCCGCTTCCTTCAGGCGTACGCCGACAAACAGGCCCGCGACGCCGGCCGGATCTTCGCCATACGGCTGGACGGCGAGCTGGTCGGGGGCATGATCTACCGGCTCTTCGACACCGGGGAGGGCTCCTGCGAGCTGGGGGCCTGGCTGGCACCGGAGGCACAGGGCCGCGGGCTGGTCACCGAGGCGTCCCGCCGGATGATCGACTGGGCGGTGGGCGTACGCGGACTCTCCCGCGTCGAGTGGCTGGTCGACCCGGCGAACACGTCCAGCATCGCGGTCGCCAGGCGGCTGGGGATGACCCACGAGGGCACGCTGCGCAGCCTCTTCGAGATGGCCGGCAAGCGCCACGACCTGGAGGTCTGGTCGCTGCTGAGCGACGAGTGGGCCGCGGCGCGCGGCAGTTGAGACGGCCGGCGCCCCCGGGTCTCAGCGGCGGTGCAGGACCTGGTCGACGACCTGCTGGATCTCGGCGGCGGTCAGCGGCTCCGCCTTCAGCAGCGACTGCAGGCTGAGGCCGTCGAGCGCGGCCGTGAACGCGGCGACGGCGACCGGGTCGGCGGTGAACCGGCCGGCGATCTCCGCCAGCAGCCGGTGCCGGCGGCCCAGGAGGGGCCGCAGCTCGGGGTGGCGGGCGGCGTAGAGGTACAGGTCGAACTCCGCCGCGCAGTCCGCGCCGTGCTCGTCCAGATATGCCGCCAGCGTGCGCGCCAGGTCGGCGGTGTCGTACGACTCGGGCAGCGCGGCGGCCAGGGCGGTCGCGTAGGAGTCGGCGCTGTCGCGCAGCGCGGCGGCGAGCAGGTCGGCGACGGCCGGGAAGTGGTACGTGGCCACCGACTTGGGCACGCCCGCCTCGGCGGCGACCGCCCGGTGCGTCACCGCGGCGACGCCGCCGCGGCCGATGACGCGGACGGTGGCCGCCAGCAGCAGACGCCGCCGCTCCTGCCCGCGCTGCACGCGGCCGTCGGCGGCACCGGGCTCAGTGCGCACCGCCGGCCTCCAGCGCGACGACGCCGGCCGCGACCAGCACCAGCCCGCCTATCTGCACCCCGGTCAGCCCGTCGCCGAGGAACGCCGCGCCGATCAGCGCCACCAGCGCGACACCGGTGGCGGCCCAGATCCCGTAGGCGATCCCGATGGACATGCCGCGCTTGAGCACCAGGCTCAGCAGGGTGAACGCCGAGAGGTAGCCGACGACCACGACGATCGACGGGAGGATCTTCGAGAAGCCTTCGGAGAGACGCAGGGAGACGGTCGCTGTCACCTCGCTGAGGATGGCACCGATGAGCAGCACGTAGGTCATCGTCCGGCCTCCCGGGTTCGGCGGAAACTAGCTGGACATCCGTCCAGGTTTTCAAGCCTACCCGCCCCACGCCGCGGGGGCGGGGGGGCGTTCCCCGCCCCTCCCCGAAACCGGGGCTGCGCCCCCGGACGCCCCGGACCCTCTACCGCACCCGCGGCACGGCACCCGGGGGCTCCGCGCTCGCACCCCCATGGGGCTCCGCCCCGACCCGCCTCGGGGGTCCGCCCGCTTCACGCCGCATCCCGGGCATGGATGTGCCTCGGGCCCCGCCCCGTCCCCCGCTGCCCGCGGCTCGGGCACCGGCGGACGGGGCTCCGGCCCCCTCCCCCGCCCC
The DNA here is from genome assembly GCF_000482585.1 of Streptomyces sp. CNQ329. Taxonomy (NCBI): domain Bacteria; kingdom Bacillati; phylum Actinomycetota; class Actinomycetes; order Kitasatosporales; family Streptomycetaceae; genus Streptomyces; species Streptomyces sp. CNQ329. The sequence continues at coordinate 7,439 of NZ_AXVU01000001.1, read as the reverse complement.
GCCGGGGGGTGGTGGTCAGCGTTCGCGTTCCGCCAGCTTCAGCAGGTGGTCCGCCAGTGACTGGCCGCCCGCCGGGTCGCGGCTGATGACCATCAGGGTGTCGTCGCCCGCGATCGTGCCGAGGATCGCCGTCAGTTCCGCCGCGTCGATCGCCGAGGCGAGGAACTGCGCCGCGCCCGGCGGGGTCCGCAGAACGACGATGTTCGCGGACGCCTCCGCGGAGATGAGCAGTTCCCCGGCCAGGCGCGCCATGCGCTCCTCCTTCGCCGACTCCCCCAGCGGCACCCGCGGGGTGCGGAAGCCGCCCTCGGAGGGGACGGCGTAGATCAGCTCACCGCCCGTGTTGCGGATCTTCACCGCGCCGAGTTCGTCGAGGTCGCGGGAGAGCGTCGCCTGGGTGACCGTCAGGCCGTCGTCGGCGAGGAGCTTGGCCAACTGGCTCTGCGAGCGGACCGGCTGCCGGTTCAGGATGTCGACGATCCTCCGGTGGCGTGCCGTGCGCGTGTGCGGCACGGCGGGACCGTTGTGCTCCTCGGACATCGTCACTCTCCGGCTCGTCGGGGCTATGCAGCGGGACCCGCCGCATCGAGCACGGCGGGCAGCGCGGCCAGGAGGGCGTCCGCCTCCGCCTCGCCGAGGATCAGCGGCGGGGCGAGCCGGATCACGTCCGGCGCCACCGCATTGACCAGGAATCCCGCTGCCTGGGCCGCCTGTTGCACCTGGGGCGCGACGGCCTCGGTGAGCACCATACCGAGCAGCAGCCCCGCGCCTCGCACATGGTCGACAAGCGGGTGCCCGAGTCGGCCGATTCCGTCCCGCAGCCGCTCCCCCACCCGTTTGACCTGGGCCAGCAGCCCGTCGGACTCGATCACGTCGAGCACCGCCAGCGCCGCGGCGCAGGCGACCGGGTTGCCGCCGAATGTGGAGCCGTGCCTTCCGGGGGTGAAGAGGTCCGCGGCGGGCCCGAACGCCAGCGTGGCGCCGATCGGCAGGCCGCCGCCGAGGCCCTTGGCGAGGGTGACGACGTCCGCCTCCACGCCCTGCGCCTGCGCGGCGAACCAGTGGCCGGTACGCCCGATGCCCGTCTGCACCTCGTCCAGGACCAGCAGCGCGCCGGCGGCCCGGGTGATCTTGCGGGCGGCGGCGAGATAGCCGTCCGGCGGCACGACGACGCCGTTCTCGCCCTGCACCGGCTCGACGATCACCAGCGCGGTCCGGTCGGTCACCGCGGCCCGCAGCGCGTCCGCGTCCCCGTACGGTACGTGCGTGACCTCGCCCGGCAGCGGGCCGAAGCCCTCCTGTTTGCCCGGCTGGCCGGTCAGCGCCAGGGCGCCCATGGTGCGGCCGTGGAAGCCGCCCCGGGTGCCCACCATGTGCGTACGGCCCGTCAGCCGGCCGATCTTGAACGCGGCCTCCACCGCCTCCGCGCCGGAGTTGGCGAAGTACACGCGGCCCGGCCGGCCGGCCAGTTCGAGGAGCCGCTCGGCGAGCGCCACCGGCGGCTCGGCGACGTACAGGTTGGAGACGTGGGCGAGCGTGGCGATCTGCGCCGAGACGGCCTCGACGACCGCCGGGTGCGCGGTGCCGAGCGAGGTGACGGCGATGCCGCCGACGAAGTCCAGGTACTCCTTGCCGTCGGCGTCCCACAGCTTCGCGCCCGCCCCGCGGACCAGGGGCAGGCGGGGGGTGCCGTAGTTGTCCATCAGCGCGCCCTGCCAGCGCGCCGTCAGCTCCGCGTTGCCGCCCGTGCCGCCGCTCATGTCGCTGCTCATGTCGCCGACCTTTCCGCGTCCGGCACGACCATCGTGCCGATGCCCTCGTCCGTGAAGATCTCCAGCAGGATGGAGTGCGGCACCCGGCCGTCGATGACCCGCGCGGTGTGCACGCCGTGGCGCACCGCGTACAGGCAGCCCTCCATCTTCGGGACCATGCCGCTGGCCAGCTCGGGCAGCAGCCGCTCCAGTTCGCCGGCGGTGAGCCGGCTGATGACCTCGTCGCTGTCCGGCCAGTTCTCGTAGAGGCCCTCGACGTCGGTGAGGACCATCAGGGTCTCCGCGCCGAGCGCGGCGGCCAGCGCGGCGGCGGCGGTGTCGGCGTTGACGTTGAAGACCTCGCCGGCCGCGTCTGCCTCGTCGGCGGAGCGGGCGACGGAGGAGACGACCGGGATGCGGCCGTCCGCCAGCAGCGCCTCGATCGCGCCGGTGTCGATGCCGGTGACCTCGCCGACCCGGCCGATGTCCACCGGCTTGCCGTCGACCAGCGGGCGGTGCCGGGTGGCGGTGATGGTGTGCGCGTCCTCGCCGGTCAGGCCGACGGCGAAGGGGCCGTGCTCGTTGAGCAGCCCGACCAGCTCACGCTGCACCTGCCCGGCCAGCACCATCCGTACGACGTCCATCGCCTCCGGCGTCGTCACCCGCAGGCCGGCGCGGAACTCGCTGGCCAGTCCGTGCCGGTCGAGCTGGGCGCTGATCTGCGGGCCGCCGCCGTGGACCACGACGGGCCTGAGCCCGGCGTGCCGCAGGAAGACGACGTCCTGGGCGAAGGCGCGCTTGAGGTCGTCGTCGACCATGGCGTTGCCGCCGAACTTGACCACGACGATCTTGCCGTGGTGGCGGGTCAGCCAGGGCAGCGCCTCGATGAGGGTGCGCGCCTTGGGCAGGGCGGTGTGCTTACGGGTGGGCGTGGCCGGTGCCGCGGAGGTCGTCGTCATGAGCTGTACGCGCTGTTCTCGTGGACGTAGTCGGCGGTGAGGTCGTTGGTCCAGATGACCGCTTCGGCGTCGCCCGCCGCCAGGTCCGCCACGATGTGGACCTCGCGGAAGCGCATGTCGACCAGGTCGCGGTCCTCGCCGAACGAGCCGTTCTTGCACACCCACACGCCGTTGATCGCCACGTTCAGCCGGTCCGGCTCGAAGGCGGCCGAGGTGGTGCCGATGGCGGCCAGCACCCGGCCCCAGTTGGGGTCCTCGCCGTGAACGGCGCACTTGAGGAGGTTGTTGCGGGCGATGGAGCGGCCGACCTCCACGGCGTCGTCCTCGCTCTCGGCGCCCACGACCTCGACCTTGATCTCCTTGCTGGCGCCCTCGGCGTCGGCGATGAGCTGCCGGCCGAGGCTGTCGCAGACGGCCCGTACCGCCTCGGCGAACTCCGCCTGCCCCGGCCGGAATCCGCTCGCGCCGGAGGCCATCAGCAGCACGGTGTCGTTGGTGGACATGGCGCCGTCGGAGTCGACGCGGTCGAGGGTGGTACGGGTCGCGGCGCGCAGCGCGGCGTCCAGTTCGGCGGCGGGTACGTCGGCGTCGGTGGTGAGCACGACGAGCATGGTCGCGAGGCCCGGCGCGAGCATGCCGGCTCCCTTGGCCATGCCGCCGACGGTCCAGGTCGCGCCGTCGTCCGCTTCGGCGGTGACGACCGCGGTCTTGTGCACGGTGTCCGTGGTCTTGAGGGCGATGGCGGCCTTCTCGCCGCCGTGGGCGGACAGCTCGGCCGCGGCCCGCTCGACGCCGGGCAGCAGCTTGTCCATCGGCAGCAGCGTGCCGATCAGTCCGGTGGAGGCCACGGCGACCTCCGCGGCGCTGTGGCCGAGCACCTCGGCGACGCGCTCGGCGGTGGCATGGGTGTCCTGGAACCCCCGGGGGCCGGTGCAGGCGTTGGCGCCGCCGGAGTTGAGGATCACCGCGGAGACCTCGCCGCCCTTGACCACCTGCTCGGACCAGACCACCGGCGCTGCCTTGACGCGGTTGGCGGTGAAGACGCCGGCGGCGGCGCGTCGCGGCCCTTCGTTGACCACGAGGGCCAGGTCCGGGTTGCCGTTCTCCTTGATTCCGGCGGCGATGCCCGCCGCCGTGAACCCTTTGGCTGCCGTGACGCTCAAGGTGCCACTCCTGTCATAGAGAGCCCCAGCTCCTCCGGGAGCCCGAGGGCGATGTTCATGCTCTGCACCGCGCCGCCGGCGGTGCCCTTGGTGAGGTTGTCGAGGGCGCTGACGGCGACGATGCGCCGCGCGCTCTCGTCGTACGCGACCTGCAGCAGCACGGTGTTGGAGCCGGTGACGGCGCCGGTGGCGGGCCACTGGCCGGGCGGCAGCAGCCGGACGAACGGCTCGCCCTGGTACGCCTTCTCGTACGCGGCGCGCACCGCCTCCGCGGTCGTGCCGGGGCGGGCCCGCGCCGTGCTGGTGGCCAGGATGCCGCGGGGCATCGGCGCCAGGGTCGGGGTGAAGGAGACCGTGACCCGCTCGCCGGCGACGGCGCTGAGGTTCTGGCCGATCTCCGGCGTGTGCCGGTGCCCGCCGCCGACGCCGTACGGGCTCATGGAACCCATCACCTCGCTGCCCAGCAGATGCGGCTTGAGCGCCTTGCCGGCGCCGGAGGTGCCGGAGGCGGCGACGATGACGGCCTCCGGCTCGGCGAGCCCGGCGGCGTACGCCGGGAACAGACCGAGGCTGACGGCCGTCGGGTAGCACCCGGGCACCGCGACGCGCCGGACCCCGAGGAGCGCGTCGCGGTGCCCGGGCAGCTCGGGCAGCCCGTAGGGCCAGGTGCCGGCGTGCGGCGTGCCGTAGAACCGCTCCCAGTCGGCGGCGTCGGCGAGCCGGTGGTCGGCGCCGCAGTCGATGACGAGCACGTCGTCGCCGAGGGCGGCGGCGACGGGGGCGGACTGCCCGTGCGGCAGCGCGAGGAACACGACGTCGTGCCCGGCGAGCGCGGCGGGCGCGGTCTCGGCCAGCTCGCGGCCGGCGAGGGGCGCGAGGTGCGGCTGTATGTCGCCGAGAGGGCGGCCCACGTTGGCGTGGGCGGTGAGAGCCCCGATCTCGACCCCGGGATGCGCCAGCAGCACGCGCAGCAGCTCCCCGCCCACGTACCCGCTCGCCCCGGCCACTGCCACCCGCACGGTCATAGGCTCCTCCTCGCTCACGGCATGACTATACGGAGCTCAGCAGAGATATGCAAAGGGGTTACAGCTCACCCCCTCGGCCTGATGCGACGAAGAATTTTAGTTGGCACATGGAGAACGCTGGTTGGCAAATCTTGGTCCCGCTCACGCTGTGTTGCGGGCAGTACCGGCGAAACGCCCCCGGCGCCGGTCGAGTGGTGCTTCCCTGGATGAGTGGGCGAGGCAGCGAGAGCGAAGATCCCGTCGGATTCAAGTCAGCTGGACCACGGTGTCACGGCGTACGAGAGGGACGCCGGACTGCAGGATCGGCTGCGGCTCTGGGACGACTGGCCGCGTCGGTGGAGTTCGACGTGGCAGGTGGGCGCCGACGAGGTCTGCTGGCCGGTCCGGGACATGGCTCACGTACCGGTGATGTCGTCCCGGCCGATGCGGGGGTTCACGTGGCGAGCGCAGCAGCGGCACCGCCCCGGCCTGGAGGCGATGGCGTCAGCGGGCGGGAAGCATGGCTTCGAGTCGCTAAAGGAAGTGAGCCTGCTGGTCACGCTGGACTTCTGGAGGGCATCGGAAGTGCTGTCGCAGCCGTTCCGGCTGGACTTCGAGCATGCGGGCTGGCATGCCTGGCACATCCCGGACTTCCTGGCCGTGATCGGCGGTGGGATGTGGTTGCTGGACGTCCGCCCGATGGAGCTGATCAAGGAAGAGGACGCGCTAAAGTTCGCGGCCGCCAGGGAAGTGGCGGCTGCCTGCGGCTGGCGGTACTCGGTGGTCGCGGGCTGGCGACCGCATGTCTGGAGCGTCCTTGACCACCTGTCCTCGCGCCGGCGGCCGGCGAGGACCCTTCTCGGCATGCGCGAGCAGCTGCTCACCGCTATCAGCGGGCAGCAGGGGCAGGCGATGGCGTTCTCCGACCTGGCGGAGGCGACCAGCGTGCCTTCCGTTGGCCGGGCGAACATCGTCCGGCTGCTCTGGCAACGCGAGCTCGGCGTTGACCTGGGCAGTCCCTTGCGCAACAGCTCACTAATCTGGGCCGTGTGATGGCAGCGAGGGGGTTCCTGCAGATCGCGCCGGGTAGGCGAGTCGCACTCAATGGCGTCGAGTGGACGGTTGACGACGTCCACGGCCAACTCGGCCGGCTCGTCCTCGTGGATGACGACGGCCGCGCGGAGACCCGCTCGTTCCGCTGGCTCATCAACCATGCTGACCTGCGGCTTCTTCCGGCAGTCGAGTCATGAGGAATCTCAGAGCGCCCTTGCACCTACCCGGTCCAAGGGCGCTCGCTGCATGACCATCGCCTGTGTCTGGCAAGGAAGTTGGGTCTACCTGCGCCAGGGCGCCCAGGGGAATTTGCGATCAGTCTGCGCCAGCTGTCGATGAGATGAGCCTCAGCAGCGCCACGTTGGGGAAGGAACTGTCACATCCTGTCAGATCCGTCAACGCAATTACCGCGCTTACTGAGGGTTGCTTGCCGCCAGGTCGTTGAGCACGGCATTGACTGTGGACCAGCAGAGGTCGGCGGTGTCGAAGTCTGCGCTGTGTTTGGCGCGCTTTTCCGCGAGGGGGTGGACCAGGTTGCGGTAGGTCCGAAGCAGGTCCGAGGCCATTTTTGCGTCTTGATCGATCCACTGGTTGGTGTGGGCGTGCTGAATGAGGTCCTGCAGCCGGGTGTCGCGGGCTGGCCGGGTCAGCGGCACGGTTGCAGTCCTGACGTCGGCAGCATGGACGAGGACGCCTTCGAGGAGGCTCCCGAGCATGATGACGGCGGAGGTGTAGGCGCCGTGTTCTTGGCAGATACGGGCTTCGTCGAGGCGTAGCTGAACGGCGCGGGCCAGGTCGGGATCGGACACGATTTCGGTGATGGCCACCTTCAGCTCCACGCGCTGCGGGCGAGGGGGTTCGTCGGGGTCGTACTCGATGAGGAACGGCCGCCCCTTGCGGTAGTCGATGCGGCGGCCTTCGAGGGCGAGGACTTCCTGGAGGCGCTGGATGACGGCGTCGTAGTCGGCAGGTTGTTGTTGGTATTCCCGTCGGTTGGCCAGACGAAGGATGACGCGCTCGGCGTCTCCTGTCTGGTCTTCCTGCCGTTCACACAGGATGGTGTGGACCCAGCGGTGGCGAGGGCTTCCGTCGTGGTCGGGGACATCTTCCCAGCCGGCCCGGCGGAGGAATGGAGCCAGTTCCCAGCCCGCTCGGCGTTTCATACCTGGCTCGTCACCGCATACCATGGCGGCTAGTACTACAGGGCTAGATCTTGATCATGGGGTGGTGGGAGACTCTGGCTGTGGCCACGACACAGCCCCGTGATCAAGATTGTCCGTCGGACGCCGTCAGCCCGGCCGATTTAGCCGTCTGGGACCGAGAGTTCGCCGCGCTGGGCGAGCGGATAACCCCACTGTTCTACCGCCCGGAGTCCCAAGGGCACGCCCTTCAGTACCTGCGTGGGCTCCTCTCCCCGTTGCAGCGCAAGAACGGCTGGACCATGGCCGAGTTCGCCGGTGAGAAGGAGCCCAAGGCACTCCAGCGGTTCTTGAACCTCACCCCGTGGAG